>CAYSCW010000010.1:0-18385 GCA_964429795.1 uncultured Eubacteriales bacterium
ATAATACCTCTTTTGTCGCCAAAAAGGATAACTTCAGTAGTAAAGAAGAGTCGTTTGTTTCTGCTTGAATTTATTTATCCTGGTCTGCGATCAGTTGTTTTGGTGTTTCCAACAGTTGGATAAGGTCGTTCATGAATCGGGCCGCTTCTGATCCATCGATTACCTCAGAAAAATGGTGTATCGGCCTTGTGTTCTGATCCAGAGACGTAAGACAGGAATCACTCTATCTAGTTACAGGCAAAGTATATAAATCCGCTTATTTGGTGGCCCACTCCTTTAGCTTCCTGTACTCTACCTCTCCACAGATGACTTCATTGTTTTCTGTGTTGAGGAAAGTGGGGGTACGGAGTTGACCCCCGCAGACTGGGAAGATGATTTCTCTGTAAGACCTCATCAAGTCTGCGTTTTTCTCATTATGCCACACTTCCAGCTTTTCTAATTTGATCCCGGTTTCTCTTTCTAACTTGTCCACCAGGGGCATCATATTCTTGCAGTGAGGACATTCCCTTCCGTGGAACATAATCAGTTTAGCCATCTTTCTTCCTGACGAAAAGCCCACACCAGCATTCCCCATCTTTCTTGTCTTTATATGTTTCGTGGATGAGGAAGTTACAGGGGCACACAAGTTTTAGATCTTCCACGAAGTCCTTGGTGGTCAGCCGGCAAGGGCAGTATTTCAATCCTTGATTCTGCTCATTGTTGAATACTCCGTCGATGAGCATCAGAACCTTTTCCTTATCCGGGTTGACTTGGAATTCATTTTTTTCTGCAAAATTTTCAATGGTCTGAAGGAACCTCTCCTTATTTATTTCTGTTTGAGTTATACTGCTAACCTTTCGGGCTTCCTCAGATGTGATTTCCAGGTAGGCGTTCTTTGCCATGCAAGTGGGGCAGATTTCAGGAGGCTTGACTCCATAGTGGATGTCGTTGCATACGAAACAGCGCCAGAATTTTTTCATTTTTCTCTTTTTGGATTGGGATCTTGTTCTGTATTTCTGAAGTAGTTTAGTCCTTCTTATGTTTTAAAAAGATTAAATTTTTCGGGCAGTCTTCCCTGCTTGAAAGGAAGACTTCATGTCATCTTGGCTATTTCCTGTTCTAACTCTGACTTTCGGGTGCAGTAATATCCGTTCTTCAATCCCATATTCTGATGGATAGGGCACTTAGGACAATCGCATCCCTTTTCTTCACTGATGATCTTGCTCTTTCCAACCAGAGGATGGCAGAATCCTACCTCAGTCTCTTCTGCGACATAGCTCGGACATGTCTTGCAGATGCATTTTTCTTTTACCAGGGGAAGCTTTTCTTCAAAATCGGCAATCATTGCATCTGCTTCCTCTTCTGTTTTTCCCATTTTTTCCATGAGCAGCTTCTTGACCAAATCCTTTCGGCTCATCTCTTCTTTGGGAGCTTCTTGAGCAGGAGCTTGTGCTTGGACTTCAGGTGGGGTTTCTTCTTCCTTTGTGCAGGAATTCAAACCTAAAGAGGTCAAAAATAGGCCTGCCAGTCCGCAACCGCTTTTTTCGAAAAAGTTTCTTCTTTTCATCAGCCCTCCTACGATTTTTTTCTATTACATATCAAAAATGATGGTTTGTGTCAATCGAATATATAAAATTTATAGAGATTGTTTGGCTTTAAGAGAATTTGGTTCTCTTTTTCAAATGTCTGAGGAAACTGACCCCTCGAGGTTAATTAATCTAAATGGTAATTAGGTGCTTCTTTGGTGATGATCACATCATGGACATGGCTTTCTCTGACGCCAGCCGCAGTCACTTTTATGAATTTTGCCTTTTTCTGAAGCTCGAGTATGGTTCGGCATCCTGCATAGCCCATGCCCGCTTTCAGTCCGCCCACCATCATCTGAACGAGATGGGACACTGATCCCTTATAGGGAACACGTCCTTCGATTCCTTCCGGGACAAGTTTCTTTTCATCTGTATAGAAATCTTGGGCATATCTATCTCTGCTTCCCTCTTTCATCACTTCAAGTGATCCCATGCCCCGGTATGTTTTATAAGATCGTCCTTGATAGATGACCACCTCACCAGGAGACTCATCCGTACCGGCAAGGACATTTCCCAACATAACTGAGCTTGCACCGGCAGCAATAGCCTTTGTAATGTCTCCTGAGTATTTGATTCCTCCATCGGCGATGAGGGGGACGTTGATGGGACCTGTCACTTTGAACACCTCGGCGATGGCTGTAATCTGGGGTATCCCAGCTCCTGTCACGACTCGAGTTGTGCAGATTGATCCTGGCCCTACTCCGATTTTTACCGCATCCACTCCCAGCTCCATGAGGTCCTTGGCTGCTTCGGAGGTTGCGATATTTCCCGCAATCAGCTCTTGCTCAGGAAATTTCTTTTTCAAGACCTTGACAGTATCCAGAACGCGCTGGGAATGGCCGTGAGCCGTATCCACCACCAAGATATCCACTTTGGCCTTGATCAGCTCCTGAGATCTTTCTAATGCATCCTGTCCTACTCCGATGGCAGCTCCCACTCTTAAGCGGCCGTAGCCATCTTTGGATGCATGAGGATACTGAATTCTTTTAAGTATATCTTTATATGTGATCAATCCCTTGAGATGGAAACCCTCATCCACCATCAATATTTTTTCTATTTTGTGCTTATGAAAAAGCTTTTCCGCTTCCTCCAGGGAAGTCCCCAGAGGAACAGTGATCAGGTCTTTGGTCATCACCTTGTCTATGGTCAGGTTGAGTCGGGTTTCAAACCGGATGTCCCGGTTAGTCAGAATGCCGAGCAATTTATTGTTTTCATCCGTGATGGGAAGGCCTGAGATCTTGTATTTCCTCATCACTTCCTTGGCTTCGAAGATTTTGTTATGGGGCCGCACGGTAATGGGATCCACGATCATCCCGCTTTCATAGCGCTTGACCTTATCCACTTCTTCTGCCTGACTGTCGATGGACATATTCCTGTGGATGAACCCAATCCCTCCCTGTTGGGCCAGGGCAATGGCCATCTTTGATTCGGTCACTGTATCCATGGCCGAGCTGACGATGGGGATTTTTAGGGGAATGTTGCGGCTGAGCTGTGTGGAGACATCCGCTTGAGCTGGAATGACATCGGTCTTGGCGGGAAGCACCAAGACATCGTCAAAGGTTAGCCCTTCTTTTATTTTTTGATCCAACATTTTTAGACCTCATTTTCTCTTTTTTTTCTTTTTTCTCTTTTTGGGGATGAGTGACCTGGCCTTCTGAGTCCGATAAACAGGAGAGCTCTGAGCGTGCTGGTAGTAGAGGGGTTGTTCTTTTTGTTCGGGGAGTTCCTCTTCCATCACAGGCTGGATAAGGAAGAGATAGCGGATGGATTGTTCTTCTATTCGGTCCATCATTCCCTGAAACATATCATAGCTTTCCTTCTTGTATTCGACCAAGGGGTCTCTTTGTCCGTATCCTCTAAGGCCGATCCCTTCTTTGAGATAATCCATAGCCAGAAGATGATCTTTCCACTGCGAGTCAATCACCTGGAGCATGATGATTCTTTCGAATTCTCTCATCCGGTCGGATCCGATGATTCTCTTCTTTTCTTCATACATTTCGTTCAGCTTGTTGAGAATTTTTTCCTTTAACTCATCGAAATTTATTGTCTCCCAATCAATCTGAAGTTCATCGATGTCAAGACCGAACTGAGAGGCGATAGCCTTGCTGAAGCCATCCCTGTCCCAATCCTCAGGCGATTTCTCTTTGGAGACATGGTTATCCATTAACCAATCCAACAGGGTAAGGCTCAGCTCCTGGACGTATTCTTTCATATCCTTTCCGTGGAGAATTTCCTTGCGCTGGGAATAGATGGTTTCCCTCTGCTTGTTCATCACATCGTCATATTCCAGAAGGTGTTTACGGATAGAAAAATTCTGAGATTCCACTTGCTTTTGTGCCCGTTCTATAGCTTTGGTGACCATCCTATGTTCTATGGGAGTGCCTTCCTCCATGCCGATTCGGGCCATCAGCCCTGAAATCCTGTCGCTTCCAAATATGCGCATCAAGTCGTCTTCTAGGGACAGGTAAAACCGTGAGGATCCTGGATCACCCTGTCTTCCTGCTCTTCCTCGGAGCTGATTGTCGATTCTCCGGGCTTCATGACGCTCTGTGCCGACGATGTGGAGGCCGTTAAGATCAACCACCTTCTTGTGTTCCATTTCTGTGATCTTTTTTGCTTCGGAAAGAGCCTTCTCCCATTCCTCCTGAGAGGCCTCATTAGGATCAACTCCCCTTTTTCTCAATTGTTCTGTAGCTAAGAACTCTTGGTTACCCCCTAAAAGGATGTCCACTCCTCTTCCTGCCATGTTGGTGGCGATGGTCACAGCGCTGATCCGACCTGCTTGAGCGATGATCTTGGCCTCCATCTCATGATATTTGGCGTTTAACACAACATGTGTGATTCCTCTCTTTCGGAGAAGAGAGCTGAGATGTTCAGAATTTTCGATGGAAATGGTTCCCACCAGAACTGGATGGCCTTTTTCGTAGTTCTCGATGATTTCCTCCATAACCGCATCCCATTTCTCATTTTTTGTCCTGTAAATGACATCGGGATATTCGTAGCGGATGAGAGTCTTGTTGGTGGGGATGACCACCACTTCCAGAGTGTAGATGGAATGGAATTCTGTGGCTTCTGTCTCAGCTGTTCCTGTCATTCCCGCAAGCTTTCGATACATCCGGAAATAATTCTGGAAGGTTATGGAGGCCAGGGTCTGATATTCTTCCTCTATTCTGACCCTCTCTTTAGCCTCCAGAGCTTGATGCAAGCCGTCGCTGTAGCGGCGGCCGGGCATCAGGCGGCCTGTAAACTCGTCGACGATGATGACTTTACTGTCCTTAACCATGTAGTCGACGTCTTTTTTGAATAGTTGATGGGCCTTGAGCGACTGGTTGATGTGGTGGATGAGATCCATGTGTGCTAAATCGTACAGGTTTTTCACCTTGAGGAATTTTTCCGCATCTGAGACTCCTTCCTCGGTGAGAGCTACGGTTCTTGTCTTTTCATCCACCTGGAACTGGGTATTCTTCCGAAAGCGGCGGACGAGATTGTCAATCCGATAATAGAGAGTTGTGGATTCTTCTGTGGGTCCGGAAATGATGAGGGGAGTTCTTGCTTCGTCGATGAGGATACTGTCGACTTCATCGACAATGGCGTAATTATGCTCTCTCTGGACTAGATCAAAGAGACGGAATTTCATGTTATCTCTCAAGTAGTCAAAGCCAAACTCATTGTTGGTTCCGTAGGTGATCTCTTTCCGGTAAGCACTCTTTCTCTCGCTATCGAGCATTTCATGCTGAATGGTCCCTACAGTGAGTCCGAGAAATCTATAGATGGGCCCCATCCATTCCGTGTCCCTCTTGGCCAAGTAGTCATTCACGGTAACGATATGGACGCCTTTGCCCTCTAGTGCATTGAGGTAGGCGGCAAGAGTGGCCACCAGGGTCTTGCCTTCACCTGTCTTCATCTCGGCGATTTTCCCCTGGTGGAGGACGACTCCTCCCATCAGCTGAACGTCAAAATGACGCATGTTGAGAGTCCGTTTGGCCACCTCCCGGACAACGGCAAAGGCTTCGATAAGAAGATCTTCCAGGCTGGCTCCCTGATTGAGCTTTTCCTTAAATTCCGCTGTTTTCTGGCGAAGTTGATCGTCACTGAGTTTTCGAATGTGGGGTTCGAGCTCGTTTATGGCAATAGCATAAGGCTGAAGTCTGCGCAGGTCTCGCTCGTTTTTAGTGCCGAAGATTTTTTGAATCAGCCATTTATACATTTGATTCATTTGTAACAGAAAGCCTTTTCCTTGTCAATCAGAGACCAGGACCTGGGACCGGGATCGGGCTTCTTCATGTCGGTTCCCCTCCATCCTCGCCAAAGACCCTCCCATCCCCCACTATGGGTTTTGGGTGGACAGGAACCGCAGCCTAAGATATCGATTCATTATTTAAACTGACCATGATGGCATAATCTTGAAAAAAGAGATAGAATAATCCTCCAAAAATCCATAGAATGTAAAAAATTGGGCTGGTTCGGCTTGATATCAAGGAAAACAAAGACCCTTCTTCTCATCATTCTTGCCTTCTTGCTATTCCTGATCATCTACTTGTTGTGGGTGAGAAAGGATATGTCGGATTTCGACGTCTGTTATCAAGGCGGCAAGAGAATCATCGCCGGGGAAACTCTCTACCAAACAGCGGATGGTCATTTGCAGTACAAATATTCCCCTGCCTCAGCAGTGTTCTTTGCTCTATTTGCTCTTCTCCCCGAAGAAATGGCCAAATTTATCTGGTATTTTTCTCAACTTTTCCTTTTCTATGTGGTTTTACTCCTTAGTTATAAGATTCTTCCCTCGAAGCTGGAGAAAAGAAAAAAGGTCATTCTTTTCTCTTTTCTGATAGTGCTCAAGTTCTTGGCCCGTGAGATTGAGCTCGGTCAAGTCAATGTGCTGATCATCTTTCTATTGGTCATCGCTCTTCTTTCTCTCCTAAAAAAAAAGGAAACAGAGGCAGGGCTCTGCTGGGGGATCACTCTTTTTTTTAAGCCCTATGCTCTAGTTTTTTTTCCTTATTTCCTCATTAAAAGAAGAATCAAGTTGGTAGCAGCAGGGATTGGAGTGACTTTGGTGGGGATATTTCTGCCAGTGCTTTTCTATGGAATTAAAGGGAACATGGTGGTTTTAAAAGAGTGGCAACATACCCTATCCCTTTCCACTCCTGCGCTCATGAATGTTTACGATAACGCCTCCCTGCATGCCTTCTTTTTAAAACTCGTCACTCATGAGGATACAAGGCTTGTTTGGATATTCATCCTTATCTGCTCCATAATCATCGGGTTCTCTTTTCTATGGATGATGATTCAAGGAAAGAGAAGGGATTTGGGAAAGCCAGAGGTTTTGGAATTTTCCTTCTTGTTGGTTTTGATTCCTCTTTTTTCTCCACTGGGGTGGTACTACAATTATCTATACTCCATCCTGGCTGTTGTCATTCTTCTCAACATCGTCCAAAAATTTCCCTCTGTCCTCAGGTACATCCTGATAGCGAACTTTATCATCATCGGAGCCAGCTTAAGGGAAATCTTGGGAAAAGATATTTTCCGTTTTTATACCGGATATTCTTTTGTGGTGATAAACTATCTCATCGTCCTTTTCTATCTCTTTTATTCCCGGGCAAGAAATCTTATCTAAATATTGATTTTTTTCTCTGCTTTCTTTATCATCAACTGTTATTTTCCAACTTATTCTCAATTAGATAACGAGGATTGTGTCAGGTAGAGAATGATAAGCTTGATGGATGCGCCTCCAGATACTCCCTTGAGAGTTATAGCTTTTCACGGTGGACACGGAGTTCGCAGAAGGCTTCTGGCTCTAGGTTTTCATAAAGATGACGTCATCGAGTTAGATTCGCGGAGTATTCTGGGCGGTCCTGTTCTGGTGCGGGATCTGACCTCGGATACTTCTGTGGCTTTGGGCAGAGGAGTCGCCCAGAAGATTATGGTAGAAATCATTGACCAAAAAAAATAGATATCCTGATATCGTCTTCATCGGCCAGCCAAATTGTGGCAAAAGCACCCTCTTTAACGCCATTGCTGGCTTTAAAGCACAGACTTCCAATTTTCCAGGCACAACTGTCCAGCACACCCATAGCAAGGTGAATGTGGCAGGCCAGGTTCTCAATATCATCGACCTTCCCGGAACATATTCCCTCAATCCTTCTGATCCGGCCGAAAAGGTGGCCCTTACCCATCTCTTCTTGGAAAAGCCTGATCTGATCATCAATGTGATCGATGCCTCCATTTTGGGCAGAAGCCTGGAGCTGACCTTAGAACTCATCGAGCTGGGATACCCCATGATCGTGGCTTTAAATATGATGGATCTCGCGGAAAAAAAGGGAATGGTGATCGATCATCAGAAGCTGGAACGGATTCTCGGTGCCCCCGTTGTTCTCACCATCGCCTCTCATGGTCGGGGGATAAAAAATATGATTGATCGAGCTCTCCATACTCTGGAAAATCAATCTGCACCCCCGCAGATCCTATGGTCAAAGGATGTTGAGGATAAAGTGGTGGAATTTGCCAGGGAAATTCCTGAGGAGTTTCCATTGGTGGCCAACAAGAGATTCACATCTATAAAGATGATCGAAGCTTCTCAGCTGTTGTTTAACAGGATGCTTCGGGAGATCAACCTTCCTCTGAAGAAGGCTTTAGATCGGGTGAGAAGCGACCTTGAGGAGATGCATAATGCCCCTGCTTATGAAGTGATTGCAGCAGAGAGACACCACTTGGCGCTTAAAATCTTTGAAGAAAGTACCCAAGTGAAAAGAGGAGTGAGGATCGATCCCTTAAAGAAAGTTGATGATATCATTATGCATCCTGTTTTGGGGTACTTCATTCTTATTCTTATTTTTCTCGGTTTTTTCTTCGTCATATTTAAAGTGGGGAGTCCGATTGAAGAATTGCTCCTGGATCCTTTGAGTAACTTCAGATATTATCTTTCTACCCATCTGGGACTGAGCCTTTATTTCTATCTGCTGGATGGATTTCTTCAGGGTGTGGCTGGCGGGATCGCCATTGTTTTACCCTATTTTATCCCTCTCCTCTTCTTGATGTCTCTGCTGGAGGATGTCGGCTATCTTGCCCGAGCCGGTTTCCTAATGGATACTTTTATGCACCGCATCGGGCTCCATGGCAAATCTGTTTCTCCGTTTATTCTTGGATTTGGTTGTAATGTGCCAGCCATCGTATCCACCAGGATTTTGGAATCACGGAGAGATCGGATCATCACCTCGCTTCTCATTCCTTTCATCCCCTGTTCGGCTCGAACCACAGTCATTCTGGCTCTGGTTGCCTTTTATTTAGGGCCAATTTGGGCTCTTGGATTCTATGTTTTTAACATCCTGTTGTTGGGTGTTATCGGTCGTTTGATCACCCTTTTTTACAAAGTGCCTTCACCTGGATTGATCCTTGAGATTCCTTCCTTGAAAGTACCTTCCTTGATAAATATTCTGAGGAAGACATATTTTCAGCTACGCTCTTTTGTGAGCTTTGCCTGGCCGATCTTGATCGCAGGAAGTGTTTTTTTAGGGATTATACAATTTTTGAATCTGGATAGAATCATCAATCTGGTTCTTTCTCCTCTGGTGGCGGGCGGTCTCGGATTGCCCCAGGAGGTTGGGGTGACGCTGGTTTTCGGCTTTTTGCGCAAAGAGCTTTCCTTGATCATGATGCTCCAGGCTCTGGGAGTCCGCTACCAGGATTTGATGACCATTATTTCAAAAGAGCAGCTCATTGTTTTCACTGTCTTCATCAGTTTTTTCGTCCCCTGCCTTTCCACGGTAGCCATTCTCTGGAAGGAAATAGGAAAGCGGGTAGCTCTGATATCCGTGGCCTTGAATACAGGGGTTGCGGTTACTGTCAGTTTAATAGTGAGACTGGTTCTTCACTTCTGATTTCTCATCGGCAGAGGTTTTCTAAGAAAGGGTAATCTTGGACTGGAGGGGGTTTTTGGGTGTGTAGCTATTTTTTGGATTCCAGAATGACCATGGCTACAGCGTATGCGGAGAGATGAGCGACAGAAACATGAGCGCTTTCAAAGGGAAATTTTTCCTTGGCATTTATCTCCAATTCAGGTTTTCCTGAAGAAAGATTTGTCAAACCGACGTCTTTCCATTTGATTCTTCTCCCCAATGCCTTGAAAAAGGCTTCTTTGGCAGCAAAGCGGGCGGCAAAGTGCTGGTATTTATTCACTTTGTTTTGGCAATAATGGATCTCTTGTGGAGTAAAGATCCTCGGGATGAAGCGAGGATTTTTCTCTATGAGTTTTTTGATTCTCTCGACTTCGATGAGATCGATTCCAATTCCCGTAATCATAGCTCTTTCCACATTTAAGGCAGGAATTCTGTCTCTGTGTCGTTTAATAATATAAAAAAAAATGGCTGGAAAAGCTACAAAAGCTTTATTTTCCAAAAAACCCAATCAAGACCGAAAAAAGGAAAGACTCTTCAAGCCTTAATTGAAATGGGCAAGGTTGTTAGGTGAAAGATCGAGGTTTATTCTGTAATCTTGATTTAAGATCTCTGGCTGCTTTTTTTCCGATGATTTTTGCCAGTTCCTCCAGAGGTGCTTCTCTTATTTTATCCATACTTCTGTATCTGGCCAATAGGCGGAATTTTCTTTGAGTCCCTATCCCGGGGATACCATCGAGGAGGGATTCGAAGCTTTTCTTCTTTCGCCGGAGACGGTGGAAGGAGATGGCGAAGCGGTGGGTCTCATCCCGGATGTTCTGGAAAAGCTTGAGCACAGGGGAGGTCCTTTCTAATCGCAAGCCTTTTGGACGAAAGGGTGTAAATATGATCTCATCCCTTTTTGCCAGGGAAGCGACCGGAACGCTTCCCAGCCCGAGATCTTCTAAAGCTTTCTTGGCAGCGCTGAGCTGCCCTTTTCCGCCGTCCACCAGGATTAAATCAGGCATCGCCTCTTTCTCGTCAAGAAGACGGGTGTATCTTCGGTGGATGACCTCCTGGAGTGAAGCCACATCGTTGGGCCCTTCTACGGTCTTGATTTTATATTTTCTGTAACTATCCTTGTAAGGTTTTCCGTTTTCAAAGACCACCAGAGAAGCCACGGATTCCTTCCCTCCGATGTTGGAGACATCAAAGCCCTCGATTCGCTGGGGAATTTTATCCAGGTCGAGGATGTCTCTGGCTTCTTCTAAAGTGGAGATCTTCGCAGCTTTCTCCCTGATAAGGATTTCAGCGTTCCGGTTGGCCAGCTCCACGAGCTTTTTGTTTTTCCCTCTCTGGGAAACCAGAATTTTGATTTTTCCTTTTCTCAAAGAAGAGAGTTTTTTCTTGACTTCATCTCGCCTGAAAGGTTCAAAGGGTAAAAATATTCTGTCAGGAACATCTCTTTTTTCTTTATAAAAGTGCGGCAGGTGAGAGGAGAGAATCTTTTCCTTTGACATCTCAGCCGGTACTTGAAGAAAAATCCCCTCTGATTTGTTGACTTTGCCCTTTCTCATCTGAAAGACATACAAGGCGGATTTTCCTCCCTTTCTTGAAAAACCAAAGATATCTTTGTCTTCCTGTTGAACAGAGGTAAGTTTTGGCTTTTCCTTGATCTGTTCGATGGTTCGGATCAGATCTCTCCATTGGGCTGCCTGTTCAAATTCTTGCCCTTGTGCAGCCTCATTCATCTTCCTTCCCAGCACTGCAAGCAGTTCTTCCACTTTTCCTTCCAGGAAAAGAAGGGCGTTGTCCACATTTTCTTTATATTCTTTATCTGAGATACAGGCGACGCAAGGTGCTGTACACAACTTAAGGTCATATTCCAGACAAGGTCTTTTCCTTCTGCCGGGAACATGTTCCTCGCATCCTCTTATTCCGAAATATTTATTGACAAGATGAATGGTCTTACGAGCCTGATGAGCCGGGCTGAAGGGACCAAAGTAGCGGGCTCCATCCGCCTCTACCCTTCGGGTGAGATAGATTCCAGGGTATTTTTCCTGGGCAGTAATTTTCAGATAGGGGAAACTCTTGTCATCCTTCAGTCTGAGGTTGAACTTTGGCTGGTGTTGCTGGATGAAATTATTCTCCAGGAAGGAGGCTTCTCTTTCAGAGTCAGTTAAGACGTAGTCAAGATCAGCTGTCTCTGATATGATGTTGTGGACTTTGGAATCCGATGTAGCTTGGAAGTAAGACTTCACTCTGTCCTTGAGAGATCGGGCCTTGCCGATATAGATGATGTTGTTCTGGGCGTCTTTGAAAAAATAAATCCCTGGCTTTTCAGGGAGGTTTTCTATCTTTATTTTGAGCGCTTTATTCATTGTTAGAGCCCGATTTCCAGCTCCCGTTTTTTCAATCTCTTGATTTCATCCCTCAGTCCAGCCGCTTTCTCAAATTCCAGGTTGCGGGCGGCTTCTTTCATCATCTTTTCCAGCCTTTCTATTGTTTCTTTTCTCTTCTGGGGTGAGAGATAGACTTCCTTCTCCTCTGCAATCCGGGAGTAATCCAGATAATCTCTTTCATAGATGCTGGAGAGGAGTTCATCGATTCTTTTCTGAATGGATTGAGGAGTGATGCCGTTTTTGCGGTTGTATTCTGTCTGGATCTTTCTCCTTCTGTTTGTTTCATCGATAGCCTTTTTCATGGAATCGGTGATCCCATCGGCATACAGTATGGCCTTGCCAGAGACATTTCTGGCAGCTCTTCCGAAAGTCTGGATGAGGGAGATGGAGGAACGAAGAAATCCCTCCTTATCTGCATCCAGAATGGCTACCAGGGACACTTCGGGTAGGTCCAGTCCTTCTCTCAGGAGATTGATGCCGATCAAAGCATCAAATTTACCTTTTCTTAAATCTCTGAGGATCTTCACCCGCTCGAGTGTATCAATTTCTGAATGGAGATATCGTACCTGAAGCCCCAGTTCGTGATAATAGCGGGTTAAATCTTCGGCCATCTTCTTGGTCAGGGTGGTTACCAGGATTCTTTCCCTCTTTTTGGCACGCTTGACGATTTCGGACATCAGATCTTGGATTTGCCCCTTGATGGGACGCACTTCTACTTCAGGGTCGGTCAGTCCCGTGGGACGGATGATTTGTTCGATGACTCGGCCTCTGGCTTTTTTGATTTCATAGAGACTCGGAGTGGCTGAGACATAGAGCATCTGCTGGACCCGATTTTCGAACTCTTTAAAATTTAAGGGTCTGTTATCCAAGGCTGATGGAAGCCGGAAGCCGTGTTCTACCAGAGTCTCTTTTCGAGAGCGGTCTCCGTAGTACATTCCTCCGATCTGGGGAATGCTCACATGTGATTCATCGATGATGGTTAGAAAGTCAGGAGGAAAATAGTCCAGAAGGGTGTAAGGAGGTTCGCCGGGTTTCCGCAGGCTGAGATAAAGGGAGTAATTTTCGATTCCAGGACACCAACCAAATTCCCTCAACATTTCCAAGTCGAAAAGGGTTCTTTCCTCTATGCGATTGGCTTCCATAAGCTTCTCTTGTTTTTTGAAAAAGGTAATTCTCTCCTCCAGCTCCTTTTCGATGCTTCGAATGGCATAATCAAGAATGTCGGGGGGAGTGGAGAAGAAAGTTCGAGGATAGAGGATGATTTTTTGGTATGTGTTCAAGGTTTTTCCCAGGAGAGGATCTATGGCTGAGATGTTTGCTATGCGATCGTCGTCCAGCTCAATCCTGTAGGCGATGTCCTCATAGGATGGATAGACTTCGATGATGTCCCCCCGGACGCGGAAGCTTCCCCTCTCGAATTCCGCTTCATCCCTTTCATACTGGATATCCACAAGGCTTTTCAGGATTTCTTTTCTTTTTAGGGTTTGGCCCTTTTGGAGGGGAAAGCTCATAGAGTAATATGTCTGGGGCGAACCTATGCCGTATATACAGGAAACCGAGGCTACGATGATCACATCTCTTCTCTGGAAGAGCGAGTTTGTAGCCCTCAACCTAAGTCTGTCGATTTCCTCATTGATGGTGGCTTCCTTGGCGATATAGGTGTTGGAGGCAGGAATGTAGGCCTCAGGCTGATAATAATCGTAGTAACTGACAAAGTATTCCACTGCACTCTCAGGAAAAAACCGACGGAATTCCTGGTAGAGCTGGGCTGCTAATGTTTTATTATGAGAGATGACCAGAACCGGTCTGTTGGCCTTTTCGATAATATTGGCTATGGTGAAGGTCTTTCCAGAACCGGTCACTCCCATAAGCACTTGGTGCGCTTCGCCACTCTCCAGGCCCTCGGTCAATTGCAGGATGGCTTTGGTCTGGTCTCCCTTAGGCTTGAATTCGAAGTGGAGCTTGAACTTGTTCATTTTATTTTATTATAGCAGAAAAGTTCGATTGACAAATGATTTTGAGGCCCATATAATCCACATAAAATAAGGAGGAAAACATGAGAAAGGCATGTGCATTCACGGCTCTTCTTGCAGTCATCATCTGGCTAGGATCATGCGCTCCCACGGCACAAGTCACATCTTCTGGAGGTCCTTCCGTCGCAGAGGCTCAAGCAGAAAGATATGATGGACCAAAAGCCCGGATCGCTGTCGGCGAGTTTCAGGACAAGACAGCCAAAGGGGGATGGACCGGAGGCTGGCTGGGAATGTTCGGGATGAACTTCAAGCAGATCGGCGATGGCATGCAAGACATGCTGACCACAGCCCTTTTCAACACCAATCGCTATATCGTGTTGGAAAGAGAGCAGCTTGGTGAAGTGTTGAAAGAGCAGGATCTTGCAGCCACAGGCCGAATAAAGAAAGGAACAGAAGCTCCTACAGGAGAAATCTATGGAGCAGAACTTCTCATCACGGCAGCCATCACAGAATTTGAAGGTGGAGCCAAAGGCGTTGGTGGCGGAACTAAAGTTCTTGGAGTTACGGTCGGTGGAGGAGTGAAAAAGGCACATATCGCCATGGATATCAGGATTATCGATACCAAGACATCCCAGATCGTTGCAGCCACAAGCGTTGAAGGCAGTGCCACTAACTTCGCCCTCGGCGGCTTAACCAACATAGGCGGAAGCCTCCCCGTTGCACTGGGAGGATTTTCCAAGACTCCAACCGAGAAAGCTATCCGAGTTTGTATTCAGAAAGCAGTGGAATACATCGTCAGTCAAACACCAGCAGATTATTACCAGCATAAGTAATTTAAAAATCACTTAGAGGATTCAAGTTTTCGACTTGAAGAACTCATCTTCACGCTTCCCTTAAACTGGGCACCGTCCATTATGGAGATGCGAAAGGCTGAAATATCTCCTGTCATCTGGGCTTCTTTTGATATGAACACTTTTCCAGAAGCATAGATGTTTCCTTCCATCTTTCCTAAAATAGTGACATTCCTGGCACGGATATCGGCTTCTAGTTTTCCTGTCCGTTCTAAGATAAAATTGTTGTTTCCCAGATCGATCTTTCCCTGAAAAAAACCGTCGATAATCAGGTCTTCCTTAGCTGAGATTTCACCTTTTAGGTTGAATGT
The DNA here is from genome assembly GCA_964429795.1 of uncultured Eubacteriales bacterium. Classification (GTDB taxonomy): domain Bacteria; phylum Acidobacteriota; class Aminicenantia; order Aminicenantales; family Aminicenantaceae; genus CAYSCW01. The sequence goes on from CAYSCW010000010.1 coordinate 14,974, forward strand.
TGGACCCAGGCGGGAGGTGTTTGGAATGGTCTCCTTTTCTTGATCGGTCTTTTCTTTCTCTTTATTTTCTCTGTTAAACACCTTGCCTTCCTTTTCCCCGGAAATAATGTGGAAATTATAAGGTCCTCCCGGTTTCATGTCAATATGTCGGTGAATAATGACAGCATCTCCATTCCCATGATGAGTGAAAACATCTCATCCAGTTGGGTAGTGAGGTAGCGGGGTCCCTCCATCCTCGACAAAGACCCTCCCATCCTCCACCATAGGCTTCGGATGGAGGGTCCCCGCCGCAGTGACTGAATATATCCCTCACCATTGGCTACAACGGAAGATGCTTTTTACAGTCATGAGTTCTTGAAGCTTGAGAAAATGGAAAAGGTTTAAGGTGATATCCCTTTCTGCCGCTTGCTTAATCACTTGGAAATAATGATGCTTACTCTACTGGTATTTGCCAATTGTTTTTTTCTCTGCTATAAGTTTTCGGGAGAAAATAATGTCAAGTTCAATTCACTCATGAAAGAATGAATGGAGAAAAGCAGAATAAATTCGGAAAGGAAATGAAATGATTATTTCTCGAGGGCTAAATCCTTTTTTTCTTTTTTTAGCGATTGCCTTGTTTTTTAGTCAGGTTGTCTCCTGTTCTTCGCGGGAGAAACCAAAAAATCCGGTCGTTCCATTTCCTGCTAAGATTTCTTTTGAACAGGGAAGATTAGAGGTGGGCTCTGAATTTCGAGTTATTTTAAAAGGCTATGTGGAGCCGCGATTGGAGAGGGCTGTACGACGGATGATCCATCGTCTGAGTGCTCAAACTGGAATTCCTCTTTCCTCCGATATCGGAGAGGATGATTCCAAGGCTGTTCTTGAAATTACCTGTCGAGGTGATCAAACGCAATCTGGATGGTATGGCCGCGGTAAAGTTGAATGTCCTCCACTGGCATCTCTCCGAAGATCAGGGTTTTCGAGTGGAGTGCAAGAGCTGGCCGAAACTTCATAAGATGGGTTCGGATGGAAACTTTTATACCCAGGAACAGATAAAGGAGATTTTGGACTATGCCAGGGATCGAGGGGTTAGAGTTGTGCCCGAGTTTGATATGCCAGGACATACAACCTCATGGTTTGTGGGATATCCAGAATTGGCCAGTATAGAGAATATTATATTTACGGGAAGGTTGTGGACACAAATAACCAACCCATTCAGGGAGTTAAAGTTACACTCCAGGATAAAAACTCAAGCCGGGGTTATAGCATCAAAACAGACAAGAAAGGAGAATACAAGCTGATCGGGTTGCCTCACGGCATATATAATGTCTCCATAGAGAAGGAAGGATATGAAACGAAGACAGACGAGTGGGATTTTAACATCCCTCAGGATCGAATGCAGAAAGTAGAAATGCAGACAATCATCATGGTCACAAGGGACCAGTTCAGTGAATTCAAACGAGCGAAGCAGGCAGAGGCTGATTTTAAGAAAGCCACAGAAAAAATACAGCAAGAAGATTTTGACGCGGCCATAGAAATCTTGAAAAGAATGGTAACTGACAACCCCAGGGACGCGAATGCCTTTTACCTCCTCGGCATTGCCTACATGAAGAAACAGACATATCCCGAAGCGATTAAGGCCCTGACGAAAGTGACCGAGTTAACCCCTCCCTTTGCTGGATCCTTCCATCAGCTGGGCCTGTGTTATCAGCAGCAGAACGAGAAGGAGAGAGCTCTTCAGTATTTTGAAAAGGCCCTAGAACGCAAACCCGACAGTGTGGATTCTCTATACAACGCAGGACTCATCCTCTTCGAGCTCAATCGTATTCCTGAAGCCCTGACCCACTTCGAGAAGGCCCTAGAACTGAGCCCTGATGACCCCCGAGTTCTTGGAGATGGCTGGCTGCTGTTACATCCATCAGGGAGATTATGCCAAGGTTATAGATTATCTGAGGAAGGCGAAGGGCTTGTCTACGGACCAGGGAAAGATCGAATTTCTCGATCATCTGATCACAAAAATAAAGGAACAGATCAAAAAATAGTGAGTCTCGGATCAGACAGTAGATATCGTTGTAATTTCTTTATGGCCTTCAATTGGTTAAACAAGCAATGGCAGCTCCGATGAGAGTTGCATTGTCAACGTTGATAAAATTCACATGCCGTTTCATCGTTTCAACTACATATTGTTGGACAAAGCGCTCCACACGCTTCCTCATTGAATGCAAACCATAGTAGACGGAACCCTCAGCTGTGATGCAGACGGGCAGAGAAGGATTCTTTCCCTTTCCTGATTTAAGAACAGCTGATGAAATGTTGATGGCAGATAATACAGCAGATCGTTCGATTAGACGATCTATGAGGTGGTATAGCAAAATCCGATCGTCCTGTATTCCCCTTTTTAAGACTGCGCCTAGAGGATGTTCGTCTCCATCAGGGTAGAGAAGAAACTGATTGATATTTTCCGTTGTTATGTCGCTGATTGCATGCAGGTTCTCCCTGAATTCATAAGAGAAAACACCGTTGTCGGCTGCCGACTTCATGGCGAAGAAGCAGAGAGGGCCGAGATATGCTCCAGATATCATTTTTTCAAAAGTATACCTGCCAGGATTGATTGTAGTCCTGTCGAACTTCTGGTCTATATCGCCGACCGGGCCCTTGCCAAAACCGCCGGATTCGACATTGATGATCTGATTTTTTGTCGGATCCAGATCAGTTCTCTTTGTGATGCGACTGTTCTGCTCGATGTAGCAGCAGTTGGTTCCTGTTCCCAGGATGAAGCCGACATAGCTGTCGAATGCTCTTCTCCCTCGGAAGGACCTCCCGGCGAGAAGGGTGGCCACAGTATCGTTGAGAAGGACGATGTGTTTATCAGGTCTAATGCCGGATGATTCGAGTGCGAGCAAAAAATTCTTCCCTATGAGTTCACCATCAACCCCTTTTGCTCTCACCTCTTTGACAAATCTCACCAGCTTGCCATCTTTGTTAGGAAGCATCTCAACAGGATAGGAGAAGCAGAGGCCCACATGCCGTGAGGCATCACCGATTTCCACCATGTACCCCGCCAATGTTTGAAAAAACTCCTCCTTTCCCACCTCTCGTTCCAGGCCGGGCATGGGGTGCTTGCTGAAATGCTCGATGACTGGAGAGCCGCCGCTGTTGAAATATACAGTGGCCACCCTGACATGGGTGCCCCCAGCATCCAGCACGATGACGGGCTGATTCAGTGGCAGTTCCCGGTCCACCTCGATGAAAGTGGGAATCATCTGGAGGCTGCTCTGTTTGCCCTCCAGCCCTCGTTTCATCTCTTCTAAAAAAAGCTGGCAGTATTTGTCCATGTCGATTCGCTCAGGCGCAATGCCTCGTCTAAGAAGAAAATCGACCATCTTGGCTTTCCTGCTATCCATGCTGTTCTATTCCTCTCTCTTTTTAATAT
>CAYSCW010000010.1:18485-50834 GCA_964429795.1 uncultured Eubacteriales bacterium
CTCTCCTTTTCCCTTGGAAATGACAAAGAGAGCTTGATTCATCTGGCCCTTTTTTTTATCATATCCTGTCTATTTCGCGCAAAAAGAGGATTGTATGGCTAACTTCGCCTTCCTGGACTGGTTCTGGCTCGTTGTCTTCATCATCCTCATGATCGTCTGTGGGGTGCTTTTCTACAGGCTTGGGAAGCGCTCCATGTCAGACTTTTTCCTGGCAGGTCGGGGGCTTCCCTGGTGGCTGCCTGCGGCCTCTGTCTATGCCACACATTCGGCAACCGATACTCCTATCTGGGTAAGCGGGGTCATTTATAGATACGGTCTGAGGGGTATCTGGTACACCTTTTTTTCTGCCTGGTGTGCCATCTCTGCTTTCGCATCAACACGCATTTTTCGCCGTTCCTTAGCCTACACCCAGGCTGAATGGCAGACTCTTCGGTTCTCAGGCATGGGGGCTGAGATGCTGCGAGGCTGGATTGCGGGTTGGCAGGTGTTCATGAACATGTTTGTCCTTGGCTGGGTGGGAATCGCTATGGGCAAACTCTGCAATCTTCTTTTCGGCTGGCCTGAGTGGATCGGACTCATACTTTTTTCTTCCCTCTGCGCCATCTATGTTTTGGCAGCTGGATATTGGGGAGTGATCATGGCTGACTTCCAGCAAGGCGTGATCGCCTTTTCGGTCATCGTCCTTGTCTCTATTTGGGGTATAGCAGCAGCAGGGGGACCCCAAAGGATCATGATCAAACTCGAATCTATAGGTCAAAGCTGGCGGCTGAATCCCTTCGCCTTTTCAGGATGGACTTCCGGGGATTTTCCCGTGGTCTGGTTTTTGACCATGCTGGTCATAGCCGTCATCGGTGGATTCGGCATGGGGACGTCCATCGACTGGTATCCAGAAGCCCAGCGCATCCAGTCGGCCCGGACTATCCGGGACGCCAGCTACAGCATCTGGTCTGGTTCGGCATTGATCGTTGTCCGGAATTCTCTCTGGGCCATTGCCATCATCGCTTTCTTTTCCTTGTATCCGAATATCCAATCCACGGCTGAGTATGAGATGGCCTGGTACCGTATAGGATTTGAGTTCCTGCCTGTGGGACTGATAGGCTTTTTCTTTGCGGCTATCGTGGCCATCCACCTTTCCACCATCTCCACTCACCTCAACCTGGGGGCCTCCTATGCCACCCGGGATCTCTATCAGCATTATTTCCGCCCCAAGGCGAGTGATAGGGAACTGGTCTGGGTGGGGAGAGTATCCACTCTCATTCTCCTTTTGGGATCCTTCCTCTACGGCCTGATGATGCAGGAGATCACTCAATGGCTCATCTTTGCCTTGTGGATCATGGCTGCCGGCATCTGGCTCCCCAGTATTCTGCAGGTCGTCTGGTGGCGCTTCAATTCCTGGGGGTACCTTTCTTCCTGGATAGCCAATCTGGGATTAAGCTGGCTTGTGGTCTGGGTGCTCCCTGAATTTAAGGTCATTCCCGTACTTCCAGATTATCTCCAGTTCTGGTTCATGATGGTCTTGGGCGCTTTGATTTATATTCCCACTACCTTTCTGACTCCACACGAAGATATGGACCGGCTGGTTAAATATTATGTTATGTCTCGTCCTCTAGGCTGGTGGAGCCCGGTTCGGGAAGAGGCGGAGAGAAGGGGATTGCTTCAGTATGAAGGCCAACAGACTGAGGGAGGAATGAAATGAGTTGGATAAAAAAGGAATGGACAGCTCAACAGGCTGACCGGTGGAGCAAAGAAGATTATTTGACCTTCATCATTTCTCCAGTTGTCTATTTCTTGTTGGCCCTGGGAGTGGCCTTGAGTCTGCTTTTACTCTGGTATGGCTGGGTTATCCTCGCTGTGAGTTTGATTTTGTTGGTAGTGATGATCAAAATCATCGATCCCAAATTAAAGGCCTTGTCAGAAGATTATGAAATCAAGCAAAAGGAATATCTGGAAGATTTAGAGAGAATAGAAAGGTGGGAGGAATAAATGAGTCAGAGCCTTGCCGTTGTCATCGGAATGTCCATTGCCTATCTCTTTTCTTTTTTGGGTCTTCTGCTGGCCTATTTTTCTTATCGGAAGAAACACAAGAATAAAAACAAGAAGGAATAGCCATGTTTGGAATATTGTTCCCTCTCATCGTACTTATTATATCCTTTGCGTTGACATATTTTCTTTACCGTCATTTTTCCCGCAAAAATTGATTTCTATAGGAATAGTGTCTTTTCTTAAAAAAAATCCAATGTCGTCCCGGATAACAAGTGATGTATCCTAACCTTTCCTCCTAGGTGATAACTTTGTCGATATCCTTTTCGCCGTAGTCCTCGAATTCTTGAGCAAGGACATATTCCCCGTTGAGCATGATATAGTGGCTGTGTTCTACCTGGCTCAGGTACTCCAGAATCTTCTTGTGAGGAGCTTCCACTCTTTCTATAAGGCTAGTATAGAAAGCTTCTGCCTTTTTTTCAGACTCCATAGCCTGATACAACAAATCAACCAGTGTCGAACTCGGCGTGATAACGATGCGCATGAAAAGTTCCTCGCTGGGTTTGTCGGGAATCACAAGCTTCTCGTCAGGGAGCATAGCTTCGAAGAGTCTTTCCAGGGTAATCCGATGCTTATTTTCTTCGAAAGCCAGCCATTGGAATTTTTCCTTGAGAAGGGGATTGGAATATCTTTTGGCAAGATCTGTATAAACCTGGTTGGAATCGATCTCGGATCGAACGGCGAATCCCAGAAGTTCCTTCAATGAGGCTTTTTGTATATCAAGCATGACACTCTCCTCTAAGGTGTTAACCGTGTATTTTAATCATAATCAGAGTAAAAATAAAGGCTAAAGGGAAGAAAATGGGGTTTGAGAAATTCGGTTTAAATTCTAGATTTTCAAGGGTAGTCTTTAGGGACAGTATCAATTCCTCATAAAAGTGACTTTAAAGTTAACAAATATCACCTTTTAATTCATCTCTAATGGCGATTGTTTACAGGTATTCCTTCTTGCTAGACTGGTTCAAGAACAGAAATGCAATTCTTGACTTCATCATAGGTTGTAAGGGAGGAGAAGATGAAAATTAATAAATTTCTCTTGGGTATCTGTTTAATTCTTTTGATCAATTTATTCGTCTTTCCCTCTTCTGTGGGTAAGGTTTATTTCGTACATCCCAATAATGCCGAGTCCGAAAATAATGTTCTGCCCCTTTATCCTGAGTTAATGAAGCTTTTTGAATCGGAAATTTCCAGAGGAAATCTGGTGTTTTCAAGGGTTCAAGAGGATCCTCTGGCTAGAATGAAGCATCGTCGCTACATCCAGAGATATAAAGGTCTTCCGGTCTTCGGTGGAGAGGTTATTTATCATCTCAGGGATGATCGAGTGGCAGGCGTTACGGGCGAATATTTCCAGATTAAAGATTTGGATACCGATCCAGTCCTGTCCAAAGAAGAGGCGGTCAAGGCATTCCGCTCCCATCTACAACAGCAAGGACTTGAAGAGCAGAAGAGAGAGACTCGATTGGTCGTTTTCCCTACCAAGGATAATCAATATCATCTGGCTTATATGATTACTTTAAAAAAAGGAGACTACTACAGCCAGACAGGAATCATTGATGCCAAGGCAGGCAGAATACTCTTTGAGTTTTCAAATATCCATTTTGATGAGCCGGCAATAGGACTTGGGGTTTGTTATCACGGCTCTTCGATGAAAATGGCCACCACCCTCTACTCAGACGGTTTTTATTATCTTTATGACGAAAAGAGAATCAGGCCTTATAACCATTACACTTATGATTATCGAACGGGCTATATTCCGGGGGATGCAGATAACCTCTGGGACAGCGACGGCACCATGGTTAATGCCCATGTTTTTGTCGGCCTGATCTATGATTTTTATTACCTTTTCTTTAGAAGACTGGGGATCGATGATAAAAATTTAACAACCATTGTCAATGTTCACAATAATAAATATTCAGATAATGCCTTTTGGAATGGGGAATCGGTCAACTTCTGTATCCCTGGAGAAAGCAATCAGCAGTTTGCGGCTGCCTTTGATGTTGTGGGTCATGAATACTCTCACGGCGTGACTCAGTACAGTTCAGATCTCGTCTATGCCTTCGAGTCAGGGGCCTTGAATGAATCTTTTTCAGATATTATGGGAGTCACGGCAGAATTTTATTGGTTTCCTGAAGGGACAGGATTATACAAGGCTGACTGGTATGTCGGCGAGGATGCATCGCCTAATTACAGTACTTCCGGAGCCAGGAATTTGGCTGATCCTAACTCTAATTCGCAGCTTGGGAATTCCATGTATCCTGATCCCTGCCATCTTTTTCAGGAGTATTATGTGCCTTATGACATCGATAATGGTGGAGTTCACCTGAATATGACTATCTATAGCCATGCCTTCTATCTCCTGGCCCATGGCGGAACAAATAGAGTCTCAGGGGTCTATGTGGAAGGGATTGGGATAGAGAAAGCCGCCAACATATTTTACAGCGCATGGGTTTACTACCTGACCAAGACCTCTCAATTCATCGACGCAGCCAACGCACTGCTCCAGGCGGCTTATTCTCTTTATGGAAACGGCAGCCAAGAATATGCTCAGACAGTCCGGGCTATGGAAGCCATTGGCTGGATTGTTATATAAGGGGTCAACAATGAAAAAAATAGCAAGCTGTCTTCTAATGGCCTTTTTTCTAACCGGTTTATTGTTTGCCTTGGGCGAAATCCCCCATCCCATAAACATGAAATTAAGAGTTACGACATCTGTGGCAAATGTTCGCAGTGGACCATCCCTTAGCCACAGAATCATCATGCAGGTGAAAGCAGGAACCGAGCTCAGTGCTATCGGTAAGGAGGGCAAATGGTATGAGGTAAATCTCTCCCAGAAGGGCATCGAACCTGCGCTGATTGGATATATCCATCAGAGCACAGTTGAGGTTGTGAGTGAGCAGGAACTTGTTTCTAAGGTTATTGATGTTGAATCACAAGAACAATCGAATAAGGAGAAGCCAGTTTTTGTTGCTCAGCCTGAACCAAAAAAACCCGCAAGGGTGACATCACTCCAGCAGCATAAACAAAGTTACAGTGAGAAGAAGATGTACATTTGGATAAGTTACAATCTTGGCTTCTTAGAGCAGGCATCGAGCTTCTCATGGCAGGAAACGATCTACCATGAAGCGTCAAATGCAAGCATCCAGTACAGCATCAAAAAAGGGAATTTCTTTAGTGCGGCCTTTGGATACCGGGTTTATGGACCTGTTTCGCTTGAACTGGGAGTGGATATAACATCTAGAAATATGGAAGAGGCCTATTCTGCTTCAATTCCCCATCCCCTTTTGTTTGGAGTTCTCCGAGATGACGAAGGAATCGAAACCTGTAAGTTGAGTGAAAGTTCTGTTTTCTTGAACATAGCTTACAGCATGAGAAGTGGACGATTGGGCCTGGATGTTTCTGCAGGCCCTGCCTATATCCAATCCAAATCCAAAACAATAGCAGGAATAAATTATACAGACAGCTATCCCTATGATTCAGTCACTTTGAGTTCTGAAGTGATCGATGTTTCAAAGAATGTCTTTGGCTTTAACGGCGGAGCACATGTTCTTTTTCATTTTACAGAAAACCTGGCTATAGACCTGAATGCCCGTTATGTGTACGGTAAGGCAGACTTCGATACAGGGACATCTGTCGTCGTCCCTCCGATAACGCTTGGAGGATTGAGATTAGGAGGAGGTCTGAAAATCCTTTTTTAGGTCTGATCATTTTCACTATTGAAAAAAATTCATAATGATATCCCAGTGTTACTCAGATTTTCAGTGAAAGACGGACATCATATTTTAGTGAGAGGAGGCTGATATGAAGCCTTTAAAGCAGGGAAGAGTTTCTCAGCTTTTGTTGATTATCATGGGACTTTTACTCGTTTTAAATTGCAGTCACAATTCTCAAAAGCTGGCTGAGCAAAAATATTCAGAAGGATTCTCTTTAAGGCAGCCTGAGGATTGGCAAGCGAAAGTTATGGATAAAACCTACATCTGGATTTCCTCAGAGGGAATGAAGGATTCTCCATTTCTGTTTATCTATCCCTTTTTTCTCAAGGAAAAGACGCAAAGCAGCTCTTGGATTCGGAAGCAACTGCCTGCACTGTCCAAGTTTTTTTCTGGAGTTGAATGGGGAAAAATGGAGCAGATACGCAGCTTCCCTGACGAGACTGCTGCAAAATTCCGCTTCCTAAGAGAAGGCATTTCATATCAAGGTCTTGCCCTCTGCTCTATTCATGAGAAGAGCGGTGTTCTTTATGTCATGGCTGCGCCCTTGGAATCCTTTGAGCAATATCGAAATCAGCTGTTAGCCATGCTGGAGTCTTTCCGGTTTGAAGAACCAGAGCAACAAAGAGACCAGATGGTGAATAAGCCAAAAATTCGCTATGGAAGCTGGCAGGACCCCCAGGAACAGGCATTTACCCTTGAAGTTCCTCAAGGCTGGACAGTTAAGGGTGGAACATTCCGCAGAGCTTCTGTCGACCTGATGCATGTTCTCCGAGCCGAATCTCCTGACCGCAGAATGGTTATTCAATTCAACGACAGCAATATCCCCGTCTTTGCCCTGCCCAGTCCTATACTGAACATGGCGGGATTCCAGGAAGGTTCCTGGTATTCTCCTGGATATGGCGTCCAGATGATGGTCAGGAGATACATACCAGGCGTTTATTTTCTGAGCGAGTATCTCAACAGTAATTACCGTCCTCATCTCGCGGGTTTTCAGATTGTCGATCAGAAGAATCGCCCTGATATCGTATCTTCTTTTAACAAGATTTACAGCCAGTTTTCTTCCTACGGCATCTCTTTTACTCTGCATGCCGGAGAGGCAGCCTTTCGATTTGATCAGGATTCGCAGCTTTTTGTGGGCTATGGCCTGGCGCTGACGCAACTCGTCCAATCCATGGGGACGCAAGGAGGCAACTGGTCCCTTGCCTTGATGGTCATTTACACATGTCCAGAATCAGAGACCGAGACCGTCCGTGAGATTGCTGATCATATGTTCCAGAGTCTCAGGATGAATCCTCGCTGGGTTGCCTCCCAGCAACAGCTGGCAGTCAATGTCTCCCAGATTGTGACTCAAACCAACCAGGAGATATCCCGGATTATCGATGAATCCTACTGGTCGAGACAGGTCACCATGGACAATATCCACCGCAAATTCTCTAATTATATTCTGGGAGTGACCGATGTGGTGGACGCTGAGACGGGAGAAAAGTGGAATGTGGAAGCAGGCCACAATTATTACTGGCGGAAAGATTATACCAATCAGATTGTTGGCACAGAGGTTTACACACGGCCGGATATTGATTTCTCGCCGCTCAAGAAGTTATGACGAGTTTCGAGAATGTTCTCTAACTTGCTCATAATAAAATTAATAGTTGTACTACTTCTATCCTTTCTGCTTCACATATTATAAATGATTATTCTGACCTGTATAGAGGAAGATTTAAAAGTGTATTTCTGGCCGCCTTTTAAGGAAATCAGGGACATGTGCCGATCTTCTGAGTTCGGTACCGTGCCCCTTGATTTTTGTGAATAATGCAGGTTAATTCACAAACGTATGGCATAGTGGATCGATTACAAAGAAAACAGAGAATTAAAAATATTGTTTTCTTCATGAAGAAAATTATGATAATTTTGAAAGAAATAAAAAAAAGGTGTATACGAGATGAAGGAAAATCAGGGCTGGGGCAAGATTTATTGTCGATTGAGTAGATTGTTTTTTTACTCGATCTGTCTGTTGATTGTCTTTTCCCCTTTGATTCATTCCCAGGAGCGACAGATAAAATTCGAGAACATCGGGATTGAAGAGGGGCTGTCGCAAGCCAGCATTCATTGTATTTGGCAGGACAGCAAGGGATTTATGTGGATAGGCACTGAGTCAGGCGTGAATCGATATGATGGCTACAATTTCGTCGTGTATACTCCTGATTTAAAAAATCCTAAAAGTCTGAGCAACAATTGGGTTTATTCAGTTTATGAAGATCATCTGGGGAATCTCTGGATCGGTACAGATGACGGCCTAAACAGATTCAATAGAGAGAAAGAGACATTTACACGTTATTTTCATGACCCTGAGGACTCAAGTAGTTTGAGTAATAGTAAAGTCTATACTATTTATGAAGGTAAGTCAGGATCGCTCTGGATCGGGACGGATAACGGATTGAATAGATTCAGCCGGGAAGATGAGACTTTTAAGAGGTATCAGTTTGAGCCAGAAAATCCTCAAAGCTTAAGCGATGATCATATCCGGTCTATTTTAGAAGATACCTCTGGTATACTCTGGGTTGGAACCGACAATGGATTGAACAAGTTGAACCCAAAAATGGAGACCTGGGTGAGATTTCTGCGCAGGCCCGAAGATGCAAGTAGTTTAAGCCATAACAGCATCAATTCCATCTGTGAAGACTCGTTGGGTATGCTCTGGATCGGAACGGATGGAGGCCTTAACCAGTTTGATCCCAGCACCGGAAAGTTTGAGCAGTACAGACATATTCCCGGTGACACTAAAAGTTTGAGTGACGATTGGATTCATGTCGTTTATCAAGACCACTTGGGAACGCTCTGGATCGGGACAAACGAGGGCGGACTGAATCGTTTTGATCGGGATAAAAGGGAATTTGTTTATTATAAAGGTGATCCCAAAAATCCCCACAGCTTGAGCAGCAACAGAATTTACTCTATATGTGAAGATCAGTCGGGGATAATCTGGGTGGGGACCTATGGAGGCGCTCTCTGTAAATTTAATAGGGAACCGAAGCGATTTAGACTTATCACTCATGATCCCGAAAACCCTTATAGCTTGAGCCACAACTTCGTCAGGGCCTTTCTTATAGACCAGTCTGGTACTCTGTGGGTTGGAACTGATGGGGGAGGACTCAATAAATATGACCAGGAAAACAACCGTTTCATTCATTATCAGCATAATCCTAGAGACCCAAGGAGTTTGAGTAATGACAGGGTTTTTTCAATAGTCGAAGACTCTTCAGGCGTTTTATGGATTGGGACTTACGGTGGGGGCCTAAACAGATTTGACCCGAAGAGTGGGAAATTCACTAGCTATCGACACTCTCCTTCAGATCCGAACAGTATAAGCGATGATAGAATCAGATACATTATATATAAAGGACAGCCTGGAGTTCTCTGGATCGGTACTGATGGCGGTGGCCTTAATAAATTTGATACCGAAAAGGGAATCTTTACTCGTTATAAAAGCGATCCCCTTGATCCGGACAGCCTGAGTAATGATAGAGTATGGAGAATCCTGAAGAGCCGTTCAGGGGCCATGTGGATTGCCACATTTGGAGGCGGACTGAATAAATTTGATCCAGAAAAAGGCCAGTTTTCCCATTACCGCTTTGACCCTGATGATCCAAACAGTTTGAGTAATGATTACCTAACGGCGCTTCATGAAGGCCAATCAGGAATACTCTGGATGGGTTCCAACGGTGAAGGCCTCATAAAATTCGACCCTCAAAAAGAGATGTTTTCCAACTATCCAGAGGCTGAAGGGCTGGCGGGCAATGCAGTATACGGAATTCTGGAAGATGATGAAGGATGTCTCTGGATAAGCACAAACAATGGACTTTCCAAATTCAATCCTCAGACAGAGACTTTTAGAAATTATGACGTCAATGACGGGCTGCAGAACAATGAATTCAACGGAGGATCACGTTATAAAAGTCCTGAAGGCGAAATGTTCTTCGGAGGGATCAGTGGATTTAACAGCTTTTATCCTGGAATGATCAAGGATAATCCATATGCCCCTCGAGTCGTAATCACAAATTTCAGAATCTTTAACAAACTAGTACCCATTCAGGAGGAAGAAGATGAACAATCACCACTGACCAAGTCTATCACAGAAACCGACAAAATTCAGCTTTCCTACAGAGACAACATGTTGTCGTTTGAGTTTGCGGCCTTGCATTACGTTTTTCCTGATAAAAATGAGTATGCGTACAAGATGGAAGGATTCGATAAGGATTGGATTTACACTTCCGCAACTCAAAGGTTTGCTTCCTATACCAATCTGGATCCGGGGGAATACACATTCAGGGTTAAAGCTTCCAACAACGATGGTTTATGGAACGAGGAAGGAGCATCCCTGAAGATCGTTATTGTTCCCCCGTTCTGGGAAACTCTTTGGTTTAGGGTCATAGCCGTTATTTTCATTCTGTCACTCATCTTCTTGGGTTTTGACTTACGGTTGAGAAATATAAAGGCTCATAAGGTGAAATTAGAGCGGTTAGTAGCCGAGCAAACAAAGGATTTGCAGAGTAAAAAGGAAATGCTCGAACAAGAAATCGGTGAGAGAAAGCGTGCTGAAATAGAATTGCAGAAGGCGAATAAGAGAGCAGAAAAAGCCAAAGAAGCTGCCGAAGCTGCCAATCAGGCCAAAAGCTTGTTTTTAGCCAGGATGAGCCATGAGATCCGCACTCCTCTAAACTCAGTCATCGGTTTTGCTGATATACTCCTGGAATCTAATCTCAATACAGAACAAATTGACTATGCTAGAACCATAACCAAAAGTGGTGAGACTCTCCTTTCTCTTCTCAATGAAATTCTCGATTTCTCCAAAATCGAGGCTGGGGAAATGGAGTTTCAGGATATGGATTTTGACCTTGAGGTGACAGCTTTCGATGTCTGTCATCTTATTCAACCTCGCCTGGAAAATAAACCAGTAGAGGTGCTCTGCCGGATTGAGGATCAAATACCGGCTTACATAAAAGGCGATCCCGGAAGAATTCGTCAGGTGTTGCTCAATTTAATGTCTAATGCGGCCAAATTTACTTCTGAGGGCGAAATTGAGCTTTCCTTGGACATCGAAGAAGAAAGAAATGGAGAGTCAAAACTGCATGTCGCGGTGCGGGATACGGGAATCGGTATTCCGAAGGACAAACAGGAAAAAGTGTTTGAGTTGTTTCAACAGGTGAACGGCTCAACGACTAGAAAGCACGGGGGAACCGGACTTGGATTAGCAATATGCAAGCAGATCGCCAACTATCTGGATGGAGATGTGTGGGTGGAAAGTGAAATTCATAAAGGAAGCACTTTTCATTTTACTGCCTGGCTAAAAAAATCTGAAAAGAGGTTTACTAAGAAGGTTTCCCTTGAGATTCTGTCAGGCAAAAAGGTCCTTATTGTTGATGATAATCTAAACAACCTGAACATTTTAGCCCATTTTGCTGAAAAAGCAGAGATGCGTGTTAAGAGGCTCAGGAAGGGTCATCTGGTTCTGTCCACACTTCAAAAAGGACTGGATAAGAACGACCCGTATGATATTTGCATTTTGGATATCCTGATGCCTGATATAAGCGGATATCAAGTGGCCAAACAGATCCGGGATCATTCTGATCCCCGCATCTCTAATCTCCCTTTGCTGGCATTTTCTTCTTCAATTTCGATGCGAACCAAGATTTCAAAGGAATCGGATTTTGACGGATTTCTACCTAAGCCTGTCCAGAAGCACAAACTGCTGGCCATGATAAAACGGCTATTAGGGCAGGAGATAGAACTAGAAGAAAGAGAAAAAGCAACAGTTATCACTCAGCATACGCTTGCTGAAGAAGTCAAACATTCGGTCAATATACTGCTGGCCGAGGATAATCCTGTAAACCAGAAACTGGCTGTTGTTTTGCTAACTAAAGCTGGATACCTCCTGGAAGCGGTGAATAATGGGAAAGAAGCTGTGGAAAAATATACTGCAAATCCGGATAATTTCGATTTGATTTTTATGGATGTCAACATGCCAGAGATGGATGGCTTGGAAGCCACAAAAATAATCAGAGACAAAGGGCATAAAGATGTTCCTATCATCGCCATGACTGCCGCGGCCATGAAAGAAGACCGGGAAAAGTGTCTGAAAGCCGGCATGAATGACTACATTGCCAAGCCCATAAAGCGTGAGGTTGTCTTTAGTATGGTTAGAAAGTGGATTTTTCCTTCTTAAAACTTTCACTTCTTAGCTTTTGATGTCTCCATTCTCCTCTCATTTAATGGCTAAAGCCTGTGAGTATGCGCATGTTGACAAAAGGGAAATGAATGATTAAATTTAAAAACTGAGGCAAGCGCAAGGAAAAAAGTTGCTCTGCCTCATCGCTAAGAGGAGTTGCCCAGATAAGGGAGAGAGAGCGGACATAACTCAGCGGTAGAGTACGAGCTTCCCAAGCTCGGGGTCGCGGGTTCGAATCCCGTTGTCCGCTCTCTCTTTATTACATATTAGCCCTATTGTTGCTATCTTTAGAGTCTTCCATAGAAAAACTTCCCTTAGAAAATAAGAGGTCACATGAAATCGAAAGGGCAGCCTAAAGAGTGGCATGTCATAGTGGACAGAACTCCCTTGAAGGGTTCACTGAACATGGCCATAGATGAGTTTCTTTTTCAGTCCCTTGAGGAGGAGCCCAAGACCTGTCTTCGCTTTTACGTCTGGAGAAGGCCTACTGCCTCTCTTGGATATTCCCAGAGAATTTCCAGAGTCGTGGATATCGACTTCTGCCAGAAGAAGGGAATCGATATCGTCAGAAGGATTACCGGAGGAAAGCTTGTCCTCCATGATAAGGAAGTCACTTATTCCCTCTGTTCCTCTGATAAAGAAATTTTTCCTCCCAATCTTGTTGATTCCTACAGTCTTATTTCCAGGGCGTTGATGCAAGGACTGAAAAGAATGGGGCTGAATCCTTCACTTGCTGATGCCCCACCTGAGTTCTACACTCGAGGAAACCTGCCCTGCTTCTCCTATCCAGCGCGGAATGAAGTAGAAGTAATGGGGAAAAAGGTCATCGGGAGTGCCCAAAAGCGTGTAGGCTCCAAGTTTCTGCAGCACGGTTCCATCCCCCTGGAAGATGAGGCAGAATTGCTGAAATCTATTTCTTTTTTGAAAGAGGAGGGAGAGGCTGTTCGCATGATCTCTCTTGGGCAGGCCTTGGGAAGAAAGGTTAGTTTCGGTTGGGTGGTCAATCACCTGAAGGCTGGATTTTCGGAATATTTCGGGATTTCTCTCAGACCAAAGGAATTTAACAAGAAGGAAATGAAGGCTATTCTCAAAATCCAGAAGGAGCGGTATGAAAACCACACTTGGACCTTCGGGGTTAACCGCCAACCCCCAGCTTGACTTTTTTTAATCTTAAATGATAGTATTTTCTCTACTAGGTAGGGATCCTATGAACGAAATAGATGAACTCTCCAAACTCGAAGTCAACAAGCTGCCTGTGCTGCAATCAATTCTTCTCGACGATTTGCACCAAAACGTGCTGAAGAACTTCTATCTTGAGCTGGGCACTGGACCTGTACTCTTTCTCCTTTCTCCATCTTACTCTGTGGTGAATCCCACACCCAACGAGACGGTCAATGATTTTATCCAGAAGAATGAAATCCTTCTCAATTATGTCAAGGAATACATCGTCCAGAACCTGGCCATCTACTCTGTCCTTTTGGATGTCAACAGCTATTTTGTGGAGCAGAACAATTTCCTTGTTTTGGCGAGGTTAAGGGAGAGAGATTCAGGCGGCCGGCGGTATGAGATCAAGTTTTACACCCATTCTCCAAGAGAGTTAATGACCCATTACAATGATAAAATTTATATCGGAAGAGATTTCATTGACCTTTTCCATTTCAAGAGAAAATATTTAGGAGTGAAGGAAATCATCAGTTCCCTGAAAGATCAGTATGAAGCGCTGCTGGATAAAGCCGAAGAGAAATTGAGTCATCCTCTGGCATACAAATCTTTTTTCCAAGAAATCAAGGAGTACGTGAATGAGCTGTACTCCGAAAGCATGGAAATCCTGCAGTCTCTTCCTCCCTATCTTGATTTCAAGACACTCAACGGTAAGGATTTGATCGATATCAATGCCCAATACCGGACCATCAACCATTATATGATCGAACTCAACGATGAAGTGGCCGAGTTTGAAAACATCTTGCGCTTCAAGAAAGAAATGGATTTTGTTCGGTATGTGACCAAGTATAAGAAGGATTTGGCTAACAGCATTTCCTATTTCAACATCAAAATCAACGGCTGTCTGAAAGAAAAGATTTACAGCTCAAAAGCCAAGCATTAACATTACCTCAACGAGACAGGACGAAGCAAAAAGCCCGATGATGAACTCATCGGGCTTTTTGCTTTTAGCGTGAGTGTTAGGCGGTCGATGACTGTTTGGGGAACGGTCCCTACAGTTTGGTCATCAGTTCTTACATTGTCTGACCGGAGAAGGTCTTTCCTCAATCTTCACAGATTATTCTCAGGCTTAGGATATCCTTCGATGGTGATCGTGCCGTAGTTGGTGGAAAGGAAGATGGATGGTTTCTCCGACTCTTCAGTAAAAGCCTTTATCACAGTGAAGCCGTTCTCCTCGCGATAGCTTAACTCCAAAGGAAGGTTCCAATGGATCTCTCCACCTTTTGAGCGAGCTTCAAATGGGTATTTTTCCTGGAGAGGCCAGTAGAATTTTATGTCAGAATACCTGCCTTCGACTTTAAGAGAATGAGTAAGAGGAGAAGGTTCCAGGATAATGTTACCGTTGGAAAGGTCGATTGTGGTTTCTCCCGAGAATTCAGCCAGCTCAATGTCTTTGTAAGAGGAAGAAATAAGAATTTTCTCTCCGACTATGGCCCTCCCTTGAATAAACGCATCCCTGCAATCGATATTAAGGTCACCTTGAATGTTGTTCAGCTGGACTCTTCCATATTTGTGGGTCAGGTGAAGCGGGCCTCGGGCTCCATCCACTTCCACCCGGGATTGGCTCCCTGTGATTTTTGCCGGACCCACATCACTCAACACGATGTTTCTGTATGAGGTCACTACGTTGACCTCTCCCTGCAAATTCTTCCCAAAGACTGCACTCTGATAGCCTTCGATTTCTACATTCCGTGAGACATTTTCCAAACGAATTTTTCCGTATCTGTGATCGACCTTTACTTTTCCTCCTATATCATAAAGAGTCACATCCGAATTCCGGCTTTCCACCTGGCAGTTGGCTGATACATTTTCCACTTCTACATCTTCGTATCTGTTTTTGATGGTCAATTCCCCATCTATGTCCATCGCTTTGATTTTTCCGTTGTTGTTGATGATATTGGTATTTCCTACCTTGGAAGCTTTGACCAGTCCGTAGGAATTTTTCACGGTGATATCCATACCCTGAGGGATGGAAACCTTGAAATGAGTCTCGAAGTGTTTTCTTCTGAGTTCGCTTCGGTTGGTGGTGAGAGTCAATTGGTTTTCATCCCTTTCCACGATCATCTTGAGCTGGTCAGAAACTTTCTGAGCCTGTTCCTCATTCCTTCGCCAGATAATTTTCTGGAAATGTATGGTTATGTTTTCTTCCTCTGATCCTTGGATTTCGACATCACCGTGAGAGTTGAGGATTTGGAGGACCGGGGGGAAGGGAGGATCGATGACCTGAGACTCTTGGAAGGTGAATTCATCGACGTTAAAGAGAAAATGACCATCGAAGTCCCAGTCGATGTCGATCTTTCCCATCTGCGCATGATAGAAGAATATGCCGGCCGCAATGATAAGGATGAGAAGAAGGATTTCTTTAGCTTTCATTTTTACCCTTCATGCTTTCGGATTCTTCTTTATGTTCCGTGATTCCGAAATAGAGTTTCCAGGCTCCCCATATGATGAGAACCAGCGGCCAGAGGCGAGCGACAGAATCCCATACGGATATTTCCAGGTTATGGAGAAAAATGACCAGTCCTATGATGATGAGGACGATTCCCCATGCCAGAGCATCTCTCCGTCTGTTTTTCGGCATTTTTTCCTCCTCTAACTTTCCGTCCTGTTGTTTTTCCTGGAAGCATAGTCCACAACCAGCTTTATCCCGACGATGATTACAGCTAGAGGCCAGAATTTGAAGATGGTGTCGTAATTCATGATATCAAAATTGGCCAGAAGGAAAATCACGCCCAGGGCCATGAGAACGATTCCCCAGAAAATGGAACCGGTTTTTACAAAATCAGGAAGCTCTTCCACTTCCACGGCTTCTTCTTCTTTTCTAAGGGCTCTGCGGTTGATGTTGCTAGCCGTTTGGACAGCATCGAAAATCTGGTAGATGATGAATCCTGCGAGCGTAAGGCCCCAGAAAGGCTGTCCTTGTCCAGTGGTTTGAATGGTTACCAATCCAGCAAACACAAAGAAGAAAATGATCGCTTTGCGAATCTGGTTGTTGTAGAGAGCACCTACTCCCATGGGAAAAAAGAAAGTGAGAACTCCTGCAAGGGCAGGGGATTTAGGTGGCTTTTTGACCACAACTTTTTCTTCCATTTTTACCTCCGTCTTTATCTCGTTTAATCCTCGTTTTCTCCAAAGGGATTTATTTTTTTGAGGGAAACGAGAACATTGTCCTTGTAAGCTCCTAAATTATCGGTGAAAGATTCAGCCTTGGCGTACAACTTCTCGATTTTGCTGTAACCAAGATGAACCTGGCGATTCACTGAGTTATTGATGTTCTGTCTATTCGGGTTGAAAAGATAAAAGGATATCATCATCATCAGTATGGTTGCTGCAGCCAGAATGGGCTGAAGAGCAGGTTGAAGGAGGAAATCCAAGTTAATTTGGAATCTTCTTTTCTTTTCGGGGATAATATAGAGGCGATCGAGCAGGCCATCGCTCAGCTCGAGTTCAGGAAAGCTAGCCAGTGATTCCTTTGTTTTCTTCATAAAGGAGAGCAGAGCAGCGCAGCTCTGGCATGTCCGCAGGTGAGACTCCACGGCTCTTCGCTCCTCAGGATCGAGCTCATCCTCCAGATAAGGAGACAAGAGTTCTTCTATTCTTTCACATTTCATTTTTCTTTCTCCTCTTTGAGGATTTTCGCCAGTTGCAACCTTCCCCTGTTAACCCGGGATTTCACCGTGCCCAGAGGAAGACTCATGATTTCTGCGATTTCTTGGTAAGATTTCCCTTGGATATCTCTGAGGATCATAGTCATACGCACCTCTGAAGAAAGTTTGCGAAGGCCTTCCCAAATCATCTTTTTGCTTTCCTCTCTTATGGCCCCTTCTTCAGGCCTATCCGATGCTTCTGCGGAAAGATAGTGCTCGTTGAAGTCATCCCTAGATTTCTTTTCCCATTTGGTTTTTCGGTACTGGTCGATGAGATGATTCTTGGCAAGAGTAAGCAGCCAGGCGCTGAAATTTTTACCAAAATCATATTTTTCAAGAGAATTGTATAGCTTCATGAAGATCTCCTGGGTCATGTCTTCTGCTTCTTCATAGGCTCCTGTGAACTGGTAAGCCATGTTGAATATCCTTTTGGAATAAGCATTGACTAACATATGCCAGGCTCCTTTATGGCCTTCTATACACTCCTTGACGACTGTTTTGATCTGCACTCAACTCACCTTGGTAGACGAGATTTTTGAGAAAAAAGTTCCCTAAAATCGCTCCAATCTTTCTCCATTCTATTTGGGGGAAAGTGCTGTGTCAATTTCTTTCGGAAGCATCCCCAAAACCGTGATGAGTTTAAATATATACTGAATTGAAAAGGGTGAGGGATGGGGAAATCAGCGTGCTGACGATCCCTCATCCCTCACCCCTATCACGGAAATAAGGATGCTTACATTTCTCCCAAACTCCTTGACTCAGAAAAGGATATATGACATTATATTTTGTCATTTTAGACCTTATTCATTTTTATATCTCATTTATGTCAGGCTACAATCTTTCACCCACCAGAGAAGGGAGGCTCTAAATGGACGGTATTGTCGGCTACGGGGCGTACATTCCGCGGAACAGAATTAAGGTGGAGGAAATTGCAAAAGTCTGGGGGGCAGATGCTCCCAGCTACAAGAGAGGGTTGATGCTTGAGGAGAAATCGGTTCCTTCTCTAGATCAAGATACCATCACCATGTCCGTGGAAGCGTCTAAATGCGCCTTAAAAAGAGCAGGTATCGATCCTTCCGAGATCGGTGCTGTCTATGTTGGCTCGGAATCCCATCCCTACGCGGTCAAACCCAGCGGTACGGTTTTAGCAGAAGCCATCGGCGCCACGCCTGAGGTTCACAGCGCTGATTTTGAATTTGCCTGCAAAGCAGGCACAGAAGGGATGTATGTCGCCTTGGGTTTGGTTAGAGCTGGAGAAATCAAATACGGGTTAGCTGTAGGTGCGGACACTTCACAGGGAGCACCTGGTGATGCCCTGGAATATTCAGCAGCAGCAGGAGCAGCCGCTTTCGTTTTCGGAAAAGAAAAGGTCGTCGCCAAGGCTCTGGAGACCTACTCTTACATGACGGACACTCCTGATTTTTGGCGGCGGGAATATCAGTATTATCCTCAGCACGGCGGGCGATTCACCGGTGATCCTGCCTATTTCAAGCATATAATGGGAGCAGCTCAAGGAATCATGAAGAAAGCCGGGGTGCAGCCATCGGATCTGGATTATGTCATCTTCCATCAACCCAACGGAAAATTCCCTTTCAGGGTGGGGAAAATGCTGGGATTTGAGAGGTCCCAGATTGAACCGGGCTGGCTGGTTAACAGGTTGGGAAACACTTATTCAGGATCTTCTCCACTCGGTCTGACAGCCACTTTTGATATTTCCAAGCCCGGTGATAAGATTCTCATCGTTTCCTACGGCTCAGGAGCGGGAAGCGATGCCTTTATCTTCGAAGTCACAGAAAGGATCGATGAGGTGAGGGACTTAGCTCCAAAAACAAGGGATATTCTGGATAACAACAAGAAGTACATCGAATATGGTGTCTATGCCAAGTTCCGGCAAAAGATCAAAATGGCAGAATAGGAGAAACAAATGAGAGATGTAGCTGTTATCGGTATGGGAATGACAAAGTGGGGGGAGCTCTGGGAAAAATCGTTAAGGACGATTTTCGTAGAAACGGCTCTCTTGGCTCTAGATGATGCTGGAGTGAACCGGATCGACTCCATGTATGTGGGCTCCATGTCTTCTGGTGTGTTCGTGGGCCAGGAGCATATTGCATCCATGCTCGCTGATTACCTGGGTCAAAATCCCATTCCTTCGACAAGGGTGGAAACCGCTTGCGCCTCTGGCGGTCTGGCCCTTAGACTCGGCTGGATGGAAGTGGCATCCGGAATAAGCGATGTCGTTCTCGTCGGAGGTGTTGAGAAGATGACCGATGTCAGTGGTTATGAGGCCACGTATGCCTTGAGCACTGCCGCTGACCAGGAGTATGAAGGCTACCATGGAATAACTTTCCCCGGCCTGTATGCATTGATCGCCAGAGCGCACATGGAAAAATACGGTACAACCAGGGAACAACTGGCAATGGTTGCTGTCAAGAATCATCACAACGGTTCCATGAATCCTCTGGCCCAGTTCCCCTTTAAAATCACTGTGGAAGCAGTGTTGAATTCGGTCATGGTCGCTGATCCTTTAAGAATCCTGGACTGCTCTCCCATAACGGATGGAGCAGCGGCCGCCATTATCTGTCCTGTGGAGATGGCTAAAGAGATGGGGAAACCCGTCATAAAAATCATCGGGACAGGCCATGCCACCGATTCGATTGCTTTGAGTTCCAGGAAGGATATCACTTGGCTCGAAGCCACTTATCAGGCTGCCAAGCAGGCATATGCCATGGCGGACAAAAAGCCTCATGATATCGATATCATCGAGGTTCATGACTGCTTCACCATTGCTGAAATCTGTGTCCTGGAAGCTCTGGGGATTGTGGAGAAGGGAAAAGGCGGAGTGGCTGCAGAGGAGGGAATAACCTCCCTGGAAGGAAAGATTCCTGTCAACACAAGCGGCGGCCTGAAAGCTAAGGGCCATCCGGTGGGAGCCACAGGTGTAGCTCAGGTTGTGGAAATCGTCAAGCAGTTACGAGGAGAGGCCGGAGACAGACAGATCAAGGAGGCCAGGACAGGAATGACTCAGAACATGGGCGGAAGCGGAGGAAGCACTGTGGTCCATATATTTGAGAGAGAATAGGAGGGAAAGATGTCGACACCATCGAGATATTGGAGAGAAATTCCCCAACGCTACCGGCTTGAAGCCAATAAATGCGAGACTTGTGATGCCAAATTTTTCCCGCCCAGACTGCTCTGCCCTCAATGTAAGAGAAGAGATTTAGTGCCCGCTAAATTGGCTGAGAGGGGGAAGGTCCTTACCTATACGATTATACGCGTTCCTCCCCACCAGTTTGCTGATCAGGCTCCCTATGCGGTGGGAATCGTTGAACTCGATGACGGAGTGAAACTCACTGCCCAGATCGTGGATTGCGATTTTGAGGAGTTGAAAGTGGGGCAAAGGGTCAGGATTGAATTCCGTAAGATTTTTCAACAGGGAGAGTCGGGAATCCTCTGTTACGGATACAAGTTTGTCCCAGAATAATCAATAAATGTAGAATAACAGATGCAGGAGCCGTTTCTCCGAACGATCCACAAAAAGAGGGACAATTCTCACACACCATAGATTTGAGCGCTCTAGGGCCCGTTCCCTGAACGGTCCGGGTTCTTGAAATACGAGGAAAAAAAGGCCTGAATGGGCTAAAATATGACTCAGAGTTAGATTTTCGTTGATATAAAAAAATTCTGAGGTGAGAACCATGTATAGATTGGAGAGCAAGGTCGACACCAAGAGCAAAGAATACAGAGAAAACTTTGAAAACATGAAAAAGCTGGTATCCGAATACAAGCATAAGCTGGCCAAGGTCCAACTGGGCGGACCTGAGAAATACAGAGAGCTTCACAAGAGCAGGAAAAAGCTCTTAGTCAGGGAGAGGCTGGAAAAGCTTTTTGACAGGAACACGCCATTTCTGGAGCTAACACCCTTAGCCGCCTATGATCTATACGATAATGAAGCTCCATCTGCAGGTGTAGTAACCGGAATCGGAGTTATCCACGGTCGGGAAGTGCTGGTGGTGGCCAATGATGCCACGGTCAAAGGGGGAACTTACTTTCCTATGACCATAAAAAAGCATGTCCGTGCGCAAGAAGTGGCTTTGAAGAACCGCCTGCCATGCATTTATCTTGTGGATTCTGGCGGCATATTCCTTCCCCGACAGTCCGGAACCTTTCCTGATAAGGAACATTTCGGCCGCATTTTCTACAATCAGGCCAGGCTTTCGGCTCTGGGTATTCCTCAGATATCCATCGTCATGGGTTCCTGCACTGCAGGCGGTGCCTATGTCCCGGCCATGAGTGATGAGACAGTGATCGTTCGCAAACAGGGAACCATCTTCATCGGAGGCCCCCCTCTGGTCAAGGCTGCCACAGGAGAGGAAGTTTCAGATGAGGATTTAGGGGGAGCCGACGTCCACTGCCGTATCTCTGGAGTCTCGGATTACTATGCCCTTAATGATGACCATGCTCTGGAGATTGCCCGAAACATCGTGGAAACATTGGATCCTCCCTGCAAATTCCAGCTGGATGTCAGCGAGCCGGAAGATCCTTACTATGACCCTCAAGAAATCTATGGGATCGTTCCCGCGGATTTGAGAAAAACTCTCGATGTCAGAGAAATTATCGCCCGCTTGGTGGATGGAAGCCGTTTTCAAGAGTTTAAGGAGCTTTATGGGCAGAGTTTGATCTGCGGCTTTGCCCGCATTATGGGGTACCCGGTGGGCATTCTTGCCAACAATGGAGTTCTTTTTTCTGAGAGCTCACTCAAAGGAGCCCATTTTATCACACTCTGCGCCATGCGCAAGATCCCTCTCATCTACCTTCAGAACATCACCGGATTCATCGTGGGTAAGCAGTACGAGCACGGAGGGATCGCCAAGGATGGGGCTAAACTTGTCCATGCTACAGCCAATGCGGATGTTCCCAAGTTTACTTTGATCTTCGGAGGCTCTTACGGAGCCGGTAATTATGCCATGTGTGGCCGTGCCTACGAGCCACGCTTACTGTGGATGTGGCCCAATGCGCGAATCAGTGTCATGGGTGGAGAGCAGGCTGCTAATGTACTGGTTACTGTCAAGCTGAAAAGGCTGAAGGAGCAGGGTCAGAAACTCACTGAGAAAAAGAAGGAAGAGATGATCAAGCCAATCCTCGAAAAATACGATTATGAAGCCAGTCCCTATTTCAGTACTGCCCAGCTCTGGGATGACGGTATCCTCGATCCTCTAGAAACGAGAGAAGCTCTGGCCTTAGGAATATCCATGAGCCTGAATACTACCATCCCAGATTACAAAGTCGGCATTTTCAGGATGTGAAGTGGAAAAGAGAGATTATAAGACGATTCTTTTTGAGATCAAAGGCAAGGCTGTTCGTATCCTGTTCAACCGTCCTGATGTTCACAACGCCTTCAACGCCACCATGATTGCTGAACTGGATGATGCTTTTACAAGGATCAAAAATGACAAAAAAATTCGGATTGCAGTTATGACTGGCATGGGCAAATCTTTTTGTGCAGGGGCCGATATCAACTGGATGCGGGAGATCATCCACTATTCTTTTGAACAGAATTTGGAGGAATCCCTTCACCTGGCCGAGCTTCTCCACGAGATCTACACTCTGCCCAAACCAACGCTGGCCATGGTGAACGGGACTGCCATCGGCGGGGGAACTGGCTTTATCTCTGCCTGTGATATAGCCATTGCCTCTGATCAGGCAAGGTTTGGCCTGAGCGAGGTTAAAATTGGACTAGTCCCGGCTGCTATATCGCCCTATGTGATCCGAAAAATAGGGGAGTCCAAGGCTAGAGAATATTTCTTGACGGGAAAGAGAATATCGGCCCAGAAGGCCTGTGAGATTGGACTTCTTAATGAGGTGGTTCCTCCTGACCAGCTTGAAGGGAAGGTTGAGGAAATCGTTTCCCTTCTTTTGACCTCTGGGCCAGAGGCCCTGGCCAGCTGCAAGAAGCTCATTCAAGAAGTTCCTCGGATGTCTTTTGAAGAGGCTAAGGCGTTTACGGCCCGGATGATTGCCAATTTGAGAGTGAGTAAAGAAGGCCAGGAGGGAATGGCGGCTTTTCTGGAGAAGAGAAAACCATCCTGGACGGAAGAGAAATAGATGTTCGAAAAAATCCTCATTGCCAACCGCGGTGAAATCGCAGTCAGAATAATGCGTGCCTGTCAGGAAATGGATATTTCCACGATCGCCGTTTATTCAGAAGCGGACCGCAAAAGCCTCCATGTCCAGGTGGCTGATGAGGCCTGGCTTATCGGACCGCCTCCTGCTGTGGAAAGCTATCTCGACATGGAAAAGATCATAGAGGTAGCCCACCGCTCTGGAGCAGAAGCTATCCACCCCGGCTATGGCTTTCTTGCTGAGAATGCTGCATTCGCCAAACTTTGTGAAAAAGAGAAGATAATCTTCATCGGCCCCAACTCCAAGGCCCTCGACCTGGTTGGAGATAAAGTGCGTTCCCGGCTGACTATGGAGAAGGCCGGTGTCCCCATCATCCCCGGAATGAAAACTGTCCATAAGAGGCTTTCAGACTATGATGCGGAAGCCAGGAAGATCGGCTACCCCTTGATGGTAAAAGCCTCAGCCGGTGGCGGGGGAAAAGGTATGCGTATAGTGTGGAAGCCCAAGGACCTGAGGCCTTCCCTTGAGTCGGGCAGGAGAGAGGCCAAATCTGCCTTTGGCGATGAGTCTGTGTATCTGGAAAAGTACATTGAGGAACCCCGGCACGTGGAATTTCAGGTTCTGGCTGATAACTACGGCAACGTGGTTCATCTTTTCGAAAGAGAATGTTCCATCCAGCGCCGGTACCAGAAGATCGTGGAGGAGACTCCCTCACAGGCACTAAATCCGGAACAGCGCAAGAAAATGGGGGATATGGCCAAAAAAGTGATTCAGGTCTCTGGTTATAACAATGCGGGAACAGTGGAATTTCTCCTGGATAAAGATAAAGAGTTTTATTTTCTAGAAGTCAATGCCCGGCTGCAGGTGGAACATCCTGTAACCGAGCTCACATCGGGTGTGGATCTGGTCCACCAACAGCTAATGATTGCCGCAGGAGAGAAGCTCTCCTTTAAACAGGAAGATATACAGCCCAGAGGGCACTCTATAGAATGCCGGATCTATGCTGAGGATCCCCTCCATAATTTTCTTCCCTCGTCAGGAAAAGTGCTTTTCTTGAAAGAGCCGCAAGGACCAGGAGTTCGTCATGACAGCGGTATTTACAGCGGCTGTGACGTGCCCATATATTACGACCCCATCCTGGCCAAGCTCATCGTCTGGGCAGAAGAGAGGGATTTAGCATGCCAGAGGATGGTTAATGCTTTGGACGACTATGTTATTCTGGGAATTAAAACGACAATCGATTTTTTAAAAGAAGTCATCCGCCATCCCCAGTTTCGAGCGGGAAACACCACAACTGATTTCATTAACAAGTATTTTGGCCAGTGGAAAGGGAAAGAGAAAACAGAGGAAGATATGAAGGTGGCCTTAATGGCATCTGCATTCACTGACTTGGAGAGGACCGTTCCCACAGCAGCGGGGTTTGTCGAACAGAAAAACGTTTTCTCTCCATGGCTTAGTCTAGGCAAATGGCGGATTGGAGGAAAATAAGGTGGAGTTTGAGTTCTTGGTCGATGATAAGCCTCATAAGATATCGCTCGAGAAAAAGGAAGGCAAATACATCTTTACGCAGGGAGATAATTCTTTTGAGGCTGATATCCATGTTATTTCTCCCCATGTGATTTCTGTTATCATGGGAGAACAGTCATATAAGGTTTATTTTACTCAGGATAAGGATAAAAAATATTTTTATGTCGCAGGAAATGAATATATCATCAGAGAACCCGGAGAGAGAGAAGAAAGCCTGGAGAGGGGGGAAGAGGGAACATCGCAAGATAAGTTGATGATCAAAGCTCCCATGCCCGGAAAAGTGATCAAAATTAATGTCAAGGAAGAAGAAAAGGTCCGGAAAAATCAAACTCTGGCCATAGTCGAAGCGATGAAGATGGAAAACGAGATCAAATCTTCCATCGAAGGCTATGTGAAGAAGATTTTTGTCTCTGCCGGGGATCTGGTTGATTCAGAAAAACCCCTTATCGAACTCGCCCATAACGAATAATCCATCTCCGACATTACCCTGCATCTACGCTATTGCTCAAATAGCTATTACATGCAAAAATAAGATAGAAATGCAACGATTTCAGAGGAGAGAGAGTTTAGGAAAATGAGAATGGAAGAGCAGGAACTCGTGCAGCGGCTGAAGCGAGGAGACGAGATGGCGTTTGCTGAGATTGTCAAGAGATACAAAGACAAGATGGTGAACTTCTTGTGGCAGTTGACAGGCGATTACCAGAAAGCCGTGGAATTATCCCAGGAGACCTTCATGAGAGTTTATTTCAAGGCTCATAAGTACAGGCCGATTGCTCCATTCTCCTCCTGGATTTATGCCATCGCCTCCAATTTGGCCAAAACAGAGTTGAAGAAGATGAGAAAAATTCAAACTCTCCCCCTTGATGTTATTCAGAACAAGATTGCTGAACCTGGCTCCTATAATAGCGAAGCCGAATCTGATATCGCCAAGGCTATAGGGAAAGCATTGAATTCCCTTCCTTCCCGCTACAGAATTCCTGTTGTGCTCAAAGATTTAGAGGGATTCTCGCAGGAAGAGATCGCTCAGATGTTGAAAAAGCCGTTGGGAACTATAAAAGCGAGAATCAGCCGGGGAAGAGGTTATTTAAAAAAAGAGTTAGAAAAATCTTCATTGAAAATACATCTTTTAGTGAGGAAAAAGGAGAAAGAGTATGGAAGAATCTAGCCTTCTGGAAAAACTCACAAGGGTCAAAGCTCCTCTGGATTTCGAACAGAAAGTTTTGGCCCAGCTTTCTCTGAGAAAGAGACAGCTCAGAGCAAGAACTCTTCGCCTGTCCTTGGCGGGAGCCTTCGCTGCCCTCCTGGTTTTGCTAGTAGCGATCAATATTTTCTTCCTGCCCGGGAAGGGCCTGGTTAAACTCACAGGTTTGGAGGAAGACCTGTCATCCCCACTTTCCAGAGGGCAGCAATTGGCACCAAGGGAGTATATCCCTATCATAGAGGCCGTTGACTATCAAGGAGAAATGCGAAGTGTCTCCAGGGATCCGGCAACCATTTATATACTGGAGCAAGTTTCCGATGAAACTAGTACAGAAATCCTGTATTAGGGAGGATACAAAATGAGCTCAAAGATTAAAACTATCTCGATTCTGGTTCTGTTTGTGTTCGTCTTTTTCTTCACTCTCCATGCAGAACCTGTTCCTGGTGATAATGACAAGGATATCAAAGAAATCATCAAAAATGTTTTTCCCTCTGTGGTCAGAGTGGAGGCCCGTAACTTGACCAAGAAGATGGCCACAGGAGTGGTGATCGACAAAGACGGATACATCGTAACCACAGCCCTTGTTTCCTCTCATGAAGAGGAGATATTCGTCATCACTTCTGAAGGAGAAAGGATTAAGGCCGAATTTCTTGGATTGGATTCTGTGACTCACCTGGCTTTAATACAGGCCAGAGAAAAAGATTTACCTCCAATCAAAAAGGGAGAAATAAAAGACTTATCTCCTGGGGGCTGGGTTGGAGTCATCAGCATTTCTCCAGAAAACATGCCGGCTGTCACTCAAGGTATCATCAGCTCTATCTCTTCTGCCTTTCCTTATAGCCTCCGCCTGAATGTTTGGGTCTTTCCCGGCTCGAGCGGAAGCCCTGTGGTGGACAGGGAAGGCCGGATGGTAGGTATGCTGCGGGGGGTCTATACGGAAGAAAAGCCCGTCGTGTTTGAATTCAGAGAGAAAGAGCTGGTGGGGTCAGGTTATGTATTTAGCCGGGCAGAAGCCCCCTCTTCAGGGATGGCCCTGGCAGTTCCAGTGACTATTCTGAATGAAGTTTGCTCAGAAATCAGGAAGAAAGGCAAAGTAGAGAGAGGCTGGCTGGGCGTTTCCATAGAAGAGAATGAAAATGGTCAGGTAGAGGTGATAGCTGTGGAGAAGGGAAGCCCGGCAGAAATGGCCGAACTTAAGAGAGGTGATATAATCCTTGAGTTTGATGGGAAAAAGATCACCATTACGCAAATGCTGGTGAATGAAGTCAGAAAGAGGAAACCAGGGGACAACGTGGTGTTGAAGATCGATAGAAAGGGAAAAGAACAGGACGTCAAGGTGAAGCTCGGTGAATATTCAGAAAAAGATATCAAAAAGGAGCTGGAGCTGAAATTCCCACGACTCTTTCCGCCCAAAGCGCCTGAAGCTCCAGAGCCTCCTAAAGTCAAGATTCCTGAACGTCCATTTTTAGAAGTGCTGCCTCGGGGTTGGGAGAGCAGGAAGTTCATTGGTGTTTATCTGGAAGAACTCAACAGGGAACTCTCAGAATTTTTTGGCGTCAAGGAAGGCATAGGGCTCATGGTCTCCAAAGTGAGTGAGGACAGTCCTGCACAGAAAGCGGGATTGCAGGTGGGCGATGTTATCGTTAAGGCAGATGGAAAGCGAGTGGAGAGCGTTAGAGAATTGAGTGAGTTGATTCAGGATAAGGAGAAAGGAGACACCTTTGAAATAGAATTCCTCAGGGATAAGAAGAAAAAGACCGTTAAGGTCGAAATCGAAGAAGAAGAGAGGAACCGATATTTTTACTTTGGCAGAAGTTATGATGATTACCAGGATATCCTGGAGGAATACAACAGGAATGTAGGGAGGCAATACGATAGTCTGCAAAAATGGTATCAAGATGATTTCAAGAAGAACATGAAGAAACTTAACGAAGATCTCAGAAAGATTTATGAAAAAGTCTCAGATAAAAGCGGGGAAGCTGCTGAAGATCTTAAAAGAATACTGAAGAAGTATAAGGGAGAGAAAGTTTAGATTGTACTGGTTTCTGTTTCTCCATTAAGGGAGAGGAGGGACATTACCTCCTCTCCCTTTAATATATTCAGGGTTTTATTCTGATTTCGGCTTTTTGAGGCCGAGCCAGTACCGCAGGTGTGTTTCAAATTCTGCAGCCGATAGCCTGCTTTTTTTATAATAGCCTTTAGCTTTTCTTTGCTTCATGGCTTCATAGAGGATGATCCCTACCGAAACCGAGAGGTTGAGGCTCTGAGCCATTCCGATCATAGGAATTTTGATCACATAATCGGATAAATCCAGAGCTTCATCGGAAATTCCCTCGGTTTCATTTCCGAAAACGATGGCCATGGGCTTGGTATAATCTAGAGTTGTATAAGGGATAGCATTCGCTTTGAGATGAGTGGCAGCGATTTTAAAGCCTTTTTCCTTGAGTTGACTCAGACATTCTTTGGTTGAGGTGTAGTATTGAAACGTGAGCCATTTCTCAGCCCGGGTGGAAATAGCCTCATTTATGGGGGAAAACTCCTGGGAGGATGAGATGATATCCACATAGAGGATACCTGCCGCATCACAGGTTCTGACCACTGCGCTGGCATTATGGGTGTTTTTTACTTCCTCGAGCACTACTCTCAGATCAGGCTGTCTGAGAGAGAGGATTCTTTTGACTTTTTCTTTTCTTTCTTTTGTGGGCACAGAAAAAATATAGCAAAGAGGACTTCAAAAGGCAAAACCTGCAGAAACCGTTCCCCGAAGCGGCGGTTCCTATCCATCCTCGCCAAGACCTTCCCACCCTTCCACTATGGGCTTCGGATGGACAGGAACCGCCGCCTTACTACCTTACTGGATATGATATCTTTGCTCATCACGGTTTTGGAAATGCATCCAGTAAAGAGTGAGAGATGGGGGATCGTCAGTATGAACTATATCAACTTTTCCACGAACAGAACTAAAGGAAAAGCAACATTTTTGCTGTTATGACCAGCCAGAAAAGAACAGCCCCCAGCAGAGCCCTGTATTCTTTATTCCTTTTGTAAAGTTTCCGGCTGAATTTGGCATTGTTTGAGAAGAATGATTGACGGAAGGAGGGGAAAAAAAGAGGCACTTTGCTTTTATACTTTTCATATTCCTTGGGAAAGAGTGCCCTCATACGCTCTGCCTCTCTTTTCAATACCAGAGGATAGAAGAGGAGAAAGTAGATAAAAAATATACCCACCATCCACCATGAATAAGAAGCGATGACCACGCTTGTCCCTATGATAAAGTTCCCTAAATAAAGAGGGTTTCTGGTGAACCGGTAAGGACCACTGCAGGCTAGTTCTTTTTCTTTCATCAGGTGGCCCGAGGCCCAGGCCCTGAGCAGTAACCCCAATGCACAGAGACCTGCTCCTGCCAGGAGAGAATACAGGTTTGGCCTGGCGAGGATGATGGCCAGAACAAGACAGATGTAGCCGGATCGAACCCTCCATCTGTAAATGACTTTTGTCAAGCTTTGATCAGACATTTCTCTCCAGAACCCGAAGGCTCATCCGGGCCACTTCTTCGGCAGTTATGGCCTTGAGGCAATCCAGGTGCGAACAGCTTCTTTTGTAGCAGTAGCTGCATTCTGATTCATGGAAAGCCACTTGTTCTTTCTCATCGAAAGGGCCGTTTCTTCTGGGATTGGTAGGACCGAATATCCCCACCACAGGGCGGCAGAAAGCACAGGCCGCCTGGAGGGCAAAGGTGTCGCCGCTGACAAGCAGTGAGGCTTTCCTGACCAGAGCTGTGACTTCTTTTACTGAAAGAAAGGGAGTCAGGGGCGTGTTGGTTTTTTGTCCTATATCCTCAGCCAGGGATTTTTCGTCTTTGGTTCCCCAGAGGATAAGGGGAAAGATTTCCGGTCTTTTAAGTTTTTCGATCAGCTCCACCCATTTTTCGGGAAACCACCTTTTGCTCTTCCAGCCCGCACCAACATTCAGGAGAACCAGCTTCTTCCGGTCATCATATCCAGTTTCCTTTAGTTTTTCATTGACGGAGGTATACAGTTCTTCAGGCAGTACGAGCGGAAATTCATAATTCTCCTCCTGGATGCCAACCCGTGTGAGAAGCCTCAGATTTTTGCTTATCACGTGAGTGTTTTCTGGAATTTCCTGAAGGGACTCTGTGTAGAAAAGGGATGCCAGCGGTTCTTTCAAATTTTTCTTGTGGAAGCCAATCCTGGTTGGTGCCCGGGTGAGGAAGGCCAAAAGCGCTGATTTAACAAGTCCCTGAAAGTCAAGAGCCACTTGTTTTTTCCCGTTCGTTTTCTCCCGGAGCTTAAAGATTTCGGACCAGAATTTCTTCCTATGGAAACCCCATTCAGAAGGATGAAGGATTATGGTCTGGTCAAGCCCGGCAACAAGATCAAGAACTTCTTTCCCCTTTTCTTCCACCATCCATGAAATTCTGGCTTGAGGAAATTTTTTCCTCAAAGCTGAGAAGGCGGGAAGGGTATGGATGATATCACCGAGGGAACTGAGCCTGATGATGAGAAAATGCTTCATGATCCGAACTTCAGAGCTTATCCTGGTTTTTGAAATTGTCTCTAATCTGGTTGATGATTTGAGAGGTAGACCTGACCTTGGGGCCGCCGGTTATGGCAATTCCTCCTCCATAGCTTCGAACTGTCTCCTTTTCTGGGACGGTCTCCTCTGTGTAATCGGAACCTTTGGCGTGGATGTCTGGTTTGAGGGCGAGGAGAACCTCTTCCACTGTAGTTCCTTTAAAGGTCATGATGTAGTCGACAAAGGAGACCGAAGTTAGAATGTCTACCCTTTCTTTCTCCTTCAGTATAGGCCGGCCTTTACCTTTAAGCTGGCGAATAGAGGAATCGTTGTTGAGGGCCAAGACCAGGATATCTCCTTTTTTCTTGGATTCTCTAAGGTAGCGGATGTGCCCTACGTGTATCAGATCAAAACACCCATTGGCCAGAACAATTTTTTTCCCTTTACGCTTTTCCGCATCAATTATTTTTTTCAATTGAGAGAGGGAATAATATTTTCTCAATTTTAAGAAACAATAGCCTCTTTAAGCTCTTGAGGAGTGAATGTAGCTGTGCCCTTCTTCATAACCACAAGGCCGCCGGCATGATTAGCCAGGAGGGCTGCCTCCCTGAAGGTTGCTCCACAGGCCAGAGCCAGAGTGAAAACACTGATCACACTGTCTCCAGCCCCTGTGACATCGACGATGTCTGTGGTGCCATGGATGGGGATGGAAAAGGGAGGCTTGCTTTTTTCAAAAAGTACCATCCCTTTTGAACCCCGGGTGATGAGAATCGCGCCGGCTTGTGTCTTTGTTAAAAGTTCCTCTCCTGCTTTTTTCAAGATTTGGTTATCGTCGTTTATTTCAATCTTCAAAGCCCACTCCACTTCTGGCTCGTTGGGAGTGGACACGGTGATACCTTTAAAATTTGTCAAACGGAAACGGGAATCGAGAGTGACCGGAATTTTGGCTTTCTTGAAATCGAGGAGGGTACTTTCAAAAATCGACTCCTTGACTGTGAGATAATTATAGTCAGAGATGAGAAGGGCATCTATATTTTTTATTGAATCGTTTAGGGCTTTTTGAAGTTTTTTCCTTATTCCTGATGATTCTGGAACTTTTCCCTCCTTGTCGATACGTAGAATTTGCTGTTTTCTTGTGGTTTCTTCGCCAGCCAGGATCCTGGTTTTTATGGGAGTCTTGAAGTTGCGCTCTTGATATAAACCCTGGGTGGATATGCCTTCTTTTTTCAGCATTTGAAGGATTTTCTTGCCTGCCCTGTCGGCTCCGATGACACCGATAGGGTAGGGGATAGCACCCAGAGCCTTGAGGTTGAGGATGGGATTACCGGCTCCACCTAGAAAGAACTCCTGGTTTCTATAAGAGAGGATGAGAACAGGAGCTTCGCGGGAGATCCTGCGTGTCGTTCCATAGAGGTATTCATCTAGAATAAAATCTCCCCATACAGCTACTTTTTTCTGAGCAAAGCCATCGATGATGGCGAGCAGATTTTTCTTTTCTTTTTCCACTGAACTTCAGCCCAAATTTTTATCAGAAAAGCGAAAAAAGGTCAAATTAAAGACAGGAAAGGTGCTTCTTTTTTGATGGAGAAAACTTCTTCAGTCTCATATAATCTGCATTTCAAAAGAAGATATTCTTAGGAAGTTGATAGCATTTTCATTTCCGGGTTAGCTAGTGATGAGGGATATAATCAGTCACAGCGTCGCTTCCCCTCCTAGGAAGTTCCATATGTTGAGAAAAAAATGTCGCAGATAGAAAAGGAAGGCTGTATGATCGGAAGGGAGAATAAAATGATGAGAATGAAAAATTTTTTGTCATTGGCAGCGGTTTGCCTTTTAACCTTAACACTTCTATCTCCTGCAATTTCTCAGGCACAAAACATCGATGTCGATAGCCTTGTTCCTCAACTGGAAACAGAGATTGCAAAGATGATGAAGAATGGCAAGGTTCCCTCAGCAAGCATTGCCCTTGTCTGCGGTGATCGCATCATCTGGACTGGGGCTTATGGATATATCAACCTTTGGGCCCGTACCCCTGCCAAAGTCAATTGTGTCTATCTTATCGGATCAACCTTCAAGGCCATGTCCATGTTTGCTCTTCTTCAGCAGATGGAGGAGGGAAAATTT
>CAYSCW010000010.1:50934-79802 GCA_964429795.1 uncultured Eubacteriales bacterium
CTTCAAGGCCATGTCCATGTTTGCTCTTCTTCAGCAGATGGAGGAGGGAAAATTTGGTCTGGACGATCCGGTGAGCAAATATTTGACCGATATAAAAATCAAAGGCGAAGACTCCTCAAATCCTGTAACCTTCCACCATCTTCTCACCCATACATCCGGTCTTCCCGGAGATTTTGGCGCTCATCCGGTTTGGGGAGAGACGGTTCCTTCGCCTCTTAAAGATTACTTGAAAAAGTCACTGAAGCTCATCAATCCTCCTCTGACCAAGGTTGTCTACTCCAATATGGCCTATACCCTCGTTGCTTATCTTCTCCAGAAGTTCTCAGGCGTCCCATATAAAAAATACATCCAGGAGCATATATTTAATCCCTTGGAGATGAAAGATACTGCCTTTTCCCCTCGCCCGGATATGGAAGAGCGACTGGCCATGCCCTATATCATCGATACAAAGACTGGCAAACATAAACCAGCAGCGAGGCTGAAAGCAAATGTGTGGCCAGCAGGGATCGTCTATGGAACTGTAACCAACCAGGCCCATTGGCTGATTGCCAACCTCAACCATGGCGTTTATAAAGGCCGTCGCCTCATAAGCGAAGAAATATTCCAGGAAGTTATGAAACGCCAGTATGATCGATTCAAAGGACCCATAAGCGCCGGATGGCTGAATGAGACCACTGGTTACGGCCTGACGTGGTGGATTTCCCGACGCAAAGGCGATACCCTCTTTGCCCACAGCGGAAGCGTGCCGGGGTATACCGCCTTTCTTGCCGGCAACCTGGATAAGAAAACAGGATTTGCCATCCTGACCAACGGCCACCGGGCCCACAAACATCTTTTTGACCTGGCCGTGAAAGCCTTAGACCTCATGGAACTCCACAGAAAATAGGGTAATAGAGGTAATAAAGGAAGGAACTTCTATTTCTCAGGGACGAGTTCGATGACAATCTCCATATGGGAAGTCTGAGGAAAAAGGTCAAAAAGAGCTGCACTTTGAATCCGATACCCCTCTAATTCCTTCAAGTCTTTATCAAGCTGTTTGAGGTTGCATGAGGCATAGATGATGGCCTCTGGCCTGAGTGCCTTTAAGCACTTTATGGTTTTAGAATGGATTCCACTTCTCGGGGGATCGACAATCACGAACAGAGGCTGCGGCATTTCTATTCTCTTCAGGTGTTTGCTGTCTGCGAGGACAACATTGACATTATTGGCCGTGTTTTCCTGGATGTTCTTTTCTGCCGCCTCTATGGCCTGCTGGGAATTTTCGAGAATGGTTGCACTCTGGAAGAGATCTGCATTGATGATGGCGAAGGTCCCCACTCCACCGTAAAGATCGAGAAGATGGGTATTTTTTGTCTCAGATTTCTGAAGCAGGCTCCGGCAGTGGATGTGTATTTTCTCGGCCACATCGTGATTGTTCTGGAAAAAGCCCTGGACAGGATACCAGAGTCTCTTTCCCAGATATTCTTCATTGAGCCATTCCTGACCTTTGACCACCTTAAAATTTTCGGAAACACTCACATCTCTATTTGGCGGAACATAAGTGATAAGAAGGTTTCGAGCTGAAGTTGTCCTGGCAAAATCTTTGATCTTCTCTTCTGCCTCTTTGAGGTTGGAGGATCTTTCGTTGAGCACGATAGAGACAGAGGAATCGCTGGGCGGCGTTCTCAAGACAGCATAGCGGAATGTTCCCGTATTTTGCCGGGCCTGAAAAACGTCCGCATCGGTGATAAAGTCTTTCACTTCCTTGATGAGCTTATTCAGCTTTTCATTGGAAATCACACACCTTTCCACGTCCACAACACTGTACCATTTGCCCTTTTCCCTGAATCCCAGGCCATCTTGATGAAATATCATATCCATCCGGTGTCTGTAAAAATATTCCCTTCCCGAGAAGACAGGAAAGTCCGGAAGATTCAGGACTTTGGCTACCTTGTTTTTCTTTCTTTCAAGCTGGAGAGGATAGTCCACATCCTGAAAGGCGCATCCGCCGCATCTTCCGAAGTAAGGGCAAAGAGATTTGGCCACCATCAGCCTCTGACAATTTTACACTGTTAAATTAAATTTTTGAAACAATATATTTTAATACTACCTTTTTAATCTTTCTTCTGTTTGAACTCGTACAATGGCAGGTCTCTTTTCAGTTCCTAATTTTGCCATATCTTCACCATAATTATTAGTTCCTATGTTTTGTAGGGTTACATAAATATTGTGTATAGAGCAAAATCTGGCAAGAATGACTTTAGAAGATTTTTTTACCTTATAGATAAAATAGTCTTGACTTTTTTACTTGTTTAGATAAAATAGTCTTATGATTAAAAGACACCTCGAGAATATTTGCTTCCAGGAAGAATTTGGCCGCCAGATGCGTTTCATTTCCGGTCCCCGGCAGATCGGAAAAACAACCCTATCCAAAAATTTCCTTCATCAACGGAAACTCGATAAACTTTATTTCAATTGGGACCTACGTGCCGTCCGCAACCAATACCTTCAAGACCCCTATTTTTTTGAGACGGAAATCTACGATGCCCATAGGCACGGAAGGCCTGTCTGGGTGTGTTTGGATGAAATCCACAAGATGCCGAAATGGAAGAACATCCTGAAGGACTACTTCGATAAATTCGAAGATACAGCCCGATTCATCGTCACTGGAAGCGCACGACTGGAGTGGTTCCGCAAATCCGGAGATGCTCTCACTGGGCGGTATTTCCTTTTTCACCTGTTTCCTCTTTCTCTCTCGGAAGCAGCCGGAAACATAATGCCACAACTTAGAGAAGGAGAGTCGGCAACAGATTTTATCGAAAGGCGAATCACCCGGGTACGGTATGAGCAGGATCTGCTCAACCAGCTTCTCTATTACAGCGGTTTTCCCGAACCCTTTTCCAAAGCTAGCATTCGATTTTTCAGGCGTTGGCAGATGAATACGGTCGATCAGATCATCCGGGAAGATGTTAGAGACCTAACTCGGATCATCGAGACCGAAAACGTCGCCTCCTTGATCATACGGCTGCCTGATCGTGTCGGGTCTCCTCTCTCAATGAATGCTCTTCGAGAAGACATGCAAGTTAGCTACACGGCTGTGAAGAATGCGATATCAGCCCTGCAACTGACTCATGTCATTTTTCTGATTTCTCCCTACAGCCTTAATATTTCGAGAGCTATCAAAAAAGAGAAAAAATGCTATTTTTTAGACTGGACGAGGTGTCCAGATCCTGCCTTTCGCTTCGAAAATTATATCGCCGTCGAGCTCAAGACGCTGATCGAGCTGTGGAACGATGGCGGCCTTGGTTCTCTTGAGCTTTACTACGTCCGGACAAAGGACAGACGCGAGACAGACTTTTTGATCGTGAAGAATAAAAAGCCTTGGTGTCTTTTTGAAGCAAAACTCTCTGATGTTCCAGTGGAGAACCACCATCGAAAGCACGCAGAAGCACTCGGAGGAATTCCTGTCGTCCAGCTGACACAAGAGTCCAAGGTCATCAAAAAAAGTGAAAGAACTATCTACCGTATCTCTGCCAGCCGTTTCTTCAGCTGATCTAACGCTTCTGATAAAATAACATCATGACTTTCATTTCGCTTAAAAGGATCGGCCATTTCTTCTAAGGAGGAGGCTGTCCAATGTCATTTTTTGTTAGGCGTGAACGTTATTTGTATAGCTTTGGAGAAAATATGAAAATAAGCTCTCGAGTAACAGAAAAGCAAAAAGCTTGATTTTACTCAACTAGCTAAAGATGTTGAACCCTTTCTGTTTTCCCCAAGCGATTCAAAAAAAGTTCTCCTGTTTGCTGAGTTTATTAAAGGATATGAATTTTAATAGAAAAAAGTATGTTTTTATCATATAAAGACTGATGTTACTTCAGTCCCAACAGGAA
Source organism: uncultured Eubacteriales bacterium (assembly GCA_964429795.1). GTDB lineage: Bacteria > Acidobacteriota > Aminicenantia > Aminicenantales > Aminicenantaceae > CAYSCW01. Next base: position 54,804 of record CAYSCW010000010.1, read on the forward strand.
ATGTCTGACTATGGCAGGGATGATATGGAGTTGTTTATTGACCGTAATTTTTGAAAGTGTTAAATATATGGTGGATGCCGGAGTGGCGAAATTGGCAGACGCGCTGGACTCAAAATCCAGTTCTGGGCGACCAGAGTGTGGGTTCGAATCCCTCCTCCGGCACCAGTTTTCCCCTTCTCTTATTTGAAGCCAAATCCCCTTTGTGATATAAGTCTATTAGTCATTGCTGGCGGACACAATGAATCCAGCAAGGAGGGAAATCCGCACGTACGGTTCTGTGAGGGGCATTAAACCGAAAGGAGGTTACTATGTCTACTCGACAAAATTGGAAAAAAATTTTAGCAAACTTTTTTGAAAAACAAAAAGAAGAAAAAGAGGAGAAAGAAGAGAAGCATAGTCACGAAAAATTGAGAGTTGAGAAATTTTATTCAACGATTGTAAATCCCGCTTTTGAAGAGCTTAAGTCTGAATTAAAAAAACACGGAAGAGAAGTAGAGGTATATAGCGAAAGAAGAGATTTTGCATCAATTATTGTACAGTTCGAGGGTGAGGAAGAGCTTGATTATTCGATAGAAGTGATGTTATATCCAGGTCTTACATTTCCTCGTCCAGTAATTCATTATACAGAGTGGGCAAGTAGTAGGAGATTAAGAGTCGAGGGGTTATTAAGGACGGGTAGTCAGGACTATGATATCTTTGATATTACAATAGATGAAATTATTGAACACTTTTTAAATGAATACAAAAACCTTTCAAGTAAACATAATAAAAATATTGATTTTAAGTCTTAACTTTGCTACTGCTATCTTTTTCAAGAAACTTCTTCAACTTCAAACATATCTCCAATGAAGCCTTAAATCGTGCTTGCGTCCTTTCTTGAATCTGGGGATTATTGAAGATAATTTTTTTAAAAGGGGGAGGTGAGAAGGATGAAAGAAAAATTTTATATTACAGCTCTCCAAATCGATGATAGTGAATCTTATGATTCTTTAGAAGAGGTGACAGCTAAAGCATATGGATATTTCTCAAAAATAAAATCTCTCAAATCAGTAGTAATTCATGAATGGATAGAGGGGAGCGAGAAAGGTCCCATGAGATTTGTTTTTAAAGAAAAGAGCGGGAAAATAAATTACGTTGATATTAAACGGGGAGATTAAAAAATGGCAAATTGTTGCCTTGACAATAATAAGTGAAATGGAGGGATAGAAAAAAATCCTCATGATTATTCCTTTAGCCTTATTCCTTTGCCTGACTTTCAGTTGCCAAAGGCAAGTCGAAGAGGGAATCACTGAAGAAGAAGCACAGGCTTTTGCTGACCTTATTTTGGAAATGTAGAACGAGACCAACCTTACTATAGTAGACGAGGTCTATGCTCCTGAGATTGTACGGCATGACTATGGTCTACCAGAAGACATTTAGGAAATATAGAAATAAGTACTATTTGTATAAAATCAACCATTATTAATAAAATAATGCTTGATAAATAGACTGAAAATATTAGCTAGTGGTGGTGGCTTTTATCGCTTCTATCATTTATCTCATCCTCCCTTTTGTTCATTAATGATGTGAGGATAGGGGAAGAAATGGAAATACTCCAATGCGAAAATATTTGAAATCAGAGGTCAATTGTGGTATCCACACTCTGTGTGTTTGCGGTTAAAACAATGGTTTTAATGAAGAGCTAAAGCCTTTTGGGGAAAGGAGAGGAGAAATGACGGCCAAACTGATCAAAGGCACGGAGATTCGGGAAGAAATCCTGGCAGAGATTAAAGCCGAAGTGGAGAAAATCAAGGAGGAACATGGTATAGTTCCCGGGTTAGTGACTATTTTGGTGGGAGAAGATCCTGCCTCGGTCTCTTACGTAACCGCTAAAATCAAAACAGCTAACAGTCTTGGGTTTAAAGAAGTTCAGGAAAACAGGCCAGAGACCATTTCAGAAGAGGAGCTCCTGGCATTGATCGATTGCTATAACAAGGATCGCACGGTCCATGGTGTTCTGGTTCAGTTGCCTCTTCCCAAACACATCGACGAGAAAAAAGTCATCAATGCCATTGATCCTGACAAAGATGTGGACGGGTTTCATCCTGTGAATATGGGCCGTCTGGTGATCGGCGGTTCAGCGGTCAAGTTTCGTCCGCCTACTCCTGCAGCAATTCAGGAATTGATCCTCCGTGCCGGTGTTGAAACCAATGGGGCTGAGGTGGTGGTTGTCGGCCGGTCCAACATCGTGGGTAAACCGATCGCCATCATGATGATGCAGAAAGAGCCGAAGGCCAACGCTACAGTAACCGTTGCTCATACCAGGACTAGAGACCTGGCTTTCCACTGCAAAAGGGCAGATATATTGATTGTGGCAGCCGGAGTTCCTGGTTTGGTCAAGCCCGAATGGATCAAACCAGGAGCCTGTGTCATCGATGTGGGGGTCAACCGGGTGGGATGGAAGATCAGCAAAAAGACGGGAAAGAGAATAGCCCTGCTCAAAGGCGATGTCGACTTTGAAGCCGCCCAGGAGATCGCAGGATGGATTACACCTGTTCCTGGCGGAGTGGGGCCTATGACCATCACCATGCTCATGAGGAATACCCTGAACGCCTTAAAATACAAGCTGGGAATCGCATGATCACCGCCTGGATCTTTTAAAGGAGAGACAATGGTTCATTATCTGGTGTTGGGAGCAGGGAAGATGGGGATTGTGCTGGCCAGGGATCTGATCACATCCGATGCCAAAAACAGGGTAACCCTGGTCGACATCGATAAAAAACAGCTCAAAAAAGCGCAGGACTTCATAGATAACAGAAGACTGGTGCCTGTCCAGATGAATATCGAGGATGAAAACAGAAGGCAGGAGATTTACTGGAACAAAGATGTAGCTCTTTCAGCTCTTCTCCACAGGCACAGCCTGCTGGCATTGGAAGCGGCCGTGCGTGTCGGTGTTCATTTTGTGGACCTGGCAGGAGAATTCCCGCTTCACCGGCTAGAATACGATATTGAGGCCAGGAAGAAAAGAATCACTCTCCTCTCAGGAGTAGGCGTCTCTCCCGGCATCACCAATATCTGTGTGGGGAGGGCTGTTCACCTGCTGGATAAGACCCAGAAAGCGCTCATCTATGTGGGAGGCAATCCCGCTCATCCCAGACCGCCGCTGAAGTACAGGATCGTCTACGCTGTGGACAGTTTTCTCAATTTCTACGAGAGAAAAGTGACCATATTAAAGGGCGGGAAGGTGAAAGATGTTTCTCCACTTTCTGGAAAGGAGTCGATTTCTTTCGACCCGCCGTTTGAAGAGATGGAATGCTTCTACACAGATGGCCTGAATTCTCTCCTCCACACCATGAGAGGGAAAATCCAGGATGAACTCTGGGAAAAGACGATTCGGCATAAAGGCCATGCCGAGGAGGTAAAAACCTTAATATCCTGTGGGCTTTTCTCCAAACGACCTGTCCGTGTCCGTGATCGAAGGGTCATTCCAAGAGAAGTTCTCGAGGTGCTTCTGGATTCCCGGATGAAACTGGGAAGGGAAAAAGATGTCACCCTGATGAGGATGATCGTCACGGGAGAGAAATTCGGGAGGCCAAGGACTCATGTTTTTGAGATGATGGATTGTTTTGACACTGAGAAAGGCTATACCTCTATGGCCAGGACGACCTGTTTTCCTGCTTCTATAGCTGCTCAGATGATCCTCTCAGGGCAGATTAGGAAGAGAGGGAGCCTCTTTCCTGAGCAGGTCTTTCAGGGCTCTCTGTATAAGCCGTTTATGGAAGAGTTGAAAAAGAGAGGAGTGGCCGTTACACATAAAACAAGAGGATAAAAAGTAAAAAGAGGGACTCAATTTCATGAGAGAACTCAAAGAGAAAGCCCGTAGCTTGTTGAAGGAATTCAAAGGTGAAAATTATATTTTTGGCATCGATTGTCTGGAAAGAGCAGGGGAGCTGGTCGTCCCCTTTGGCGGAAAGACTCTGCTGATCACTAACCTCGAGAACCGCAGTGAAGAGGATTTCACCCGCCTTATCCATTCTTTAGAGGAAGAACGCCTGGAGGTTATCGGGCCTGTGCGTAGTGCGAGACCCAACGCTCCCCGGGAAGATGTCTCGAAGCTTGTTGAGGATGTGAAGAAGGCAAACCCCGACAGTGTGGTGGTTGTGGCTGGGGGCTCTGGCATTGATGCAGCCAAGGCTGCCGTTGTCCTTGCCATCCTGGGAGGGGATGTGGAGGAATACTTTGGTGTGGGGAAGGTGACTGACAGGATCGCAAGCACCGGCAAAAAGCTTCTTCCTCTCATCGCAGTTCAGACATCTTCGAGTTCAGCCGCTCATCTCACCAAATATTCCAATATTACCGATTTCAAGAGAGCACAGAAAAAGTTGATCGTCGACGAAGCGATTGTTCCACCCAAGGCACTCTTCGATTACCGGCTCACACGGACTATGCCTCCTGACCTCACTCTGGATGGAGCTTTTGACGGCATGGCTCATTGCCTGGAGGTTTTTTACGGAGCCACGGATGAGATGTTTGATAAGATTCAAGAGGTGGCAGAGACAGGATTAGAGCTTATCATCGCCTATCTGGAAAGGACCCTCATCGATAGCCAGGATATGCAGAACCGGGAAGCGCTGGGATTGGGGACAGATCTGGGAGGCTATGCCATCATGCTGGGAGGGACTAGCGGGCCCCATCTGAACAGCTTTTCATTGGTGGATATCTTGAGCCATGGCCGAGCATGTGCGATCATGATGCCTTATTACACCCTCTTCTTCGCTCCGGCCATCCAAAGACAGCTTCAGGCCTTACTCAGTATTTATGTGAAGTATAACCTGGTGTCCTCCTCAGCCTTTCATTTTAAAGGAAGAGACTTGGCCGAAGCTGTGGCAGAAGGAATGGTGAAATTAGCAGACAGAGTGGGCTTTCCTTCAACATTGAATGAGATCCAGGGATTTGAAGAGGCTCACATTCAGAGAGCTCTCGAAGCTGCTAAAAATCTTCAGCTGGAGATGAAGCTGAAGAACATGCCCGTTCCTTTAACCAGCGAGATGGTTGATGATTATATGGGGCTGGTCCTTGAAGCTGCCAAAACAGGCAACTTCGCTATTATAAAGAATCTTTGAATCTTTTTTTGCTGAAAGGTCCATCCTTGAAAGAAGCGTCGCCATCAAGAAAAAATGATGCTTATTATGTTGAAGGAAGCATTTCCTTGATGAATAAAGATGTTTCATCCAGTTAGGTAGTGAGGCGGCGGTTGCTGTCCATCCGAAGCCCACAGTGGAGGGTGGGAAGATCTTGGCAAGGATGGATAGGAACCAACGCTTTTATTAGCTATCAAGGAAGTGGAAATGCTATCCTCTGCTGAAAAAAGAGTTGATTTTTTTCGCTAGTCTGGTATAATGAATACAAACCTTGTTGTGCTGGCTGGACAAGGTTTTAATAACCCTCCTTCATTATCCCCTTTTTGCTTATTTTCCCCATACCCAAGACAGCCAGCACCTCTTTTGTGAGGCATGTTTTTACCAGATGTGCTTTTTAAAAAGTGCTTTGTTAGTTGAAGACGGATAAGGCCATGTATTGAGAAGAAGATGGAAGAAAAAGAGAGTATCAGGACGATCTGGAACAGACACTTTCTTATTGCTCTTTTCGGTTATTTTTTCCTGTTCATGAGCATCTCTCTTTTCTTTATTTATCCCCTTTTCTTCAAACAGTTCGATGCACCCAGGAGCCGAATCGGGCTGATCATGGGCATCCACAGCATCATGGCCATTTTTTTCCGTCCTATCATAGGCAGGCTGGCGGATGTCAGGGGCAGGAAGAAGATTTCTCTTCTGGGAATCGGCTTTCTTATTCTTTTTGTCCCTTGCTTTCACCTGGTGAGTGACGCAGGTTTTTTGCCTGTGCTTTTGAGGGCCCTAACAGGTATCGGCTGGGGAGTAAGTATGACTGCTGCCCTGACCATCTGCTCTGACTTAGCCCCGGTGGAGAGACTGGCTCATTCCATGGGAATCATCGGCATAGCGGGTCTTCTCTCCAGCGCCCTGGGTCCTCTGCTGGCCGAAGAGGTTGTTCACCAATTTGGCTTTGGCGGCCTTTTTAACACCAGCGTGGTCTTGCTCCTGGTTTCTTTTCTGTGTGTTTTCTTCACCAAGGAAGTAATCCGGCCCAACAACAACAGACATTTCCATAAGCCACTGTCCCTGAGAGGAGTCTCTTTCTTGGCCATCCTCTTGATGTCCTTTCTGCCTGTGTTTCATGGTGCTGTGAGGGGAGCAGTGGTTTATTTTATCGCCCTCTTTGGAAAGTCGATTCCACTGGAAAGGGTAGGGCCTTTTTTTGTGGCCTTTTCTGTTGCTGCCATTTTGACGCGTCTGGGAATCGGAGATTTATCAGACAAATTTGGACGAAAGAAAGTTATCTTTCCCGCCGTCGCTATCATAAGCCTGAATTTATTCTTAATTTCTCAGGTAGAGACGTTCTGGCTGTTCGTCTTGACGGGTTTTATCGGAGGCTTTGGGCAGGGGCTGATTTTTCCAGCTCTCAGCACTTATATCATTGACATCTTGGGACAGGAGAATAAAGGGCTGGCCATTAGCCTTTATTTGACCTTTTTCGATCTCGGGATGGGACTGGGATCGATGTTTTTCGGGTGGATATCCGACCTTTATGGATACAGAAGCATGTATCTTTTCGCTGGAATTATCTTTTTTCTGGTGGGTTTGATCTTTACCTGGAAAGCTCCTCCACCCGGATCAGAAGGCTCCGTTTCCTAACAAGTACTTTGGGACCATCCTATTTTTTTCTCCGGATCCGCTCGAATCCCGAGACACAGACAAACTCCAGCCTTTCTTCCTTTTCCATCTCATCAAAGAGGAGATTTAATCCCAGAATATCGCTGGCAATATGCCCGGCGATCACCACATTCAGTTTGGCCTTTTTTGCGTTTTCGAGGTGTTCCTCGCTCAAATGCATACAAACAAGGGTGCTGATGCCGCTGGAGGCAAACTTTTCAAAGATTTCTTTCGAACCTTCGGTGCCGCCTGTCATATCGACATAGATTTTCCCGCATTTGCTTTCTTCAGAGCCGCTGACGATTTTGGGAGGAACCTGAAGTTTGGCCAGTTTCTTGTATTCGGGGGTTTGCTTCAGGATTTTCATTAAATCCTTCAACTTGTAAGGCTTTTCCTTCTCGAATGTTTTTTTAAGGTAATTTGTCACACAGTTGTCCGAAGCAGTATGGATGCACAGCATGGGAATACCCAGAATCCTGGCAGCATCCACAGCCCGGTTATGGTTAACAGGCATCAGCCGTCTTTCTATTTCACTGATCCGCTTTTCCATCAGCTGCTCGGCCACGCTGATGGTGATCCCGCAGTTAGCCAGCAGATCAGCCTGAAGCTTCATCACATCATAAAGCCTGGCGAGGGCGTAGCCTTCAGGATGATGGGAGACGACCAAATCGATTTTTTGATTCAGATTCTTGTTGAGGAGATAGGTCAGGAGAATCTCTCCTATCCCCATATCGATACCCACGATCACCTTCTTGATATCTATATTCAAGTCGCCATTCAAGATTCTTGTATCGGAAAAGGGATTGGAAAGCCTTTCGCTATCATAAAATTCCTTCTCTTCCTCTTTCAGATTTTTGTAAGCCTCTTTTTCCTCCTTGAGAACCTTTTTTATCTCGTCTTTTCCTCTCAGGTCGTTTTCGATTCCGATGGCTACGGCTTTCTTGTAGAATGTTTCCAGTTTCATTTTTTTAGTCAGAGCTTTTCTTTATCTCTTTTTTTCCCTCGTCTTGTCCAACTCCAATAAGGACATTGACGCGGTCAATCAGATTCTTGGTATCGATGGGTTTTTCGATAAAATCCGAAGCCCCACATTCCCTGGCCTCATGCTTGAAGGGTATGCCTTTGTAGACAGCGGTCATTATTATCACCTTTGTGTGTTGAAGCTCCGGGGTTTCTTTAATTTTCTTGCAGAGTTCTAAGCCATCCATTTTGGGTATCAGCATATCGCTGATCACGATGTCTGGTTTCTCCTTTTGAGCGAGTTCCAGGCCTTCAGCTCCATCTTGGGCTATGAAGACCTGATGTCGGGCTCTGGTAAACATCATCTGGAGCATGGTCAGAGTGACTCTGTCATCATCGACAATCAGGATTTTTTTCATTCTTCTAAAATCCTGTTTAGAGTATAAAGGAAATTCTTGCCCATGACAAATGGAAATTAGAAAAGGAAGCCACGTCTCTGGGCTATATTGACTCCATATGAGTCCTATGCTATAAGAGCAGAAGAGATAGAGAGAAGATGGAAGATGAACGAAAAAGAGGAGAAATCCGAATCAGACGAAAAGAGTAAGACTGTAATCCCCCCCTTCAGTCAAAATTCATCCAATCAAGATAACAAGCTAAAGCCAGAAAACCATGCTGATGCATCGAAAGGCTTAGGTTTTTTCCCCTTGGATGAAGCCAGTTCCCAGGTGACCATCATTACTCCTGAGCTGGAAACCCAGAAAAAGATCGCCGCTGATAAAAACGCAATTCTGGAAGATCGCCTGGAAGCATACGAGGATATCATCGATTCAGAAATAGGGGATACCTCCTTTTCCCGGGCACGCAACATCGAGCGGGAGGTCGGCTTTCGCCAGATTTATTTGAAGTTTGAAGGGGGCAATCCCACTGGAACTCAGAAGGACCGCATCGCATTTACCCAGGCATTAGATGCCATACGACGAGGTTTTGATTCCATCACCATGGCCACTTGTGGAAATTATGGGGTGGCCACGGCTTTGGCTGCTTCCTTGGCAGGTTTGAGATGTATCATCTACATTCCTGAAGACTACCATACCAAGCGGGCTCAAGAGATGATCCATCACGGGGCAGAGATCATTCGCGTGCCCGGAGATTATGAAGCAGCGGTCGAGGCTTCCCGTGAGCGTTCGGAAAAGGAAGAGCTTTATGATGCCAATCCGGGTGGTGCAAATACGGCTCTTCAGTTGAAGGCTTATGGTGAGATAGCCTATGAGATTTACGATGAATTGAGAGATGCTCCCGGCTTTGTGGCTGTGCCTGTCTCCAATGGAACCACGCTGGCGGGTATTTATAAAGGATTTTTGAGTCTTTACCGCCGTGGAAAGACTTCCAGGATACCCCGGATGATCGCCGGCTCCTCTTATGGGAAGAATCCTATCATCCATGCCTTCCTGAAAAACAGCCCTAGATGTGATGATCTCAGTCCCGGCCAGATCAAAGAGACAGCTGTCAATGAGCCTCTGATCAACTGGCAGTCTATTGACGGCGATTACGCTCTCCAAGCTATCAGGCAGACAGCAGGTTGGGCTTCTTATGCCAGCGACAAGAATATGCTCTATTTTTCCAAATTGATTCGTGAACGCGAAGGGCTGAATGTTCTTCCAGCCTCCACGGCAGCGTTGATTGCTCTTCTGGATTGGCATCGCACAGAGAGGTTTTCCAACGACCGGTTTGTAGTTATTCTGACAGGCAGAAAGTGATGGAAACCTTTCCGGATGGCATGGCCATCGTCTATTGTGAAGGAGCATTCGGAACTCCCAACGGTAAGACAGCTCACGGCTTAGTCCGGAGGACAAAACGCTACCAGGTTCTCTCCATTATTGATTCGGAACATACCGCGGATGATGCGGGCCAGATTCTGGATGGAAAGCCTAAAGGCATCCCTGTTGTTTCGGATCTTCAGACGGCTTTAAAGGCCGACTGTCAGGCTGGAAGAACGGCTTCCCATTTTGTTATAGGCCTTGCTCCAGACGGAGGACGCCTCAGTTCCGATGACCGTCAGGCTGTCATAGAGGCAATAAAGGCGGGTCTCCATGTGGACTCGGGTCTTCACGATTTTCTCAGCGAGGATGAGGAGATTGCATGTCTGGCTGAAGAAAAAAAGGTGAGGATTCGAGATGTCCGAAAAACTCCTCCACGAAAAGACCTTCATTTTTTCAGTGGAAAAATCGAGCAGGTGACCTCCCTAAAAGTCGCTGTGCTGGGTACAGACTCGGCTGTTGGGAAGAGGACCACTGCCTGGCTTATTATAGATGCCTTTCAGGAAGCAGGCTTAGGAGCAGAGCTCGTCGGAACTGGACAGACTTCATGGATGCAAGGAGCCAAATACTGCATCATGCTGGATTCCCTGATCAATGATTTCGTCTCCGGAGAGATCGAACATGCGGTGTGGACAGCCTGGAAAGAAGAAAATCCAGATGCGGTGATCATCGAAGGCCAGGGAAGCCTGATGAATCCTGCCTATCCAGGGGGCTTTGAGATTCTGGCCGCTGGCCGGCCGGATGCTGTCATTCTTCAGCATGCTCCTGTCCGAAAGGAATACGATGGATTCCCTGGATATCCTATCCAACCCTTGCCAATTCAGATAAAGGCAATCGAGATTATCTCGGGAAAGCCCGTGGCCGCTGTGACCATAAACCATGAACACATCTCCAAGGAAGAGATTCCGGCTGTCTGTGACTCCATCACCAGGGAAACCGGCCTTCCTGCCGTTGATGTGCTCTTGGAAGGAGCGGGAAGATTGGTTCCTCTTCTCCTGGAATACAATAGACAGTGATAAAAGAAATCATAACCATTACGAGGAAAATGGCGGTTCCGATTTAAGCAGAAATCTCTGAAGGAGTACCATGAAGAAAGCACAGGATCCTCTTGATATACTAGATGTCATAAACAAGATGGAAATAGGTCCGGTCAAAGTGGAAAAGAACAGGATTATCTCTCCTTATAAGGTTATCCAGGATGGAAAAATCTCCTCGTTTGACCTTATTTACCGCTATCAAGAAGACGTTTTCAATCCTGATGAGCCGCAATCTGTTAACCTCGCTGACATGATTGCCGCTCAAGTGGCCATCAACTATGGGCTGTTCTGCCGCGAGATGGTCTTCATCGGGCATTTTGATAAGGTGGACCAGAAATTCATCAAGGATATGATGGAGAACACAGCCCGGGAAATCTTTGTCAAAAAGTTTATTGAACATAACCCTTTTCTTGTGGGAGATGCATCGCACCTCTCTCCGGTCAAGCGCCATAGTTACCTTCAGGCAAGAGTTGTTTTCGAAGATTCAGCCTCAACCTCCCTGGGTGAAAAAGTCCCGCCGTCCTCCCTGCCTTGGAAAACTGACCATTCCCTCCACGCTGTTCTCTCCAGCGGAGGAAAGGACAGTCTTCTCAGTTTTGGCTTGCTCAGGGAAATCAAGGATGAGGTGCATCCTATTTTTATCAATGAGTCTGGCAGGCACTGGTTCACGGCTCTGAATGGATACCGCTATCTTTCCGCCCATTATCCCCAGACAGCTAGAGTCTGGATCAATGCCGACAGGCTATTTGCCTGGATGTTGCGACACTTCCCCTTTGTACGTCAGGACTTTTTCAACATACGCTCGGACGAATATCCCATCCGTCTCTGGACAGTGGCTGTTTTCCTTTTCAGTGCTCTGCCTATCCTCAGGAAAAGGGACGTAGGACGCCTGGTCATAGGAGATGAATTCGACACAACCAACAGGTTCGTCCATCAGGAAATCACCCATTACGATGGTCTCTATGATCAGAGCCGCTATTTTGATAACGCACTTACACGTTATTACCTTCACAAGAAATGGAACATTCAGCAGTTTTCTATCCTGAGGCCTCTCTCAGAAATGCTCATCGAAAAGATTCTGGTCGAGAGGTATCCCCATCTCCAGCGACAACAGGTCTCCTGCCATGCCACCCATGTTTCCGGCAGCCGGGTATATCCCTGTGGAAAGTGTGAGAAATGCCGCCGGATTGTGGGGATGCTTGAAGCCATAGGTGCTGATCCCTCCAACTGCGGATACACAGAGACCCAGGTCAAGAATTGTCTGAAGTCCCTCACCGGAAAAGGCGTCCACCAGGAGAAGGCCGGAGCCCAGCATTTGATGTTTCTCTTAATGCGGAAAGGCCTGATCCCCGGACCAGCGAAAGGGAGGAAAGTTCCCAAGCAGGCAGAGGTTATGAAGATACGTTTCGATCCAGAAAAATCTCCCGTAGACAGCATCCCTGTGGATCTTCGCCAGCCTCTGCTTAAAATATTCTTGGAGCATGCTGAGGGTGCTGTGAAACGTCAGGGGCGAATGTGGATCGATTACCAACCTCTGGAAGATCCTGCTCTGGGGACTCCTTATCCTTTCGAAATGCCCGGCTATAAATTCAAGGGGGAGGCAGAATTGAAGAATAATGTATCAGAACGGAAGGAAAGAGGATATTTGCTGGAAGAACTCACATGGCCAGAAGCGCAGATCCGCTTCAAGGAAGTGGATCTGGCTTTGCTGCCTGTTGGTTCTACAGAGCAACATGGGCCGCATATGCCCTTGGACACAGATGCCTTTGATGCTCTCTACCTTGCAAAGCAAGTTGCGGCTGCTTGCAGCGATCCTAAACCGCTTGTCCTTCCTCTTATTCCCTACGGTGTTTCCTACCATCATCTGGATTTCAGTGGGACTTTAAGTATCAAACCAAAAACACTCTCTCAACTTGTTTATGATATCGGAATGAGCGCTGCTCATCACGGTGTCACCAAATTGGTTGTCATCAATGCTCACGGTGGAAACATCCCCGCCCTCCAGTTTGCTTCTCAGATGATCAATCGTGACGCCCACATCTTCACCTGTGTGGAGACCGGGGAAACGAGTGAGAAAGATGTCCTGGAACTTATTGAGACCATCAATGATGTTCATGCAGGTGAGATGGAAACGAGCACAACACTGGCTGTGCGTCCCTCTGTTGTCAGAAAGGGAAAAATCAAAAAATATATTCCTCAATTCTCAAGCCGCTATCTTGATTTCAGTTCCAAGAGGAGTGTGGAGTGGTACGCTCGGGTTGCCAAGATATCGCCCTCGGGTGTTCTGGGCGATCCAACCAAAGCTTCTCCGCAGAAGGGAGAGAAAATCTGGTCTTTGATGATCGAGCATCTGGTGAAGTTTGTTGAAGATTTAAAAAAGATGAGCCTGGATGAAATCTTCCATAAGCGCTATTGAAAGGACAAGGATGAAAATCACCAAATTAGAAGCCTGGCCCGTCTCCATGGAGTTGAGGGAACCCTATGCCATAGCTTATGAAACCATTGAGAAGACAACTAATGTATTTATGCGAATGGAGACGGACCGGGGGATTGTTGGCTTTGGGTGTGCTGCTCCTGATTTGCAGATAACTGGTGAGACAGCCGAGAGCGTTTTAAAGGCTATAGAGGAGATCATCGCTCCTTCTGTAAAAGGATCAGACCCAGTGCGTTCTGCGATGATTCTCGAACGTCTTATGCCATCACTCCAATCTCAGCCTTCTGCATTGGCCGCTGTGGATATGGTTCTTCATGATATCTTAGGCAAAGTCTGCGGCCTCCCGCTATGGAAAGTTCTAGGAGGATTCAGGGATCGCATCAAGACGAGTGTGACCATCGGAATACTTCCTGAAGAAGAGACTGTTGCCCGCGCCCGGGATTGGTTAGCAAAAGGGTTCAGATCCCTAAAGATTAAAGGAGGAAAAGACGTTGAGTCTGACATAATCCGAGTTCTCAAAGTCAGGGAAGCTGTGGGGCCTGAGGTTGAATTGCGCTTTGATGCAAACCAGGGATTTAGTGTGGAGGAAGCTTTGAGGTTTGTCCAGGAGGCACGCAGTGCCCATCTGGAACTGATCGAGCAGCCTACTCCAAAGGGCCAGCCAGATCTTCTCGGACGGGTGTCGAGCAGCGTGCAGATTCCTGTCATGGCCGATGAAAGCCTGATGACCTTAAGAGATGCCTTTCGTATTGCGCGACGTGATCTGGCCGATATGGTCAACGTAAAATTGATGAAAGTGGGGGGAATCTCGGTAGCCCTTCAAATCAACTCGGTTGCCCGTTCGGCAGGGCTGGAGATTATGGTTGGCTGTATGGATGAGTCGGCATTGAGTATTGCTGCTGGTCTTCATTTTGCACTGGCCAGACCTAATGTGCTCTATGCTGATCTTGATGGCCATCTGGATCTTGTGGACGACCCCTGCAGCGGTGCGGTCATCATCCGCCACGGAACTCTTTTTCCCAATAATAAACCAGGCTTAGGTTTTGATATTCCTGATTGACCGCTTCCCCTGCAGCCCTTTCTCATCTGTATTTGAGGGATGTTTGTAATGCTACTTTCCCTTCCGCCAGAAGCGGAAAGGTCCCAGCTGGGGGGCGGTTGGGAGAGAAGGTTTTCTGAGGGGGAACACACCTTTTATTACCATGCTGACGTCTTCTACGGTATAGAATGCCTTAGGATTATATTGTCTGATGATATCAGCAACATCTTGAAAATCACAACGCTTAATAATGATGTAGATAACGTGCACTCTACCGTTGATACCATTGGCCTCCATGTTTGTCACTCCATACCCTTTAGACCTGAGATGATTGATCAATTCCATTGAATCTTTCTGGGTGATGATGCGGATGAGTGAATTTCCTATGGCCAACCTTTTCTCGATATAAAGTCCCACAAAAGTTCCCATGGCAAATCCAGCTCCATAGGCGATATAGCAAACAACATTATTCAAATTTTGCATGATGGCTCGAATAGCCAGGAGCCAGATGATGACTTCAAAAAATCCCACCACAGGGGCAAGGTATTTTAATCCTCTCGAGACAAACACGATTCGCATCGTGCCGAGACTCACATCCAAGACTCGAGCCAAAAAAATGAGAGCGGGTATGATAACCCACTTGAAAACTTCTGAACCGAAAACAGCCTCAAGATTCATCCCAGCATTCTCCTTGAATGGATATAAATTTTAGGGGATTCAATAATCTTTTTGCTGCCAGCATTATCATCTGCACAGGAAAAATGAGCTTAAAAAGTTATGATACTTCCCCTCTAGGAGATTTTTCAACCTTTAAGATGGGAAATTTTGCAATGGATTGGATTTCAGATTAAAATAACTAAGAGTCTCGATGAAAGGATTGAATGTTTCCAGCAGAAGAATTCCGATTTAGATAAACAAGATGTGAGGACTGAACAGATAGCATCTCTTGATGATGGCTCTTCATTCTCCTCATATTGATCTTTACATGAAGTGTATTCTATGTATTGAACATTGCAGAAAGGAGGAAATATGAAATTTCATACTGCCTTGCGAGCATGGGCGAACAGACGCCTGGAAAAGATAGATCATACGGATATAGTGGTTGGAATTCCTAGCTTCAATAACGATACGACCATTGACCATGTGATCGATATGGTAAGTGAAGGCCTGGCCAAGTATTACCCTGATCTACGAGCTGTGGTCATCATCTCTGATGGCGGCTCAACCGATGACACAAGAGAGGTGGCCAGAGATAAGACTGTCTATCCCTTCATGGAGAAAGTCGTGACCATCTATCGTGGGATACCAGGCAAAGGGAGTGCCCTGCGGATGATATTTGAGTCAGCCTCTTTCCTTAACGCAAAAGTCTGTCTCCTGTTCGATTCCGATCTTCGAAGCATCACTCCGGAATGGGTGAAATCTCTCGCCGATCCTGTGTTGAACCATGGACATGATTTTGTGGCTCCTGTCTACTCCCGATATAAATATGATGCAACCATCACCAACAACATCGCTTATAATATGACACGCGCGCTCTATGGTAAAAGGATACGCCAGCCTATCGGCGGGGACTTTGGCCTTTCTACTGGAATGATCAGCTTCTATTTTAACTATGCGCCTGATATGTGGATGACAGATATCGCCAGGTTTGGAATAGACATCTGGATGACAACCACAGCAATGGTGGGGAACAAATCCATCTGTCAAGCCTACTTGGGAGCTAAGATCCACGATGTCAAGGATCCCCTCGAGAATCTGGGGCCGATGTTCAGGCAGGTGGTCTATCCTCTCTTCCAGTTGATGGAGGAAAACGCTGATAAATGGAAAAAGATTAAGGGAAGTGAGCCCATTCCGACTTATGGAGCTCCCGCAGATAAAGAACCGAAAGCTTTCTCTGTGGATCTAGAGGGAATGATCGAAAATTACAGGGAAGGTTTTAAGAATTTATCCGTTTTTTGGGAAAAAATCATCAACACTAAGAGTTTCGCTGTTCTCAAGAACCTGACCAGGAAGAGAAAGATTGATAACTTTTTAATGCCTGTGGAAGATTGGGCAAAGATTATCTACGACTTTGCATCCACCTTCCACCAGTGGAAGAGGGATAGAGGCAAGCTGGTGGAGATTATGAGGCCTCTTTATTATGCCCGGGTTGCCTCTTTTATCAACAGAACCAAAGATATGACAACCAAGGGAGCAGAAGAAATCATAGACCAACAGGCTCAAATTTTTGAAGAGGTGAAGCCCTATTTGCTGAAAAAATGGGAAAGAAAATAATCGCAGTGTGAAAGGAGAGCATGAATGAATTCCATGAAGATCATGTTCGCCTCATCAGAGGTAACTCCTTTTGCCAAGACAGGGGGATTGGCTGACGTGTCTTCATCCTTGCCCGAAGCTCTGGCTTCTTTGGGACATGAGGTGAGGGTGGTAATGCCTCTCTATCGTTCTGTTGTGGAAGGGGAGTTTAAGTTGATACCTTTGGAGGACTTTCTTGAGGTTCCTTTCAGAGGAGGGAGCTTGAAGGCAAAGGTTTTCTACATCAGGAAAAAAAGAAATCTTATGATTTATTTCGTCAAGCGGGACGAGTTCTTCGACCGAAGCGGATTGTACGGAACTCCGGAAGGAGATTATTTCGACAATCCCGAGCGATTCATTTTCTTCGCCCGTGCCGCTCTCCATCTGAGTGAAACCCTGGATTTTCAACCTGATATTATCCATTGCAACGATTGGCAAACAGCCTTGGTACCGGTTTACCTGAAGAGCGTGTATAAAGATGATCCTTTTTTCTCCAAGACTGGTACTGTTTTCACTATCCACAATCTGGCTTACCAGGGAGTCTTCCCACCGGGATATATGGGAGTAAGTGGATTGCCTGCAGAGCTTTATTCGATGAAAGGGCTCGAATACTACGGAAAGATGAACTTCATGAAGGGTGGAATCCTGTTTTCCGACATCATCACCACTGTCAGTGAGAAATACGCCCAGGAGATTCAAACTCCAGAATATGGTTTTGGTTTGGATGGAGTGCTCAAGGACAGGAAAGAAGATGTTTTGGGAGTCTTGAACGGAGTGGACTATTCCACATGGAATCCAAAATCCGATCCCCATATTGCCGTCCCTTTCGATGCCAAAAATCTGGAGGGGAAGAAGAAATGCAAGGAAGAGTTGATGAAGATATTCAAGTTCAAAAGACAACAGAGGATTCCTCTTATAGGAATGATATCCCGACTTGCCGGCCAGAAAGGCTTCGACATTCTCAGAGAGGGAATCGATGAGCTTTTACGGTTGGAGCTTTATCTTGTGCTTCTAGGTACAGGGGATGAAAAATACGAAAAACAGTTCGCTGGTCTGGGTCGCAAGCACCAGAGCCGCTTCGGTGTAAAAATCGCCTTTGATAATGTTCTTGCTCATAAGATTGAAGCAGGATCCGATATGTTCCTCATGCCTTCCCGCTATGAGCCATGCGGTTTGAATCAAATGTACAGCTTAAAGTATGGAACCATCCCTGTGGTAAGGGCCACAGGAGGTCTGGACGATACCATTACCGAGTTTGACCCCAAAACAGGGGAGGGAAATGGTTTCAAATTCTCTGAATATTCCGCGTCTGCTTTAGTAGAAAGAGTTAAGAAGGCTGTGAAGGTCTATAAGGACGAAAAACTCTGGCGGAAGCTGATGCGAAACGCCATGAAAAAGGATTTATCCTGGAAGAAGTCAGCCGTTAAGTACGAAAAGATATACAAACGGGCTTTGGCCAGGATGTAAGCGGAAAGGATTTTCCAATGCCAGAACAGAAAAAGAAACAGCCCAGCCTGAAGGGCGAAACAAAAAAGACAAAAAAAGTGATTCACAGTCCGACACTCTTTTCAGAATACGATATCTATCTCTTCAAAGAGGGGAATTCTCTCAAACTCTATGAAAAACTGGGATCCCACCTGATGAGCATCGATGGCCAGGGAGGCACCTGCTTTGCCCTTTGGGCACCCAACGCAGAGCGGGTATCTGTTGTGGGAGATTTTAATGGATGGAATCCTGATGAACATCTTCTCGCTGTCCGCTGGGATGGTTCAGGAATCTGGGAAGGTTTCATTCCAGGAGTGGAAAAGGGATCCTTGTACAAATACCATATTGTTTCAAAATATCGGGACTACAGTGTTGACAAGGGGGATCCTTTCGGTTTCTGTTGGGAGCTTTCTCCTAAGACCGCCTCGGTGGTCTGGGATTTGAATTATAAATGGGGCGATAAGGAATGGATGGAAAATCGTCAAAAACAAAATGATCTCCATTCGCCTTTATCTATTTATGAAATTCATCTCGGGTCCTGGCGCAGGGTACCTAAAGAGGGTAACCGTTTCTTGACCTACAGAGAGATGGCGCCTCAACTGGTTGAATACATAAAAGATATGGGATTTACCCATGTGGAGTTCATGCCAGTGATGGAGCATCCTTTTTTCGGGTCCTGGGGTTATCAAATCGGAGGATATTTTGCGCCCAGCAGCCGGTTCGGCACACCCCAGGATTTAATGCATCTGATTGACCAACTCCATCAGAATGGTATCGGTGTGATTCTGGACTGGGTGCCGTCCCATTTTCCATCAGATGAGCACGGATTGTCTTATTTTGATGGCACCCATCTTTATGAGCATGAGGATCCCCGAAAGGGATTCCATCCGGATTGGAAAAGCTACATCTTCAACTACGGGAGGAATGAGGTTCGGAATTTCCTGATCGGCAATGCCCTTTTCTGGCTAGACAAATATCATGTTGACGGTCTTCGGTTGGATGCAGTGGCTTCAATGCTCTATCTGGATTATTCCAGAAAGGAAGGAGAATGGATTCCCAATGTGCACGGAGGCCGGGAAAACCTTGAAGCCATCTCATTCATCAAACGGTTAAACGAGATTGTCTACAGGACTTTTCCAGATGTGCAGACCATAGCTGAGGAGTCAACGGCCTGGCCGATGGTGACCAGACCGGTTCATTTAGGTGGTTTGGGGTTTGGGATGAAATGGAATATGGGGTGGATGCATGATATACTGGATTATGTTTCCAAGGATCCCATCTTCCGCAAACATCGCCACAATCAATTGACCTTCAGCATCTGGTACACATTTTTCGAGAATTTTATTCTTCCCCTCTCCCACGACGAAGTGGTTCATGGGAAGGGATCTTTGCTCCATAAAATGCCTGGCGATGACTGGCAAAAATTTGCTAACCTTCGCCTCCTGCTCGGCTTTATGTTTGCCCATCCAGGAAAGAAAATGCTTTTTATGGGAGGCGAGTTCGGACAACGGAGGGAGTGGACCCACGAGGAAAGCCTGGAATGGCATTTGCTTCAGTATGCTCCTCATCAAGGTGTTCAAAAATGGGTCAAGGATCTGAATCGGTTGTATCGAGAGGAATCTGCATTGTCTGAACTCGATTTTGAAAGAGAGGGGTTTGAATGGGTGGATATAAGTGACTGGGAGAAAAGTACCGTCAGCTTTATTCGAAGGGGGAGAAACCCGAAAGAGATGATTCTTGTGGTCTGCAATTTCACGCCTGCCCCTCGCACAGGCTACAAAATCGGTGTTCCTCTTGGCGGATTTTGGAAAGAGATTTTAAACAGCGATGGCAAGGAATATGGGGGAAGCGGCCAAGGTAATTTGGGGGGTGTTGAGGCGGATGCGATCCCTCACCACGGAAGAGATTACTCCCTCTCCCTGATTCTTCCCCCTTTAAGCATCCTCATGTTCAAAAGGCAGAATGAATAATCCTTTTTGTCGACGGAACCATCTCCGATGTCCTATAGAAAAAATATATTGAAGTTGGTTAAGACACTTGGAAAGTCTGGATTAGTAAATCAAATAGAGGCTCTTGTTTGATAATGACGAAAATGGACTAAGTACACTAAGGGGGTAGTCTGACAAGCGCTTCAATAGACACTGAGCGTCAAGTCAAGTTCAACTCAGTAAGGAAAATCTATTCTCCCTCCTTCGGCTTAAGCTCCATGCCGAGTTGCTGCATCATACCTATCAAATTCGCTTCTCCCCTTTCGAGGGTTTAGATCGCTTCCAATATATGAGATAGAGAATGCCGCTCAGCAGGAAAGGAAGGCTAAATATTAAAGAAACCCAGTAATCATCGGGAGCCAAAAAAATGAATATGGCCGACAGCATTCCGAGACCAGCTATTACTAAAATCGTTCCGCCTATATTCTCACGCCACCAACCAATGCCGCTTCCCACTGCAATGAGTAGGCAATAGACCGCCATTCCTGTGGTTGAAAGCCTCCACTCTTGAGTCAATCTTCCAGCAGACAGTTCCTCAATCCACTGGCCAACTGCAAAGAGAAGAATAAATCCTGCCACGACCGAACTGATAACTCGGGCAACATTACGCATTGCCTTTCGTTCATAAGCTCTGGTAATTTCTTCATTTTCCATGATATCCCTCTTTAAAATGTCTTATATGCAAAAAGATTAAGTTAGCAATGAGTCAAATGTTGCTCATTCTGGTTATTACTCACTCAAGCTCTGCCATCGCTTCCTTGTCCTGGCAGCCGACCATAAAGCATAAAATCAGAGCCAAGGGTAAAATTAAAAGAGCTTTTTTCATGTAATCCTCCCTGTAGTGAGATAGTTATGTAGGTCAGCCTTTGTTGTTACTCTTTCTCCTGAGGCGGGAAAATCAGCTGTTCACAGCTCCAAATTTCGCAAATCGTTTTCCATGACCCATCCGGCTGTTTTTGATTGATTGCTACAAAGCTACCGTTAAAATTAAGTGCCTCTCCCCCAGCCTTCGGAGTTTGAATGTCTTTCCAAGTACCACGCACAAATGCAAAGTCTCCACTTATTTTGATATCTGCAATTACACTATCGGTTTCTTCTGTAAACATGTCGAAACTCTGTTGAAAGTTACCTTGAATAGCTTCCTTCCCGATTAATGGGGGCTCGTTTGGTGGTATCCTTACTGCATCATCAGTATAAAGTGACAAAAGCCTGTCCATATCAACAGCGTTATATGCTTCATCCCATGCATCATTTAGATTCTTGTTAGCTTGAATATCAGCCTTAACATTCACAGTAGGTTCCTCTGCCACCTCTTCTCCCTGCTGATAGCTAAAAGCAAAACAAAGCAGAAAGACCAAAGGGATGATTGTGAGTAGTTTTTTCATTGTCCCTCCTTCAAATGTTATGCTTGAATTAGATATAACTTGACACTGTCTGTCAAGTAAATTGCAGGTCATTCCAATTTAAGGAAATATTGGCGTAGAGATTTTTAGTCTCTTTAACCTGGAATAATCAAAACTTGGTTTGACATTCATTGTCGAATTAAGTATGTATTAGATACATTTCTCATTGAATCACTTTTTTCTTTGTGATATAAATCTGGGAGTCGTCGCTAGGGGACAAAATGAATCCAGCAAGGCGGGAAGGATTTTTAATTAAATCAAAAGGAAGAATTCTTCTCCCATATCTATAAACAAAAAAGGAGGGATTTTATGAGAAGTAAGATTTCTATTCTTTTGTTGGTAAGCTTTGCCCTGGTTTTTTCTGTCGCGCAGAGCTCTGCAGAAAAGGCTGAGATTGATTTGAATAAGGTTGCAGATAAAATCGTCAAAGCCTACACAAGTATGGACCCAGTTGCGGTGGCAAATCTTTACGCCGAAGATGCTGTCGTTAATGAGGCAGGTGAAGTTATCCAGGGAAGAAAAGCAATCCAGGAGCACATAGAGGGTTTTCTTCGAACTTTTCCAGATTTAAAATTTGAGTTTCTTACAATTCTACATTCCGGAAACCATATTGCCTTTGAGATGGCTGTGAGTGGTACGAATACAGGACCCATGTTGTCACCTGAAGGAGAAATTCCACCAACAGGGAAAAAAGTAGAATTTAAAGTTGTTTGGATAGGAAGGATTTCTCCTGATGGCTTGATAGAAGAAGATAGAACTTATTACGATACAGCAAACGTTATGAGACAATTAGGCTTAATTGAGTAGCAGAGCTGAGTCTAATGCAATAGCTCGGCATGGAGCTGAAGCCGAAGGAGGGAGAATAGATTTTCCTTACTGAGTTGAACTTGACTTGACGCTCAGTGTCTATTGAAGCGCTTGTCAGACCACCTATAGATATTAATTGGTACGCCCATCCAAATATCTATAGGAATTTATCTGAGCTACAAGAGTTGTTAGTTTAAATGTTGTGTGGTTTGTATTTTAAAGTGGCTGTGAGGTTATAATGAAAGCATGCTTTATTTTTAATCCAAAGAAAACACTATCTTTCACCTCAATACTACTATGCTCAGTTTTTATTGCTTTATGAACCGCTTCTAACACTTTATTATTTTTCCTCAATATGATAATTCTTGATATCAGTTTTAATTCGTCTTTTTTTAATATTGACCGCAACTTTCCTACAATATAAACTAGCGCTTCTTTTTCCTTCTTTTCGAAATCAGGTGAAGAAATCAACAAATCCCATCTATCTATACTATCTTCACGCAGAAATAAAGCAAATAGAGATAAAGCTCCTTTTTCTTTTGCAATTTTTCTTTCAATCATAATTAAACTGTCTATATATTCTTTCATAATACTCTCAATAATGTCTTTGAAGACACAAGCATATTCCTTACATCAGTACTTCGTGCAGACCCAACTGGATTATAGCGTAACTGAGGGTCCCAACTAGCTACAATTGACCAATCAACCATATAATTAGTTTTTATTTTCTCTTCAACTCCAGATAGCCTTAAAAGGATATCAAGATTATGAGTTTTAAGTGATGTTAAAGGTAAAGGATAATCAATCGCCAGTAAAGGTGATGCTATGGCTCCGCCATCGCTCAATTCAAAGCACTCAGCGATATTTCGAGCAGGCTGTGTTTGAGAATGAATCGCTTCAGATGAATGCCCTGATGGGGAAGTATATTTGAGGAGGAAAGAAAATGAACAGACCCGTTAAACCAGCAAAGAAGGCAATCATCATTTGTCGCGTCTCCACCGAGGAACAGGCGAAAGAGGATCACCTCTCGCTAGATGTTCAGAGGAAAGCTCTCATGCAGTATTTTAAATCTGGTGGTCTCTTCAATACTCTAACAGAGTTAACCGATGAACCACAGATGATTGTGGAAAGCGCCAGCAGAGGAAAAAGAACAAAATTCCTGAAAACTATAAACTTCATAAAGGAAAGTAAGGAACCAACGGCGATTCTCATTTACAATGTGGCGAGATTACAGCGGCGGTGGGATGAGTTCGTGCTACTGGATGATTGGAGAAAAGAAGGCAAGTGCGAGATTCATTTCCTGAATCCAAATTTTGTGGTACATCAGCAGAGCCGATTCTACGAATCACAGCAATGGGAGATGCAAGTGATGATGGCAAGAAACGTCGCAGGAATGATCTCCGAGAGAGTAAAGGACTCAATCAGAGAGCGATTGGAGAGAAAAATATTTCCAGGCTACACTCCTATTGGTTATCTCAATGTGAAGGAGGAGAGCAAAGACAACCCAGGTGAATTTGTGAAGCGAATTGTTGTAGATAAAGAGAGAGCCCCATTTGTTCAGAAGGCTTTTAGACTCTACGCCACAGGCAAGTACTCAATCGAGAGCTTATCCAAAGCATTGAATAGTGGTAAGAAGAAGTTCCTACAAAAGGCAAAACGGAAAAGAATCGGTGGAAAATTGGTAAAACAAGACCCAAAACTCGTGACGTATGGTGATCTGAGAGCAATACTCAATCAACGCTTTTACACAGGCGAGTTTGAGTGGAAGAATCCAGACACTCATGAGCGACAGGTTTATCAGGGCTCATACCAGCCACTCATTTCTAAGAAGCTTTATGAGACGGTTCAAAAGGTGTTGAAATCTCGTTATACTAAGGCGCAGGGGTTTAAGGAGAATCGTTTCAAATTCCAAAAGCTGATTAAATGCAAAATCTGTGGTTGCTATCTAACGGGTGAGGAATACTCCAGAACCTATAAGGATAAAACCAAAGGACAAGCAGAACAGGTTTACTATCATTGCACATCGGGTAAGGCGCTCACGGATTCGAGTTTTTATGAGAGGAATTTTGGTACTAAGAAATGCCCCTCCGACTGGTGGAAAGAAGAGGAAGTTGAGCAGATTGTTCTGGTACAGCTAGAAACACTTGATTACGGTGACGAGGTGTTCCAGTTGATAAGGCAGCAAATCGAAAGAGATTACTCGGAGAGGACAGAGGCTGTGGATGCAGAGATAAAAGCCCTCCAAGCAGAGATCAATCAGAAGGAGAATTTGATAAAAAGGTATATTGATGCTTTTGTGATGGTGGTGGAGGAAGAAGATAGAAATGAAATGAAAAAGAGATGGGAAGAGCTTAAAACCGAAAGAGACTCACTCAGAGAGGAACTCGAGGATTTGGAGAAGGCAAAGAACGCTGATAGCGATGAGGTCATCGAACAGTTGATCGTTTGCTTTAATTTAAAGGAGCAGTATCTATCGTTGAAAAACAGCCCTGAGAAGCAGAGAGAGTTGCTGATGCTGGTGTTCTCGGACATCACAGCATATAGGAAGAAGCAAAAGATAGGTAGAAAGAAGAAGAAAACGACAGCAGGTGGTCATATCAAATTTGAGTGGAACGAACCGTTTAGAACAATTGCAGAGATCAACTGGGAGGATATGTATCAGCATTTGAAAAAACATCCAAGCAAAAAGTTTTCTATAGAAAGGCCAAAAAAGAGAGTTCGTAAAGGTATTACCCCAAGAGAGAAGAAAGTTTCTATAGCCAAGGAGATGGAAGCATCCCCATTTCCGTGATGCAGTAACAGTCAGGTAAGCTGATTCGTCAGCCCGCGGATTTTCCCCAGCGAGGAAAATCCTCTTATTCCTCGGAGCATCGGTTCCTGTCCATCCTCGCCAAGACCCTCCCACCCGCCACTATGGGCTTCGGATGGACAGAAACCTTGCCCTCTTGCCTCCGGATGACTTCC
>CAYSCW010000011.1:0-78309 GCA_964429795.1 uncultured Eubacteriales bacterium
GCAAGTGCGTAAAACTATGCGCCGATCCGTGCGTAAATTATCACGCCTCTGGACATCAAAAGGAGCTTTTTAAAATTTCTCAAAAAATTCTACGTGTAATCATTGCTTCACTTCAATCCGTGCCAATACAGAAAAGCCTTTTCGCTACTTGATCAAGGACAGCCTCTATTCTCTGCGTTATCTATAAAATAGTACTTTTAACACTCCGGAAGGGGAAAAGTAGATTAATATATGTGGGAAAAATCCTCTGACTCCCCAAAAAGGGGGATCCACTAGGTAAAATATAACCTGAGGAATATAAGGTATTAGCTCGCTCAGTGTCCTTTTTCAATCCAGGAAAGCCAAGCCTTTAAGGTCTGTGGCTTCCACTGGTCTTAAAATGAATATCCTAAACCTATCCCCGCTTGAATTCCCCCTAAATCAGCCTTGATTTTTTGAGGCTTCACCTCGCAATAACTATAATTAATTGATGCATCAATTAGAAATCCTCCAGCTATTCTGAAATAACATCCTATTTCTCCAATAATACCTATTCCTGTTCCATCAGCTAATCCAATTGGATTTTTCTCTTTGTAAACATAAACCACTGGTCCAAATCCTATGTAAGGATTAATTCCGTTCTTTTGAATTCTAAGTTTTATTCCTCCTCCTAAAGGAATTAAAGTCATCTGAGTCTCTTCTTTGGAAAAAGGGAGATTCCCCTTTTTGGAATAATAATTTCCAATTAACCATAAATCTATGAATCTCCACAGCTTTATATTTATCTCTCCACTAATCATTATTCCTTCGCCATAAAGATCCTTAAATGACTGCTCAGAAGGACTAAAATAATTGGCTCCTACTTTAAAATAATTATTTCTAATCTTGGTTGGCTCTGCTTTTTCTTCCTGGCATAATAATCCAGATACAGAAAAGGAAAGTAAGATCACTAAAAGAATCATTCTTATCATATTTAAATATTTAATCATCTTATCTACTCCCTAGATTATTGAACTTCTAAGTATGCGGACTCTCCTTCTCTGTCTCCTTCATCAACAGCCTTTATCACATAAGAATATTTTTCATCTTTTCCTACGTTCAAATGCCAGTATTCAGAGGTGTCTGCGTTTACTTCCGCCAATAAAGCCCAATTCTCTCCATCTTTCTGATAGATTCTATATTTGCTTATACCTATGTTTAGATCATTAGGTTGCCAGGTCAAAACATTTATGTACTGTTCCAATAAAACTGAACTGTTATTTTCTTTCCTTCCCAAAAGACCCACAGGAGCATGCGGAATTCGGATAAGATTAATTTGATCTTGGCTAGTCTGATTTCTTGTGTCATAAACAACAGCTTTTACAGTGTATGTTCCGTTATAAATTTTATTGGTCCCCCAATTGAATATATGGGGCGACGCCTGGGTTGTTTTACTGAGTCCTCCGTTTACATAAAATTGAACTTTTTTTATTCCGAAGTCATCACTCACACTAGTTTTAATGGCTACTATTCCATAAACGTTAGCCCCTGATGATGGGGATGTAATAGAAATCTTTGGCGGTTGATCTACTGTAACTTGTATTGAATGTTCAGCCGTCTGATTTATCGTGTCATAGGCCCTGGCTTTTAAAACGTGTGTTCCGCTTGAAGACTTTGTTGTATCCCAATTCCATTCATATGGTTGACTGTTATCCGTAGCTTTTAGGGCATTATCTATATAAAATTCTACTTTAGTTATTCCCTTATCATCAGTAGCGTTGGCTTTTATAGTAATTATTTTACCAACAACATCTCCATTTTGTGGAGAAGTTATTGAAACTGAAGGTGGCTGATCCGCAGCAGCTGGGACTATATCAATGACAGCGTGTTGCCAAAAGGTAGATGAAAAATCATAATAGTCACCGACTATGATATTATCTAATGTATAATAAGCATCATAATATCCTCCCCACCCCATATTAATATGTACTTGCTTTAATTCATCCGTTATTAAGTAGCCATCTACTACAACAGCATGTCCAATTTCCTCATTATCTTGTAGATCATATCCATAAATAGCTAATTCAAGAGGTCTTAACAAATCTCTTTGATTCTTTAATACATTAAACCATTGGTCAGCATTGCTATAGTCCATTCTCCAAACAACCTTTACTGCATCTGAATATTTGAAATATGTTTTTAGTGCATCATCTACATAATATACATATGCACCAGATCCTTCTGTACCATAGCCCATATCAATAGAAACTCCCACTTCGTAACATAGTTCTGCAACTGCATCTTTTTCTTTATTTGTGTCATATTCCCATGTATTATTTGGCATATAATCCCAGTCATAGGAATCACCAAAACTAGCAGAAAGAGTTTTAGATCCGTTGCTCCAATAATAAGAATGACTTCCTTTTCCCTCCTTTGGCCACTTATAATATCTCATTATTTGTGCCATAGAGGTAGCAGTACATCCCACATAACATCGTTTTCCTCCTAATATAGGACACCAATTCCAATAAGGATCGCCTTGATTCCATTTGGTGCTTAATAAAGGGCGAGCTTGGGTTGATTCTAATTTATTGCTAAACTCATCTGTTAACACAAAATTTCTTCTATCATTTCTTTCTAGCTCTGGTATTAAATCGAATTTCTCCTCTAAAAGTGCTGTCTCAAGTTCTAAATTGATAAATTTATTCCATTGATTAGAGTTTATTTCAAAAGCTTCTTCTAATTCTTCTGATTCTCCAAAGTTATATTCCTCAAGAAAATCAAATGCAGCTCTTAGCTCTTCCAACACTGCATACTCAAATCCTTCAGATGTAGTATTAAAATCAGAAACTACTGAAAATGATTTTATTGGAGGATATTCTTTATATAGAGGAATCAGGATGTGCCCTCTGGGATTCAGATGGTAAATCACGCAAAGTGGCTGTTGCCTATAATTAACTTGCTCAATGAATTTTATTTGATAACTGCCTAACTTCCCCTCTAAAGGGATTCTATTGATATAGAAGAGCCAATTTGTAGCAAGATAATTGGATTCCCCCTCAGAGACCAAAGTCAGATCATAAGAGAACAGAGCAATAGGCAAAATGAAAAGAAAATAGAATATGGATATTTTTTTCATATATTCCCCCCTCATTGATCCGCTACAATTGCATATTTATATCAAGGAGATTCTTAAGTCAAGCTTCTTAATGAAATGTTCTTTTTTGTCCTATTATGTCGCACAACCCGGCCTCTTCTCACCAAATTGCTTATTAGGATAGAATAAGAAATGCTCAATTCCTGAAAATGTTTTGAGTGATTGAGGAGAAAGGGCAAACTAGATAGTTCTATTCTTGTATTACGCTTGTCCACAAAAATCCGTGTGGACACGGTGTGGACAAAATGACTAAAAATGACTCAGTTTAATTGACTCAGGCTAAAACAAAATTAGTGTTTTTCAGGGGAAGGAGTGGTGGAGCTGAGGGGATTTGAACCCCCGACCTCTTGACTGCCAGTCAAGCACTCTCCCAACTGAGCTACAGCCCCACCGGGTGTTCTCCATATTACAAGAAGACATTCTTCCAGTCAAGACGATTGCAGTCCTTTCTTGATAAGAAACTCAGGTTTAAGCCCGATCTAAGTCTAATAAATAAAGGAGTATACATATTTCTTATAAAATTAATAGTTTTGTTAAAAATTGGAGGAAAATATGTTACAATAAAAAAGCAAAGGAAAAAATTATGCCTAGAGCAAAAAAGCCACAAAGATCATATAGAAACATCCTTTTCTGGATTGCCGCGGGCATTGTCATCATCATTCTCTGGAGTCTTCTGCAGGCACCGGGAGCAGTCAAGAAAGAGGTCAATTTCAGCCAATTCATGACAGAAGTTGAGAGCAATAATGTGGGGGAAGTCACCATCTCTGGAAACCAGATCAAGGGAAAATACACCGACGGCACTGATTTTAAAACGGTTTCTCCTTCCCAATTCGACGATTTGGTTAAAATCCTTCGCGAACACAAAGTCAACATCACGGTCAAAGATACCTCCCGAAGCCCTTGGTTTTCTTACCTTTTCACCTGGTTTCCCATCATCCTCCTCATCCTCTTCTGGGTCTTCTTCATGCGGCAGATGCAGGCTGGCGGCAACAAGGCTCTCTCTTTCGGTAAAAGCCGGGCCAAGCTCTTCTCGGGCATCCAAAAAAAAATTACCTTCAAAGATGTGGCCGGAGTGGAAGAGGCCAAGGAAGAGCTCCAGGAGATCATCGGATTTCTCAAGGATCCCCAAAAATTCCAGAAACTGGGTGGCCGTATCCCCAAGGGAGTCATCCTGGTGGGAGCACCAGGGACTGGAAAAACTCTTCTTGCCCGTGCTGTAGCAGGAGAAGCTGACGTGCCCTTCTTCTCTATCAGCGGCTCTGACTTTGTGGAGATGTTTGTCGGAGTCGGCGCATCCCGGGTGAGAGATCTCTTCGACCAGGGAAAAAAGCATGCGCCCTGCCTGATTTTCATCGATGAGATCGATGCAGTAGGAAGGCAGAGAGGCGCAGGCCTGGGAGGAGGACACGACGAGCGCGAGCAGACTCTCAACCAGCTCCTGGTGGAGATGGATGGCTTCGACTCCAACGAAGGCGTCATCCTCATCGCTGCCACAAACAGGCCCGATATCCTAGACAGCGCCCTGCTTCGGCCCGGGAGGTTCGACCGCAGAATCGTGGTCAACATGCCCGATGTTAAAGGACGTGAGTACATCCTCAAGGTCCATGTGAGGAAAATACCTCTTGCCAAGGATGTGGATTTAGGTGTCACAGCCCGTTCCACGCCCGGGTTTTCAGGCGCTGATCTGGCTAACTTGGTCAATGAGGCAGCCCTTCTTGCCGCCCGTAAAAGCCAGGATAGCGTGACCATGGAGGATTTTGAATACGCCAAAGACAAAGTCCTGATGGGAGTGGAAAGGAAGAGCATGATCATCAGCGAGGAGGAAAAAAGAAGCACAGCCTATCATGAAGCCGGTCACGCCATGGCAGCATCCCTCCTTCCTCAGGCTGATCCCATTCATAAAGTCACCATCATTCCTAGAGGACTGGCTTTGGGTCTAACCCAGCAACTTCCCCTTGATGACCGTTACACCTATTCCAAAGAGTATCTTGAAGCCCAGCTTTCTGTCCTCTTGGCAGGACGGGTAGCAGAGAATCTCCTGCTCGACAAGACAACCACAGGCGCAGCCAATGACTTCGAGAAAGCCACTGAAATTGCGCGCAAGATGGTCTGTCAGTGGGGCATGTCAGACTTAGGCCCCTTGACTTTTGGTGAAAAGGACGACTTGGTCTTCCTGGGCAGAGACCTGACCATGCATAAGAATTTCAGCGAAAAAACCTCGGAGATGATAGACGCAGAGGTTAAAAAGATCATCACCCGTAACTTCGACAGAGCCAAAGACCTGCTGGAAAAAAACAAAGATAAACTGATCAAGATTGCAGAGGCTCTGCTTGATAAAGAGGTGTTGACATCAGAGGAAATAGATAAAATCCTCCAAATTAAGAAAGAAGCCAAAGAAAAAAAGATATCCAAGGCATCCAACACCAAACCGGAGAAGAAAAAAG
Source organism: uncultured Eubacteriales bacterium (assembly GCA_964429795.1). GTDB lineage: Bacteria > Acidobacteriota > Aminicenantia > Aminicenantales > Aminicenantaceae > CAYSCW01. The sequence continues at coordinate 5,560 of CAYSCW010000011.1, forward strand.
AGTCCAAGGGCCCCCAGCCCTTAAAAGAACCGAAATTAGTCAAAGTATAAAGGTGAGAAAACGGGTTACGCTTCAGATAAACAATAAAGATTATCTTCTCGGCCAGAGAACCTGGTTGATGGGGGTTCTCAATGTTACACCTGATTCTTTCTCAGATGGCGGCCTCTATTTTGATCAAGAGAAAGCCATTGCCCGCGCTCTGGAGCTGGCCGAAGAGGGTGCTGACATCATCGACGTGGGTGGGGAAAGCAGCCGGCCTGGCTCAGATCCCATCCCTGAAAATGAAGAACTCAGACGGGTTATTCCTGTTATCTCGGAGTTAAAGAAGAAAACCAGGGCCTTCATCTCCATCGACACCACAAAAGCAGAGGTGGCTGAAGCAGCCATTGATGCGGGGGCGGATATGGTCAATGACATAAGCGCCTTGCGGTTTGACTCCCGCATGGCCTCTCTCATCGCTCAGAAAGATATTCCTGCCGTCCTGATGCACATGAAAGGCTCTCCCAAGGATATGCAAGACAACCCCCACTATGATGACGTAGTCGGTGAAGTGAAAGCATTTCTCAGGGAAAGGATCCGGGCAGCTCAATCCTGCGGCATCAAAAAAGAAAAGATTATCGTCGATCCTGGAATCGGCTTTGGGAAAAGATTCGAGGATAACCTCGCCTTGATTAACAGATTGCAAGAGCTGGCAGATCTGGATCAGCCCTTACTCATAGGTGCTTCCCGTAAGTCTTTTATCGGAAGAATCTTGAATCTTCCTCCTCAAGAAAGGGTGGAGGGAACCATAGCCTCTGCCATATTAAGCATCCTTCATGGAGCACACATTCTAAGAGTCCATGACGTCAAGGCGGTTAAAAGAGCCATCCTGGTGGCAGAATCCATCGCAGATGATGGCTCCACATCTCCTTCCGGAGAAAGCCCAGAGGAAAAGATAAACTATGTTTGCTAACATCATAAACGCTCTATCCCGCTTCTCGATCGCAGACTTCATAGATATCCTGCTGGTGACCATGATCCTCTATTCATTCTTCCGTCTGATTAAGGACACCAAGGCCTACCAGATGGCAATCGGCCTGGGGATTGTGGGGCTCTTTTTCCTGATCACCCAGTGGGGTAATTTTATGGTCTCTCACTGGATTATTAAAAATTTCATCACCTATCTGATCATCGCCATCATCGTCCTCTTCCAGGTGGAAATAAGAAGGTTCTTGACTTCTATCGGAGCCCGCGGCTTCAAAAGGCCTCTCTCCCTCAGGTCTTTCAAAGAAAAGCTGGAGGATATCTATCTGGCCGTGGATTATCTAGCATCCAAAAAGATCGGCGCCCTGATTGCCATCGAGAAAGAGATCTCCTTGAAAAGCTATGCAGACCGGGGCACAAAACTCGATGCTGTGATTTCAAAGGATATTCTGGCTTCCATCTTTTTTCCCCACTCTCCCCTTCACGACGGAGCAGTCATCATTCAAGGAAACAAAATCCTGGCGGCTGGAAGCCTCCTCCCTCTTCCCGCTTCCCATCGGTTGGGAGAAAAGTTCATGACCCGAACTCGCCACCTGGCCGCCATCGGCCTCTCCCAAGAGACAGATGCTGCCGTGATCGTCATTTCGGAGGAGACAGGAACCGTTTCCCTGGCCATCAGGGGCAATCTGCAAAGGGATCTCGATAAAGACCAACTCAAGGAACGATTGATTAACTATTTGAAATAAAAATGAAAAGAATTATTAGGAATATCTTTCTGAGAAATTGGGGACTGAAACTTTTTTCTCTTCTTCTTGCCCTGGTCCTCTGGCTTACTCTCATCCCAGAAGAAAAAATCTTTTCTGAAAAAACTCTGACCGTTCCTCTGGAGCTTCATAACATACCCGCACAAATGGAACTGGTGGAAAGACCTCCTTCCACTGTGGATGTCAAAATAAGGGCACCCCAAAGAACTCTTAACCAGTTCACCTCTGTGGCGGTTCATGCAGCCTTAAACCTGGAGAGGGCTAGTGTAGAACAGACGGAATACCCTCTCAACAAGAACATGATCAGCCTGCCCTCTGGAGGAAAAGTCATAGATATCTACCCCAGCCAGATTAATCTGAGGCTGGAGAGGACAAAAGAAGTCATGCTGCAAGTGGAACCAAGCATAACCGGGGAACTCCCACAAGGCTTCAAGCTGGAAAAAATAGAAGTTATCCCAAACGAAGTTCCTATCAAGGGGCCGGAAAGCAAGGTAAAGGAAACATTTAAAGTCAGAACAAGTCCCATCGATCTCTCTTCCCTGACCCAATCAAAAGAGTTCGAGGCAGACCTAATCCTACCCAGCCCTGATTTGAAGCTGGCCTCCCAGACAAAGGTCAAGGTTCGGGTTGTGCTCTCTGAAGAAAAAGATAAAAAGACAGAAGAACAAAACAACAAGAAGAAAAAGAACAAGAAATAATATTCTTCCTTGAAACAGAGCTATTTTTGGCTATAATTTATCTTTAATCCAAATCCTTTTATCTTAAAATGGAAAAACTCTTCGGCACAGACGGAATAAGAGCCATCGCCGGTCAATTCCCTCTTGACTACTCCTCCATCTGGACACTGGGAAAAGCTCTGGTGGAGCTTCTCCAAGAGCAGGGCCTTGCTCCAAGAATAATCATAGGGAGGGATACCCGGGAGTCGGGAGCCTGGATCGAACAAGCCCTGTCCCAAGGAATAAGAAAAGGGCATGGACATGTTGTCAGTACAGGAATTATCCCCACCTCTGCGGTCTCTTTTCTGACTAAAAAACATGGTTTCTCTGCGGGGATAGTTATCTCTGCCTCTCACAATCCTTATCAGGATAACGGAATCAAGATTTTCTCTTCAAAAGGCATAAAAATATCCGAGACATGGGAAGACAGGCTGGAAGAGGCCATTCATAAGGGGCTGATGAGCGTCGAGCAGGAAAAAATCGAAGTCACCCCCTCTTCCTCTTTCGGACAGGATTATGTGGGTTTTCTCAAGAGCCGCTTTCCCCCTATCAAACTTCCACGCAGCATTAAGCTGGTTCTGGACTGCTCCAACGGAGCCAGCTGTTTCTATGCTCCCAAAATATTTCAAGATTTAGGCTTTGAGGTTGTTACCATCGCCGATTCTCCTGATGGAAAAAACATAAATGATCGATGCGGTTCCCTTTATCCTGAACGTTTGGCCGAGGAAGTGGTCAAAAATAAGGCTCACATAGGCATTGCCTACGATGGAGATGCCGACAGGACAATCTGGGTGGATGAAGGAGGAAGGATTCTCAACGGCGACCATACTCTCTTTGTCCTCTCTCAGTTCATGAAGGATAGGGGAAAGCTTAAATCAGACTATGTGGTGGCGACAACCATGAGTAATGTGGGGCTTGAGAAAGCCCTGGAAAGTTTCGGGCTTAAGCTCTTCCGGACTCAAGTTGGGGACAAATATGTTCTTGAACAGATGATAAAATTGAAGGCTAACCTGGGCGGTGAACAGTCCGGACACACCATCTTCCTGGATGATTGCCCCACAGGAGACGGAATCCTGACCAGCATAAAAATGCTCGAAGTTATGGCCACCCACGATGTTTCCCTTTCAGAGCTTGTCAACGATTACCAAGAATTTCCCCAGATTCTGTTGAATGTCAGGGTGGACAGAAAGGATAACTTTAATCTCTATCCTGAAATCACTGAAACTGTCGAGGGAATAAAAAGAGAATTGGGCAGCTCTGGACGCTTAAACCTTCGCTATTCAGGCACTGAGCCGGTCGCCCGGATCATGATCGAAGGCGAGGACAAAGGTCAGATTGAAAGTTTGGCCCATAAACTCGCCCGCCTCATCGAGCAACATTTGGGAAAGTAAAAGGGGAAAGGAGGAAAAAAAATGAGGCTTGCTGTCAACATCGATCATTTTGCCACCATAAGAGAAGCTCGCCGAGGTTTGGAACCTGAGCCAGTGCTTGCCGCTCTCCTGGCAGAACAGGCAGGAGCAGAAGGTATAGTCTGTCATCTTCGCGGTGACAGGCGACATATCAAGGAACGGGATTTGAAGCTTTTCAGGCAAACCATAAGGACCAAGCTCAACCTGGAGATGGCCGCCACAGATGAGATGAAGAGAATCGTCTTTGAGGTTAAGCCTGATGTGGTCTCCTTGGTTCCAGAGCGGGAGGAGGAAGTGACCACAGAAGGAGGCCTGGATGTTCTCTCCAATGAAAAGCACCTGGCACCGTTCATCAAGGACTTGCAAAAAGCCAAGATAAGAGTCAGTATTTTTGTCGATCCGGATATAAAGCAGATCGAAGCTTGCCACAGAGTGGGTGTGGATCTCATCGAGATAAACACCGGAAAATATGCTGAGCTTAAACCAGGAGAGGAGCGCGATGAAGCGCTTAAGGAAATCAAGAAGGCCGCCCAATTCGGACACAAATTGGGTCTGGAAATTCATGCTGGTCATGGCCTGGATTATAAGAATGTAGAACCGGTGGCTGAAATTCCTGAAATCACCGAATTCAGCATCGGGTTTGCGATCGTGGCCCGCGCCGCCATGGTGGGTATCGAGAGGGCGGTCGAGGATATGATCGCGCTCATTAAGTGAATATAAAGGGGATGGCCATTTTTTTAGGGAGGGTCCGATATCCTCATCGGGCCTAATGAGGGAACACATTTTTTCATCATAAACAAACCAAAGAAAGTGAGCGAGCCATGGATATCCAAATCAATTTCGATAGACTGAAAGAAGACATTCAGGCTCTTTCTGAAATCGGCAATAATCCTCAGGGAGGGATAAGCAGGCCTTCCTTCAGCAAGCCGGATTTGGAGGCTCGAGAGTGGCTCAAGGGCAAAATCAAAGAGGCAGACCTTTCTCTTCGTCAGGATGGAGCTGGAAACATCTTCGGTCGCCTGGAAGGAGAGGGAAAAACAGTGATGGCCGGCTCTCACATCGATACGGTCGTCAATGGAGGGATGTTCGACGGCTCTATTGGTGTTCTTTCGGCCCTTGAATGCTTGAGAAGAACAAAGGAAGAGAACCTTTCTCTGTCACACCCTCTGGAAGTGGCCTCTTTTACCGATGAGGAAGGAAATCTGATCGGAGACTTTCTGGGAAGCCGGGCCTTTGTGGGCCTTCTGGAAAGGGAAAAGCTTGAGCGAAGCCTGACCCAATTCGGCACACCTCTAACAGAGATCCTCAAAGGAACCCAATTCACCATAGACTCCATCCTGGAAGCATACAAACAGCGTCCTGAAATAGAAGCTTTCCTCGAACTTCATATCGAACAGGGAATAGTGCTGGAAACAGAAGGAAAGCCTATCGGTATCGTGGATTGTATCGCCGGAAAACAATACAGATGGTGTTCATTCTTAGGGGAGGCCAGTCATGCCGGCACAACTCCTTTCGAGCTCCGCCACGATGCCTTTCTTGGCCTGGCCGACTTTGCCTTGAAAAGCACCCGGTATGTGGCCACCCAACATTACGGGAGCCGCCTGACCATCGGGAAGGTGGCCGTAAGCCCGGGTACCTTTACCATCATTCCAGCCAGAGCCGATTTTTCACTCGATTTCCGCAGCACCTCCACGGAGACACTCGAAGAGATCGAAAAGTATGTGCTGAAGCTAGGGGAAGATATCGCTTCCACGCGCGGTCTCGGCTTCAGCTCTCTTCTCATGGACAAGACCGAACCTGTTGTTCCATCCTCCAAGATCATGGAGGTGATGAAAGAAGAAGCCCATAAGCTGGGATACCCTTTTATGCCCCTCCCCAGTGGAGCAGGACATGATGCTCAGATTTTAGCCAGTATCACTGATGTGGGGATGATATTCATTCCCTGTGAAGATGGAATCAGCCATTCCCCTGATGAGAAGATCAACTGGGAGGATTTAGAGAAGGGAGCCAATCTGCTTCTTCACGTTCTTATTCGGTTAGCTCTATAAAAAGCCTTCAGCTTTTATTCTGCGAAATCTTCAGGCCGAGGCCGGTATCTGCGCTCTTCTTTCTTCTGCGATTGTTTTCTTTTTCCTTCAAGCATTTTTTCCTTGGCTCTTTTTGAGCGCTTTCTTTTCTGGCGGCGGATCTTTTCGATTCGCTTCCTCTCTTCGCTCTCCTTGCCTCGAATCATCTGCTCGATCTTATCGGCAAGAATTCTCCGGGCGACAAAACGATTGATGGCCTGGGATCTTTCCCTCTGGCACTTGACTTCCACTCCGGTGGGCAGATGCTTCAAATAGACACATGTCGAAGTCTTGTTGACTTTCTGCCCTCCCTTTCCACTGGAGCGGACAAACTTCTCTACGATATCTGTCTCAAAAATCTCTAGGCTCTCCATACGCTTGTGAAGAGCCTCCTCTTTTTCCTTGCTTACTCCGAACGTCGCCATTTCTATTACGCTACTTCTATTTTAGTCTATTGGAAGGGACAAGAAAAGAGGGACTTTTACATCTGTCATTTCCCATTGACGCAGAAATACTTTTCATATAAACTCGTTAAACTAACAAAAGGATAGTATACTCACCTTCCGTATGAGGAAAAATAAGATGAAAAAAGAAATAAGAAAGTTTTTCTCAGTGGGCTTAGCCCTTATCCTCATTTCCATCACTTCTTTCTCTCAGACAAAGAAAAGGCCATTGACTGTGGCGGAAGCCAGCGAATTCACCGCCACCTCAAGGTATGCTGACGTCATGGAATTCATCAGACACCTTCAGAAGCAGAGCTCGATGATTCGAGTGGAAACCCTCTGTCGAAGCACGGAAGGAAGAGCCGTACCACTTCTCGTTATCGGAAATCCGGCGCCGACATCTCCCCTTGATCTTCATCGCAGCGGCAAAGCAGCTGTCTATCTCCAGGCTAATATCCATGCCGGGGAGGTGGAGGGGAAAGAAGCCTCCCTCATGCTGGCCAGGGATATTCTCCTGAGCGAAACTCCTCCCTATCTGGATAAATTGGTGATTCTTATCGCCCCTATCTTCAATGCCGACGGCAATGAAAAAATCAGCCCGGAAAACCGCCGCAACCAGGTGGGACCGGAAAAAGGCGTGGGTGTGCGTTACAACGGACAGAATCTGGATTTGAACCGGGATAGCATGAAACTGGAAAGCCCTGAGCTTCGTGGGCTGGTGCAAAACGTACTTCTCCGTTGGGATCCGGTGCTGCTGGTAGACTGTCATACCACAAACGGGTCTTACCACGAAGAACCTGTCACCTATTCCTGGATTCTCAATCCCAACAGCGACTCCTCCATCATCCAGTACATGAGGGACAGAATGCTCCCATCAATAAAAGAAAACCTCATGGAAAAGTACGCCACCCTCTCCATCCCTTATGGAAACTTCATGGATTTCGAAGAGCCTGAAAAAGGCTGGATGACAGCCTCCCATCTTCCCCGCCTTTTATTCAACTATATGGGGCTCCGCAACAGATTGGCTATCCTGGATGAAAACTACACCTATGCTGATTACAAAACGCGAGTGCTGGCCTGCTACAACTTTCTCCGCTCCATCCTGGATTACTGCACAAATCATAAAGAGGAAATCGTCCATCTGGTGGCCGAGGCTGACCGGAAAACCACAGAAAGGGGTTTAGATCCATCTGAAGAAGATACCTTCGGCGTCGAAATCGACATAAAACCGCTTGAAGAGAATATCACCATCCAAGGCTGGGAGATGGAGGTCATCAGCAGGGAACAGGGATGGCCCCAGATAAAAAAGACAGAAAAGAAAAAGACCTACACCCTTCCCTATTTCGCTCATTTTATCCCCAAAAGAAGCATCCCTCTACCCTACGCTTATCTCATCCCTCTTTCTGATTCAGCGATCACGGACATACTTCTGGCCCACGGTCTTACGGTGGAGAGACTGGCAGAGCCTGCAATGCTGGAGGTAGAGTCTTTTCGCGTGGATGAAATTAAAAGTGCTTCGAGGCTCTACCAGGGACATTACTTGAACGAAGTTAAGGGCGAATACAAGACCGAAGAACGGGAATTTCCACCAGGAACTTTTCTCATCCCTGCAGCCCAGCCTCTTGGTCGCCTAGCCTCCTGCCTTCTAGAAGCAGAAAGCGACGACGGCTTGCTGGTCTGGAATATCTTCGACCGCTACCTGGTACCTCAATGGGGACGCCAGTTCCAAGTCTATCCAGTATACAGGTTGCGAAAACCCGTATACCTGGCTAAAGAGAAGGTAGACTAGTTATATAAGACCCAGAAAATATAAATCTAGATGCCATAAAAGCAGAAGGGTATGGTTTTCTGATTGAACTGAAGTACAAAGCATATAAAAAGGGATTTACGTTTACGGAAGTCCCCATCATATTTGAAGACCGTGCCGGCGGTGTTTCTAAAATATCTAAAAAAATCATTTTTGAAGCTTTTTGGAAAGTACCTTTTTTTAGATTTAAGCTTTAATGCTTTTAGTATTCTGTTTCCTCTAAAATCTTAAGAACCTTCCCTTTCTTTTCTTTATCAACCATGTTCTTGATTTGAGCATCACTTACGCCAGAAATAAGTGACCTTGATCATCAATGTCCGATTGGTGATTTCATTAGCACCCGGTCCGACCAGTCGGCTATCGTTGTAAACCAGATAGAGATTGCATGCCGGTGAATAGATCCATCGCAGCAGAATATCGCTGACGATCCTCTCTTTCCCTGTGTTATAGTATTTGTCGTCGTTCCATTGCACATAGGCTTTCAAATACAGCTCCGTAGAGAAAAAGTAAAACATACGCAGTCCGAGCGTATTGGTGTGGAAGCTTCCTTCAGGAAGATCGACATAATTATGACTGTAGTCTACCTCCATCCTCATCCGCCGGATGCGGGTAACTGTACCGTTAAGACCAAACCTCATTTGACGACCGGTATAATAACTCCCATAATCAATATCAATTTCACCTGCAATGGCACGGCTCTTATCGCTTTCCGCGTTGATAGAGTATATGTAGCCTGTGTAGGTTCCTTGAGGGATGAGGAATCCTTCACGTACCTGCCAGTCATAATCGATAAACTCACTTTGCCGTTGAACATAGATGCTGAAGCGTGAGCTGTTTTGGAAATTAATTGAAAATGATGCCTCTATCTCTCTGTCTAACATCCTGTTATCATGGTCAGCACGATAGCTGCCCTCCAATTGAAAATTAAACTGTCGGATAACTGACGATTGTTTAGGCCGCGGAGAGTATTCGACAGAGGCGCTACTGAGACGAAAGTCCGTGCGACGGATAAACCCTATTTCCGGATTGAAACGGGCTCCCACATCCTGGTATGAAGCCGAAGCCTTCCACAAGTCGCTATTGTAATCCAGACTGAGTTTGCCCACCAGGTTTTGCTTATTCATGTTAATGATTTGGCCATCATTCGCTTCTTCGGGTCCAAAAGTAGCTGCGAGATAGCCCGAAAGAGTGAAGTAAAGACTCAGAGGAATGTGACCATCGAAACCCAGAGAACGGTTAAAGTCTGAGGAACGTAAATCTTCCCTGTTCAGGAACATCATCCCTATTGTGGCTCGCTGCAGAATATCGCGCCGGAAACGCACTATGGTAAAATTTGTTGCATTGACCTTGGTTGTCTCACCCTCTTCTTGAAAGGTAACATCATCTGTTACTATATTCATTACCCCGACTTGATATTTTCCTACCTTTCCCACCATTTTGGCACCGCCCAGTATCCGTGCTTCATGGCCATCGACAAGTCCGAGTCGACGGCTGTAAAAAAGATTCATATCAGTATCTTCTCTATGCCAAAGATTCCCCCCACTGCCGCCGAATGAGAAGACCTCGGCGCCCTCAAGAAAAAATTCTCGTTTTTCAGGATAATAGAGAGAGAAACGCGTCAGGTTGACCTGTTCCTGGTCTGCTTCCACCTGGGCAAAATCTGTGTTTAAGGTGAGGTCTAAAGCCAGATTTGCTGTAAGTGCCACTTTTGCATCCAGCCCCATATCGCCCAGATGATCCGTGGTAAAATTTGTGTTGAGGTCGTTTTCCATGCCTCCCAAAAAATAAGGTCTCAGTTCCAGATTACCTCCCATTTTTGCATCAGCTATGCCCCGCAGCGACCCCGCCTCAGAGAGACGGAATATTCCCGCTCCTCTTCCAAAATCACGCGGGATGAGCTGCCAGTAGACATGTTCATTCTTCCGCCGAATCATCCGCGCGAAGTTGATACCCCACACAGACGAATTTTGCTCTGTGAATCGCAATGTTTTCCAGGGGATAGCGATCTCAATAAACCAGCCCTCATTGGTGATCTTTGCTTTGCATGACCAGACACCGTCCCAGGAAGGGTTGTAGTCTCGGCCCTCGTTGGCCAGTACCCCTTCACGCTTGACACCATGGGGATTGGTAATGAAATAATACCCACTCCGATGGTCGTGATAGGTATCCAGCACCATTTCAAAATAGTCATCATCATCGACAATGGCATCGCGCCGCATCTCTCTGGCGATAATCTTGTCCGGCTCAGAATCGTAACACTTGACGCCAATGTAAAGATTCTTTTCATCGCAAAGAAACCCTACTTCGGTTTTTTCGGATGCTGGCGCCCCTTCTTCTGGCTCGCGCTGTAAAAACTGCCCTTGAAACCGGGCGGTTTGCCAAGCTGGATCGTCCAAAAACCCGTCAATATCCAATCGAGTCTCCGTACGGATGGCAGTGATGTACCTTTTGCCGTTCGCATCCCGCGGATTGTTACTGTTTCGTTCTGAATTTTTAGAGGGATCTTCACCCCAGATTTGACCAACGAGAACAACAAGACATACCAAAAGCAGCAATTTGTTGAAGAATTTCCGATAAGACATTTTTCGTCTCTGCATTATGAAAAAAGGAAATAATACCATAGTGTCCATTCTTTGAAAACGTCCTCATATGAAAAATCTTATAGAGGGAAATCTCAGGGATTTTCGACAAATCCCAGAACCAAATTTTTATAAATTTCCAGTCTACAGGCTGAAGGAACCTGTGGATCTGGTTAGAAAGAAGGTAGAATAGTTATCTGGACTTCTTTTTTTTGGCCACCAAAAATTTGCCACAGTTTTCACAGACATAGATATCGTTGCTTCCTTCGATGGCCGAGCTCATTCCTGTTGCCATATAGAAGTTACAACCCTGGCAAGCCCCATCCTCCACCTCTGCCACGGCAAAACCGTATCTTTCCATCAGGCGATCAAAGCGGGCTACCAGAGCCTGATCAAGTTCTTCGCGAATTAGACTGGCCTTCTCTTCCAGCTCATCACGCTGCTTTCTTTTCACCTTTTTCATCTTGATCTCGATATCCTGGAGCTTCTTAAGGAGGGAGGCCCGATTGATGATTCTGTCTTCACTGGGAAGGCTCAACTTTACCTCGGAGAGCACTTTGTACAGTTCGGATCGACTTTTGGCTTCGAATATTCTCTCCCTGAAGGCCTGTCTTCTTAAAAATTGAGCAAGCCCAGCAAAGAGATGGTTAAAAAGTCCGGGAAGGAAGGGATTCCAGATGACCAGGATGATGAGATGAACTTTTCTATTATCCACGGCATCAAAATCTACCCCCTCTTTCGATCTCCCCACAGCCACTGCAATCTGGCCATCAGTGTCCACCCGGGCATGGGGAAGTGCCACTTTATGCCCGATGGCTGTGGACTCCAGTCTTTCTCTGTCGATGATCCGGGTCAGGATAAGCTTTTTGTTCTTGATAAGCTCCTGCTTGGCCAATACATCCAGCAGCTCTTCTAAAGCCTGAACCTTATCCTTAGCTTTGAGGTTAAAGAGAACTTGAGTAGGTTTGAGATAATCGGAAAGATAGGAACTCTTCATTTCTGTATGAATAATTTTAGCACAAAACCTTTCATCTCCAAAGCCGAAAAATATAAAAAAAACTATTGATCTTTTCTTCTGAAAGAGCTTGAGGCTTTAAACCGGGGAAGCTCTTCTGCCTCTGCGAGGAGGGAAATGATCTCTTGAGCCCACCGGGCAATCTGCACCGTGCCTCTGAGATCCCAATCTTCTCCGATTTCGTCTGTGACCTGATGATACATCTCCCGTCGATATTCCTCGTTTTTTCTTATTATATAGTCTTTATCATCGCCGCGGGATGAGATTCCCTCATGAAGCCAGACCGCAGGGATACCTGCCCGGGCAAAGCTCAACTGATCGGAACGGAAAAAGTAGCCCAGGTGAGCCAGCCTCTCAGGAATGTAGCCGAGCTTGAGATTTTCGGCCGCCTGGCGGCAGAAATCACCCAGGTCGGAATGCTTGGCTCCTATAGCATAGAGATTCTCGGTTTCTCCCCAGACATTGGTCATCTCAAAATTCAAATTGGCCAGAACAGAAGAATGGGGGACAGGAAGATGGCGGGCAAAATAATCCGACCCCAGAAGCCCTTCCTCCTCGGCAGTGGCTGCTAAAAAGATGAGGTTTGCTTTGAGGGTTTCAGGTTGTTGGGAGTAGAAACGGGCCAGGGCAAGAAGACAAGCGGATGCCGAACTGTTGTCCACAGCTCCGTTGTAGATTTGATCCCCCTCTTTTGCAGGGTCTTTTCCCAGATGGTCATAATGAGCCGAGAGGATGACATAACGGTCTTTAGCTTTCCTGTGTTTGCCCCGAAGAAGCGCACCTACATTTTCAGTGGAAACCGTACGGAATTCAGGCTTCTGACGAACAAGGACGCTGATGTCGAGGGGAACAGGCTGAAACTCCTTATCCTCAGCCCGGGCTAAAAGCTCCGGGTGGTTCATACCCGCAGAGGCAAGGACAGACTCGGCTGCTTCTCCATGCAGCCAGCCTTGAAAGAAAAGTCTCTGTTCCCTATCCGAAAGGAAGAAGCGTTCCCTTGACCAGGAGTTCCTCACCACTTCCCAACCATAGCTTGCGCCTTTAGTGTCATGGATGATGAAGATGCCTGTAGCTCCCAGTTCTGCTGCCTTCTCAAATTTGTAGATCCAGCGGCCATAATAGGTCATATCTTCTCCGTCAAAAATGCCCCCTGGATAATTTCCAGGCTCGTTGATCTCCACCAGGAGCACTTTTCCCTTTAAATTGGCACCTTTTATGTCATCCCATTCCCTCTCAGGGGCCTGGATGAGGTAGCCGCAGTAGACAAGCTCCCCTTCTACTCCCTCAGGACAGTCTTCACGAAAAGAGTTGACCACAAAATCCTCGAAAATTTGGAGCTGGATGGACTCTTCACCTCCAAAAATCTCTACCTTAGCTCTGCTATCAGGAAAACTCCCTTCAAGGTCAAAAGGTTGACGGAAGCTTCCTCCAAAAAGAGGCTCAAGGCCAAGGCTGCGGAAGAAATTCTCTTGATAGAGAGAGGCAAGGGCCAAACCGCGGCTTCCCACAGCGCGGCCTTCCAGAAGATCATGGGAGAGAAAGCGAATATGGGCCTCGATCTCCTGAGGAATGATCGGTTTTATGCGCTGGGCTGGCTTCCTGCAGCCTGCAAGGAGAGAGACTATAACCAAGAAGACTATCCCTGATTTGATTTTCTTCATTTCTTCATTCCTTTCATGTAAGTTTCCTGGATGCCTCTGGCTCCGACAGCCCTTGAGGCCAGCTTGAGGCCAAAGGTTGAAGCCTTAACAGGGTCTTTTGCCTCAGCCAGAGCAACCGCTGTCGAGGCACAAAAGACATCGCCACATCCTGTGGTATCCACAACTTCACCCACTTCAGGGGAAGAGATAAGCTTGGATTCAGCCGGAGTCATCACCAGGACTCCCTCTTTGCCTAAAGTCACAAAAACTGCTTCAGTTCCTGAGCTAAAGGCTTGTTCTGCAAAATTTCTCATTCCCTCCGGAGAAGGCTCCTGCTCTGGATGTCCCAGCATGGAAGACATCTCTTTGCTATTGGCCTGGACAAAATGAACTCCTTCTGTCCACTTCCTCCACTCAAGCAGAGGCAGATATTTCCGTTTAACTCCGATCTCTCGGGAAAGAGGCAGAGAATGAATATCTATCCATATGGGACAGGAAGCCTTTCGGACGACACTTCTCCAGTCTTTCAGTTCGATATCAAACCCAGAATTGATGACCAGAATAAGCATGTCAAACAGAGGAAGATCTTGGATAATCCGAGAAGAATCCAAAGGAGGAACCACGGATTTGAGAATCTCTTCTCTCTCTCCGCTCGGAGGGTAATGGAGATAAACCAGGTTTCCAGGGCCGGCCATAATATTGATTCCTTTCCTCTGAAGCGTCGGCCATTTCTTGATGATCCTTTCCACATCTTCGGCCAAACACTGGCCGAGATTGGTGTAGAGAAAGACCTCCCTTTCCAAAGCACAAAGAACAGACGCCTGATAGAGGACACCACCTATGCCTTTCCAGAGCGAGCCAGACTCATGGCTTATATGATCGAGAGTGATGGTCCCAATCAGGCCGAACTTTCCACTCATTTCTTTATTTAATTTTATAACTCTGAGTAAGGTTTTTGGCAATTTTTCCTCTTTGTTCGTTATTTATGTTATATTATTCGCTCCGGCGTTTAAAGAAAAATGTAAGATGCAAAGTCCGTAGGGCAATGCTTTATGCACATGACGAGCGGAAACAAAAAGGTAAGGCCTCAGGATAATGAAGGAATTTCTCCTCGATTTGGGTCGTGTGCAATTCCCCCTAAAAATTCCTGACCACACCGATATCCTCCCCATGGGAAAGGCAACACCTCTTCCCCTACCCGAGGAAGAAATCCATCATGCCCTCAAAAATCCCGCAGACACTCCTCCATTGAAGGTCATCGTTTCTCAGAAGCTTCGCCGAAATCCTCGGGCGAAGGCTGTGGTGGTCATTTCAGATAACACCCGGCCGGTCCCCTATTCAGGAGATTCAGGCATCCTTTTCCCCGTGGTCGATGAAATGATAAAAGCCGGACTTCCCTCCTCTCAGATTAGCCTCCTTGTAGCTACAGGCACTCATCGACAGATGGCTGAAGAAGAGCTAGGAAAGATGCTCGATCCACGTATTTTTTCTCTGGGCATTCCCATCATCCAACACGACAGCCGTGATGAAAGGGACCTGACTCTTGCAGGAAAAACAGAACTGGGAGGGGAAATCCTACTCAATCGTTATTATATGGAAAGTGATATAAAAATTTTGACCGGACTGGTAGAAAGCCACTTCATGGGCGGTGCCTCGGGGGGAAGAAAATCCATCTGCCCCGGCCTCATGAGCGAGTCCTCCATCCACCTTCTCCACAGCGGGCCTCTCCTCTCATCCCCCCGTGCGACAGATCTTATCCTGGAAGGAAACCCTGTCCATGAGGAAGCCCTCCGTGTCGCCCGGATGGCTGGATGCGACTTCATCATCAACGTCACTCTTGATTCTCGCTACAGGCTAACAGGCGTCTTCGCTGGAGATATGGAGAAAGCTTTTCTATCTGCCTTTGAAAAGCTCAAAAGCTACGCCGCCATCCCTGCTGAGCGGACATACCATCTTGTCCTCAGTCACACAGGTTATGTCGGAGTCAACCATTATCAGGCAGCCAAGGGGGCCTTGACCTGTGTGCCTTTGATCCAAGAAGGGGGGATCTGTCTCCTGGCGGCCCACCATACTGATCCTGATCCCATCGGAGGCTCAAACTATAAAGATATGATGCATCTCTTAGGGGAATCGGGGACGGAGAAATTCCTCAAAATGATCATCGATCCGGAATGGAATTTTGTTCCAGAACAATGGGAGGCACAGATGTGGACCAGGCTTTTTAAGAAAACCCCTCCCCAAAACCTGATCTACTGCACGCTTGATATTCCTGAGGAGGAATTTTCCTGGCTGCCAGGCAAAGATGCCAGATCTATTGTCCCGCAGGCAAAATCCCTCCAGGAGCTGGTGGAGAAATCCCTTGCTTCAACCCTTAACATCCTTCGCCAGCGTCTTCAGAAGGAGCCGAGGGTGGCTCTTCTTCCTGATGGACCCTACGGCATTCCCCTGCATAAGGAAAAAGATGATCGGAAGCCTTCTGATTAAACTCAGATCCCTGACTCCTTTCAAAGTGGGGAGTAAAGGAGAAGAGGAGGAAGAAACACGACCAAGGGTATGGGAAAAGCCAGAAGAAAAGAAAAATAAAGGCTGGATAGAAGCCTATTTCATGAGGAAAACGATAAAAGGCTCATGATTTATCGTCTAGGCACATCTGGATGGAGTTATGAGGGCTGGGAAGGAAGATTCTATCCTGAAGATATGCCTCAAAGGAGCTGGCTTCCTTATTATGCTCAACATTTCAACACCGTGGAGATCAACATGACCTTCTACCGCTTTCCTAAACCAGAGACTCTTAAAGGCTGGCAGGCTAAGGTCCCCCAAGGTTTTAAATTCACCCTGAAGGCCAACCGCCAAATCACCCACTTGAAACGAATAAAAGGAGTCAAAAGCGAAGTCCGTTATTTCTACATCCTGGCCGACTCACTCGGAGATAAATTGGGCTGCATTCTCTTCCAACTCCCCCCTTCGCTTACTCTAGATATGGATCTTCTCAAAGAATTTCTCCAGACTCTTACTCCCTGTTATAGAAATGTCATCGAGTTCCGTCATGAAAGCTGGTACAGAGAAGAAGTCTACCAGCTTCTCAAAGCCAATAACGCCATCTTTTGCACGGTCTCCTCGACTAAAGTACCAAAAACAGTGATCGAAACAACCAAGACATGTTATTTCCGCTTTCATGGACTGACAGGTGGGTACCGGTACAGCTATCCTGAGCAAGAACTGGAATGGTGGGCAAAAACCATAAAGGAGACCGCTGCCGAGGATTGTTATGTTTACTTCAACAATGATTACCACGCTCATGCTGTCCACAACTGCAAGACTCTGGGCAAAATCCTCGGAGTCTATTGAGACGGGAAATCAGGGATTGCCTCTGCTTTTCAATTTTTGTTAAAATAGGCGAGGGAAAGAGCTTGAAATGAAAGAACAACTGGTGCTCTTGAGTCTTCTCAACTCCGTCTCTCTCGGGTAGTATCCTTTCTTCAATGACCCGTAAGCGATAAGAGAAAAAAAATGATGGAAATCTGGCAAACTCTCGGACATCTGATATCCTTCAGGACGATCACCTCCATTCTCCTTTTTCTTGCCCTGCTCTGGTTTTTGAAGCTGACGGTCAAAAAACAGATTGAATATTTGTTCCGCGCTTCCCTCATCTTGATCTTCATCTTTCTTATTTTCATCTTTTTTCAGCGGAGTGAGATCGGCAAGTGGGACATATTCGAAATCAAGGGAAAAATCTTCCCTGAAAAAATTCTCACTTTGAATTATCATCAGGATAGAGAGATCTTGAGTGAAGATATCAAGCTCCGTTATGTGTTTAAAGAGCCAAAGCCAAAGCTCGTTCTTACCTTGGATAAAAGAGGAAATTATCTTCACCTGTGGAATTTTTCCTCCCTTAACCTTGTGCTGAAGGCTTTAGATCTTCCCGAGGTTCATCAAGGAGTGCCTGAGCTGGCCTCAATAACCGGGTCTCGGTCTGACATAAGGCAGTACCGATGGGGAGACTACCCTCTGGGTATTCTCATCATCGAGCGGGACCTCTGCCAGGATAAAAAAAAATTTCAATCCTACCACTGCCTCTCTGCTCTCACCATAAAATACAGATAGATAAAGACTGGTGCCCTTTCCCATGGGGAGATCCCTTCTCACCCATTGATGGAAATCAAGGGACACGTTATCGATCTCAGAAGATAGGCACATGTCCCTGATTTCCTCAGCAGAAGGAATCACTGCAGGACTTTTCTCATCACAACCACAAGAAACACCAAAAATAAATATGTAGCAGCGCTGAAGATAAATTCCGGCTGTTCTTTCCTGGTTATCTGATAAAGTGTCCCCTTGCCAGGCAGCGGAAGAGGGATCGGATCCCAGGGAAGACCGTAGCGGTGGACAAGACCTCTGATATAAAGAAGATGAATTACAGGTATACACCGGTACGCCATTTCGTGGATGATCCCTCTTCTTTCCGGTGGAGAAATACGATCCACCTCGACCAGTCCGGGCTTCAGTTTCAAAACCTCAGGATCGTTACCCATACTCGGCCAGCTTCCCCCGATGTTTACCAGAGCCTTTATCCCCTCCTTTCCAGCCTGCTCTCTGTAAAGGGCCACTCTCAACTGGACATTGCGCTCCAGATTCTGCTCCGTAATGAAGAAAATGCCGCTCTCTTTTATATCTCGAACAAGAAGGGATCGGGTCTGCGTTTCTACATCTTCTCCCCTGTCCCTATCTCCTCCCAGAGACAGGGCGATGGGCTCCCAATCAAGAACATGGGCTTTCAACAAACATTCATGCATGCGAAGCCAGTGAAAGCGAGGATGATTGGCCCCCCATTGCGAGGCTCCCAGGGAGGATATCACCAGCGGCCTGAGGTTCAGGGCTCGAGAAGCAGAAAGCACAGCCAGGATCAGGGCAGGAAAAGAACCTGACGCTGCAACGGCTATAGTCTCTCCTCTTTTTATCCCAGCTTCTTTCAGCAGGAAAACGACCAGGGCAGCAAAATTGGGATTTGTTGTGGTTCTTTTAGCCTCCAGCTGACCTAGAGAGGTGGTCAAAGGTGAGTGTTTCAGTCCGATGAGTCCTGTCCGGTTCGGATCGAATTGTTGATCTATAGGAATCCCCTCTGCTTCCCGGCACTCCTTGAGAACCTCCATACCCTGCTGCATGATCTCAGAAGCTGTAACCATCTCTTTCTCTAAGTTCTCCTTCCCTTTGAATACCACAGCTCTGGCCGCAACAAGAAACAGGACACTTAAGGCAAAAAGAATGAAGAGGACTTTGCCGTTTCCGCTTTTCCCCTCTTCAGGAACAAATCCTTTGCCTAACAATCTTCTCATCACGCCAGATGCCCAAAGATATTGCAACTCTCAGGACTATTTTCTCGAGCGATCATTCTTCCTTCCCATGTAGCGAATCCCTGCCCCGGATGATCTCTTTGCTACCGAATCAACCAGCCAAGAATAGAAACCAGCGCATAGGTCAGAGTGGAAACGATGAGCAATGAAGCCAGGGTGGGAATAATTTTCTGTTTTTCCAGGTTATTGGCCAGAAGCCCTGGAATCAGCCATCCGATAACTTTAAGACCGAAAGGATCCTGATAGAAATGAGGTAAGAGAAGATACCAGATTTGAGCCCACAGAGCGCCCAGCAGGATAAACATCATAAATCTGCGCTTTCCAAAGAGGATCAGAAACCGAGAGAGGAAGCGGTAGGATAAAAGGCTCACAAAAGCAACAGCGACCGTGGCAGCAACTCTTAAGGGTTCATCCAAATAAAGGGCGATGTATGCAGGCACAATTATCCCTCCAGGATAGATATCCATGAGTTCAACATAGATAAATGCGACTCCAATTCCGATGATGAGAGTCTCATATACCATAAGACTTTCCTCTGCTCTCCCAATAATTGACCAAACTCTCGCCCGCTCCACCGATATTCCCCATCCCTACCAGGAGGCATTCACCTTTTTCCTTTTCCAGGATACAGCTCATGATCCTTTCGGGCGACTGGCTCTTGAGAACGCTGAAAGACTCTTTCTCTGTTCCTCTAAATTTGCGCCTGAACGCATGAGCATGAAAGCCAACAAGATAAATCTGGCTGAACAGGGAGAAGGCATCCTCCTTGAAGGCTCGCAACCACTGAAGTGTCCTGTCTCCCCTGTCCCCTCTCAGGTTGAGAAGTCCCACAATCTTCTTTTCCTGAAAAACGCCTCTTTCTTTAAGAAAGGAAAGGACAATTCCTGTGGATTCAGGATCATTGGCCGCAAAACAGCTCACAAAGTCAAGCGAACGAGGAGGCTTGCCCCAATCTGCTTTCCAGATTTTCAGACTCCCAAAATCCGGCTTGGATTTGGCCATTCCACGCAGAGCCTCATCCCGGCTTACTTTCAGGTGTTTGGCCACAGCCAAAGCCAGACTGACATTTTCCTTCCATTCAAAAAAAGGGAATTTCTCACTGGAAAAAAGAGAAGCATCATATGAATCCTGTGATATACGAATGATTTTCGACTTTCGCTCCTCTTCCAACTTGTGAGAATCTGGATAAAACTCCTCCCGGGGAATAAAGACCGTGCTTCCTTCTGGAATCCAGGATGAAAAGACCCGAGCAATTCTCTCTTTGGATGAGCCCATTTGGGCCAGATGATCAAGGCGGACATTGGTGATCACCATTATCTGCGGCCTTATAATCCGTATGGACTCTATGTACCCTGATTCAGGATGGATACCCATCATTTCACAGACTAAAGCATCGATCCCCAGCCTGGCTCCAGATTGGAGGATTCTCTTCTGTTCGAGGACAGAAGGCAATCCTCTTCTTCGAATCTCCTCCTCCCTGCCATCAGGAAAAATAGCGACCGGTTTTGATCCGGTGGTTTTGGCCAGGACACAAAGACCGCTCTCTCTCAAGGAAGAGGCGATGAGCCTGGTGACACTCGATTTTCCCCTTGTGCCTGTGACACATATACGCAGAGGAACTCTGCGGATTCTACGGCTAACAGAGAGACGCTCTGCGATCAGATAGATAAGGAACAGGAAAACGCATGTGGCTGTAAAAACAAGCTCTCTGATTGAGATTCTCCTCCCTTAGCTTAAATCTACACCAAACAGAAAAATCTTTCCAGCCCGGATAACACGATACTCCGCTTCAATTAATGGGGGATATAAAAATAGGGGCTGGTCTGCTCTTCTCCCCTAACATCTCTCAGAACTCTCAGGAATGTCTCGGAAAAAAGACCGGCAATCTCTGAGCCTTGATAATGGGCTTTCAGTATTTCTGAGACCACATTCAGCATCTGTTGTTTGCCCTCCTCTCCCCATATGCATCTCTCATTGACCATAAGAAGATGGTCAGAGCCTCCTGGCCCTCCTCGACCTGAGGAGATAGAATCAAGAATATGGGTGGAGAGTTTTTCCTTAAGGACTTGCCATATTTCAGGACCGTAATAGGCTCCCTCAAAAGGGATTTTATCCCCTCCAATGCCGACCATATCCAGATTGATGTTGGCAACGGTCTTTTCTAAGAGAAAGACAGGATGATCGACATAATAGCGTGAACCGCAAAGCCCCTGCTCTTCTCCCGCCCAGAGAGCGAAAATAACAGTCCTTGCTGGTTTGGCCCCGTTGAGTTTCATCACCCGGGCAGCTTCTATGACCACCGCTGTCCCGGAGGCATTGTCATTGGCCCCGTTCATCACATCACCCAGAGGATAAATCCCCAGATGATCCATATGAGCCCCGATGATCAGACATTCCTCTTTCAGGTTTTTATCAGAGCCCTCGATCTTTGCCAGAACATTGCGTGCGGGTCGTTCCTCATCAAAGATGGCTTTGACCGAGACGAATGCCTTGACATTGGTATGAAAAGACATGGGCTTGGATGTCCTGTTTATCCCGCGAAAAAGATAGGATGTCTGTGTTCCAGAGTAAGATTCTGGAAAAAGGTCCCATTATCACCAGCCGGCTTTAATCCCCATTCTCTGAATTTGGCTGCGATGTATTCTTCAGCTTTCACTCCTCCTGGCTGACCGCTCTCTCGACCCTCCATCGAATCAGAAGCCAAGGCCTTGAGATAGCTCAATGCTGCCTGCTCATCAAAAAAATACTCTCTTTCCTTGGGAAGAGAAAGGGGAGCCAAGAATAAGAATACCAGGATGATGACCATGGTTCTCTTCACTTCATGCCTCCTGTTAAAAATCAGAACACATATTATAGCCAAACAGAGAAAAAAAAAGAAAATAAAATACTTCAAATGCTGATGATTGCATTTTCTACCTTAAAACTTGTTAATTTTTGTTTTAAAATACTATAATCCTAAGGGCTAGATGGAGTTAAAATGGAAAAAATATATCGTTTTAAGCTCAATGGAAAAGATGTAAGTTTGACTTCATCTCCAGAACGCATGCTCTTATGGGTATTGCGCTCTGACCTTGGACTCACGGGTACAAAATACAGCTGTGGGGAGGGATTCTGTGGAGCATGCACAGTACTCGTAGATAACGAAGCGGTATTATCCTGCCAATATCCTATCCAAAATATCGATGGAAAAGAAGTCATCACCATAGAAGGGCTTCAGCAAAACAGAAGGCTCCACCCCCTACAGACAGCATTCATGCAACATAATGCACTTCAGTGTGGATTTTGTACGCCAGGGATGATTCTGGGAGCTTACAGTCTGTTATTGAAGAATTCTCAACCTTCCTCTAAAGAAATAGCTGAAGCTCTGGAGGGGCACCTCTGCCGCTGCGGATGCTATAACCGAATTATCCAGGCTATCCAAACCGCAGCTCGGAGTAGGAAAGGACAAAAGCCATGAAAGATGATGAGTATAATCTGACCAATCCGGAAAAAGAGGCAGAACCTATCACTCTTGACCGCCGGGAATTTCTCAAACTTATGGGAGGGGGAATTTTAATCCTTTTCTCGGTGGGAGATCCTTTTGCCCTACAACAAGCAAGGCGAGGCCGCGAATATCCCGAGGATTTCAACGCCTATCTCAAGATAGGAGAAGATGGCCGGGTTTCCTGTTTCACTGGCAAGATTGAAATGGGACAGGGGATTATCACCTCTCTCGCTCAGATGCTTGCCGAGGAGCTCGATGTGCCCTTAAACACCGTCGATATGATCATGGGAGACACAGCACTCTGTCCCTGGGATGCCGGAACTTTCGGATCCAGAAGCACAAAATATTTTGGCCCCCCTTTGCGTCAGGCCGCAGCAGAAGCCAGGGCCATTCTCATTCAGCTGGCTGCTGAACGTCTTCAGACACCACAGGAAAAACTGGCGGTGAAGGATGGAATCATTTTTATTCGAAAAAATCCAGAGAAGAAGGTTACCTATGCCCAACTCGCCAAAGGGAAAAAAATCAAGAGGCATCTCGAGGAAAAACCGCCGATCAAGCATTATTCAAAACACACTCTTTCGGGAAAACCGACAGACCGTTTGGACGGCAGGCTTAAAGTCACCGGAGAAGCCAAGTTTGCAGGAGACATCCGGTTACCCGGAATGCTCTGCGCCAGGATATTAAGGCCTCCGGCTCACGGAGCAAAGCTCACAAGTGTGGATACCTCTGCCGCACAAAAAATAAAAGACATCCAAATCATTCATGATGAAAAAATGATCGCGGTTCTTCACAAACACCGTGATGTGGCAGATAAGGCTTTAGGATTAATAAAAGCCCGGTTCGAAATACCCGAATTCAAGGTGGATAACAATACTATCTTTAAACATCTAAAAGATTCTGCTCCTGATGGGGAAATCGTAACTGAAGCTGGAAATCTCGATGAGGGGAAGAGTTCGGCCAGTAAAACTTTCGAAGCAGAATACTTCAATCATTACGTCGCCCACGCTCCGACAGAAAACCATACAGCCGTCGTAAAAATAGAGGGAGATAAAGCCACAGTCTGGGCCTCCACACAGGCTCCTTTTAGAGCACAAGGAGAAGTCGCCCGGGTCCTGGGATTACCTTCCCAGAATGTGCGTGTCATCACGCCTTTTGTCGGGTGTGGATTTGGTGGAAAAAACCAAGGACAACAGATAGTCGAAGCCGCGCAACTTGCCAAATTGAGCGGAAAACCAGTACAGGTTGCCTGGAGCAGGAAAGAGGAATTCTTCTATGATACCTTCCGGCCGGCAGCTGTGATACACGTTCGATCCGGTCTCAACAGCTCAAATCAAATCAGCTTCTGGGAATACCATAACTATTTTGCAGGCAGCAGAAGCTCTCAGCCCTTCTATAACATCCCTCACTACCGTGTCTTTTCCTACGGAGGCTGGGGAGGTAGAGGCAACGGGGGCAGTGCCCATCCCTTCGGTGTCGGTGCCTGGCGCGGCCCAGGCAGCAACACCAATGTGTTTGCCATCGAGTCCCACATCGACATCATGGCTGAGACAGCAAGAATGGATCCCCTGGAGTTCCGACTACTAAACTTAACAGATAAACGAATGGAAAGAGTTCTTAACGCAGCCGCAGAGAGGTTTGGACACTCATTCTCGAAGACGCCTAGCGGAAAGGGATACGGGATTGCGTGCACGGATTATCTGGGCACATACTTGGCTACAATGGCCGAGGTTAACGTTGATAAAAAGACGGGGGAAATCCGGGTGGAACGTGTTGTGTGTGCCCAAGACACGGGCGAAGTGATCAACCCGGAAGGAACCAGGATGCAAATCGAAGGCTGCATCACAATGGGACTCGGGTATTGTCTGAGCGAAGAAATCCGCTTCAGGAGCGGCAGGATTTTAGATGAGAACTTTGATACTTACAAGATTCCTCGTTTTTCATGTCTTCCGAAGATCGAAACAGTGCTCGTGGATAATCCAGGGATGGCACCGCAGGGATGTGGAGAACCTGCCATCACATCTATGGGTGGTGTTATTGCCAATGCTGTCTACGATGCCATAGGTGTCAGGTTGTTCGTGCTCCCCATGACACCCGCCCGAATTAAAGAAGCGCTGAAGGAAAGCTAACTGCCTCGCTCGATGAAAACTAGAGCATTAATTAGCACAAAAAGGAATTTCCCACTATTAGGAAATCTCTTAGTGACTCATTGTCCTTTCTTTATAATAGCTTTTGTTGTTTTGCTTATTTTCTGTGAATCATGGGATCTAACATGGTATCATGAAACCACAACGGCTGAGGAAGAAATGATTACTCTTTTGCCTTTAGGTGAAATCGAAGCGGAGATTCTGGAGGCGTTAATAAACCGCCTCAAAGAGTCCTTTCAATGCCCAGTGGAAATTGGAGAAGGCTACAGTCTTCCCCCAGGGACATACAATCCGGATCGCCGGCAATACTTTTCCTCTCAGATTCTGAGTGAAGTCCGCAAGGCTATCAGTCCGGCAAAAAGGGGAAAAGTGTTGGCCGTTTCCGATGTCGACCTTTATGTTCCTCAGCTCAACTTCGTCTTCGGGGAGGCAGAGTTAGGAGGACACTTTGCCATCATTTCTCTTACCCGCCTTCGGCAAAGTTTCTACGGTTTGCCCGAGAACAGAGCTCTTTTTCTTGATCGAACAGCCAAGGAAGCCATCCATGAGTTGGGGCACACCTACGGATTGAGGCATTGCCCTCATCCCGAATGTGTGATGCATTTTTCGAACAGTCTCCAGGATACAGACAGGAAAGAAGCCTCTTTCTGTCAATCCTGCCAGAAACTTTTGGAAGAAAAAAACATCATCCCCTGATGAAATTGAGGAGAGCGGTGGAAATAAAAAGAGCCTCCAAGACATTGATTATTTGAAAAGACTCTTCTAATCATTGCTGTCCCAGAATTTCCTCTTTCTGAAGACTATTATTGGTTTCAATTGGTTGGTTTAAAATTAATTAAAATTGGATGTTGACTAATACCAATTTACTTCATATAGTGGGAAAGAGACCATAGAGAAGGAGAATGGGATGCTCTTAAAAATCGAAAAGCCAAGCTCCAAACCTCTCTATCAGCAAATCATCGATGAAATCAAAACGCTGATAGACCAGGGGACTCTTGAGGCCGATCAAGCTCTTCCTTCTACAAGAAGCCTGGCTAAAAAATTAGGAGTCAACCGCTCGACCGTAATCCGGGCATACGAGGAACTCCAGGCCCTGGGTTACCTGCTCTCCAGACCGGGCTCTTACAACACAGTCCAGAAGAGACGGAAAGAAGTCGAGTATAATCCGGACAGAAAGAGCGCTATTTCTTGGGGTAAAGCCTCAAACACATCGGCCCAAAAGGTCTACGAGATTTTCAGGAGGTATTCTCCAGAAAGGCTTCCTTATTCTGATTTCGATACAGAGGCCCTCAATATCTCACAACTCGATCTTGATCCCCGTCTCTATCCGATCGATGAATTCCGAAGATGTGTAAGCCATGTGCTCTGGGAGAAAGGCTCCGAATCTCTTCAATACGGCGACCACAAAGGATATCTCCCTCTCCGCCGTCAAATTGCCCGCCGCCTGCGTCTTCACGGCATCTCCGTATCCGAGGAAGAAATTCTCATCACTAATGGCGCCCAGCAGGCCATTGACTTGATCATTCGTATGCTGGCCAAGCCAAAGCTTAAAGTCGCTGTGGAATCTCCTACTTACGCTAATATCATCCCGCTTCTCCATTTCAACAATGTCGAAATACTTCCCATTCCCATGAAGGAAGATGGACTGGACCTCGAATCACTGCAAAAAGCTTTGAAGACAAATAATGTCAGCTTCATCTACACCATCCCCAATTTTCAGAACCCGACCGGGATAACGACCACTCATCAACACCGGGAAAGACTGCTCAATCTTTGCCTTGAGCACCAGGTTCCACTGGTCGAAGATGGATTCGAAGAGGACATGAAATACTTCGGCAAAGTTCCCCTTCCCATCAAATCCATCGACGAGAAAAACATGGTCATCTATTTAGGAACATTTTCCAAGGCTCTCTTTCCTGGGCTGAGAATCGGCTGGGTGACAGCTGACAAAGAATGCACCAACAGGCTGACGGCGATCAAGAGATTTTCCGACCTGAGCACGAGCAATCTTGTCCAGATCATCCTCCATGAGTTCCTGAAACGGGGATATTATGACCATCAGTTAAAGAGATTGCATCGTGTCTACCGAAAACGCATGCAACTGGCACTCAAGACCATAGAAGATTCATTTCCCCGCTCGGTGAGTTGGACTCGACCCACTGGAGGATACACGATCTGGGTCAGAACTCCCTGGAAATTAGATGAAGTTAAGCTTCACAAGATTATGTCAGAGTACCGGGTTGTGGTCTCTTCAGGGAGTTACTACTTTCCCAAAAAAAAAGCATCAGAATATTTCCGCATTTCTATTGCCAAAACAGATCAGGAAGAGATCAGAGAAGGGATTATCCGACTGGGAAAAGCCCTGCATCATCTGGAGAAGGGGATGGGAAAATGCTCCTAGATCTCCAAAAGGATATTATCTACGGACCGGTTCATTCCCGACGGCTGGGCCGATCGCTGGGAATAAACCTTCTCCCTTCAGCAAGAAAAACTTGCCCCTTTAACTGCGTCTACTGCCAATATGGCTGGACCGAAATCCACCGTACAGAAAAAATTGGTAACGTGTTATTTCCTTCTGTCGAAGATGTGAGGAAGGCTCTGATAAAAGCTCTGACTGCTCTGAAGAAACCTCCATCATACATCACTTTCTCTGGAAATGGAGAACCGACACTTCATCCACACTTTGGACAGATGGTCAAAGAAGTGACCGTCACTCGAAACGAACTGGCACCCGAGGCCGCAACAGCGATTCTTTCCAACTCAGCGTTAATCCCGAGGAACGACATCAGGGAAGCCATCCTCAATCTCGATGTGCGCATCATGAAGCTCGATTGCGGCACACCGAAAATGTTCAGACGATACAATCAGCCCTGTGCTGGTGTCGACCTGGAGGACATCACAGAAGGTCTGGCTGAGATGCCTTGTGTCACAATCCAAACCCTTGTCTCTTCAGGTAAATCTGGCAATCTCGATGTTCGCAACATCAAAGAATGGATCAAAAGGATTAAAAAAATCAGGCCAGTATTGGTTCAGCTGTACACCCTAGATAGGGATTATCCTGACAAGGATCTTAGACCCGCTTCAAACGGCGATCTCAATCATATTAAAAAACAGGCGGAAAAAGCAGGAATTGCTATCGAGATTTATGAGAATCGAACCCGTTCGTCCCCTTAGGCCTTATGCATGACCAGATGACGAATGCCTTCTAAAAACATGTCGATCTCTTGGAATGTGATGTAGATGTGGGTGGAAACTCTTATTCCGTAGGTCCCCTTTTCCACGTTTCCGATTGTCCGGACGACGATGTTGTATTTCTCTCTGCTATAATTCACTATCTTCCGGGGATCGACGTCCTCCATAGAAAAGGCGGTCAAGCCGCCGCTGATATAGGGATCTGTGGATGTATGAAGCCTCACTCCAGGAATCTTGCCCAATTCATTCTTCAAATAACCGGCAAGAGCTTTGACTCTCCTCTCGATCCTTTCTTTTCCGATGGCGGCCTGAAAATCCACCGCCTCTCCTAAGGCAATGATCAAAGCATCAGCCCTTTGGCCTAATGTTTCATATTTTCTTGCATTCGGGTACTGATCCCAGCCTGAGGAAGCGATGGTAGGCCACATCTTATCCTGAACCTCCTTGCTGACATAGAGGACTCCTACTCTTGTAGGAGCACCCAGCCATTTGTACGGACTGGTGGCAAGGATGAATTCCTCCAGGATGTTCCATGGTGGAAAGCAGGACTTCATCTCCCTCTTTGAGATCCAAACCGTTAGCCACAAAATTCATCCCTTCGGTCGTGTTTCGGGTTATGACCACCTCGTCAGGAGAAGCGTTTATGAATCCGGCAATCTTTTGCCGAACGACTTCTTTCTCTCTGGGAATAAAATTGTAACAATCAAAAGGATTGGTTGCCTGAAGTTTGCAAAACTTGATGAGCGTGTTAAAAACTGGCTTAGGCATCGGCCCAAGAGTGCCGTTGTTCATCATGATCAGCCCGTCTTGGAACAGGAAATGCTTTCTTAATGCTTCCCAGTATACTCCATCAGGAGATTCATCCTGGATGTATTTTTGATTAAGGGAGGTGATGCTCTGATAGACAGCTGCGTTCAGCTTGCTCAGAGCGGATACAGAAAGCGCTGACCCGGCCAGAAGATATTTGACAAAATCCCTTCTTGAAAGGCCAACAGAGTGAATCTCATCCTGGTTTTGATGGTAATTGTTCATAAAAATTTCCCTCCTTTATATTTATATTATGGGCTCTTTTAAAACTTCTTTGCCTTCATCAAAATGATATCCCCCTCCTTGACCCCAATATCTTTAGCTATAACCTGGCATTTGGCTTTTAAAAGAAAAAATATGGGACCTCTCTCCTCGGAAAGGCCTTCATAATTGCCCTGTCCTTTGCTAATGATGAGATCAGCGGAGCGGTAGATCTTTAAAAACTTCCCGGAGCAGAAAGGCAGAATGGTGCCTGGAGCATCTGTACCAGAGGAAACTATTTCAGCCACCTGGTCAATTCGGGCATCCAAGGCATCCTTGCGGACAGCATCATTGATCACAGGTCTTTCTCTTACAACGTAGATCACAGGCTTTCTCATTTCTTCGACGAGAATCCGGTCAAAAACAGTCTCCCCGGCATTGTCAGCCAAGTAGAGGATCCTTCTTGCATTCTGTAGAGTTTGGCGAAATTCCCGGGAATTATCTATGGCGAAATCCTGAGAGAGAATCTTGGTGATATCTTTCTTGAGGTCAAAAGCTGCTTGGGCGCCGAAATCGATGATATTTCCTGCACTGGCTACTCGAAGAGCGGTCATCAATCGATCCTGCGAAGACTCCAATAACTTCTTCATTTCAGGGTAAAGGGCAAGCGCTTGTTTGGTGCATCTCTCTTTTACTTCTCGATAAGGATCGTTTACTCCGGTTTTCTCTGATATGATTTTGTAGATTTCTCTACCGATCTCGGGAGGAGTGGCATCAAAGGACATCCGAGGAAGAGCCAAACTAACCGCAACCAGTATTTCCCATACCTTTCTCTCGTCAGAGGTTATCATCCGTGCGGTTTTCAGAGTCTGGCTAAAAAAACAAGGATAGCAATCCAGATAGGCTTTCACTGTTTCTTTATCCCGTCCCTGATGATTTCTTGATGACTGGAGAAGGCAACACCTGGAATCTCAGTCAGAGGGAAAAACCTTGCGCTTAGAGAATCCGAGCCTGGAGTCAGGGCACCCTGAGCTCCGACTTCATAGCCGATGATAAGAACCTTCTTATAGACTTGAGACTCCTGAGTGTAGACTCCGATGAGCCTGAGGATTTCTCCTTCAAGCCCGGTTTCTTCCTTAAGCTCTCTGAGACAAGCTTCCTCTGGAGTCTCCTCGATTTCCACAAATCCTGAAGGCAAAGCCCATTTTCCCTTACCTGGCTGCACTCCCCTCTTCACCAGAAGTATCCCGCCTTCATCGTCCCTGACCAAGGCAGCGGCACTGGGGAGAGGATTTTCATATTTTATCCAGTTGCAACGGGGACAAAAATGGCGAGCCCTTCCTTCCTCCTTCTTGATCCTTAATTCAGAGCCACAGAGGGGACAGTATTGAAACATTTTTAGACATCATTTTAAAGGAAGTTCCTTGGAAAAACCAGACGATTTTCAGTATTGAATCAAATTCAGCTTGACTCAGACTGCTGGAGTCACTATAAAAATCTTATCCACTTTTGTGAAAAGGGAGGTAAATCAAATGAAAACAGAAGTCACCGACAAATTGGCTGCTTTGACCACACGGTGGCTGAGGCCCCAATTTCTTAACTTCCTGGAGAGATAGTTCGCACATTGCCTGTAAGATTTCCCCGGAGGGTTGACCGTAGGAATGGCGATCAGTTCGCAGAGGGTTTCAAGGATTTGTGTCCTGTACTCCTGAATTCTTTTTCTAATATATTTTTCACCCATTGTTCTCCGGGAAGGATTCAAAAATTACCATATCCGCCAGATTCTTCTTAGAAGGTTTCTCTGGCCACTCCCAAGGAATCCCGATGGGAGTGAAACATATGAGTTTGTATTTCTCGGGTATGTTGAAAAATCCTTTCATCCTCTCTTCTGGAAAAAAGGTGGTATAAAAACCTGTTCCATAGCCCAAGGCTCTGGCTGCTATCATAAGAAAGCCCGCAGCCAAAGTCCCGTCATAGATAACATAATCTCCATATTCAGCTTCGCTGTCAGCAAGCACTGCCACATAAACAGGAGCAGAAAGCACATTTTCAAGAACCTCCTTGACTTTCCCTTGGGCTTGCGAAAGCTGCTCCTGGGTGGGCATCCTTCTTGCCTTGTATCTTTCCAGAAACCAGAGGAGAGCCTCTTTTTTCAGCGCGTCTAACTTTTCCCTGTCCTGAATGACCAGAAATTTCCAGGGCTGCTGATTGCCTGCAGTGGGAGCAAAGCGGGCGGCCTCAAGTATTTTGAGAATATGCTCCTCAGGAACCGGTGTAGGCTTGAATTTGCGGACAGTGCGTCGGCTCTTTATGGTGTTGAAAAGATAGACCTGATCGGAAGTGTACTTCATCTCTAACTCACCCTCAGTATAATAGCGACTGATGGGAGTGCAGATATCGGTCACCGCCTTCCACATGCCCTCTTCTTTATGGAAAACCAGGGTAAAGTAGGAATCCAGATGATACATTCCTCCTTCCGGCAATTTGCTCTTATAGTAAAATATGGCTGTAGTATACCCATAATTTTCACCTTCATGTGCTTCCAGAAAATCTACTGGCATCTCCCAACCGGCTTCCTTAAACCATTCTTCATGAAATTCATAATAACCTCGACGTGAATCAATCAGCTTCCCTCCACTGGTCAGGAAGAAGAATTTCTCATCATCGGTCACCGTAGTGAAAAGAGTCTTAAGATCAGATTTCTGAACAGCCTTGACATAAATATCAAAAGTTTCCTTTAGAGAAAGACCGGGCTGATTTTCCGATGCCGCAGGCAGAGAGAGAATAAAAACAATTGAGGTCAGAATTAAAACCGTACGAATGTACCTTCTTCTCATAAACTCCTCCTTTTTTTATCTGATAAGAAATGTCTTATTTTCCTTCAACATATCTGTAATCGGTCACAAAGGTAACCGCGGTGATCTTGTTGAGCTTTTGCCCATCCCTGAATAAAATAACCTTCAAGGCATCCCCTTCCTTGACTTCCTCTTTTCGCTTCATAGCTTCATCAAAATCCTGCTTGGACCTTATCTCTGTATCTCCGACAGAGAGAAGAATATCTCCTTTTTCAATCCCTGCTTTCTGGAAAGCCGAACCAGGAACAACATCCTTTATCAAGCACTTATCCCCATTGAATTCATAATAAAAGCCCAGGATACCCGGCCGCCTGTACTCTTCCACTCTGAAGCGAGAGAGCCTGGAAAAAATCTGTGGATAAAAGGCATTCAAATCTGAGTATACCTCCCGATTTTTATCATATTCCTCAAAATAGGCATAAAAATGCTTGATAAGTCTAAATCCCTTTTGGATTTCCCTCTGCAGCATCTCCTTAGCTTTTTCCTCACCAAAAGCTTTCCTGAAGAGATGGAGCTGCCCTGCGGTAACCATGTGTTCGGCAAATGCCCTATCCCAATCTCTGTACCCCATGCGCTCAAAATCTTTTTTCAGCGGCTTATAGAGATAAGCCAGTTTACTGATCTGCTCTTGATAGTTCATGGAAATAGGCTCGATAAAGCTGTGACTGAACTCGTGGAAGGCAAAATAAGCACAGGCAAATCTGTCCTGACTCCCCAAGCCTCCATCAAGATGATAAAACCTCCAATTCCCATCCTTATCCTGTACTTCAACATGAGTGGCTGACTGGGCCATGAAAGGGCAGGGAACAAAATAATAACGATTGACTGTTCTTCCGTAAAAATCCTCGAGTAATTCTGGGATGTCGATGGCCGGAAGGCTATCTCTGACTTTTCTCATGATGTCTTGTGTATTCTGGCTATGGGCCTTCCAGAACTCTTCGAAACCAGCATTCAGATAAAAATCCCTGACTGAGGCGAGGTATTTTTCAATCATCTTCTCCATATGTTTCCACTCCTGGTATTCTGCTGGAATGACCGCTTCCAACCGGGCATCCGGAAAATCAGAATAGTAAAGAGCCAGGTAGTTGAACATAAAATACCACATCTTTTGAAAAAGCTCATCTGTCATCATCACCGCTGGATGGTCTTTAAAATCTCGGAAATAATCTCGCGCCTGATTGACGAGGGGATGAGGGAAACGTTCCTTCATCCCCTCGCCAGAAGGAGTAAGAATGACCAAAATATGAAACACTGCCAGATTCTTTGGGCAGGCGATCCACAGCTTTTCACTGACTTTCATCTCGCTCTGAGCGTATATTTCCAGACAAGAAAAAAACAAAAGGAAAGCGATGATGAGAACAACAATCAGGATTAGAATTTTTTTACTCATTTTTGCATCTCCCCATTTTTCTCTCCTCTTCATAGAGGATATGGTATGGAGCCAAACACACATGCATACTCGAACTCTCAAGAATTGATTATATCTTGAATCGCGTGTGCTTCAACTCCCAATTCTTGTCTTTTTTAGTCCTGCCAATTTCAGGTAAATAGAGAGGCAAAATTCATGCCAAATCGAAATTTATCTAAAAAAATGTGCCTTGATAAAGGATTGGTTCATCTTCTACTCCATTTCCCCTGGACAGAGATTTTAACCGTTCTCCTCTGTCTATTAAATATTGAGGAATTGACCTTGGGTATTCAATCCTTTTAAAAGGAGAGTTATAAAATGGGAAGGGATGCTGTAAATTTTTTTTACAACCGGATGAAGAATAACTCTCTCAGCATGAAGGCTGCCTCTCTTTTCTCTATCGATAATTGACGACTTTCAGCTTGAGCCTGCCGATGATCTCTGAGACAGCCTGGGCCATCTCTTTGAAGATCTCCTCATCCAGAAGGCTTCGGCCGAATTTGATGTGTGTGGCATCGGTATAATACTCGCCGCTTTCCTCATCCGCAGCCATCCATTTTGAATCGAGCCCCACCCAGCGGCCCACATAAACCTCAGGCCACATATGGTAGGCAAACAGGCTGTGGGCATACATAATCCCCACCGCTGCTCTTGCTGGAATTCCCACGGCCCGACAGAGAGCAACGGTGATAACGGTATACTCAGAACAATCCCCTTGCCGGTTTTTTAAAATTTCCTTGGCTGTGGCAAACCCCACGTCATAATTGGGTATCATCTCACGTTTAACCCACCTGGCAATCTTCTTGGCTGCCCGCCATGAATTTATTTCTTCTCCGATGATTTGGCGTGCCATCTCTGCAATCTGAGGATCATCCGCTTGACAGAAAGAAGTTGGCTTCAGGAATTCCTTGAATTTTTCATCCTGGATGGGAAAAGAGACGGCCTCCTCCTCTTCGAAGAGCAAGGAGGATGTCTGAAGTAGAACATAGTCATCTTTAATTTCTAAAATCTTTTGGCTTCCATCATCATAAGGAAAATTCTTTATCCTGTCTGCTGATATGCCGCTCAATTGAAAAGTCACACTTCTGACCTTCTGTGGATTTTCGAAAGTGACGTTGGATTTGATGATCGTGGAGAAAGCAATGTCAAAATTTTCTTCTGAAATCTCTAAGGCCTTTTCTTTGGGCATCCGAATAGCAGTTGTGGTGGCAAAGCTTGCTTGGCTTAGGGATTTCCAGGTTCTCCCTTCCTCATCAACCCACTCCTCTGTCACAATTGGAATAATATAACTGACATCTGTTTTCACATGCCACAAATCCATCTTTTTACCCAGGATAAGAATATCCTCCTTCCCGATTACTTCAAAATGACAATCAGCAAGCGAATAAGAGAGGGAATCCAAGAGCTTGAAGTCATACTCGCTTCCCTCTTTCAGTCCTTCCTCCTTGATAATCTTTTCCAGAGGAACTCCAAGATAAAATTCCTCCTGGCAGGCCAATTCCTTCACTATGCTCTCTCCAGCTTTGAATATAATCATATTCGGCTTGATTTCAGCCTTGATGACCCTTTCGCTATCAGACATCTTTGTCCTCATCACCATCTCTAAAGGCCTGTACTGCCCATCGTAAAGAGATTCCTCAACTGTCTTTATCTCCACGGGATTTCCTCCCAATCGCGAGACTCTCATCCAGGACTCATTGGAACTTTTCTTGAATGGCTTTCCCCCTTTTTTTAAGCACACCTCCAGGTTGTGGCTGTAGCCGACTTTTATCCCGTTCATGTAGACTCCCATCCAAGACTCAGATATTCTCTTCTCAGATGGCTCCTGTTCATACTCTCTATAAAAGTCCGCTTGGATCAAACTAACGGAGATAAAGGCAATCAGAACAGACCTTAACATGAGGCTTATAAACATTCTTAACGGCCTGGGTTCCATTGAAACCTCCTCAGTGAAGTCTCGCATCAATAAATGCGGAACGATACACAAATCGTCATCTATTATAGAAAAATGACAGAAAATTTAGAAAAGAATTCTTGACTGCTTCAAACCAATGGTTGTAGTGGTTTGATTAAAATGCTCTCTTCTGGATGTGAATGTTATACCTTTTCACTTTTTCATTAAGAGTTGTGGATTTCATGCCCAAGAATTGTGCAGTCTTTCTCTGGTTACCGTTGAACTGAGAAAGAGCCCTAATGATGATCATTCGCTCCAAGCTGCTGATAAGCTCCTTAAATGGAACCCTTTTCTTAATGCAAAAATATTCGATGAATAACTTAATAATGTTCAGCCCGTATTTCTCTTCCCCCAGGGGAAAATTATCCACTGATGAATGGTTTAAAAAAATATCCTCGCCGGTTTTGTCTCTGTTCTCCTTTATGTCAAAAGACTCGACAAGCTGTTCCTTTGTGACGCTGAAGTCAGAGGAGTCTTCTTCTGGGGAACCAGGTGAGGACGATTTTTTTTGTTCAGAGATTGTCCTTTCTGAGGCCATATCCATTCCCTTCCTGTTCACAATATTTGATTTTTTTCTTTGTTTTTCTCCAGAGCTAGAAGACAATCAATGGAATGATTCAATGCCTTTAAATCCAGAGGTTTGACGAAGAAATGACCGATAGATAACTGTTGCAACAGTTTCAGATCAATCAAATCCGGATAGGCTGATATCAGGATGACTTCTCCTCTATATCCAGATTTTCTTAATTCGGCCACCATCTCCAATCCATTCTTTCCGGGCAATTTCACATCAGCTATGATCAGATCAATCTTCATTTTATGGAAACAGCTTAACGCCTCGTCGGCATCTTTTGCCAAAAAAACCTTGTGATTCTTGCTGAGAATCAGGAAAAAAGTTTTCCTGATGGACTCGTCATCATCGACCACGATAATCTTCTTCTCTGTCATTTTCTCTTCGATTCGATGCAAAATAAATCTTAAACATCCCTTAATGAGCAGATTTCATGCCAATTTATGAAGAATCTGAATGTTATGGGAGAAGAAGCAAGTTTTCCAGCTTAAAGGAGGAGAAGCGAAGCAAAAAAATTTACATCTGGTAAAAAGGGTTTACAACCTCGGTATCAGGAATATCAATACTCGATGTGATAGTCTTTTATCTTCTTATCTAGGGTAGGTCGGGTGATTCGAAGAATTCGGCTGGCTCGCGTTTTATTCCCTTCTGTAACCTTTAAAACATGCTGGATGTAATCTCTCTCCATTTCCTTTAGAGAAACCAGCTCCTGAGGAAACATCTTTTTCTCTGCGCTTTCCAGGGGCAAGTTTTCTTCAAGAACCACATCTCCTTTGGCTAAAATCACCGCACGAGTCAAAGAATTCTCCAACTCTCTGACATTTCCCTTCCAGGGAAAATTGACCAGAAGTTTCATGACGTGAGGTGGAATTTTCCTGACGTTCTTGCGCAGATCGCGGTTGATCTTCTCCAGAAGATAAGCCACTAGTTCAGGAATATCTCCCCTCCTGTCCCGGAGAGGGGGAAGATTGATTTCTACCACTTTCAGGCGGTAGTACAAGTCTTCCCGGAAATTGCCTTGGTCGATCAAGTGTCCTAGATCCTGATTGGTAGCGGCAATAATCCTGGCTTCTGTCTTTAGAACCCTTTCTCCTCCCACTTTCATGAAATCCCTGCTCTCTATCACTCTCAAAAGCTTAGACTGAAGATTAGAGGAAACATCTCCGATCTCATCTAAAAAGAGAGTCCCTTTCCCCGCTATCTCAAACTTTCCCTTGGTCTCACAAATAGCATCTGTGAAGGCGCCTTTAACATGGCCAAAAAGCTCGCTCTCCAGAAGCGTATCGGATATGGCTGAACAGTTGATAACGATGAAAGGCTCATGCTTATAAGGGCTGTTGTAGTGTATAGCCTTGGCCACCAGTTCTTTCCCCGTGCCGCTCTCCCCCTGGATGAGCACGTTAGCCCTGGTATCGGCCACTGACCCTATCAGCTTGAACACCTTCCTCATTTGGGGGGAATGGCCGATGAGGTTATCGATGGTATATTCCCTCTGTCTCTCTTCCATAAGATAGCTGAGTTTTTCCTCCAGATGTTTCACCTCAAAGGCTTTTTCGATAGTCAGATCCAGTTCCACAAAATCAAGGGGCTTGACCATGTATTCGAAGGCTCCTGACTTTATGGCCTCAACGGTAGTTTTCATGTCATCATAAGCGGTCATGATGATGATCGAGGCATTCTCGGTTTTCTCCTTGATCTTCCGCAGGACCTCCAATCCATCTATATCAGGAAGACGGATATCCAGAATCACCAAATCCGGTAAGCACTCATCATATTTTTGAAGCCCTTCTTCTCCATCTTCAGCCAAGACCACCTCAAAGCCCTCCTTGGAAAGATAGGAAGAGAGAGTTTTTCGGATCAAGGGATCATCATCTATGATTAAAATGGATTTCATTTCTCCCCCCACAGGGAATAAGGATCTTGAAACAGGCTCCTTTCCCTTCTTTCTTCTTGACTCTGATAGATCCTTTGTGTTGTTCGACGATTTTTCTGGCGTTGGCCAAACCCAGCCCTATCCCAGACGACTTGGTCGTATAGAACGGCTCAAAAATAGTCTCCCAATCCTTCTCCGGAATGCCGCCCCCGTTATCTGAGATTTCAATCCTTATTTTCTTTCCCTTGCTGTCGTCCTGATGAGAAAGAGACAGGACAATTTCCCCTCCATCATCCACAGCTTCATAAGCATTACGAAGTATGTTTAGAAAGACCTGTCTCAATTTGTCCGCGTCCACATAGACTTCAGGCAAATTAGCCTGGAAATCTCTTTCCAGACGCACCCCTTTCTGCTCCAAAGACTCAGAAATCATCTTCACAGACTCATCTATGATCTGATCCACAGAAAAACGATCGAAATTCAGCGCGGACACTCTGGTGAAGTTGAGAAGCTCTTTGATAAAATTTTCTATCTGACCGATTCCTTCCTGCGATATCTCCAAGTGGTCCATCTCCAAGCCTTCCAATTTATCACTCTCCAGAACCTTTTGAATATTGAGTTTGACGGATGTCAGAGGATTTCTTATCTCATGGGCGATACCTGCAGCAATACGACCGATAGAGGCCAGCTTTTCTGCTTGGATCAGCTTTTTCTGGGCCTCCGCTTCTCTTTCTTTAGCTAGCTGGAGCTGGTGGCTCATCTGGTTGAAATTTTTGGCCAAATTCCCGATCTCATCCTGAGAATCGATCTCGATCTTATGAGAAAAATCTCCTCTGGCGATGTTTACTGTCCCTTCTGCCAGTTTTTTGACAGGGCGCGTGATGCGTCTGGCGAGAACGGTGGCCCCTATTGCTCCTATGATGATTCCTCCAACACCGATCAAAACCAGCATCAACTGAGTCTTAATAATCTCTTTTCGCATGTCTTCCAGGGAAAGGCCTATCTTAATCGCACCCCACCTTCTCGGAGAACCCTTGGCATAGATGGGGGTTTCAATCTCCAAGATCCGCATTACTTGCTGAGTTCTGCGATCTTCAAATTGCTTAGTTACAAAGGAGTAGCTCCCTGCTTGCTTATCTGCGGGGAGAGTGCTGGTTTGATAGATCTCATGGTAATCCTTTATGAATTGATTGGCCGCATAGGAATTGTTATTCCGGTCATAGATGACAACATACAAGAGCTTCTGATCGATCTGCTCCTCGATGTTCTCCTCTATCCCCTCTTTATCCCACATCAGAAGAGGCTGTAGATTCAAGTGAGCGATGTTGCTGGCAATCAGCATCCCTTTTTCTTTCTGTTCCTCAAATATGGCTCCCACTTCTCTCTTTTCAATGAGGAAAAGAATCAGCCCCACAAGACAGATAAGCAGAACAATCACAGAAATCATGAGCCTTGTGGGCAGGGACATTCTCACTTTCATCTTTTGCCTTTACTTATCCACCCATATGTTCTTTGCGTCCAGATAATAAAGACCTAAAGGAGGCACTTCCACCCCTTTTATGTAAGGTTGCATAGCCACTCGATTCTGTCGAGAGAATAGAGGAACAGCGGGAACATCCAAGAAGAGAAGCTTTTCCATCTGATGGAAAAGTTTGATCCTTCTTGTCCAGCTCTTCTCCACCTCAGATTGGCTCAAAAGAGAGTCCAGCTCGGGGTTCTCATAGTAGAAGAGGTTGAAGACGGATTTTGAGAAAAACAAAGGACGGATGATATCCTCAGCATCCGGAAAATTCAACGATTTTTCCACCAGGACGAGATAGGGCCTTTGATAATTTTTAATTTCCTCAGAAGATCTGTAATAATCCAACCTTAATTTTAATCCTATGTTTTCAAGCTGTTTCTTGATCTCCCTGTAGATCTTAATCTTTAATCCGGACCTGGGCGACTCGAGCAAGAGAGTCAAAGTGGGGAAATCTTGGTCAGAATCCGATCCTGTTTTCTTTAAAAGTTCCTTGGCTTTTTGGGGATCATAGGTTTTTTCATCTTCCGAAGGGAAAAAGCCAGGAAGTCTGGAAGGAATGTAGCCGTTAACCACCTGCTTTAAGATTTTTACATCATGGGCAGCCCGGACAATCTCCGCTTTGTCCAAACCGAGATAAATCGCTCTTCTGACTTGCTTGCGGTCGAGAGGAGGTATATGACAACTCATTCCCAGATAAGCATACTGGAGCGAGCCGTTCTGGAAAATATGATATTTAGAATCGAGCAATTTTTCTGACAGCACTGGGATGGCATCGATCTCATTGTTAAAAAAATGATCCAAGGTAAAAAGAGGACAGAATTCTACAGCATCAAGGTAGGGTCTCCCGTTAAAATAATCATCGTTACGTTTCAGACGAACACCACATATTTCCAGTTGTGGCGTTCTAAGCCAGTAGTCAAACTGAAAAGGACCAGTTCCATATGGCTTCCAAAAAAATCCCTTTCCTTTCTCTCTAACCAGATCATGGGGAAGGATTTTACAAAAATGCATGCTCAGAAGATAGAGGGCCGAGATAAAGGGCCTTTTCCAGTGAATCTCAAAAGTGTGTTCATCCAAGACAACAAGACCCTTCACGCTCCTGACTTTCCCTTCTCGAAATTCTTCAGCCCCTATGACTCTGGGGAGAAAGAATTGAAAATATGGAGATTTGGTCTCTTTATCCAGTAGGCGCTCCAAGGAAAATTTAACATCTTCTGCCGAAAGTTCTCTTCCATGATGAAACCTCACTCCCTTTCTCAAGTAGAAGGTGTATTTCTTCCCATCAGGAGAAATCTCCCAATATTCAGCCAAACAGGGAATGATGTTCAAATTCTTGTCAAGCTTAACTAAACCATCATATATCTGTTCGGAAACAAAAATGTAGGAGTCCGGACTGGCTGGGTCAAGATCGGGATGGAACTTATCGATAAAGGACTTTAGCCGAAATACTCCTCCATAACGTGGCTCATCGGCATTCAAGCCTTTTGCTGAGTCGGCAAAAATGAAGACAAAAAAGACAAAACCAATCAGAAGAGTGAGTGAGGTAATCTTTTTCCACATCTTCTCTCCCTTAAATAATAATGCATTGATACCTTCAAAACAACAGTTTCAATCGCAATTTTCATGCCAAACCTGGCTGCACATCTAATCCTTTTAATATTAAGGAGCTGCGAGAGTCAAAGCTTTGATTGTTTATTGATGATGTAAAATTTTTTTACAATAAAAACGAAATTTCTCCTTTTTTTAAAAGATGGATATGGAAAGAATCGTCCCTGTTTCCTAAAAAATAATAGGGACTGTTAGGATCGGAAAAGAGAGTTAATCATTTGATTTCCAGCTTGATGGCTTCCTTGATCGCATCTTCAACCTGATGACTTATTTTTTCCATGATGACCTCCTTACATTATAGCTATGTCCCAAAATTGCTGGATATTTGACATATAAGTGATTGGCGAACCGAAGCCAAAAGCGACAGAACAGGTCAATGATCTGGTTTACTTAGAATTTTCCTCCGACAGCTTCTTCCCTTTTTGGGCATATTCCAAAGACTTCCTAGGGTAACCAAGACGACTGTAGAGGTCGGCGAGAAGGAAATAACCCAGGGGAAGATCCTTCTTATCCGGTTTCAACTCAATCCCTTTTTCCACCAGGGAAACAGCTTCGTCAAACCTTTCTCCGCGATTTAAATAAATGCGTGCCAGGTAGAAATAGCTCATCGGAAAATCGGGATTGATCTCTATCGTCTGGTTAAGATACTTCTCTTCCTCCTGGACATCCCCCAGAGTGCGGTATACTCGGGAAAGGTTGAAGCACGCCTTGAAGTTGTGAGGGATATTTTCCAGCTCTATCTTATACTCATCGACGGCTTTGATCAATTCTCCTTTTTCTTCCTGGATCAGAGCCAGATTGTAGTGAAGATTTCTGAGTTTTGGATTGTATTCTTGGGCCTTTAAAAGATACTCCTCCGCCTCAGCCCATCGTTCCTGGACAACATAAATGCCTCCGAGAGCATTGTATCCTGATGCAGAGAAGGGATTGAGCCTCACACATTCTTTATAATATTTGATGGCCTCATCATGTTCCTCCTTGAGATTTTTGATGTTGCCAAGGAGGTAGTACAATTGAGAGTCCGGCGGGATCAAATCAATGACACTTAAAACAAATTTCTCCGCCTCGTCAATCTCTCCCAATCCCATGTAGGCGTTAGCGATATTTATCACATTGAAGGCATCGTTGGGTCGTCTTTCCAGAACCTTGAAAAAGCTGTCCAGAGCGTTTTGGAATTCCCTCTTTTTGAAATACAGATTTCCAAGGGTGAAGTAAGCATCCACAACATCGGGGTCTGCCTCGATAATTCTGTTGATCAATGCAACCGCTTCATCATATTTATCCTCCAGCATCAGTTCTTTTGCCTGCGAAAGCTGATTGAAGATCGTGATTTTTTCTTTGGGATTACCGAGTCTCTTTCCTTCCAGAGAGGACTGGTCGACAAAGGTTCCGATGTATCCCAGAGCTCCAAGTCTCTGACGTGTCTCTTCATCGATATGGCGATAGTCTACATCAAAAGCTCCTTGACTCGATTCTCCCATAAACTGCTCGGCTATCCGCATCAGTTTTCTCGCTTCTTCGGGATGTGAAGAGAAAAGATTTATCTGCTCATCAGGGTCGCTTGCCAGGTCGTACAACTCCAGTTCCGGTGCGATGATCAGCTTGAATCTGTCCTCTTGGATGCTCTTCAATTCGCTCCAGCCATAATGGAAACGTGGATAATAAGTTTCGGCATAGGCAAAACTTACCCTATTCTTTTCCTCATCGAAAAATAAAGGCAGAAGGCTTTTTCCCTGGACCTGGGAAGGAAAGGGCACTCCGTCCATCTCCAAGACAGTAGGCATGATATCGACGAGAGAGACAATCTCATGGCGCCGAATTCCGTGAAGGTCATCAAAAGGTGTGACGAATATCAGGGGAACATGAATCCCTTCCTGGTAGATAAAAAATCCATGTGTGCTCTCCAAGTGTTCACCCAGGCTTTCTCCATGGTCTGCGGCAAAGACAAGGATGGTGTTGTCGATGAGGTTATTCTCTTCCAGATATCCCCATAGCCTTCCCAACTGAGAATCCGTGTAGGCAATCTCACCCACGTATGGTCTGTTGGGATACTTTTCCCTAAAGGGAGAGGGTGGTTCGTAAGGAGTATGCGGGTCGTAAAGATGGACCCAGGTGAAAAACCTTTCGTTTTTGTGCTGGTCGAGCCAGCGGAGTGCCTCGTCTATGACCTCATCACCCCTGCGCTGCACGTTTCCGAGAGAAATGGATTTGTACTTACTCAAATCGAACTGGTCAAAATAGGTGTCAAATCCCTGGTTCAGCCCCCATTTGGAATCGAGCACATAGGCCGCGACAAAGGCAGATGTTTTGTAATCCTTCTCCTTAAAGACTTCGGCCAGAGTGACGAGTTCCTGAGGGACGAGAAACCCACCGTTATCGCGGACTCCGTGGAAGAGTGGATAAGTTCCTGTCAGCAGAGACGTGTGAGAAGGCAGAGTGAGGGGAGTCTGAGCGATGCACTTTTCAAACAGCACACCCCTGGAAGCAAAGAGGTCCATTGTCGGCGTTTCAACAGATGGAAAACCGTAGCAGTGGATACGGTCTGCCCGGAGAGTGTCAACAGTGATCAGGATGTAATTGAACTCTCTGCCTTTCTTTAGGCGGGAAAAGGAAGGTTTTTTGGGAAAGAAAAACAAATACACACACACCACGACAAGAATCAGGACCAATGTCAGGGATAGAATGAACTTAACAGGAGTAACTTTCTCTTTCTTCTCCTGCTTCTTGCGCTTTTTGGCCTTAGCCATATAAAAATTTTACCATAAACGGACATGAATCGGGAAATTGAAATAAGTTTTTCCGCCTGCGCTAGTCCGCTTATTGATTTTTTGACAGTCAGCAAAAAAGAGGGAGACTGCAGACAAGCTACAGTCTCCCTCTGTGAATTCTACTTCTGCGTGATCCTTAGAAGAAGAACCTGAGACCCAACCGAAACGCGCGCGGGAAAGCAAGCCTGTAAACTTCATGTCCGTCGGGTCCGGGAGCTGTGGGGTCGAATTCATGGGGTGACCAATCGTAGTCCACACGGGTTCCCCATGACGTGACAGTATCGTCGTTGAAGACGTTGAAGATGTCCATCATCAGTCCGATCCTGTACTTCTCAGCGATCAGGAACGTTTTTTCCAATCTCAGATCCAGGTTCATCACATCCGGATACCGCCTCGATCCCCTTTCTTCGATCTTTATGTACCGCCGCCCCTGGGGAAGTCTGGGACGTATCCGTGGGGTGTAGGTGTCGCCGGTGATGTAGCTGAAAGCAGCGTTGAAGTGGATGTCCAACGGCAGGACATAGGTTCCCTGGACTTTCAGCATGTGGGTCGGGTCGACGGTAGATCGTCCGTCCTGGTTGATCCAGAAGTTGGGGTCGAAAATCGGGTTGCTGAAGGTACTCCCCTGCCAGCCGATATCCCCACCGAATTCGTTGTCCATGGTTCCGGTGCACTCCGAATAGAGGTAGGATGCCAGGAGCTGCCAGCGGTCCGAGAAGCGCTTGTTGAAGAGCACCTCGATAGCCCAGTAATCGCGGTATGGTTTCTCCAGAATCCATGGGTCGTCCTGGGACATATTCTTGACGGTGAGGTTTCTCACACCGCTTGGATTCGTCTGCTCGTAGACAGTGTAGACGTCATTGGTCCAGGGATCGTTGACTGTACCTGTCAAGTATTCGGCATCGGGCTGGACACGGCCTATAAAGTCCTGCCAATCCCTGTAGATGAAGGACACACCGAGAGAAGTATTCTTAAACAGCTCTCTCTCGATTCCCACTGTGAACTGGTTCATGTACGGGTGCTTGATATTGTCCGCCATTGTGTAATTATAGATATCCTGTTTCCACATGTAGACATCGCCTGGCCCGTAAATGTCCCAGTAGTTGAACGGCTTGATGGCGCCGGGCTTGGCAACGTCCAGAAAACCGGTGTACATGGCTTCTGTGAACTGGCCGTAGTGCCCCTTGAGGACCGTGGAGTGATCCCCGAAGATATCCCAGGCAAACCCGACCCGTGGAGCTAGACGGTTTGTCTTGTACTGTGCGCCCGAAATATCCGTCCAATAGCCGCGGTTGATGCTGTAGCGGACACCAAAGTTCAGGGTGAAGTTGTCGGAGATAGCCCATGAATCCTGGGCGAAGAGGTCAACCCGGATGTAGCTGGTGTTTAAGTCATAGCCCTCATACTGGTAGGCATATAGATAGCCATAATAGTCATAGATATAAACATTGTGGCCGATCCCTTCGACGTAGCCGGTAT
Source organism: uncultured Eubacteriales bacterium (assembly GCA_964429795.1). Classification (GTDB taxonomy): domain Bacteria; phylum Acidobacteriota; class Aminicenantia; order Aminicenantales; family Aminicenantaceae; genus CAYSCW01. Next base: position 50,179 of record CAYSCW010000011.1, read on the forward strand.
ACCCGTACCGGCTCCTGGCCCATCCGCGCTCAAACTCCCCTCCAAACTTGAAATCGTGGTTCCCCTTGATGAAATCCTCGGCATAGTGGGAGAGACTGGCATTGGCTTGGTAACGGCTGCGGTCCGCATAGTAATAATAAGGGGCGTTGTACTGCCATGTGTTCAGTTCAGTACTCCATACAGCGGTCGTATCCATGCTATTGTAGGGATCCAGGTAGTAGATACCCAAAAAGAAAGATGCTTTGATATCAAAGAATGTCTTGGGGCTCAGGATGTAGGTCAGGTTGAAGTTGCCGACATTGTCCGGCGAACGCTGATGCACGCAGGCTTCTGGAGGCGTGGTGGCATGGGCGTCTCTGTTCTCGACTGTGTATTCGTCATGCTCGTAAAAGACACTCAGGTTCAGGCGAGAGCTGAGCTGCGAGGATATCTTCAAGAATCCCCTGGGCATCTTGCGATCCCAGTACTCGGGAAAACCGGCCGGCCGCTCCTTCAAACGGGCATACTGAACACCCCCGAAGAACCAGATTTTGTCCTTCTTGATGGGTCCGCCCAGATGGAAGCTGGTGTCGAGCGCTCCTCTCACAGGCGATTCCAGGTCAGGAAAATCGTCGATATATTCTTTGTTATTCTCCGCGGTCCAGAATCCTTTTTTGGTATCCTGGAAGATAAACTCAGCATGGCCGGAGAACTCATTCCCTCCTGACTTGGTGATGGTGTTGAAAATGACACCGGTGAAAGCACCGTATTCGACATTGAGCCCGATCCCCATGACCTTGGCCTCTTCGAGGATGTTGTAATCGAGAAAGACCCAGGCTGAACCACCCTCAGGGTCGGACACGTCCACACCATCGACCTGGTAGGAGATCCCCGTATCACTGGAAGAACCATAAGCCACATCGGAAATGACTCCAGGAGCCATGTTGACGATGCCCGTTACGAACTGGTTGGAGGGCAAAGCTCTGAGCAGCTCATCCGACAGCGTGACCGATGCCGTCTCTGAAGTTTTCACATCGACAGTCGGCGCTAAGGCGACCACGGTGACCTCTTCTTCCAAAGTCGCCAGTTTCATCGCTATATCAACGGTCAATCGAACGGTTGTGTGAAGACGAATGTTCTCTCTCATTACCGTGGTAAAACCTTGAAGTTCAGCTTTGACTGTATACAGGCCAGGAGGAAGAGCTGGGAATCTGAATAAACCTTGATCGTCCGTGATGAACACCCGTTCTCCCATTATATTCGGGCTCGACAATGTCACTGTAACGCCAGGAAGTGGTGTCCCTTCTTCATCTGTGATCGTTCCGATAATAGCCCCAGTCTCTTTAGATTGAGAGAAAGCAAGAGGAGATAGCAGGATAAGCATTACGGTAAGAAATGCAAAAAATTTAAATCGCATTAGATACCTCCTTTTATTTTTTCTACAATACTTAACTCTAACTTTTTTTGTGATTTCCTCTATTCTCACCTCCTGTTTTAAAAGTATTTCTACAAGCATTCATTTTCAGACGAAAAATATACAGCAATTTTTATGCCAAACTTTAGATTACTCAACTCTATTCTTTTCAAAAAGATAATTATTCATTAGCATCCTTGAAAAACATGTTTTTTTCCAAAATTTTGAATTATCCAAAATTTTGAATTATCTTTCATATCTTGTCTTTTCCCTTAAGATCATCTTTGATGGAATATTCCGGGAAATAAAGAATTCTTTTCTCATATTTTGCGACTTGAATTAGAATTGTACCAAAATCCCTTTCTAAGTACAAATCTTGCATAATAAAAAAACAGGAAATTCTCACCCGTCCAAGGAAGCATCCCCATTTCTGTGATGCAGTAACAGTCAGGTAAGCTGAGGAGGAAGTCATCCGGAGGCGAGCGGGCATGGTTCCTCGAAGAGGAGAGCGAGCCGAGGAATAAGAGGATTTTCCTCGCTGGGGAAAATCCGCGGGCTGACGAATCAGCTTACCTGACTTCTGTTGAAACTGTCACAGAAATAAGGATGCTTACCCCCGCCAATTGAAACTTGTCTTTACTTCTGTTATTTTGATAAATAGGAAGTTACAATGAAAAAAATCATAATTCTTCTTTTTATCCTGGGCACTTTATCCTCTATCTCAGGACAGCAAGATCTTCTACCCGCACACAAGGAATGGCTTGAGCTTGTTTCACCGATAATCACCAAAGTAGAAAGAGACATTTTCCTGGCTCTGAAAACAGCCGAAGAACGGAACAGGTTCATCCAAATTTTCTGGAAGCAGCGTGATCCTCTTCCGGATACGAATGAAAACGAATTTTACCAGGAGTACATGAGCCGAGTCCAGTTCGCGGATGCAAACTTCGGTCATGAGACCTCGAAAAAGGGGAGTCAGACAGAGAGAGGCCTTTTCTACTTGCTCCTTGGCCCTCCTCTGGAAAGGACTTCCTACACAACCCATTCTCAGCTTATGCCCATGGAGCTCTGGTACTACCGCGGTGAAGTCCAGTACGGCCTTCCTGATTTCTTTTATCTCATTTTTTACCAGCCGCAAGGACTGGGAGAGTACCGCCTCTACCATCCAGGATTCGAAGGGCCAGAGAAGCTCATAATCCACACTTCGCCTGGCCAAACTATCAACCGTAAAAATGCGTTCAATTTGATAAGGGACATATCTGCTGAATTGGCCAACGCTTCTTTGAGCTATCTTCCTGGAGAAAGAAATCTCGACATTTCTTCTCTTTCTTCAGAGACCATCATTTCCAGTGTCTACTCTGTGCCGGAAAAAAAATTCTCAGACTCTTACGCCCGTTCCTACCTCAAATACAAAGACTTTGTCGAGACAGAATACACACACAATTTTGTGGAGAGCAACTTCAGCATCAAAGCCTTTAAGAATGACAACCAGTTCTTCCTCCACTGGGCTTTGGAGCCAGAAAAAGTGAACTTCTCTTTCTACCAGGAGAGATACTATGCTGTTTATCAATTGATTCTCAGGATGGAAGACACACAAGGAAACCTCATCCTAGAAAAAGAAGAAGAGATCCCTCTGAAAATCACACCCGAGCAATACCAAAAACACGAGAGACAGCTTTTATCGCTTCAGGATGTGCTTCCTGTCATCCCAGGAAAATACCAAATCTTTTTTCTCCTTAAAAATAAAACAGCCCAAGATTTCACATCACAGCAAAGAGAGATTCTCGTACCTGAGGAAAGAACCGAACCTGCTCTCAGCACTTTGCTCCTCTATCACGGGCGTGAAAAATCTGGAGGGCAACAGAGACAACCAATCAAAGCCTTTGCTTTTAAGGAATTCCAGTACCTTATCAATACCCAAAACAACTTCCTTCCTCAGGAGAGCATGGGTGTTTACTGTCAGGGATATAACCTCAAAAATACCGAATCGAAGTCGTTGCTGATCGAGATTTTCCCGGTGAACAGTCAAACACCCGTGCAGACGGAAAAAAATCCTCTCGAAGAAATCTTAGGATCTGATGGTACATCGATCGACGCAGAATCCATCTCGCTTTCTTCCCTCAAGCCCGGATACTACCGCGTAGAATTATCTATAATCGACCCTGAAGGCCTGAAAATCCTCAGTCAAAAAGAAAATTTCATCATCCTTTCCATTGACTACCCTGTCATTCCATGGGTCTTTTCCAAACAGCATGGTTCCTTTCCCAATCCAGAACATCTCTTTGTGTTGGCTTCACAATACTTCATGACGCGGAAATATGATAAAGCACTGGCTGCTCTCGAACGATCTCTCAAAATGAAGGAAGATCCCAATGTCCGGCTTTTACAGGGAAAGACTCTCTATGCCTTGGGTAGATTTGAGGACTCCATCTCTGTTGTCGAGCTTCTCTATGATTCAACACAGAACCGAGAAGCGGCCAAACTGATGGCCCTGAACTATTCCGGCCTGAGTGAGTGGGCCAAAGCTCTTTTCTATCTGGAAAAGCTCTTGGAAGAAGCTCTGGAAATCAGTGTTATGAACCTGGCTGCCGAATGTTACCTGAACCTGAATCAGCCGGAAAAAGCATTGCCGCTTATCCAAAAATCCCTGGAGCTCGATTCGAATCAGGACAAAGTCAAAGAGCAGGAGAAAAGAGCGAAAAGACAATTGACAGAAAAATAAAACACTTCGTAACAGAGATTCCATTGAGTATAAAGTTATTCATGAAATATGACTTTGGAGGTAATCATGAGACGAAAATCCGTCCTTTTTTTGCTTTTGATTATCATTATGGCAATAAACGTTTCTCCCCAATATGAAGGAAAGATTGAGGGGATTGTCACTGACGAAAACGGTATTCCAGTGGAAAAGGTTCAGGTTACTATCACCTCACTCAGGGCATCGAGCACACAGTTTAAGTTGATCACAGACAAAGAAGGCAAATTCATTCAGGTTGGACTGCGACCCGGATACTTCCAGGTGAATTTTAAAAAGGAAGGGTTTCTCACCGGCTCCTTGGATGTGCGAGTAAGAATATCTGAAACGAGCCGAGTTGAAGTCCAACTGAAAAAAACAGAATCCAGCGTAGATCCTGTATTCGCCAAGGCAGACAAGTTGTTTTATGAGGGGAACAAACTGTACGAAAAACAAAACTACCAAGAAGCTATCCCAAAATATGAAGAGGCCATCCGGCTTCATGACAAACAGTGGGCCTATTTTTTCAACCTTGGCTTAGCCTACAAGAAATTGGAGAAAATCGAAGAAGCTGCCAGCGCGTTCGGGAAAGCTGTAGCGCTCAACCCGGAAAGCTACAGCTGTAATAAAGAGATGGGCGAAACACTGGCAAAAATGGAAAAGTATGAAGAGGCAAAACAGTACTACCAGAAAGCCGTAGAACTCAATCAGGATGATCCGGATACCTATTACAACTACGGTTTGGTTCTGATCGAGCTCGGCGAAAACGAGGAAGCCCTGAAATCTTTTCTCAGAGTTGTGGAGCTTAAAGAAGACTACGCCGACGCCTATTACCATCTGGGAACTCTCTATATCAGACAGAACGAAGTCGAGGAGGCGGTAAAAAATCTGGAAAAATTTTTAGAACTGGCGCCTGACCATGAAAAAGCGGAAATCGCAAAGCAATTGCTTGACTATATCAAAAAAGACAATCTGGAAGAAAAGCAATGAACAAGAAATTTTTCCTATCTACTTTCGTATTCATTCTTTTAATATCTTCTGACCTGCCAGCTAAAAAAAAGGATAAATACCAAGAATGGCTAAACGAAGTGAATCTCATCATTACCGATACGGAAAAAGCTGAATTCAAAAAGCTGAGAAAAGATACAGACAAAGAATTCTTTATCAATCTTTTCTGGGCAAAAAGAGACCCTACGCCTCAAACTGAAAAAAACGAGTTCAAGGAGGAGTATTACCTGCGCTTGAGTTATGTCAACAAATCTTTTATATACGGATACAAAACAGGAACAGCCACTGATATGGGAAAAGTCTATCTTTACTTCGGCAACCCGCTCAGAGTGTTCAGGCAGGATCCGCGTGTCATCATCTGGGTTTATCCTGCTCAACCCTGGATGAATCTTGCTAAAGAAACTTTCACCATCGTCTTTTCTGCTGTTAAGACAGACTGGGTCAATCGGGACCGAGAGAAAGAGCTGATCTCATCCATAGACTCCGATGGCTATGTCATCGACCGTTCCCAGACTGATGCCAGGGTGATGCAGGCTTTCTATGCCTGCCGGGAGAGGTTCCTGCGCAATTCGGACCTTAAAGAGCTTCCCGACTATAAAAAAGTCAAGACATCCTCTCCTGAATCCTTCGAAGAAAAGCTCATTCAACAGGTAAAATCCACCAGCCAGGACAGTGTCCATATTCCCTTCGAGAAAAAAATCCTGTTTATCAAGGCTCAAAACAGGAGCTGCTATCTGACATTTCTTTTCAAAATTGACCCCGGCGAGAAGAGTGATGCCATCCATAAAAACCTGGTTTTCTTCGGCAGGCTGGAATCAAGTGACCATTCCTATGAGCTTCGCCAGGAAAAAGACCTGGATAAAGAGAAAGACTATTTCATTTCTCACTTCGGACTTCCCGTAATGCCCGGAGAATATAGGCTATTCATCGGCTTCCACACCAAGGATAAACAAACGTATTCTATAAAAACAGATCAAATTAAAGTGCCCAATTTCTGGAGTGAGGAGCTGGCTCTTTCCTCTCTTATCGCTTCCTGTCAAGTTCGAGAGGAGAAGCCTTCAGCCAAAGCGAATGAGTATGATGTTTTCTCTTTAGGCCGTTACACCCTCCTTCCTCGCTTTAGCCAAGAATACACCAAGGAAGAATCTCTGAATGTCTTTTACTATATCTACAATTTCACTGTGGATTCGAACGAAGATTGTTCTCTTCTGATCGAGTTTGAGCTTCAGAAGGGGGAAAAAACGTTGAAACTGAATCCTAAAAAAAGAAAACAAAAGTTGGGAAAAGAGGCGGCCCTCCTTGAGGGAACTCAGATTCCTCTCTCTGCTCTTCCTGAGTCGGGAGAGTATAAATTGACAGTGAGAGTGACCGATGAAATCACAAATAAGACAGTCAGTCGAAAGCTTAAGTTTGTCCTCCTTTAAGGTCAAAGTCAAAAGAGAGCAACATTATCCAGAATGGATATCCTGAAGGCAAAGGAGAGAAGGAGAGAGTTTCTTCCTCATCTCGATAGCTTTGACCGCAGCGCTGGCTGAGGGGATGGTGGTAAAACAGGGTATCCGATAGGAGAAAGCGACTTTCCTGATCATTTGAGCATCCTTCCTCTCGTACCTTCCCGAGGGGGTGTTCAATATCATAGAGACATTTCCTTCTTTCAAATCATCGAGGATGTTTTCCCCTTCTCCGTAAACCTTGCCGATGGTATCTACCGCATATCCGTGCCTGTGAAGATACTGCGCTGTCCCCTCAGTAGCGATCATCCTGAAGCCCATGCCAGCCAGTTTTTCCACAAGAGAAACAGCCTTCGGCTTGTCCTCATCACAGAAACTGATGAAAACTCTCCCTTCACAAGGAAGAAAGAATCCTGCTCCCTCCTCTGCTTTCAAAAAAGCCAGTGGGAAATATCTATCTAGGCCGATAGACTCCCCTGTAGAACGCATCTCCGGTCCGAGTATGGGATCAACTTCCAAGAATTTGTCAAAGGAAAAGACTGCTTCTTTGACGGCATAAAGGCCAGCAGCGGCGGGGATTAGATCGATATTTTGGAGCTTCTCGCCCATGATCAACCGGATGGCGATCTTGGCCAGAGGTATTCCCGTCGCCTTGGAGATAAAGGGGACGGTTCTCGAAGCTCTGGGATTGACCTCCAGGATATAGATTTTGGTCCCTTTAACCGCAACCTGCACATTCATCAATCCCACAATCTGAAGCTCTCTGGCCATCAGGGCGCATTGCTTCCTCACTTCCTCCACCACTCGGTCAGGCAGAAAATAGGGCGGGAAAACCATAGAAGCATCTCCTGAATGGATACCCGCCTCCTGGATATGTTCGAGGATTCCTCCGATGTAAACTTCCTCTCCGTCGCAGAGGAGGTCGACATCCAACTCAATGGCATTCTCGATAAACTCGTCGATAAGGATTGGATACTCGGCGCAATATTCCTGGATTGATTTGAGGTACTTCTCCAGCTCCTCCTCATCATGGATGACTCTCATGGCCCTCCCTCCCAGAACATAAGAGGGCCGAACAAGTACAGGGTATCCGATTCTTTCTGCAATCCCCAGAGCCTTCTTAAAATCTCTGGTCATGCCGTTTCTCGGACGGGTGAGATTCAGCCTTCTCAGAAATTGGTCGAACTTCTCCCTGTTTTCAGTCTGATCGATGGCAGAGGAGGATGTTCCTAGAATTTTGACTTTATTCTTCCACAATCCTGTGGCGATCTTGAGGGGAGTCTGTCCGCCAAACTGGACAATGATTCCCTCTGGCCTCTCTTTGCGGTTGATAGAAATCACATCCTCCAGGGTCACAGGGTCAAAATAAAGCCGGTCGGATATATCATAATCAGTGGAGACGGTCTCTGGATTGGAATTGATCATGATGGCTCGATATCCCAGGTCTCGCAATCCCAAAACACCGTGCACACAGCAGTAATCAAACTCGATGCCCTGCCCTATCCGGTTGGGACCCGAGCCAAGGATAATAGCTTTTTTCTCGAGGATTTCCTCTGCTTCATCCTCCTCTTCATAAGTAGAGTAGAAATAAGGAGTTTCCGATTCAAATTCCCCGGCACAGGTATCGACGACTTTCCACACAGGTTGTACCTTCTGCATCTTCCTCATTTTCCTGATTTCCTCTTCGCTGGAGTTTATAAGCCTGGCGATCCGCCTATCAGAAAAACCAAATTCTTTGGCTTTTCGCAAGAAATCACTATCGAGCGTCTGAGCTTTTCTAGATTTTAATAACTCCTCAAAGTCGACGATTTCTTTGATGTTATAGAGGAAGAAAGGATCAATCTTGGTCAACTGTGCGATTTCTTCCAGAGGCAAACCTTGTCTTATCGCTTCAGCGATGAACCAGAGGCGTTCTGCATTCGGCTGAGCAAGATTTCGCTTGAGATATTTACGACGGTTCGCTTCTGGCTTTTCTTCCAGTCCCCAGCGGTCGATCTCCAGAGCCCGTATAGCCTTCTGGAGAGCTTCTTTGAAGGTTCGACCGATAGCCATGGCTTCTCCCACGGATTTCATCTGGGTGGTCAGGGAGGGTTCTTCTTCGGGAAACTTTTCGAAAGCAAAGCGGGGAATCTTGACCACCACATAGTCGATGGCAGGCTCAAAACAGGCTGGAGTTTTCTTGGTAATATCGTTGAGAATTTCATCCAGAGTATAACCCACAGCCAGCTTGGCCGCCATCTTGGCGATGGGGAAACCGGTCGCTTTGGAAGCCAGGGCCGAAGAGCGCGAAACACGGGGATTCATCTCGATGACCATCATCCTGCCATCTTCGGGATTGATGGCGAACTGGATGTTGGATCCACCTGTCTCTACCCCTATCTCTCTCATGATGGCTATGGCAGCATTGCGCAACCGCTGGTATTCCTTATCCGTTAAGGTCTGTGCAGGAGCCACTGTGATCGAATCTCCTGTATGCACCCCCATGGGGTCAAAGTTTTCGATAGAACAGACAATGACTACGTTATCCTTCTTATCGCGCATGACCTCCAGTTCAAATTCTTTCCAACCGATGATCGATTTCTCGATTAAAATTCTGTTGACGGGGCTGATGGCCAATCCCAGCGGAATGTATTTGTGGAAATCATCCCAATCCAGCAGAATGTTGCCCCCTGTTCCACCCAAGGTAAAGGATGGACGAACAACCACTGGAAAGTGGATTTCTCTGACGATCTCTTGGGCCTCTTGGATGTTGGAGGCATAGCCAGAAGAAGGAACTTCCAGCCCTATTCTTTCCATGGACTGGCGGAAGAGCATACGATCTTCAGCCTTCCGAATGGAGTTCGTGTCCACTCCGATCAATCGGATGCCATATCGCTTGAGGATACTTTTCTCGTGCAACTCCAGAGCCAGATTCAAGGCTTTCTGACCTCCCAAAGTAGCCAGCACAGCATCAGGCCTCTCCTTGTCGATGATTCTCTCCAGATACTCCACAGTCAGAGGCTCCAGATAAGTACGATCGGCAAACTCAGGATCTGTCATGATAGTGGCGGGGTTGGAATTGAGGAGGATCACCTTGTAGTTCTCCTCCTTGAGAGCCTTAAGCGCCTGGGTTCCTGAATAATCAAACTCGGAGGCCTGGCCGATGATGATGGGACCCGAGCCGATAATCAATATCGATCGAATATCTTCCCGCCTGGGCAATCTATCCTCCCTTAAAATTCTCCATCATGCGTATAAAATCTCGAAAAAGATAGCTTGAGTCCATAGGGCCAGGAGAGCTTTCGGGATGATACTGGACAGAGAAGAGATGTTTCTCTCTCAAACAGAATCCTTCTGCTGTTCTATCGTTCAGGTTGAGATGAGTGAGTTTAGCTACCTCTTCAATAGAATCGATGTCCACGGCGAAACCATGGTTCTGGCAGGTGATCTCTATGGCTCCACTCTCAAGATTTTTCACTGGATGATTGCCGCCATGATGCCCGAATCTTAGCTTGTAAGTCTTTCCTCCTAAGGCTAAAGCAAGGAGTTGATGGCCGAGGCATATTCCGAAGAGAGGAACTTTCCCGACCAAATTCTTGATGTTGCCAATGGCATAGGAAAGCGGTGCCGGATCGCCGGGCCCGTTAGAGAGCAGAATCCCATCGGGTTTCATCCTGAACGTCTCTTCCCAGGGGGTAGAGGCAGGAACCACCAGAACATCAACCTGGTTGGAAGCAAGATTTCTCAGGATGTTTCTCTTGATTCCGAAGTCATAGGCCACCACAAAGTGTCTCAGCCGCTTCTGCTCAAGATAACCATGGGGCCATCCGTAGGTTTTTTCCCTCCATCTGTAAGCTTTATCCGTAGTAACATCTCTGACTAAATCACGGCCCACTATGGGTGGAATGCTTCTCGCTCGGAGCACCAGATTCTGGACATCGTCCTCGGATGTGGAGATGAGCGCCCTCTGGGCTCCGCCAGTCCGAATCATCTTGGTCAGTCTTCTAGTATCGATGCCCTGGATAGCAACGACCTTGTGTTTTTTGAGATATTCGTCAAGACCTTCCTCCTTCCTCCAGTTGGAAGGGAAAGCGGCCAGTTCCTTAACCACCAGACCCTCCACCCATGGACGCCACGATTCCACATCCTCCACATTGCATCCGTAGTTTCCGATGAGAGGATAGGTCATGGTGACAATTTGACCTTTGTATGAGGGATCTGTCAGGATTTCCTGGTACCCAGCCATGGAAGTGTTGAAGACGATCTCCCCTTCTGCATCGGCTTCATATCCTATGGATTCACCGACAAAATAGGCTCCGTTTTCCAGCACAAGCAGAGCCTTTTTCTCGTCCATTCTAAATCAAAAGAATACGTATTCTCAAAATTGTTTAGCCTATTTTACATATATTGAATTTTGAATTTAAGGATTTTTTCAAAAAGTTTATTCTTGGTAAATATTGAGGGCTTTCTCTTGCTGCCTGAACTTCCCCCAAATGGAGGCCTTCTCCTTCTCTGAAAAAAAGAACTCTGTCCTTCCTCCCAGAGAAGAACAGGCAATCCATCACTTCTCTATCTTGAGTAAATAAAAGTCTCTTTTCCGGCCCTCTCTTTCTATCCCCTTGAAGTCGATGATCTTGTATCCTCTTTTAAAAAGCGTCTGAAAAATCTCTCTCGATTTCATCCTCCATCTCAAGGGAATGTGCCGCACCTCGGCTTGTGTCACATCTGTTTCTCTGAGCATTCGATAAAAATCATAGGGAATCTCCACCAGCAAGAACTCCTGGTTTAAATCAAGGTTGATATCTTTCACCACTTCAAGAGTCACTCGGCCGCTCCGTCCTTCAACTTCGACTCTCCTGGAGCTAAGCGCTAGATTTTTGGCAGCGAGCAGACTTTCCGCGTCATAATCAGGTCTTCGCACTTCTCTCTCCAGGTCCCATAAGAGAGAAAAACGGTCACAAGGCACATCCGTCCTGTTAAGATACCCTCCGAATAGGCTGTAACAGGACTCTCTGTACTCCTTCACCTCCATCCCAAAGTGGTGGATATTCCTGTAGGCGTTGACTCCTGTCAAAGGATCATAAGTGCAGGTGACTTTAAAAACTCCGAAGACCTCCATCAGGCATTCTTTTTGAAATTCTTTTATCTGGATCCCCAAGCTGTATCTCTGAAAATCCTCTCTTACTCCAACATATTGAGAATAGAAGAGAAGATTATCCATATCCCTAAAGGCGAGATCCTTATCCTCTACCCCAACAAATCCATAGGAAAAGCCGATAAAATGGTCCTCATCCTCCACAAACTGCCCTTGTGCATCTTCTACATAGACGGCGATAAAAAGGGCGCTTCCTTCATGGAAGAAATTCTCACAGGCCATATTACGCTCCCCAGGAAGAGTATCGGCGGGCTCCCCCCAGATATCATACCTTAACTTTTCATACTTTGTGTAATCACTGGCATTGGAGGATTTTTCCACCTTGAACAGGAACCTTTTTCCTTTGACCTGGATGATCTTATCCAATTCCTTCATTTTTAAGGATTTATCTTCCTCTCGACATTATCTCAGGAAGATTTTATCGGAACATTCACCCGAAATGCAAGAATTGTTTGAATTCATCCCCATTTTGATATATGGTTATTGTCTTTATGAAGGTTGGCCGTAACTCACTCCAGTCTTAAGGAGAGGTGCTCTATGAAGAAGACCATACCTTTTGTCCTTCTTTCCCTCCCCATCTTCGCTTTTCTTCTTCACGCATCGGAATTTGAGGTCAAAATCCTCAAGGATGCCCATGATCTTCCGGAAAAGTTCTGTACCATCGGTGAAAAGGGAGACTATTCTATCTCTGATGGGAAATACCTGGTGTTGCTGGGCGGAACTCCCAGACCTCTGGACTATCCTCTTCTCAATATCCCGCGATCAAATGCCATGGGAAGCATCATCGGCTTTGCACCAGCTGGAAAAAATATAGTGAGCAACATGAGTATTGGATCTCCGGTCCTGAAGTTTAGGGAGAGGTGTCACTACCTGTCCTACTCCTCCTTGAAAGTTATAGAAAAAGGCTCTAAAGATGAAGTTCTAACCCTAAGATCTTCAGCCACATACAAAACTCAGGGGGGAAAAGAGGCTCGTATCGAAACCACCTATGACATTCTCCATCAAAAAGGTCAAATCAACATCACCTCAATCATCAAGAACACAGGAAAGCAGGAATTGGAGGAGCTGGACTTTTATCTCCATTTCGGGCTTCATCACAGCTATTACTTCAGCCCTTTTAACCGAAGGTATCATCCTCAGCTGAATTTCCGCGTCTACCAGAAAAAAGGACATTTCCTCGGCTGGATGAACCTGAATCCCGTACCTTCTTCTGATGAGGAAAAGGAGCCTCAACCGGGACTCCTTGCCCCTGGAGAAGAGTTCCAACTGAGCTATATCCTTTTTGTGGAAAGTCAAGACAGCAGACTCCTTCAAAAAATCTACGGCCTTCTAGGAAGAGAGCTAGAAATGGCCACTCTTCACTTCAGGGACACCAACGGAAGGATGATGGAAGTCATCGTTCGCAATGCCCTCTCCTCTGCCATCTTCTACCGTTCCTTCCTCAAAAATGCAGATGGCCTTACCATCCCTCTTCCTCAGGGTGCTTATCTTGTCAGAGGAAACATTTTTCCTGCGGTCTGCGAGGAATTCTTAGTGGTGGCCGAAGGGGGAGAAAACATCTGTGCCCTTCGAAGTCCCCCCCTTGAAAAAGTGAAGGTAAAAATAAGAAACAGCCAAGGCGCTTTTGTTCCTGGGAAAGTGACCTTCCTCGGCCTTGACCCGACCAAGACTCCTTATTTCAAGCCCAAAGACCCCATAGAAAGCGGGAGAAGATGGGAGCTGTTCAAAAATTCATGTTTTCCTCCCCAGAATGGATCAGAATTAGAGCTTCCCGTGGGGACCTACCTTGTTTACGCTTCTCGGGGACCTGATTATTCTCTTGATTATAAGGTGGTGGAGATCCTGAAGGGAAAAACACAGGAATTAGTCTTTCAAATCGACAGAGTTGTGGAAAGGAAAAACCTTATCTCCATCGATCCACACATGCACACACTTGCCTCAGACGGAAGGGCAGGTGTTCCAGAAAGAGTGAAATCGGTTGTTGCCGAAGGCGTGGATGTGGCAGTGGCCACAGATCACAATCTCATCAGTGACTACCAACCCGCCTTGAAAATCCTTGGCCTGGAAAAGTATCTGGCTGTCATCTCAGGAAACGAGGTGACCCGAGACGGACTGATCCATTACAATAGCTACCCTCTGGAATGTCGAAAAGAAGAGGAACGCAATGGAGCTATTTCTCCTCTCGCAGAGGAAGCCCCTGCTCTCTTTGAAGCCAGCCGCAGAAAAGATCCTCAAGCTCTGATTCAGGTGAATCATCCGCGTGATGAAGACATCGGTTATTTCAACAATTACCGTCTTGATCCAGAATCTGCCGCTTTTGCCTGGATCCATTTTGACACCTCTTTTGATCTCCTGGAAGTTATGAACGGACCTTGCTTCTACTCTTCCAATGAAGAAGCTGTGCAGGATTGGTTTAACCTTCTAAACCGAGGCTATTACTTCCCCATCGTCGGCTCTTCTGACTCCCACACAATCGACAAAGGAGAGCCGGGCTATTGCCGGACTTACGTCTATTGTGAAAGCGGAAAAGGAGATAAGCTGGATTGGCCTCTGCTTGAGAATTCTCTCAGGAAGGGACGATCATTCGTTTCCAACGGGCCGTTGGTCGAATTCAAGATCAACGATATTCACAGACCCGGAGACCTGGTGACTGAATCAAAGGGGGAGGTGAGAGTCTCCGTTGAAGTTCGAAGTGCCCCCTGGATTTCAGTCGATGAAGTTCGGCTGGTGGTTAACGGAGAAAGGAAAATCGTCTTTCCCGTAAGATGCCAAGATGAACGCATTTTGAAATTCTCTGAAGAGATCAGCCTAAGCCTGGAGGAAGATGCCTATATCGCCATAGAAGTCCTGGGCAAGAAAAGCCTTTTTCCGGTCCTACAAAGTCAAGCAAGAAATGGGAGACTGGAGAGTGCCTCTCTCCCTTATGCTTTAACCAATCCTGTATTCATCGACGCAGATGGAACAGGCAGGTTCGACCCTCCCTGGCCGGATAAAATCCGGCTCTCCTCTTCTCCAATCTTATTTAAAACAGGGGAAGAGCGATATTGATGGAGAGGAGATCGGGGACATGACCCGACTTTCTGAAATCGGAAATGCCTCCCTTGATTTCCTGACTAACACAGGTTCGCTTGGATTACTAACCATATTCCAGGCGATATAATTCGGAAAAAACCTGAAAATTGCGCATTCAAGCTTTTAAACCCAAGGATCCCCACTCTTTTTACAGTGAACCCAATATCATCACACTGATCCGACTTACGGCGTCCTTGACCTTCTTCACTCTGGCAATTATCAAAACCAATCCCACTTACAACTACATAGGCCTCGCCATCCATTGGCTCGGCGACATCGCCGACGGCCTTTATGCAAGAAAGTTCAAGCAGGAAACAATCCTCGGAGCAGAAATAGATATCATCGCTGACCGGGTGGAAACCCTCTTCTTCTACATCATTTTTCTCTTTTTCCGTCCCTATCTATTTCTCCCCGCTGTCGTTTATATTATCGATTTTGCCTTTGTCGATTTTTATCTAAGTTATCAATTTGTAAAATTCGACATCATTTCCCCCAACTATTTCTACAAGGTGGACCGTACCGTCTATCTTCTTAACTACAGTCCTGTGGCCAAATTCTGTAATTCCACGGTGGTAACGCTCATCCTTATCTTCCTTCCTCAACTGCAGATTATCGCCTTATTCTCTGCTTTTCTTCTCATCGCGGTAAAAGGATTTTCTATTTATCTCTTGAATAAAAAGAAAAGAGTTGGTAAAAAAATAGATTCAGATAGCTAGGCAAACAGAGATGAACAGTTCTCTCTTCCGTACGATTTCTTTGGCAAAACGAGGAATCAATAATTTTTTTCTCAAAAGACCGTTCTGTGTTTCCTTCGAAGTCACCTATTGCTGCAACGCCCGTTGCGAGCATTGCCATCTCGGAGGACCGGTGGATGAAGTTAGAGCCACTCCTCAAAGGTATGGTGAGATCTGCGATGAGCTGAAGCCTGTTGTGGCCCAGGTCTCAGGGGGAGAACCCCTTCTCCGCAAAGACCTGGAAAAAATCATCGAAGCTCTCAGGAACCGAAACGACGCTCCTTATGTTGTGGTCACCACTAACGGTGTTCTGTTGACCAGAGAAAGGTATATCAGCCTGAGACAGGCAGGGGTGGATGAGTTTTCCCTCTCCCTCGACTTTCCCGATGAACGCCATGATGAATTCCGTCGTGTCCCCGGTCTCTTCCATAAAATAAAGAATCTCATGGAGGAATTGAGTTCAGAAGATAAGGCCGTCACACTCAGCGGAGTAGTCAACAGAAAGAACTATAAAGATCTTATCTCCATGGCAGAATTGGCTCAAGAATGGGGAGTGAGAATCAACTTCAGCACCTACACCTGGCTGAGGACAAACAAGAAAGAGTATCTCATCCCCCAGGAGGAAATACCTGAATTGAGAAAAATCATCAAGCGCCTTCTTCAATTCAAGAGAAAGCACGGAACAGTTTACCCATCTGACTATGTGTTCCAAAAGATGGTAGAGTTCTTTGAAAAAGAGTCCATCCCCGATTGTCGTGCAGGCGAAAAATTTTTCGTTGTCAATCCTGACGGAAGTCTTTCACCCTGTGGCCTGATCATCAAAAGCTACAAGACACAAAAAGAGATGCGACAAGATTTCCTCGGACAAAACACATGCAGCTTCTGTTACACAAGTATCCGAGCTAATTCCGAAAAACCGGTTAAACACCTCATCAGAGACAGTTTAAAGTCCCTTTAGTATTCAATTTTCGGAACATCGAGCAGATGAGCAATCATAAAGATTCTGATTCCTTTTCACTTCAAAAGGAAAAACAGCTCAATTCTAGAACCAAAACCCTTATTTTTGTTCTCCAGATCATGCTTGTGGCCACACTCCTTATCATTTGGCTGAGCTCGACATCCATCCGCAGCAGTAAAAGCCTCTGGGTCCTCTTTTTCTACAGCTTCCCTTCTGAATTCCTGATCGCTGTGGTTCCCCATGAACCGATCCTCATCTACTTTGGCAAATTCTATACTCCCTTCACCGTGGCTGCAGTAGCTATCATCAGCACATTGCTGACCGAGGCTCTGAATTACTCTGCTTTCAAATACATAACCGATACCCAGTTTTTTCAGAAAATCAACCATAAAAAGACTGTCACTAAAATCATAAAACTCTTCCAGAAATCCCCCTTCTTGGCCCTTTGGATAGCCGGGTTCACTCCTATCCCCTTTTATCCCTTCCGGTTCCTGGTGGTTTTAGCCCGTTACCCTCTGGTCCGATACTTGTTAGCCCTTTTTCTTTCTCGAACTCCACGCTTCTGCATCCTCGCTTATTTGGGCCATGCCATCAACATTCCTGATTATTTGCTGGTTGCTCTTTTTGTGGTTCTTATCGCTTCGATGAATGTCAATTTTCTGAGGAAAATCTTGAAAAGGGACAGGAATAAAAAAGAGGATAACTCTTAGATCCCTGGTTATGGGAGCCACCGGATTTATCGGCAATCATAGGTTTGATTGCACTTCTTTTTCGTTTTTGGTAAAAAGATTACGATCAATCAAAAGGTTCAACGGCCAATACAAATGAATAAGGCAGCCTCTCACTCCCTTCCGTTGAAAATCTCGTGCATCGTCAACCCTCAAGCTGCAAACAAAAAATGGCAGAGAAGAAAACGTACTCGTCAATTCCTCATGAGAAATCTCCGATCTGATGTCATTGACTTCCAGAAAAGCAAGAAACAGACCATAGAACTTGCCCAAAGATTGAGTCAAGACCACGATATCATCGTGGCAGTGGGCGGAGATGGCACCATAGCTGATGTTGTCCAGGGAGTTATTAATGCCCGGAAGGAGCAGGACGTCATCTTGGGCATTCTTCCTCTGGGAAGTGGAAATGCTTTCCGCAAATCGCTTCACATACCCAAGAATATGAGAAAAGCCCTCAAAATCATCCAAGAAGCTTACACCCGAAAAATCGATTTGATCATGATTGAAAGAAAAGCAGCCGGTTTTGCCAGCATCGGAGCCACAGCACGAGTGACTCAAGAAAAGCTTAGGCATAAGATCTCAGGTCTCTTTGGACATCTCCTGGCAGGAAGAATCATACTGAGCTTCCCCAAAAAAGAAGTTGAGATTGAACTTATGGACGGCTATGACGATCAAGGTAAACACTTCAATATAAAAAAGCTTAAGCTGAAACTGTTCGACTGTGTCATCGGAAAAACCAGGTATTTTGGCTACAGTTGGAGAATTGCTCCTAAGGCAAAAATAGACGACGGTCTTCTCGATATCACCCTCTTCGAAACCAGCGGAGTAAAATATTTTCTTCTCTTCCCGCTCATTTATTTTGGCTTCTATCAGAGATCACAGAAACATTTCAAAGCTAAGCAGATGATCATCCGAGGAAAGTGCCTTCCGGTCCAATACAACGGTGAATTTCTGGCTGAAAGAAACAAAGTGCAGGTAGAAGTCCTTCCCAAAGCTTTAAGTATCATCACCTCAAAAAAGTAAGAAGGACAGCCTGGATGTGTTGACCATCTGAAGAATTTATTTTAAGAGGTGAAACAGGGAAAACTCAAACAAAAGCAGAGCTTTTCCGAACAGGAAAGATTTCTTTTGATGCCTCATGAGGATGGAGAAGGCATGATGATCGCACCAGTTGAAAAATCTCCGTATACTTCAGCCTCTCCTCTTAAGAAAAGAAGGCCGACGTAAGCTGCGGTGGCAGCATCCAGTTCATGAACAGAGGCCGTTTTCTTCAGTCCCCTGATCCCCAAGTCCTTTAAGCCCTGAAGTAGACCGATGGGGTCATGCTTGACCCTGGGAAAACCCAGAATATCCTGGGCACCCCCAGGATAGGCCTCCACCACATAGATCTTCATCGTCTCCAGAGAATTTCTGAGATGGATGCCCCTCTCCGTCAGTTTTCTCATAGGGCCCAACGTTATGGGGAAAAAGGGGATTCTTCTCCTTCTCAGTTCCTCATCGCAAGGTCTGAGGTGCTGTGTGTTTTTCTCTTCGATAGACTTCCTTCCAGGAGGAAGAGTGAGGGGAGCATCCACAGCAACCAGGTCAGGAACTTTCTCTTGGATCCAGCCGATAATCTCCTGATCTGAAAAGAGAAGGGAGGTGCTTGCCTGAAGACCTCGAAGGAGACACATTCCGCTGGGGCGGCTGGGAACTCCAGCCAAATCCACTCCGATAACTTCGAAATTCTTCAACCCGTCTGCTCCTTGGTAAGGATACTTGTTCACAAAAAGAAAAAAGACAATTCAAAATCAAGACTTTACAACCAGCCTGCGCAGGGCTTGGACAACTGGAGAAGGAAAAGAACGGCCCTCTAGTTCTTCGATATTCTCCAAGAATCTGACTCCTTTTTCCATTAAAGAAGGATGGCCCGTGGAAACTCTATCATACATATCTGCTAAGGCAATAATGCTGCTCCCGATGGGAATCTCTTCCAGACTCTTATCCATAATATCTTCTTGCTCGACATAATAATGGAAGTAGCCAAAGAGCAGGGGCTCGATCTCTTTCAATAGAGAGGCTGTTGTTTTGAGCATCACCTGTTCTTTATCACTCAGCTCAGATGGAGATAATCCTTCTCCCATAAAATTCAACACTTCCTCGAAAAGAGGAAGGTTGACCCTCAGATCCCCTGCCTCATGGAGAAGAGCCGCCGATTTGATATTTTCGATATGTCTTGTATCCAGCCCTACTTCCTGGGCAATCTTTCCGGCAAGTAAGGAAACTCTTAACGAGCGAGGCCTTTCCTCATCTGCCATTTCCAAGTACTTGAGCATGATTTCCAAGACTCCGATGTAGGCTCTCCTCAGGTTTTTCACCTTGTTTTCTCTCTGTTCAGAGACCAAACCGATTATAGCTCCTGTCAGTATCAAAAAGCTTCCCCAGGCGAGGAGGGTGATGAGCACATCCAGGTTAAACTCCTGGCCTTGACCAAAAAAGAGGTTGGAGAAAATAAGATAGAGGATGACCAGAAGCACACAAAATATGCCGGTCAAAACAGCCTGTCTTTTACCCAGATAATATCCCGAAAGAATGACAGGGAGAAAGAAAAAGTTAAGAAAGGCAAGCTTGTAATGAACCAGAAAAGCAATGGCCAAAATACCGATAAAAATAAGGATGATCAGAGCCAGCTCAAAGCGCTGGAGGAAGAAAGTCTTGAGCCTTCCCATCATACTGATCCTCTGAAAATTCCTCGCTTTAAGTCTTTATTCCTGCCTCCCTTTTGGAGCAGACGGACTCTCATTGATAAGCTGAATTTAAAGGCTTGAGATATTTATACCATCCCCAGGGGGTTAAGTCAACCAACTCCTGGCTTCCTTTTTCAGGAAAGACCTGGTTTTGTCTTTTACTGTATATGATATAATCAAATGTCTTCCAAAACATGCTTGCCAGGAGGAATAATGAACAATAAACTGGCTTGGAGCCTGGTTCTTGTTTTTCTGTTTTCTGGATGTGCGGCACACTTGCACTTTGACTTCCTGGGAAAGGATGAAATAGCAGAGGTTGTCCTTCTCAAAAGCAGAGCAAAAGAGAAAATCCTCATCCTCGATATCTCAGGAATCATCGGATCTTCCATCCGGCCCGGTCTCCTTGAAAGGGAGGGAGACATCCTCTCTCAGGTTTATTACAGACTAGAAAAAGCCTCTGAAGATCAGTGGATCAAGGGAGTCATCCTTCGTCTGGATACTCCAGGAGGAGAAGTCACAGCAAGCGATATCCTCTACAATGAGATCGTAAGATTTAAGGAAAGGACAGGCCTTCCTGTGGTGGCCTTGATGATGGGACTTGCAGCTTCAGGCGGCTATTATGTGGCCTCCGCCTGTGACCATATCATCGCCCATCCCTCAACTATCACAGGAAGTATCGGTGTGATATCGGTCTTTCCCAACCTACAAGGGCTTTTTTCCAAAATCGGGATTGAGGTGAATGTCATCAAGTCAGGAAATCTGAAAGACTCAGGGTCGGCGTTTCGGAATCTTACAGATGAAGAAAAGCAGATCTTCCAAGACGTCGTGGATAACTTTTATCAGAGATTCTTGGAAGTGATTTATTCCCGAAGGAAGGATGTCCTGTCTATGGAAGAGCTCAAAACACTTGCAGATGGACGCGTCTACACTTCTTCTCAGGCCTTCGAACTTAAACTCATAGACAAAGTGGGCTACTTCGATGATGCTTTAAAAGAAGTCCTCACTCGTGCTTCCTTGAAAGAGGCAAACGTCATCGCTTACACCTACTACCCCAAATCCAAAACAAACATCTATGCTGACAACCTGAGCTCAACCGCCCTTTGGAAAGAAAAGAGTATGGAGAAAACTCTTCTCTCATTGAAAAGCGGCTTTTATTATCTCTGGCTTCCCCAGCTCGCGCCGTAAGAAGAGAGGACCATCTCTTACCCGGTAGGAATCAGCCGCCAATCCTTATTTTTATCTCAAAGGCTGGAGCCTTCTGAATATGGGCTTCCACAGCACAGCTGTGAACAGAACGGATAATGGCCCGCCGGTATTTTTCAGGAAATTCTTCAGGAAGCCGAGCCTCCAGGATGATCTTCTCGATCATCTTGGTCTCCGCACTCTTTTCCGTGCTCATGATAAGCGAGGCCTTCTCTGCAGGAATTCCTCTGTTCTGACAGAAAGCCAGAACATAAAAACCGGCGCAGGTGGCGATGGACGCCAGGAATAAATCGAATGGAGCAGGAGCAGAACCTTCACCTCCTGCGTAGACAGGCTGGTCTGTTTTTATGGTGAATCCCCTGTATTTAGCATCCACCCTCATCCCTCCTGGAAAAGTCACTTTCATTTGTTCTCTCACTTCAAAACTCCTTTGCTATGGAAAATACAAAACTGTATTTTAATATAGATTCAGGCATTGTCAAAAAAATCTATTCTTCCGTAAGCATCCTTATTTCCGTGACGGTTTCGACAGCAGTCAGGTAAGCTGAGGTGGAAGCCATCCGGAGGCGAGCGGGCATGGTTCCTCGAAGAGGAGAGCGAGCCGAGGAATAAGCGGATTTTCCTCGCTGGGGAAAATTCGCGGGCTGACGAATCAGCTTACCTGACTATTACTCCATCACGGAAATGGGATGCTTCCATTCTTCCTTAAGCATTTCCATTAATTTCTTGATAAATATATCTGATTTTAAAAATCTGGCAGCAATGAGAATTGTCAGTGAGGAAGCCCCTGTCTAACAGGAAGACTCCCAGCGGGGATACCTTTTATGATTCTAGTTGTAAATTCAATGAGAAGGAAAATATGCACCGCATGAGGCGACGGTTTCCCTCCATCCGAAGCCCATAGTAGAGGATGGGAGGGTCTTGGTGAGGATGGATGGGAACCGCCGTTGTGATTGATCATACCATCATTAGCTATCAGGGAAATGCTTTCTCTCCTCCACACCTTTGGAAAACAGAGCCAACAAGAGCTCTCTATCTTTCGAATTAATGTGCAAACGTCCCAAAAGACCGTGAATTCTCTCTGTCATATGCACTCTATTTGTTTTGTGGATAAATCCCTTGGCTTCGATCTTCTCCAGAATCCTTTGTATGCACTCCTCCTGTTCTCCTCGAGGCAAGGGCATCTCTTCGCTTTCTCTTTTCTTTTCGGGTTTCTGCTGAAAGTAAAGAGAAAACAAGATGGTCAAAACAGCAGAGGAAAGGTTGTAAGAAGGCTGGCAGCAGGCTTGGGGGATGGTGAAAACAAAATTAGCGCTCTTCAGCTCTTCAGAAGTGAGGCCAGTCCTTTCGCAACCAAAAAGAAGCCCAATCTTTACCTGCGGAGGGAAGGCAAGCATTCGGGAAACCGCCTCCTCCATAGTGAGTAGTATAAAATTCTTCCTTCTCTTCGAGGTGGAAGCAAAAACAACATTCAAATCTGCAGCGGCTTGGGCTACTGTGTCGAAAAATTGAGCATTTTCCAAAATTTCCTGGGCATGAACAGCTACTGAGTAAGACCTTGAATCTAGAGAATCCATTCCCACGACACGCAAACTCGCGAACCCTGTGTTTTTCATATTTCTGGCAACAAGCCCGATGTTTTCCGGATTTTCCGGTCTGGAAAGAACTAGCGTAAAACTATTGCTGAACGTCGTCTCTCTTTTTTTGATTCTCCTGGTCATTTAACTATTATAATTAAGCTCTAAAAGAAAGGCGAGGCAGATAATATGAAGAGAATTCAGTACCAGAGGCAAAGAAAAAAGTCAAAGGAAAATACAATCCCGCAGGTCAGTATTTTCCGGTGCTCCCGAATCCCCTCTCACCCCGGGATGTTTCCTTAAGAGTATCTGACTCGACAACTTTGATTTCTTCCACAGGCTGAATCAACATCTGCGCCACCTTCATACCCTTTTCTATAACAAAAGGCTTATTCCTCAGATTGGCCATGACCACCTTGACTTCGCCCCTGTATCCTGAATCGATCACACCGGCCAGGCGATGCACACCTTGGAGGGAAAGACCACTCTTATCCCAGATCAAGCCCACGAATCCTTGGGGAATAGCCACCTGGATGCCTGTGGGTACAGCCAGGATTTGACCATCTTCCAAAACACAATCGATCGAAGAGAAAAGATCCAGACCAGCGTCTCCCCTATGGCTGTATTGGGGCAGTCTGGCATCCTTCTGGATTCTTTTCACTTTGATTTCCATAGTTCAGATTCCCTCGACTCTCACTTCTTCAAAAAAGGGCTCTGCGATCCTGGCCATGAGCTGTATTTCTTCACGAGAATAGGGAATTCTATGGAGATAGTCGGTATCGAGTGTATTGACGGGCAAAAATTGCTGGATCTGGAAGATTTTAGACCCTTTGAGCATCTGACTCAACTCCAGGATATCATCGGCTCCCACCAATCCTGGAACGACTGTGGTGCGAAAGAAATATCTAAGTCCCGAATCCCTTACTATTTCTATGCTCTTTACGATATCCTCTGTCCTGACTTGCGCCTTCACCACCTCTCCATATCTCTCTAGCGGCGCCTTGACATCCATAGCCACACAATCGATCAGACCCTCATGAATTAACCTTTCAAGACGGGAAGGCAAGGAGCCGTTGGTATCGATCTTTATCCGAAGGTTTCTGTCTTTTATGAGAGAAAGAAGGAGATCTAGATCCTCATGAAGCAGGGGCTCCCCACCAGAAATACAGATGCCGTCAAGCCAATTCTTCCTTGCATCCAAGAAGCCCATAAAGTAATCCAGAGGAAAGGAGGGAAGGCTCTCCGCTCGTAACACCAGGTCTGAATTATGACAGTAGGGACACCGGAAATTGCATCCCCCTAAGAATACGGTGGAGGAAATGTGTCCGGGGAAATCTTTGGGGGCAAACTTTTCTAATCCCTTGATTTCAACCACTGTGAAAGCTCCTGCTCGCTGTTCAGCACAGCCGAGACTCTTTCATCTTGCTGAAGGATGAGCGTGGGTATGATGATGGCACCCTTGTCGTCACGCTTTAGAACACCCAAAAATTCTCTGATCTTTTTTTTGCTTTCCTTTTTAACCAAGTTGTATTCCCGGCCCTGCAAGTGCGTCTTTTCCAGAGAGCCTTTGAGAGCTTCACATTTGGAACAATTGGAATAGGTAAACAAAAAATACTCCATGAGCTTCACCCTGTGACCACGTAGGGTGTTCTATCACGGAACTCCTGTTGCTTCCCGTCATTCCAGGTTCCTACTGGCCTCAAGTAGCCTACAATTCTGGAGTAGACCTCTGTCCGTTCTCCACATTCAGGACATTTCTCTGCCTCTCCCCTGATGTAGCCATGGCTAGGGCATACGCTGAATGTCGGAGTGAGGCTGAAATAGGGAAGGGCGGTTTCGCTGATTTTTTGAACCAATCTTTTGCATGTTTCCCTGTCTATGGCTTCCGGCAGTAAAGAATGAAAGATGGTGCCTCCTGTGTAAAGGGGCTGGATATCCTTCTGATGCTCTATGGCTTCGAAGACATCTCGAGTAGCGTCCACATTGAGCTGGGAGGAATTGGTCAAGTAGGGATATTTTTCGGTTCCGGCGGTGATGATCCTATGATACTTTTCTTTATCCAGCCTGGCTAGCCGATAGGAAGCCGATTCAGCTGGCGTTGCTTCGAGATTATAGAGATTCCCTGTCTCCTCTTGAAACTTACGGATGGTTTCCCTCATAAAATGGAGAACCTCTATAACGAATTCCTTTCCCTCCCGGGTTCCGATTCCTTTCCCCAGAAAATTTAAACAGCATTCATGCATCCCGCAAAGTCCTATGGTGGAAAAATGATTGTCGAAATGGCCAAGATAGACCAGTGTGTAAGGCATAAGCCCTTTACCCATCATGTTGTTGACCATCTCTCTTTTGGTCTCGAGGGATTCTTTGGCCAGTGTCATGACGTACTTCAAATTTTCAAAAAATTCCTCTCTAGAACCGGACTTATAACCGATCCTGTTCATGTTGATGGTGACCACCCCGATGGAACCGGTGGAATCCCCTGCTCCCCATATGTTTCCAGGCCTCCGCAGCAATTCTCTCTGATCGAGGTTCAAGCGGCAGCACATCGCTCTTATATCACCAGGGTCAAGATTTGTCCCGATATAATTTTGGAAATAGGGAATGCCGTATTTAGCAGTGACCTCGAAAAGGAGGTTGGCATTGGGAGAATCCCAGTCGAAATCCTTGGTCAGATTGTATGTGGGAATAGGAAAAGTAAAAACGCGGCCTTGCTGGTCTCCCTCAATCATAAGTTCCAGGAATGCACGATTGATCATATTCATCTCTTCTTGGTATTCGCCATATGTGGAGTCCTGCTCCTCTCCTCCGACGATGACTTTTTTGTTTTTCATGTCGTTAGGCGCGGTCCAGTCGAAAGTCAGGTTGGAAAAAGGGGTCTGCCATCCCCAACGGGAGGGAACGTTCAGCCCGAAAATAAGCTTCTGGATATCCTGCTTGATGTTCTCGTATCCGAGTTTATCAGCTCTGACAAAAGGGGCCAGAAACGTATCCACGCTGGAAAAGGCCTGAGCACCAGCGAACTCCCCCTGCATGGTTCCGATGAAATTGACCATATGCAAGGTGGCTGTCTCCAGATGCTTGGCTGGAAAAGAATGGATCTGATTGGGAACGTGCCCAAAACCTTTCCTTAAGAGGTTTTCCAAAGACCAACCTGCACAATAGCCGACGATAGGATAGGAAAGATCGTGAATATGAAAGTCACCTTCCATATGTGCCTTTTTGATGTTTTCTGAATAAAGCTGATTGAGAGCAAAATTGGCCAGCACCTCCCCAGAAATGCGGGCATTGAGCCCCGAGAAACTCATCACCCCTTCGTTGCTGTTCTCCCTGATTTTCCAATCCAAGTTTTTGATATAATCTTTAATTAGCCTCTCCAAATTGATTCCTATCTTCCGGGCTTCTCTGATCCCTTTGTGTCTTTCGCGATAGAGAATGTAGGACTTTGCTACCTCATGATACCCCTGCTTCATGAGGACCATTTCCACACTATCCTGAATCTGCTCCACCGAAGGAATGGTATAACCTCCAAATTTATCCTCGAGCATGAAGGTGACTATGTCAGAAATGGTCTTAGCTGTCTTCGGATCCACAAGGCCTTGAGATTCCATGGCTTTGTAGACTGCACTCGTGATCTTATCTTGAACAAAGTCAACGATACTCCCATCCCTCTTCTTAATTCTTGTCACCAATTCGTGCATTCGGTTCCTCCTCTTCTTAAATCAAATGCAAACACCACATCCCCTATCCAAGGAAGTCTCTGCTCAGAGACGAAAAAAATAGTGAGAAAATAACCATATGTAGTATATTTTAAAGATGATTAGCACTAAATATAGTATCAGGCTCTAACTAATCTATACGGAACAGATTTCTTTGTCAAGGGGTTTTTATAAGTTTCTCGAAATTTGTTTGCGATTTTTGCTTCTTTGAACAAAAGGCATCTGTTGATTACTCAAAATCTATGGTAAAATTCGGGCTCGGTTAACGCCGCGGGAATCGAGGGAAAAAAATGAAAACTCTGGAAGTTCATTCTCAATCCAAAGAAGAATTCATCGACATCACCGGGAAAGCGAAAGACTTTGTGGATTCATCGGGCGTCCGTAATGGTCTCTGCTTTATCTATGTCCCTCATACCACGGCTGCTGTGACCATAAACGAGAACGCCGATCCCTCTGTTAAAAGGGATATCATCTCCACTCTCAAGAAAATCGTTCCCGATTCCCTGCCCTACAGTCACCTGGAAGGTAACTCCCCCGCACACATCAAAGCAAGCTTGGTGGGACCATCGACCAGCATCATCATCGAAAATGGAGAGCTTGCTTTAGGAACCTGGCAGGGTATCTTTTTCTGTGAATTCGATGGACCGAGAAGACGGAAAGTTTATATGAGAGCTCTTTCTGTTTAAGACATTTTTTGTTTAATGGATGCGCCGAGAAGCTAAGATCAACCATCTTCTCCTCTTTCGATTCTCCCTTCAAGGATAGGCTTGCAGATTTGGTAAGACTTAAGGATCTGTATTCGCTTTCTTAATCTGGTTAGGGAGCCGATGACGCTCCTGCTGTGAAAATTGGATGAAATTAAAAAGAAAGGTCGTAATCTCGGAGGGACTCCTCAAGGTTTGTTTGGGGAGTGAAGAGAATGGTGTTTATTTCCAGCCTTTGGGCACCTTCGATATTCTCCTCCCTGTCATCGATAAAAATGCATTCTTGTGGTTTTGCCTCCGCCTGTTCCAATGCTGCCCGGTAGATCTGAGGATGAGGTTTCATGTATCCCACTTCATAAGAAAGGACATAGGCATCGAACAGGAAAATTTCTGGAAAATTTTGTCGGACGAAGCTAAAGCGCATGACATCCGTGTTGGAAAGGAGGACAAGCCTGTATTTTGACCTCAATCCCTTCAGAGTCTCCAACACCGGCTGGTTAAGGGAAAAAACATCGTTGTAGATGTCATAAAAAGTCCGGAAGGCTATCTTCGCTTTAAACCTGTGGATAACTTCTTCATAAAATTGTCGGGATGTCATCTCCCCTCGATCAAAATCCATCACTAATTCAAAATGGGTTCTCGCTAACTCCTTTATCCTCTCCAAGGAAAAAGGAGAATGAGGAGTTATTTTTCTAAAGAAAATATCGTTGTCGAAAAAGAGTATAACTTTCCCTAAATCAGAAATCACGCTCCTGATCACTGGCTCCTCCTCTTAAGCTTGGAATCCACCTTTTTGCCCACATCATCTCCTTTCAGTATTTTGTCAAAAAATAGGATAACAAAAGAATCGTGTCAAGTTTTAGCACATTAGCAATTATTCCCATTCCCGCGATAAGTGAAGATATTTTACCTAGTTAGATAGTGAGGCGGCGGTTGCTGTCCATCCGAAGCCCATGGTGGAGGGTGGGAGGGTCTTGGCAAGGATGGAGGGGAACC
>CAYSCW010000012.1:0-7409 GCA_964429795.1 uncultured Eubacteriales bacterium
TCCTCCTCAGCTTACCTGACTGCTGTTGAAATTGTCACGGAAATAAGGATGCTTATTTCATACATTTGTTTTTTTTATTTATCCAAGAAATCTGATAAACTAACGCCTAACATATTTCGTCGGTATCTATGGTAACTTGAAAAAACTAAATGAGACTTATGAACATTTAAGATGGAGGATCGACCTTGACTAAATTTTTTCTTTGGCTCATTTTACTGGTGATTTGCTGGCCGCTTGCCCTTTTGGCTCTTCTCTTGTATCCGATTGTCTGGATTCTTCTCCTTCCTTTCCGTCTCATCGGAATCACAGTGGATGCTGTGTTCCAGCTGTTGAAAGCGATCATCATGCTTCCAGCCAGGGTTTTGAGAGGATCAAGAAGATAAGAGCAATGTACAGAGCATGCCTCTTGAAAACATGTGGCGGGTTCTTATTGGCCTTGGCTTTTCTTGTTTTTCTCATCTGTCCCTTTGAGGCACAGGCGAAAAGTTTCTATTTTCAAGAGGTTCGTATCGAAGCCCAGATTGAGCGTGATGGCTCCTTTACTGTCGATGAATACAGGACATGCGATTTTGAAGGGGAGTTTTCCTGGACAACTTTGTGGATCCCAATACGAGTGAAAAGGGATGGATACAGCTACCAGGTCACAGTTGAAGAATTTCAGGTTTATGATGAGAGGGACCGTCCTTTGGAAAAGGAGATTTCACAAAACAGAGAGAGATTTGAGGCCAAATGGTATTACAACGCCTTGAACACCCGCCGGACATTCCACATTCATTACCGGATAAGAGGAGGAATTACGAGTTATCCTGATGTTTCGGAGCTTTACTGGCAGATCATAGGCAGCGGATGGGACAGACCCACGCAGCATGTAACCATCAACGTCCATCTTCCTGATGCTGTCATCAGTAGAGATGATATTCTGGTCTATGGTCATGGGCCTCTTTCTGGAAGGTCGGAAATCGTGGATCGGAAAACAGCCCGGTTCACCGTGACCAGCCTTCCTTCTTACCAGTTTGTGGAAATCCGGATGGCATGGCCGTCTGGGATGGTTACCGGCGTCCCTTCAAACCGTCATACCCTCCAGTCCATCCGCCAGGAGGAGGCTCAATTCGTCCAAGAGACCATCTTCCGGGCCAAGCGGGCCCAGGAAGCAAGAGAAAGAAAGAGGAGAACACTGCGTCTTTTGCTCCTCATCTGGGGAATCTGGCTCATCATCGGCTCTCTGATCTGGCTTCCCATCTATCTTCATTACTGGAAAAGAGTAGGTAAGGATTACCGGTTTGAAGATATCCCCAGGTATTCCCGTGAGCCGCCATCCAAGCTGACACCTGCTTTGGTAGAGGTCCTGTTGCGGGAAGGAGGCTCGGCAACACCTCTGGCATTTACGGCAACTCTTTTCGACCTGGCCCGGCGAGGTTATCTGGAGTTGGAGGACCATTTTGTGGAGAAGAAGAGGATTTTTGGTACCAAGAAGGAAATAAAGACCACTGTGACTCTGAAGAAAAACTTTATGGAAGATCCTGGATTGTTTCATTATGAGCTGGAGTTTTTAAAACTGCTGTTTTTGACCGTCAGCAATCAGGAAAGCAGGAAAGATGCAAGATTGGAACTGGATGAGTTGAAGCACTATCTGGAGAAGAAACCGCGGGACTTCCAGAAGTGGTATAAAGAGTGGCAAAAAACGGTCGATGAAGAGGCGAAAAAACTGGAATTCATCGAACCTAAAAGCACGATGATCAAGAATATTTTTCTGGCGTCGACTCTTCCTGTAGCTATCCTGACGCTCAATTTTGTGCTTCTTGTTCTGGCTGCCCTGTTGATTCCAAAAATCAAACGCAGGGACATCCACTGGGCTCGGGAAAATGAATTGTGGAGGGCCATGGAGCGCTTTCTGGACGATTTTTCAAGCTTCGAGGAACTGCCTCCAGAGTCCTATAAACTGTGGGAGCATTACCTTGTCTTTGGCATCGTCTTCGGAAATGCCAAGAATATACTCAAAATGCTTCCAATTATCCTTAAAGATGAACGAGCTGTAGCACCCGCATGGTATTATGGATTCAATAGAACCGTATTTGCCAGCACGGGTCGCATCGAAAGCATGGTCAGCAGCATCGAGTCGATGTCCACCTCCATCCAGCAGGCAAGTGCCTCTGCTGCCCATTACTCCTCAGGCGGAGGAGGAGGATTCAGCGGCGGAGGTGGTGGCGGCGGAGGCGGTGGAGGAGGCTCTGCCGGTTGAGTTATAAGGATTATGAATTAAACAATCCAAGACCCGGTGGCGTTGCTTCCAAGTATAAAAAAACCCGACCCAGATTCTCATCTATTGGGTGATGGAACATGAGTTCGTGGTCTTTCCAAAATCAGCGAATAAAGAATGAATCCATGAGAACGCGGATATTTTTGATTTTTTTCATCGCTCGATCATAGATTCAGAACTGTTCCTAACTTTTCCTTCCCACCTCTTAACCCAGAGATAATAAAAGGGAATTCCCAGACTCACTGTCAGAACAGCGGCCGTGGATTCCAATGGCCTGTTGAGATAATTGAAGATCATCAGAATCAAGCTGCTGGCCAGGAAAAAGATGGGGACCAAGGGATATCCCCATGCTTTCACTGCAGACTGCTCACCGATTTGCTTTTTGCGGGCTTTGAACAATCCAGCCACCGCAAGCCAGGGAAAAATTCCCAGAGCAAAGCCTAGATAGATCAGTAACTGCTCAAAAGACCCGATTGCCACTATCAGGATTGCTATAGCTCCCTGGACAAGAATCGATCTTCCTGGCACTCTGTAGCGGAGATGTACTTTGGAAGCGAAGGGGAGAAAGAGCCGATCCTTGGCCATAGCGAAGTAGACTCTGGGTCCGATGATGATGTAGGCACTTAAAGATGAGAGAAGGGCGAATCCGATGAGAAAGCTGATTGATTTGCCCATCCACTCTCCAAAAGCTTTGACTGAGGCTGCTTCCACTACAGGGATAATTCCTCTAATTTCAGAATAGGGAACAGCATTGAATATGAAGAGGTTGATGATGATGTAAAGAAAAATGACGATACCAGTTCCAGCAATCAAAGAAATAGGCAATGTCCTTTTGGGTCGTTTTAGTTCTCCAGCTATATAAGCGCTTGCATTCCATCCGCTGTAGGAAAACATTACCAGCATCATAGCTGTCCCGAGGGCTATGCCCTTAAACGACTCGTTTGTATCAAA
The DNA here is from genome assembly GCA_964429795.1 of uncultured Eubacteriales bacterium. GTDB lineage: Bacteria > Acidobacteriota > Aminicenantia > Aminicenantales > Aminicenantaceae > CAYSCW01. The sequence goes on from CAYSCW010000012.1 coordinate 3,209, forward strand.
AGAGAAATTTGAGAAATTTCCCTTTCCCAAAGCCAATCCTGTGGTTGCCAGCCCAAAGACTATGATTATTTTCAGGAAGGTCAGCGTATTTTGAACCCTTGATCCCAAGCGGAGACCCAAGTAGTGCAAGAAGGTAAAAATAAGGATGAGGATTATTGCAGATGCTTTCTTGAAGAAGGTAATTTGTGCGGGGGTTAAAGCCGAGAGATGTGGGTTTAATCCTGCGAAAATGTACTCGGCAAAGCTTATAGCTGAGGCAGCGATAGGTGCTGAGAAGCCTACAAAAAGACTTGTCCATCCGGTCAGGAATCCGAGCACCGGATGATAAAGCCTTTTAAGATAGATGTATTCGCCACCAGCCACAGGCATTCGGGTCGCTAACTCTGCGTAACAGAGAGCACCGCAGACAGCGATCAGGCCTCCGAAAAGCCAGCAAAAAATCACCCAGCCTGGACCTGGCAGTTGAGAAGCCATTATCCCGGATGTAGTAAAAATACCCGCTCCGATCATATTGGCCACAACTATGGCCGTGGCAGAGAAAGGTCCTAGCTTTCTTTCCAGCGGAATGTGTTGAGAGGATAGGGTGGCTTTAAATTTCACATTCATGAAGGTTGTTTATCCGGGACTATATTTTTCAATCTCTCCAGCATCCTTTTTGCTGAAGGGATGGAGCCCAAGGTATCAACCACGATGAGTCCCTCATGTCCATGAATCTTTTCTGTGTTTATTGTTACATGGAGCCTGAAAGGATTATTCGCATTTTTATGCAATCTGGGCTGAAAATTTTTTTTTGTGGAAATCATTGTATATAATTTATAGAGGAAAGAGAAAGCTAAAATTGTCAAAAAATTTGACACTTTTAAATATCTTTGGAATGGTTATGAAGACCTTTTGCCTACCGTCCATCATGTAATTAAAAAAATTTAAGATTTAACATGAGAAAGGAGCGCAAGAACTGTACCAATTGAAATGTATAAGTCCAGATTTCCAGTCGCAGAGAGAAAAGAAGAATAATCGCGGTCTGTCAGTTGGTTTTCCTGCTTCGGGAGTATTGTGATCTGTTTCAAGAGAACTTTTTCCATCACGATTTATACAAGGATTTCAGCTCCTTTTTTTCTTGACTAAGATTTCAGCTTTATAATAAATTTGAATTTCTATATAAATGCATTTAGAGCTCTTTTCTTTATTGAATAACCCTCAACGGGGAACCGGAATAAAAAAATACAAATAACAGGAGGTTTTTATGAAAGAATTTATTAAAAACACTTTGGTTGTTGGTTTGATGTTCTTGATTCTCGGGTTAGGACATGCGTTCGGCGGAGAAAAGATCAGACTTCTGACCGAAGAGACATTCATGGAAATGGAAACAGTGCGGAATCCCACTATTTCCCCAGACGGGAAGCTGATCCTTTTTTCCCGGGGCTGGGTGGATAAGATGGAGGATCGCTCCCGAAGTAACCTCTGGATTGTTGACGTGGAGGGACGGCGAGTCCGGGAACTCACTCACGGAAACTGGAGAGATTTTTCTCCTGTTTGGTCACCTGATGGGAAGAAGGTCGCCTTCCTTTCCGACAGAGATGGAACGACTCAGATTCATGTGATGTGGCTGGACACCAGGGAAGTGGCCCAGCTAACCCATGTAGAGGATACACCAAACGACCTGGCTTGGTCTCCTGATGGAAAGATGTTGGCATTCACCATGTACATCCGCGATGAGAAGCCTATCCTGTCTGTGAAGCTTCCCAAGAGACCGAGAGAAGCCAAATGGGCCAAACCTGCCATCATCATCGACAGGCTTTCCTGGAGAAGAGATGGGAGAGGACCCATACCCAAAGGATACAGCCATATATATGTGCTCGATGCTGAATTGGGAGGGACGCCGCAGCAAATCACTTCTGGAGATTATTCCCACAATGACCCTCAGTGGTCTGCTGACGCAAAGACGATTTATTTCAGCGCCATCCGCAAACCTGATGCGGAGTACCTCCATGGTGATACAGAGATTTATTCGCTTGATCTTGAAACTCTTGAAGTTAAGGCTTTAACAGATAGAAAAGGGCCCGATCGTGGCGCCCGTATATCGCCTGATGGGAAATGGATTGCCTATTCAGGCTATGATGAGAAGAACTACACAAGTCATCTCTCCAACCTCTATCTCATGAATATCAACGGAGAGGAAAAGCGTCTTCTTGCCGGAGACCTTCCCAATTCGCCTTATTACTATACTTGGGCCGCGGATGGTTCCGGGCTCTATTATTTGATGGCGGAAAGGGGAGAGTCCAACCTCTATTTCCTTTCCACGACCGGAAAAATCAACAAGATCACCGAGGGCGTCCATTATCTCTCTGAATTGTCTCTGGCCAAAAATGGACAGCTGGCAACTACTCTTTCCTCTTTTTATAAACCAGAATATTTGGTGACTTTTCATGTGAACAAACCAAAGGATGTCAAGAAACTTGTGGATGTCAATAAGGATGTGCTGGAGAATGTGAAGCTGGGAGAAGTGGAGGAGATGTGGTTCAAATCTCCTGATGGGCTGGACTTGCAGGGCTGGCTGATCAAACCTCCACAGTTTGATCCCAACAAAAAATACCCCATGATTCTCTACATCCATGGTGGTCCTTGGGCTATGTACTCTGTTCGATTCAGCTGGCCATGGCAGAATTTTGCTGCAAATGGATATGCAGTTTTATACATGAATCCACGTGGAAGTACCGGCTACGGCCAGGATTTTGTTAATGGCATTCAGTTTTCCTATCCCGGCAAGGATTATGACGATCTGATGGCTGGTGTGGACGCAGCCGTAGCAAAAGGATTTATCGACGAGCAGAACCTTTTTGTCTGTGGAGGAAGCGGTGGCGGAGTTCTGACAGCATGGATCGTCGGGCACACCGACCGCTTCAGAGCTGCAGTCTCGATGAGGCCGGTCATAAACTGGCATTCTTTTGCCGGGACCACGGACAGCTCGATGTGGTACAGGCAGTTTAAGAAATATCCATGGGAAGACCCCATGGAATATACAATCCGTTCGCCTCTTCATTATGTGGCCAACGTCAAGACTCCGACTATGGTCATGACGGGGGAGGAGGATCTGAGAACTCCAATGGGTCAGAGCGAGGAATACTACCGTGCCCTGAAAATACTCAAGAAGGAAACCCTCCTGGTGAGAATGCCGGGAGAATATCACGGCTGGCGACGCCCATCGCATATACTGCTCCAGCAGCTCTATCTCATGGCCTGGTTTGATAAGCACATGAAAAAGAGCGAGGATCAGTAGACCTGCGCTAGAAGGCCCTTCTTACTCGATGGCTGGGAGTGTTATTCCTTCTGGCTCAAAAATGACACAGCGTTCTCCCTCTTCCACCTGGCCAAGGTCCAGAAGTTCATAATCCGCATTCCTGCCTGTTTCGATTGTCTGCTCAGCTTCTTCCTCTGGCACAAAAATGTAGAATCCGATACCCCAGTTGAAGGTGGTGAGACAGTCTTGGAGGCTTACACCGAGCTCCAGCATGAACTGAAAAAGCGGCGGGATTTCCTCAACCCATTTTTTGATCCGATAGGTGTAGGGTCGTTTGTCATAGGCGATCTTTGAAATCCCTCCGCCTGTACCTCCGAGCAAAGAGTGTATCTCAATATTGTTCTCCAGCAGCGTTTCGACAAGCCTAACATAGGACCGGGTGGGGATAAGAGCCTCCTCCCCCAAGGTGTTTCCGTTCGGCAGTTGATGGAGGAACTTGTCTTTAAGGCTAAGTGCCCGCTTGATCACCAAAGAAATCCCGTTAGAGTGGAGCCCGGATGAAGTCGCGCCAATTATGCGGTCACCGACTCGCAGCTTCTCTCCCGTGACCATTCTATCCGCAGGAGCAACAATTCCGGTGACACATCCTGAAAGAGAAGGGGCGCTCTTTACGGGTGGTTCAGCCTTGATTAAGTAGCGAAGCGCAGGAGATTCCCCGGCTGGCAAGGCCATCCCGCACATCTCACAGACCTTATAGAAACTTTCAGCCAAGTCAAAGCTTCGCTTTTCATCCTGGAACCACTCACTGTCGCCGGCTGCGACTTCATCAGTATAGATTACTGGAAGAGCACCCTGGCAGATCACGTCATTGGCAGCCATTAGAGCTGTGTCAATACCAATGCCTTCATAGTAGGTCTTTCCGGTTCCTGCATGCTGATACATCCATTCGGCAATCCAGTTTTT
>CAYSCW010000012.1:7509-76758 GCA_964429795.1 uncultured Eubacteriales bacterium
ACTTCTGCTTTTACTTTTTTGGACCGGATGGCTGTCAATATTTCATCAACATCTTTTTCTTCCGCTTGGATTGCCATCCTTCCCTGGGTCTCACAGATCATGATTTCTTCTTGTGTGATATGGTCAACCTTAACAGGGACTTTGGATAAATTTACTATTGCGCCAAGGCCTCCGTACCTTGCGGATTCACAGACAGCAGCCCCGATGCCGGCTGCTCCCAAATCAGAGCAGGCCTTGACCTTACCGGTACAAAAGGCGGCCAGGGTTGCTTCCATGATCTGCCTTTCCTCCTCGAACAAAGCTATGGCAGGCCTCATCTCTTGAACAAGCCCTGCCCTGTAAAGAGTGTCGTTGCCATCGTTGCCGGTCTCTCCGATGAGTATGAACTTGTCTCCTGCTGACTTTGCTGGCTTGGTCAGTGGCTTTGCCGTTTTCAACTTGCCTATCACTGAAACCACAACTGCTGGAACAATGTCTGAGAATGAAGTTGAAAAACCGCCACCGATGATGAAAACATCCATGGCTTGGCACATGTCTCTTAGACCTTTGACCATCAAATCCACTCTTTCTTTGCTGGTCATTTCGATGCATTTTCCGCAGGTGCATTTTCCATCAAATCCACAAGGGCCGACAATCACCTTTTCATGCAAAGGCCGAGTTCCGATAAAATTCAAGAGAAAAATCGGTCTTGCCCCCATGGCAAGGACATCACGCATTGCTCCGCCGGCTCCAGTTGCAGCAGCATCATAAGGTCTTGGAACGCAAGGAGAACAATGGCTTTCCATCTTTGCCACAAACAAACCATCTGTGTCTGGAAATTTGAAGACAGCAGCATCATCTCCCGGCCCTACTACCAAAGCATCGGGAAAAATCTTGCTGACTTGGTTGTTCAACGCTTCGATGGCTCTAAAGTCGATGGCCTTGTCGATATTGTGATGCAGATGGGAGAATAATGCATGCATCAACGCTTTTTCAATCGTGTTCATTTTATAACCTCCTCAAAATTGTATGTTTTCAAAATTAATTCAAGATTGAATAATTCTTCCTTTTCATTTCCCTTTGAATTCTACAGGCTCTCTCGTTTATTCCCTGAGCGCAAGCAGAAGGATTTTCCGTACGTCATGGAAAATCTGGAAGGAGCCTACCTGGGCTGACATTGAGGTTTCCTGTTTCAAGAATTTCATAGCTGCGGCTGCCCCAGCTTGCAAAGCAAAAATAGAATAATGATTAATTTGTGAAGTGTCAAATTGAAATCCCGCCAGCTTTCCCGGAACGCTTGGTCTGCTGGCATCATGATAAAATTTTCTTTCTCCTGTTAGGGGAACCGGCGCTTTGACTGATTGTATCCATCATCAGCAGCTATCATGGAAATGGAAACACAATCATCGCATGTCCCTTGATTTCCTGAATAATGCAGGTATAATATTTATACGTTTTTCAGAGTTTATTTGATGGGATCATCAAATCGCAGGAAAGCCGGTCACCCAAAGATTGATAAATCATCAAAAATTCAGGAGAGGAGGCGTGTCATGTTTAAAGTAAAACTCGTGGTGGTTTACTACAGCTCTACAGGGACCAACTACCAGGTCGCCCTGGCAGTGAAAGAAGCCGCAGAGAAGGCAGGGGCAGAGGTGCGGCTGTGCAAGGTGCACGAGTTAGCCCCAGATGAGGCCATTGACCTGAATCCAGATTGGCGTGCCCACGCGGAAGTCACCAAGGACATTCCTGAAGCAACCCTTGACGATTTGGAATGGGGCGATGCGTACATTTTCGGCACACCTACCCGGTATGGCAATGTGGCCGCCCAGATGAAACAGTTTATCGATATGACCGGGAAGATCTGGTCTGAGGGGAAATTGACTGATAAAGTGGTGGCCGGATTCACCAGTGCTCAGAATCCGCATGGAGGCCAAGAAAGCACCCTCTTGGCCCTATACAACACTTTTCACCATTGGGGTTGCATCATTGTTCCTCCTGGGTACACTGATAAAGCCGTCTTTGCCAGTGGCGGTAATCCTTATGGAGTCAGCTCCAATGCCGCTCCTGGCCAGAAAGTTCCGGAAACGGTTCTTGATGCTGCTCGGCACATGGCCCGGCGTGTGGTGAAAGTGGCCCAGTGGGTTGTCAACGGCAAGAAACAATAGCCTTGCAGTGAGTTGTACTGACAGCACTCCTCTTAAAACTCGAATTCTACGCCCAAAACTGGCAAAATCCCCCAACCTAACTCGCGGTCGGGCTTTCTGTCGATGGTGTTCCAGTAATAGGAGAATACATTCTTTCTGTTATAAACATTCCACACGCTGAAGTAGATGATCAGATTGGAGGAGCCGAAGTAGAATCTCTTGTCAACGCGAAGATTCAGGGAGTGGTAGGCTGGAAGCCTTTCGCCGTTGATACGGGTTTCGTTAAAAATTCCACTGTTTACGGCCAAAGAGGCAATGACATCAAAAGGCGTATAGGGAGCGCCCCCAGCATAAATCCATTTAAGACCGAATTCCCAGAATTTATTGAGTTTGTAGCCACCTTCCGCGGAGAACATGTATCTGTTATCGTAGACCCTGTTCCTCCAGACGCCATCCAGGCCCCTGTAGCGCGATCGGAAATAAGAAGCGCTGATCACGCCGTAAAGCTTCTTTGCCAGTTTTTTCTGGACCATGAATTCAATGCCGTAGGAGCGGGCTTTGCCGGTATCCAGGAGGTACTCATGATCGGTGAAGTGGTCGCCGTAGAACATCTCGTCAAAGATGAATAACGATGGTTGTGCAGGATCAAGGGGGAGCCGGTCATATTCTTTGATATAGGCTTCCACAGAAAACCTTGTATTATCCGTTAACAAATTGCGCATGCCCAGGACAGCATGATAGGCCACAGGATCCTTCAAACTCTTGCGGCCTTCATTCTGGAAAAGAAGGATGAGGGGCAAATGCTGATGAAAAATCCCTGCCGCTCCGTCAAGAGATGTTCTGCTTGAAATCTTCCAGGAGAAGGAGAATCGGGGGGAGAGGCACCAATTCTGGTTAAAGGTGAAATAATCCGCACGAACGCCCAAATTAAGGGTCAACTTCGAAAAAGGATTCCATGTGTGATTGACAAAAGCTGCATACTGATCGGCAGATGTCCGGTAATCCCACCGGACAGGCGGAGCTGTGTTGCCCAGGACATCGGTGAATTCTGCAAGGAAATAATCATAGTCGTTTGTGAGATGTTTGATTTCGATCCCCAAACTCAGCTTGTTAGCCTCATTGAACCTGTGATAATTGATATTTCTCAGGATGAATATCCTTTCCGAGTTCTTCCCTTGCCTTGCCAAGTCCTCTGAAACAGTGTGGTAAGTCGTATCTCTGTAGTTTATGTAACTCTGTGAAAGGGATGTATTCGAATAGCCATTGGCCCCCCACATGAGGAACCAGTTCACGCCGACAGTATATTCGGTTGTATCCAGGCCGCCGTAAAAACTTTCTTTATCTTCGAGGGCGTCTTCTTTTTCGGTCCCACTGTCGTCAACACCGCCGATGCCGATAAAGGTCAACTTGTTTTTTGGAGAAAGATCGATATTCAGTTTTCCCTGAAAGTCACTCCAACTTACAGGCACTCCCTGACCCATGAGACCGATTAAAAGATCGATATAACTTCTTCTGGCAGAGAACATCCATGAGCCTCTGTCTTTAGCCAGAGGCCCTTCGGCAACAAGACCCATACCCATCATGCTCAGCTCAAGCTGATAGTCTCGCTCATCACGGTTTCCTTCTCTAAATGATATGTCCATGATGGAAGACATCCGGTCTCCAAATACAGGAGAGAATCCCCCCGCATAAAAACGGACATCCCGAATAAAATCCACATTCAGATGGTGTAGCCAGAACTGGAGGCCAGCAAAAGAGTGAAGATGAAGAATACCGTTGCTAGAGGAGCTCTTATTGCCTTCCTCATTGATTTCTTTAAGTTTGTTTTATCCTGATAATGGCCCATAATAAAGAATCTTATCCGAGTCTCGTTAATTCTGTACATCTGATTAAATCATGTGATTTAATCAATCGATTAATATAGATAAAAGCAGTTAACTTGTCAATAGAATATTTAAAATATCAAAAACTGGTGAGAAAGAATGGAAACCTGGATGATGTTAGAAGGCTAAAGCGAGATGAAAAAATTGACGATCGGTCTAAATTCCCCGTGGCTTGTCATCACCGTTGAAAAAATTTATAATCTAATCAAGTGATTAAAACAAGTATTTAAAACAAGAAAGGACTCAAGATATGAATAGCCAAGAGCTATCGGCCAGGGAAAAGATTATTCATGCGACTATCTTCTGCATAGAAAGAGAAGGAATTCAGGGGACCACCATCCGCAAAATCTCAAAGGAAGCCGGTGTTAACAGTGCTGCGATTAACTACTATTTTGGGACAAAAGAGAAACTCTTGGACATAGCACTCAGAAAAACTCTGGATGAGATGTCCAGCATGCCTGAAGAAATTCTCGATGAAGAGGGCCCGGATCACCGTGCCCGCTTGCAGAATTTTTTTACAGCTTTGATGGATGGGATTCTTCGCTATCCAGGCATCACCAGAGCCCATCTATACAGCACAATCTTTGAGTATGATTATAACACTCTTTTTGTCCGGCGGTTCAATATCTTACTCGAAGATTTGATGAGCAAGATGAGAGGAGTTGAAGCAAAGGACAAGAAAAAAGACCTTAAAATAACTCTGGTGCAGATAATCTCTGCGATTGTTCTCCCCGCGCTCATGCCCCGGTTTGTCCGCCCTTTTGCCAAAGTCAATTTTGAGGACGCGAAAACGAGAAAGGCTTATGTGGCCAGCCTCTTGGACCATTATTTTGATTGACCGGCGATGCTTGCCCTTTTATACTTCAATATCTTGGCAACGCTCTAGTTATATGTTAAATATCCAGCAACTTTTGGACAAAGCCAGCGCTTTGGCTTTGTCTCAAAGTTACTTGATGATATCAATTACGGATGAAGGCACTCATTATTTAATTTAAAGGCGAAAGGAGGAAAGATGTTCTCTTTTATCAGGATGATATCCAGAGAAGGGGATGCCGTCGTTTTGCTTTTAACTTTTCTTTTTGTTTTAGGGAGTGTGAGTTTTGGCCGCACTGAAAAACCTGTCCTTCATGGTCGACACTGGATGGCCATCACCGGAAAGCCTCTCGGTGCCACCGCCGGAGCTATGATCTTCCACCAGGGAGGGAATGCTGTTGATGCAACCTGTGCCATGCTTGCGGCTGTCTGTACCATGTATGATGTTTTGAGTTGGGGCGGAGAGACTCAAGCTCTGGTCTATAACCCGAAGACAAAAAAGATCTACGGCATCAATGCATTAGGTGTAGCTCCAACCGGAGCAACTCCAGAGTTTTTCAGGGAAAAAGGATTAAAGTATCCTCCGGGATATGGACCTTTGGCTGCAGTCACTCCTGGGACCCCAGGGGGATTGATGGTCATGTTGGCTGAGTTTGGGTCCATGAGCCTCAAGGAAATTCTGGAGCCTGCAATCCAGATGGCCAAGGGCTACCCCATAGAAAAACAACTGGCAGATAGTATAGAAAGGGACAAAAAGAGGATCAAGGAATGGCCTTATTCAAAGAAAGTCTTGCTCCCTCATCTTGGTGAAGAGCGAGAGGCCCCTTATCCTGGAGAGGTCTTTCGCCAGCCCGATCTGGTCAAGACGCTTGAGAAGTTGGTAGAGGCAGAACAGGAAGCCTTGGCAGAGGGCAAGAGCCGCAAAGAAGCTATCCATGCTGCCTATGATCGGTTCTACAGAGGAGATGTTGCCAAAGAGTTTGTCCGGGGCTGTCAGGAACAGGGCGGGCTCATCACCATGGAAGATCTAGCTAACTGGAAGGTTTATATCGAAGAGCCGGTGATGACCACTTATAAAGGCATCGAAGTCTATAAACTTACTTCATGGGTGCAGGGTCCGGTCCTCCTCCAGATGCTGAACATGTTGGAGAATTTTGACCTGCAATCCATGGGCTATAACACGGCCAGATATATCCATACCATCTACCAGGTGATGAATCTGGCTTTTGCCGACCGTGATTTCTATTACGGAGACCCCTATTTTCCACCTGAGGAGCCGATCGAAGGGCTGCTTTCCAAAGAATATGCCAAGGAGCGGATCAAGTTGATCAACTGGAAGCGGAATGATCCGGATGTCAGGCCCGGCAATCCTTATCCCTTCCAAGGAAAAGAAAATCCTTTCCTTCATTTTCTAGAGAAATGGACAACTGTGGGAGATTTGGATCCCAAGGATTGGAGCGAAGAGCAAAGAGCTTCTTTCGAAGCAGACATTGAAGCTGGGACCACCTCCATTCAAGCTGCTGATGAAGAGGGGTGGGTTGTTTCCGTCACACCCAGCGGCGGATGGATTCCAGCCTGTATAGCCGGTAACACTGGCATCGGGATGAGCCAGAGGATGCAGAGCTTTGTCCTGTATGAAGATGAAAATCCCTTCAATGTCGTCGCTCCGGGAAAGAGGCCCCGAGCCACCTTGACACCAAGCCTGGCTCTAAAGGACGGCAAGCCTTTTTTATCTTTTGCTGTTCAGGGCGGGGACACTCAAGACCAGAATCTTCTTCAGCTCTTCTTGAACGTAGTGGAGTTCGGGATGAATATCCAGGAGGCATGTGAAGCACCGAACATGGTCAGTTACCAAATGAAGAGCTCTTTCGGTCAACATCTGGCTGAACCCGGGAGGCTTCGGCTCAACGAGAAGGTTCCTCCGTGGGTCAGAGAAAAGCTGGAGGCCATGGGATATAAGTTGGATTACAGGAAATATACCTCAGGTCCTCTCAATGCCATTTATTTCGACTGGATACACGGCACTTTCTGGGGAGGTTCCAGCAACTACGGGGAAGATTACGGAATAGCCTGGTAGAAAAATCAAGATCGCCAAAGACCTTCCCACCCTTCTTCGCAGGCTTCGAATGAACAGGAACTGCTGCCTCATAACCTAACGGGATGAGATATCTTCACTGATCACGGAAATGGAGGTGCTATGGTTATGGGAAAGGATGTTGTGGCGTCTTTTCCAATTGGTCTAAAATCAATCCTTTGGATATCAAAATATTAAAATACATAACTCGTTAATCCTTTCCTACCTTGATGATTTTATTTATGTGCAGAATTAAAGAAAAAAAATTATTATGAAGGTAACAGATGGAAAATTATGACCATGAGGAGGAAAAAATGAGGAAAAGGAACTTTGTCTGTTTCATTTCTGTCTTTGTCTTCTTGGCTGGTTTGTTTATTACCGAATGCTGCCAGCCGAGCCCTCCATCCAAACTTCAGTTTGAGATTTCCTTTCCCTCCTCCATCCGTTCAGAAGCCATCACCGGGCGCGTTTTCGTCATGATTGCAAAGAGGGACGAGAAGGAGCCTCGTCTGCAGGTTGGCAACTGGTGGAAGAGCGAGCCATTTTTTGGAAAGGATGTCCAGCAGCTTAATCCCGGAGAAGTTATCCTTATCGATGAGAATGTCCTGGGATATTCCCCAAAGAGCTTAAAGGACATACCAGCGGGAGATTACTACGTCCAGGGTTTGATAAATGTCTACACTCGATTTCATCGCTCCGATGGCCATGTGATCTGGGCTCACATGGACCAATGGGAAGGGCAAAGATTCAACCGGTCCCCTGGCAACCTGTATAGTGAAGTTGAATCCGTCCACCTCGATTCAGCCAAGGGTTACAGGATAAAACTGACGCTGGATAAAGTAATCCCTCCCATTGAAGTTCCGCAGGATACCAAATGGGTCAGACATATCAAAATCCAGAGCAAAATTCTGACCGAGTTCTGGGGTCATCCCATCTATCTCGGAGCCATAGTCCTCCTTCCCAAAGGATATGATACTCATCCGGATGTGTATTATCCCGTGTATTACAGGCAAGGACATTTCTCGCTTCGCCCTCCCTATGGATTCAAGGAAGACACCGGTTTCTACAAAGTCTGGACATCTGAAAGCTTTCCCAGGATGATCTGCACTACTTTTCAGCATCCCTGCCCTTATTTCGATGATTCCTATGCGGTCAATTCCGCCAATTGCGGGCCTTATGGAGATGCCATCATGACAGAGCTCATCCCTTACATTGAAGAACATTTTAGAATCATCCGTAAATCCTATGCCCGAGTACTTTCCGGCGGTTCCACAGGAGGATGGGAAGCGCTGGCCCTGCAGATCTTTCACCCTGATTTCTTCGGAGGAATGTGGAGCTTTTTCCCTGATCCTATCGATTTTCGATATTACATGCTGACAAACATCTATGAGGATGAGAGCGCTTTCTACAAAGAATATGGATGGCAAAGAGCCGAACGTCCCATGATGAGAGATGTTCACGGCCAGGTCTTAGTCACCTTGAGACAACTCAGCCAGATGGAGGCTGTCCTTGGTTCCAAAGGACGCTCCGGCCAGCAGCTGGACATATGGCAGGCTGTTTACGGGCCGGTCGGCGAAGATGGCTATCCAAAGCCCCTTTGGGATAAATTGACAGGGGAGATAGACCACCAGGTGGCTCAATATTTTAAGGAACACTATGATCTCCGCTATTATTTGGAGAAGAACTGGTCCTGGCTGGGATTAAAGCTTGTGGGGAAATTGCATATTTCCTGTGGAGATATGGATGATTTCTATCTGAACGAAGCCGTGTATGAAATGGAAAAATTCCTGGAAAGTACAAGAAATCCCTACTACGCCGGCTCCTTCCATTACGGGCGCCCGAGAAAGGGCCACGGCTGGACTCCCTACGGCCAGAACATGGGCGAGCTGGAGAGAGTCATGGCTGACCACATCACCAAGAACGCTCCCGATGGAAAGGATGCAGATCAATGGAAATATTGAGGAAACCCTGTTTCTGATTTGATTTCATTTTTGTTCTCATCATGGGGGGCTTTTTCTCGACTAAAGCTTTAGAGGAAGGACACTGGATCTCACTCTTGTTTTGAGCATAGGAATATTCGTGATTTCGTTGTTTTTCTTCGCCCACATCTTGAGACATGAATGGATGGACCGGAGATGATGCCTTCCCTAGAAATAAGGATTATTTCTTAGGGAAGAAAACAGAGAACTCCAGCTAAAAACATCTTTATTGGAGGACTGAGACTCCATGGACAGCAGAGAAACCAGGATCGTTGCTGTTGCCAACCATAAGGGCGGAGTGGGGAAAACAACAACCATAGTCAACTTGAGCGCAGCCTTGGCTAAGCTGGGTAAAAAGGTGCTGCTGGTAGACATCGATCCCGGTGCCCATGCCACCTATAGTCTGGGCATCCTCGCTCATAAGAGGAATAAAACAGTTTATCATCTGCTCAAAGGGCAGGTGTCTCTGATGGAGGTCTTGGTAGAGATCGTTTTAGATAAGGAAAGCCTGGATCTTGTCCCTTCCTCTTTGAATCTGGCTGAAGCTGAGGTGGAGCTATCTGGCTTACCTGGGCGTGAATTCCTGTTGAGGGAAGCTTTGGACTATGAGCTGCCCTATGATTTTGTTTTTATCGACTGTCCTCCATCCTTAGGATTACTGACTCTCAATGCCCTGACCACTGCCTCAGATGTGATTATCCCTTTACAAACGGAATATCTGGCCCTTCAGGGCTTGAGCAAACTTCTGGAGACAGTTGAGGTCGTCAATGCCCGTTTAAACCCTAAATTGATCATCTCTGGAGTTATCGGAACCCGGTTTGATAAGCGCAAAATCCTGAATCGGGAGGTGGTAGAGAAGATTAAGGAATATTTTAAGGACAAAGTCTTTGATGTGCTGATAAGAGAAAATATTTCCTTGGCAGAAAGCCCTTCCTATGGGCTCACCATTTTTGAGTATTTCCCCAATTCACACGGGGCTCAAGATTACATGGCTCTTGCTCGAGAAATTCTGGAGAGGGAGAAAAGTGAACGACATGAGAAGATTGGGACCTCAGGATCCCTTAAGCTGGATTAAAGATACCAGCGAGAAATCAGCAAATACCGGGGAAAAAACACAAGAACATCAAGGAATTAGGAAGGTGTTTCCTGCGGAGAGGAGAACGTTCATAATTCAAAGTGAAGGGGAAACTCCCGTGGAAGTTACGGTAATCATCAAAGGAGAAGAGGAAGACCGAACCATCTGTGTTAAGGTATCCGAAGAGGGCAGACAGACAACAAAGATAGAGGTCAAGAGTTCAGGCAGGCAAAAAGAAGAGGAATGAGTTATTTCTTATAGAGAATCTTTCCACCTACGATGGTGTAGAGAACTTCCGCTTCCAGAATCTCATTCTCGGGTACGGTCATGATATCCTTGGATAGGACAGTGATGTCGGCCAGCTTGCCTGGTGTTAAGGAGCCAAGGATATCTTCTTGGAAAGCTGCATAAGCTCCGTTGATAGTGTAAGAGCGCAGGGCTTCTTCCCGGCTCATACGCTGATCGGGATAAAAAACAGTTCCGTCTTTCATCTTCCGCGTCACCGTTGCGTAAAAACAAGGGATGGGATTAACATCTTCGACTGGAGCGTCTGTTCCGTTGCAGATAACAGCTCCGGTCTTCATCAGCTTCTGCCACACATAGGCTCCTTCTGCAGCCCGTTTTTCTCCTAATCTTTTGAAGACCCAAGGTCCGTCAGAAGTGCAATGGATTCCCTGCATAGAAGGGATCACACCCAGCTGGCCAAAACGGGGAATGTCATCGGGATGGAGATGTTGGGAATGCTCGATCCGCCAGCGCAGGTCTTTTTTGTCAGGATGAGTTTTGAAAGCTTCTTCAAAGACGTTGAGAACTTCTCTGTTACCGCGATCTCCGATAGCATGAACACAAAGCTGAAAGTCGTTCTCGATGGCGATTCTGGCGGTTTCCTTGATCACCTCAACAGGAGTGGTGTTTAAGCCGACGCTGTTAGGCAGATCTGTATAAGGTTCCAGCAGCCAGGCTCCATGGGCACCCAAGGCACCATCGATGAGCCGTTTAATAGAGCGCACGGTCAGGTGATTATTCCCCAACCCGATAATTCTGTATTCGGAAAGGTGATCCTTCAATTGTTCGTTGCCTTCCCGGATCATCACGTAGAGCCGGATTCTCAGTTTGTCCTCTTCAGCAAATTCCTTGAAAAGATCGATGGTTTCGAATGAGGAACTGGCGTCATGAAAGGTGGTAATTCCTTTGGAAAGGCATTCTTGCACAGCCAGTTCAACCACTTTTCTTCTCTCGGCATCAATTTGCTCAGGAGTGCGCTTTTCCAGGTAATGACTCATGGCCCTGCTCACCAATTCCTGAGCGGTCTCTCGGAAAACGCCGATAGGGTTGCCTTCAGGATCCCTGACGATCTCACCTCCAGGAGGATCGGGAGTTTCCTTAGTGATTTCTGCAAGTTCCATGGCTTTGGCGTTGGCAAAGGAGGAGTGCCCGCTGGCATGGCTCAGTAGAACTGGATTATCAGGAGAAACCTGGCTCAGAGAGTGATGATATGGCAGACTGTCCACATTGGGCTCAGGGGTTTTTTCCCATTTTTCTTGATGCCAGCCCCCGCCTAGAATCCATTCTCCAGGCTGAGCTTTTTCTGTGGCCTCTTTAACCATAGCCACAATCTCGTCCCAGTTTCTGACATGCATCAGGTCCAATCTCATCTTTGCTTGGCCGATACTGGTGAAATGTGCATGGGAGTCGATGAGCCCAGGAATAGCCAGCTTTCCTTCCAGGTCAATCTTCTTGGTTGTCTCAGAAATATAGGGATTGATGTCTTTGTCGCTTCCCACAGCCACGATGGTATCACCTCGAACAGCTAAGGCTTTTGCCTCTGGTTTTGTTTCATCCACGGTCACTATTTTGCCGTTCATCAAGACGAGGTCTGCTGGCTCTTTCTTCTGAGCGCAACTGAAGAAAAGGGCGATGACTGTAATACACAAAACAAAAAGGTAAAACTTGGATATGAATTTTTTAGACATGATAACGCACCTCCTTATATGAATTAGCCACTGGTTTTTCGATTGTATAACATTTATCCTTCAGATGAAATATATTTTCGCATAGAATAGTACTTCCTTAACCGTGATGAGTGAAGATGTTTCATCCAGTTAGGTAGTGAGGCGGCGGTTCCTGTCCGTCCGAAGCCCATGGTGGTGGATGGGAGGGTCTTTGGCGAGGACAGAGGGGAACCGGCGCTGTAATTGATTATGTTCTCCAGCTTTGGTTATCACGGAAATGGAGATACTTCCTCTCTTATCTTTTCTGATGGCTTTTCTTGTGGAAATCTTGTTTTTGACAGAGAACCCATCCATCGGGATCGAGAATGACTTCCAAAGGATTCTCTATGAAGGGAAAATCGAAGGTGTTGCATTTTTCTTTAATCCAGACTCTTTTCTTCACTGTGCCAGAAGGAAGCTTAACCTGTACTTCTATGGGCATTTCATAAAGAGGAAAATCTGCCTGGATTTGATTGATAACAATTTTCAGCTTTCTTTGATCGGCTGAATAACCCCATCCAAACTGATAGATAGGAAAGCCAGCATGATAGATCCATTGATCGAAAAACCATCCCAAGTCTGCGCCGTACACCTGTTCGCATGCAGCGCGGAAATCCTCTGTTGTGGCATTGGAATAGGCATAATCTTTAGCGTATTTTCTTAAGATTTTCCAAAAGTTTTCTTCCCCAACCACGAATCTCACCATGTGGAGAATCCAGGCGGCCTTTTCGTATTCGATGACGCAGAAGAGATGTCCAGGCGGTGGATCGAAGATGGGATGCTCTGCACCTTGATGGCGATTGAAATAGGTGTCCTTGAATTCCGTCATCCTCGATTTGAGTCCTTCAAAGCCATAGAGATGCTCGTGCCAGAGGGCATCCGAATAGGTGGCAAAACCTTCATTCAGCCAGATGTCCGCCCAGTCGGCTGGAGTGACCAGGTCTCCCCACCATTGATGGGCCAATTCATGAGCAATGATCCAATCGTAGCTGTGGTCTCCGGTAACAAGCCTCGAGGAGTAAGAAGTACAGGTCTGATGCTCCATGGATGTGCTTCCTGGAATTGTAGCCATTCCATATTTCTCATCTAAGAAAGGATATTCTCCGAAGACTTCCGAGAAGAATTTGATCATGGAGACTGTCACCGAGAAATCTTCCAGTGCCTGGGAAAGATGTTCTGGATAGATAAAATAAAGAACATCCATGGCTTGTGTGTCCGAAGAATAAGAATCAGAAAACGATTCATAGTTGGTAGCCGCCATTGAAATCAGATAAGTGGCGATGGGATAATTCTCTTTCCAGTAATAGGTCACGGTTCCATCGGTGTTTTCAGTGACGTCCATCAGATTTCCGTTGGAAGCGACCACCATCCAACCTGGGACCGTGATCCTCATTTCGACTGTAGCTTTATCTGAAGGGAGGTCAAAGCAGGGGAACCACTGGCGGGCTTCGATGGGTTCATCCAAACTCCAGATGATGGGTTGATCCTGATGATAGGAGAAATTAAGCCCGGATTGAGGATAGCCTTGGTAGCTTACCATGATCTCGAACTCCTCATCCAGCTGATACTGTCGATCCAGGAAGATATTCAGCTGATCATCCTGATGCACAAAACTTAGTGAATTTCCGTTTTGGTTGATTTCGGTCACCATCATATTGTCCGCCAGATGAAGAGTGATTTCTGCTAGATTATCCATGAGGCTTTGTGCCAGGACTATGGCTTTTCCTTGCATACTCTGAGAGTCAAAGTCAATTTTCCACTCGAATTGATAGTGGGTGATATCGAAGGCGTGTTCTTGAGCCTGAGCGAGAAGTTCCCGGAAGTCATATTTCAAGCCTTCCTTATGAAGAAAAATCTCTTGGGTAAAAAGTGAATTGAGAAAAAGGACAAGAAGGGCAATAATGAGAGTTGTGATTTTTTTCATAAACCCTTTATTATAGCCTTTTCGTTCCGCTACAGGCAACGAGAAGGATGGGGACAAAAAGAATTGATGTGATAAAAACTCTGTTTGACTCATGATTGAGGAATTGTTATTTTATGATCTGCAGGAGGGTCATGGATAACAACCCTTCCTTCAAGCAGCTTTCAATCTGCTGGTGTAATCCATTTCTTGTATTTTCCTTCAAACCTCAAGAAACAAGAAGACCCGTTGTTTAGAAAAAGGATTGACTTTCCACATATGGTGTAACGAAAATATGAATGGAAAAGTATTTATTTTTGAAGAATATAAAAATTAAGGAGGTAAATATGAGGAAGTATTTTAAACCCATTCCTCGGAGAAAGTTTTTAAAAGCAAGTCTGACGGGCGGAGTGATTGTGGCCACCCTTCCTGTATGGAAGATTTTTTCTTTTACTGACCCTCCCCAGGATTTTCATGTCAATCCTGCTTGTAACCTCTCCAAGGAAACTCTGGAAAAACTGATCAAGATTGCGCTTCAGAGAGGCAGTGAATTTGCGGAAGTGTACGTGGAATACAATGTGGGAAATCAGATCTATCTGGAGGAGAATAAGATCTATGGAGCAGGAAGAGGAGTGGATATGGGCGTAGGCATCCGTGTTCTTCATGGTGAAAAAACAGGATACGCCTACTCAGATGATCTGGGTTTTGAAAAGCTTAAACAGACAGCAGAAGTGGCCAGCTTTATCGCCGCTGAAGCAGAAGTCAAGGAGCCTGTGGGATTGAAAGCCCAAAAAATACCTCAGTACTACATGGTTAAGGTTTCTCCTGATAGTATCGTTCCCAAGGACAAAGCCAAACTCCTCTGGAAAGCGAATTCTGTAGGCCGGGAATACGATCAAAGGATCAACCAGGTTAACGTCAGCTTCGCCGATACCAACAAGAAAATTATCATCGCCAATTCGGAAGGAACATGGATGGAAGATGTACAGACTCTATCCAGATTGATGGTGAGCATCAATGCCATCGAAGGCGAAAAGCGCAGCCGAGGTTATGCCTACAAGGATGGAACACTTGGTTATGAACATTACGATTTAAAGGTCGCTGAAGAGCTGGCCAGAGAGGCAGGGAGGATAGCCATAGCCATGCTCCCGGCTGAGAGCGCCCCAGCAGGAGAATACCCGATTGTGATGGCCAAAGGGCACTGCGGCACGTTTTTCCACGAAGCCATTGGGCATAGCCTGGAAAGTGACGGCATTCGGAAGAAGACATCCTGCTTTTGGGATAAAAAAGGAAAAATGATTGCCTCGGAAGTTACTTCTCTTGCCGATGACGGAACTGTGCCTGGATCGCGGGGAACCATCAATGTCGATGACGAGGGAACTCCGGGTCAAGAAACTATTCTTATCGATAAGGGAAAGTGCGTCAATTTCCTCTATGATCGATTGAATGCCAAACTGATGAAGGCGCAGTTAACTGGAAACGGAAGGAGAGAATCCTACCAGCATTACCCTATCCCCAGGATGACCAATACCTATCTTTTAGCCGGAAATGATGACCCCGAGGAGATCGTGAAATCCATAAAGAAAGGAATGTACATAGCTCGGATCGGGGGAGGAAATGTCTCTTGGGTAACAGGGCGGTTTGTATTTTCTGTTCCCGAAGGATATCTCATCGAGGATGGCAAAGTGACCAAACCTCTCAAGGGTATTCAGCTCATGGGGAGTGGACCTGAGGTCTTGATGAATATCGTCATGGTAGGTCCAGACTTGGAAATCTGGGGCGGCGGCACCTGCGGTAAAGATGGCCAAGGCAAACCTGTCTCTGATGGCAATCCAACCCTGAAGGTTTCTACAATCACCATCGGTGGAGCAAAGGTGTAAAGGAGGGGAAAATGGATTACAAGCGTTTAGCTGAAGATATCATAAAAAAGGCATTGAAATTAGGAGCTGATGAGGCCGAAATCTACCTGGAAAACAACCGTGATTTTGAGCTTACAGTCAGAAATGGAGATGTGGAAACCATCAAACAAGCTACCTCCAAGGGCATTGGCCTGACCGTATTCAAAGAAAAAAAACTCGGGTTCTCCTTTACCTCTGATTTTTCAGATCAGTCTGTTGATGAATTCACCAAAAAGACCATCCAGCTTTCAGAAGTGGCAGATCCTAAACCATGGAACGGCCTTCCTGATTTCGGGAAGCAAGAAACAAAGGATCTTAACCTCTACGACTCATCCATCGCAGAGATCCCCAACGAAAAGAAGATCATGATGGCCAAGGAGGCCGAGAAGATTGCTTTGGCCTACGATAAGAGGATCACCAAATCCGAAGGAGGGTATTTCGGAGATTCTGAAACAGAAATCATCCTGGTCAATTCCAAGGGTCTTTCTCGCTCTTCCAAGAGAACAGGAGCTTATTTTGGAGTGGGAGTCGTTGCCGGAGAAGGAAATGATATGCAGTCAGGATGGTGGAGTAGCTCCAAGAGGCACTTTATGGACTTGGATAACATCGAGAATGTGGCCAAGACAGCTGGCAAAAGAGCTGTGGAAAAGTTGGGCGCAAAACCTGTCGAGACCCAAAAAGCGCCCGTGGTTTACGACAGGTATGGTGCAGGTGCATTCTGGTATGGAATCTTATTCGCCATGATGGGAGATAGCGTTTACAAGAAGACCACCTATTTAATGGATTATTTGAACAAGTCCATAGCTCCTGACTTCATTACCCTGGTAGATGATCCCACCATTCCCAGACACGTTTCCTCAGTTCCTTTTGACGGAGAAGGTAAAGTTACCCAGAAGAATGTTCTCATCGAAAAGGGAATGCTGAAGATGTTTATCTATGATACCATCATCGCCCGAAAAGCAGGAGTAAAGGTCAATACTATCGCCTGGAGGTCTGGATACCGTTCCATCCCATCGGCCGGATTCCTGAATGTCATTATTCAAAATGGAACAGTGGATAGAGACAAGATCATCTCTGAGATCAAGAACGGCTTCTTGGTTACAGGACTTAGAGGCATAGGCACAGATATTCCCACTGGAAATTATTCCTGTGGTGCTTCTGGCTTTTGGATAAGAGATGGGGAGATAGCCTTTCCCGTGGACGGAATCACACTGGGTGGAAATGCCACCGATATCCTTAAGAATATCGAAGTTGTGGCCGATGACCTTGATATAAGAGGCGGGCTGAACAGTCCCTCTTTTAAAATCTCTGAGATGATCATAGGTGGGAAAAAGTAAAAGTTTCATCCGGCTTCTCTCGAATGTGCGCATCCGAAAGGCTTGGCAGTTCAGAGATTTCTAGCCTAATGTCCAGACGTCGGTAAGAAAGGAAAAAGAGAGCCATTAAAAGTTAAATTTTGTGATGATTTCCATTTAAGAGACAAACAGAGCAATAATTTTACTCATCAATGACGCTGTACGGTATCCTCTCCGGCACCGCAAGGTCCCATCCTGAGAAGTTGGCTGTGGTATGCGGCCAGAAAAGATACAGCTACGCCCAGTTCAGGCGTAGGGTGGATAGACTGGCTTTGGTTTTTCAATCTTTAGGTATACGGAAAGATGATAAAATTGCCGTGATTCACCAGAACTGCCACCGCTTCCTGGAAACTTATTTTGCAGCAGCCAAGATAGGAGCGGTTCCTGTCCCTATTAATTACAGATTGGCATCACAGGATTTCATCTTCATCCTCAACGATTCCCAGGCTAAGCTCCTCATGGCTCAGCCCCATTTTGTATCCTCGATTGTTGGAAGGAGAGATGTTCTGCCTCTATTGAAAAATGTAATTTTGACAGAACCTTTCGATGTCCAATGGAAGGATTCGAGAGTTTTTGGATACGAGCAGTTGTTGGAGCAAAGAGAATCCAGAGAGGAGTATTTCCCAAAGATCGAAGAAGGGGACATTGCTCAAATATACTACACCAGCGGCACAACAGGAAGGCCAAAAGGCGTGATCCTCACCCATATGAACAACTGGGTGCATGCAGAAGGAACAATCCTGGAGCTGGGTCTTTCCTCCAATGATTACTGGCTTCATGTTTCGCCGATGTTCCACTTGGCAGATGCATGGGCTGTATGGTCCATGACCAAGGTGGCGGGCACGCATGTGATGGTTCCCTATTTTGAGCCAAAACAGGTTTTGGAAGCTATAGAAAAACACAAGATTACTGTGAGCAACTTCATACCCACCATGCTCAATGTTTTGGTCAACACTCCGGATGTCAAGAGTTATGATTTTTCCTCTTTGAGATTGATACTCAGCGGAGGGGCGCCTATCGCCAAAGTAGTGGTAAGAAAGGTGGTGGAGATATTTGGATGTGACTTCATCCAGACCTATGGTCTGACCGAGACCAGTCCTTTTTTAACTATGTCAATTCTCAGAGATGAGATGAAGCACCTTCCCTTTGAAGAGAGGCTGAGATACATGGTTACCACAGGCAGGCCATTCTACAGTGTGGACCTCAAAGTAGTGAGAGAGGATGGCAGCGAAGTCCTTCCAGATGAGAAGGAAGTGGGGGAGATTGTAGTCAAGGGTCCGACCATCACTGCCGGATATTGGAACTTACCGGGGGAAACCTCAAAGCGCATCAAAGATGGCTGGCTTCATACCCGGGATTTGGCAGTAGTAAATCCGGAAGGGTATGTGACCATCGTGGACAGAAAAGACGACATGATTATCACTGGCGGGGAAAAGGTCTACTCTATCGAAGTGGAAAGTGTTCTCTACTCACATCCGTCCATTTTGGAAGCTGCGGTTATCGGGCTTGAACATCCTCTTTGGGGAGAGAGTATAACTGCTGTCGTTGTCCCCAAGGCTGGAAAAAAACTCTGTGAAGAGGAGGTGATCACCTTCTGCAAGGATAGGTTAGCGCATTTTAAGGCGCCCAAAAGAGTGATTTTAGCTCAGCAACTGCCAAAAACAGGCTCTGCCAAGATTTATAAATATAAGTTACGAGAAATTTATAGAAAGGAGTAAAGAAAGAAATTCTTGCTTTTCTGTATGAATTATCTGATAATTATAACTTCCTGGCGTTCACTTCTTTGAGTTCAACACAAAAAGGGGTGTTTCGTCTCAGGGAGAGATATATTTTCGAGGTGTACTATGTCATTTCAGATTTATGTGGGCAACATATCCTATGGGATGAGAGAGGATACTCTTAAGGAGCTTTTCGAGCAGTACGGCGAAGTGACTTCAGTAAATATCGTTAAAGATCGGATGACCGGAAGATCCAGAGGTTTCGGTTTTGTAGAGATGGCCGATAAAGATGAAGCAGAGAAAGCCATCGAGGCCCTGAACGGGACTGATGTAGATGGTAGAAATATCAGGGTCAATGTTGCTCGATCAAAAAGAGAATAGGGGATTGAATTTTTGAAGTGAGGGTAATGGGAAAAAAAGTAAATACTCTTGTTTTCGATATAAAGTTTATAGAGACACTCTGAAGCTCAAGGTATAATCTTTGGCTTTTGAGGATTACACTTTAGTTTCGCTTCTTTACCAAATCTCACTTTCAGAATAAAAATAACAAAATCCCACTCTTTCTCTTTTGTGATTTTATAAGCAGCCAGTAGGGACGTCTTTCCTCCTTCTCTGCCTCAAATGGAGGCTTCAATCTAAACGTATTTTTCTGCCTTCGTATAATTGAGTGTCAATATCCAGAAGCGTACGGAAAACAGGGATTTTCATTTGACTGCAAGTTTTCTTTGCAATAAGCTTCTTTAGGGAAAACAGAAAAAGAGATGTATGCCTTTCTGGACAAATTCTTCTTTGTCTTCCATTCCGCTCTCATGATTTTCATTCTTCTTGGCTGGATATGGAAGAAAACCAGATTGGCCAACCTCATCGTGATCTTGTTGACAGCATTTTCCTGGCTTGTGTTGGGGATATGGTATGGCTTCGGCTTTTGTCCGAGTACGGAGTGGCACTGGCAGGTCAGGGAAAAGTTGGGACATTACGATATGCCCAATTCTTACACTAAATTCCTTGCTGATTCCCTTATCGGTCTCGATGTGAGTCAGAAGATGGTAGATGTCTTTGCCGTTCTTTTTTTAATGCTGGCTTTCGTAAGCTCAGGTTGGACGAATGTGAAGGGTTGGAGAAAAAGGAAAAAAAAATAAAAAGAGAAAGGTCTGACCCTAAAGTTTTAAAAGAGGACTCGGGTTTCAATCCCTTCGCTAGTAAATACAGCTTTCAGACTTCGGCTGATGTGGTGGAAAAAGGCTGGCCTAAGACCGGACTCTAAGCGGAATCGACGATAGTGGCTGGCAACCTTTCCCTTGTCATTCATGCGATCGATGTAAACAAAATCCACTGTTCCAAGGAGTTGTTGTGCCAGGTTCTGAGGATTCTGAGGGAGGATGGGCCCGATAAAGGCATAAGTCTTGATTCCACACCGGTGAAGAGTTGCCAAAGCCTTTATCCGTTCTGGAATAGGGGAGGAGCGAGGTTCGAAGAGTTTCCTGATATTATCATTATCAGTGGTGATGGTCAGTCCCACCTCACAATGCTCAAAGCCGCCCAGGAGATCCACATCTCTGGTCACTAATACCGATTTGGTCAGGATGGAGACAGGCAGCTTGTGGTTCAGGAGTATTTTCAGACACTGGCGGGTGAGTTTATACCGTCGTTCTAGGGGTTGGTAAGGATCTGTCACCGAGCTGATTATCACTTCCCATTGGTGGGCGCGTTGAACCTCCTTGGCCAGAAGATCAGGAGAATTGATTTTAACATCCACGAATTGTCCCCATCTTTCCCTGTGCCCGGTGAATCTTCTCATGAAAGTGGCATAACAATACAGGCAGCCATGCTGGCATCCGATGTATGGATTGAGACAGTAGGTCTTCTCCTGAATACGTGAACGGACTAAGATTTTTTTTGACTGTGTTTCCTGGACGATCATCTGATTATGTTGATTTTATATCACAAAAGGAAGAATTTTTGTCAATTTCCCTTTTGACATCCAAGTTTTCCTATGATATTTTTTCTGCGCAAAAAAAACTGAAGATCCTTTACTTAATTCTTCACCGATGTTAAAGGGAAAAACACACACTCAGATTTGTCAATCGAGTACCACTGTATTCATAGAATCAATTGCTGAAGGAGAAGGACATCTTCGATGAAAAAAATATTGTATATAGCCTTGATTTTATTCCTGGTTCCAGGATGGGGCTCGCCGCTGGGCTCAAAGACCATCACCTTGATTCACTCCAACGATACTCATGGAACTTACAAGCCCAATAAGATCAAATGGGATGACCAGGAGAGATTGATTGGAGGGATGGAATCAGTGAGTCATTATATCAACGCAATAAGGGAAAGCGAAAAGGACATCATGTTGATCGACCTTGGGGATATTTTGACAGGAACGCTGGCTGTAGAAATCAGATATCAGGGAGTGATTGGTGGAGCGATGATAGAGTTTCTCAACAGGTTGGGATATGAGGTATGGTGTTATGGCAATCATGAGTTTGATAGAGGGCAGCAGACTGCATTGGGATTGTCCAAGCTGGCCAATTTTCCCACAGTGATGGCTAATCTCGTCTATAAAAAGAATAGACAACTCTTTTCCGTAGAACCATACCATATCTTTGACAAAGCAGGGCTAAGAGTGGGGATCATTGCGGTCATGGAAGAAAATTTCCTGTTAGAGGTTCAGAAGGAATATGTAGAAGGGCTAGATGTCCTGCCTATTGTCCCCACCCTGAATTCGTATATTCCAGAAATGGACAAAAGGAGCGACTTGATTATAGTCCTTATGCATGGACCTTTTAAGGAAGGATTAAGAATAGCGGAGAGCGTCGGAGGAATTGACGTTATCCTGGTTGCCTCTGAAGATGGGAAATTTGAAGAAATCAATGGTGTTCTAGTCAAATCGACCTACGGTCATCAGAGAACACTGGGTTATTTAAAATTGGGAGTAGAGGATGATAGAGTAGTCAGTCACCAAGAAGAACTGATCTGGCTCTGGGCTGATGTTTGTTTAAATCCTTCGCCTCAGGTTTCTGTTTTGGTCAAGGAAGTCGATGCTGCCATCCAATCCGATTATACCAGGGTGATAGGTGAGGCCAAAAAGGACTTGGATAAGAGAGATTATCCTATAGAGAATGCTCCAGTTGAGATGGCTTTGGGAAACTGGATAACTGATGCTATGCGATGGAAAACCGGAGTCCAGATCGGACTCCACAACAGTGGCGGAATCAGAGCAGGTATCCAGGCTGGACCTGTCACCAAGGAAGATGTGTTCAATGTTTTTCCTTTCCATTCCACTCTGGTCTTATTTAAACTCACCGGTCAACAACTCAAAGATGTGCTGGAAAGGGATGTGGAAAGAGGAATGGATAGACTTCAGGTTTCAGGCCTGAGGTACCAGTATTACCCGAAGCAATCCAGGCCTTATGGCGAGAGAATTACCTCTATTGAGATCGATGGAGAGGTATTAGTCAAAGAAGGCGAGATCCTCTTTCCCAAAAAAGTATACACTGCGGTCAGCAACAATTACTTGGTGGGGCATGCGGAGGATAAATACCTTGGATTTCCGGTTGAGGAGACAAAGGATACAGGTTTTATCCTCTACCAGGTTCTGGTGGAGTGGCTGGAAAGACACAAGGTTCTTGATTATGGTATAGAGGAGAGAGTCGTCGAAATTAATCTTGATTGAATCATATAACCTGTATTATTCATAAACATGCGACATTAGTCGTGGAATGAAGGGGAAATCGGGGACATGTACCGATTTTCTGAAATCGAATACGTGTCCCTTGATTTCCTGGATAATGCGGGTTCGCTTGGATTATTTATGAATAACCCAGGATAATTAAGACACAAGAGCGGAAAGGAAAGAGATGATGTCAAAGGATAATGCCCAGAAAGTCTATGAGATTCTGGAGAGATTGGAAATTACTTGTGTTCGGCATCAGCATCCACCTGTTTTTACAGTCGAACAGGCAGAAAAGCATTGGAAGAACATCACCGGCGCCCACTGCAAAAATCTCTTCCTGCGCAACAAGAAGGGCAACCATCACTACCTGGTCATTCTGGAGGCATCCAAACAGGCAGAGCTCAGAACTTTAACCAAGAGATTAGGGGAAGACAGACTCAGTTTTGCCTCTCCAGAGCGGCTTATGCGCTTCCTTGGTCTGGAAGCAGGGTCTGTATCTCCTTTCGGTCTGATAAATGACCGCCAGAAACAGGTGAAAGTTATAGTGGACAGCGGCTTAAAGGAAGCAGATCTGGTCAATTTCCATCCCAATATCAACACGGAAACCGTGGGTATAACCTATTTCGACTTTGAGAAATTCCTGTCCTGGACTGGCCATAATGTCCGTTATGTTCATTTTTAGAGGAGAAAAAAAATGTCTTTTGATATTTCCATCGAGCCATTCCGAGGCGATCTGGAGGCACTCCAGAAGATGGCCATATCCTCCTGGCAGGATGAATACGGGATTTCCTATTTTCCCAATCTTTACCGGCCTGCCTTTGTTCGGTTTCTCATGGATTGTGTGCCAGATAAGAGACATTTTATAGCTGCCTATAAAGGGGATGAAATCGTTTCCTTTTTTGCCAACCTGCCGCGGCACTTTCGTTTTCAGGGAAAAGTTTATAAAGCGGTTTTGAGTTGTCTCATCGTCACTCGTAAAGAAATGTTTCGCCACGGCCTGGCCCTTGGCGTTGTCAAGGAGGCCCTAGGGCTCAACAAAGAGTTCGACTATGATTTCGCTTTGCTCTATCTTGAAACCGGTCACCGATCCAATTTCATGATAAAAAAACTCGAGGAAGCAGGCCATCGG
The DNA here is from genome assembly GCA_964429795.1 of uncultured Eubacteriales bacterium. Taxonomy (GTDB): domain Bacteria; phylum Acidobacteriota; class Aminicenantia; order Aminicenantales; family Aminicenantaceae; genus CAYSCW01. The sequence goes on from CAYSCW010000012.1 coordinate 31,127, forward strand.
GTGGAATGGGTTAAGAGGATGCATGTTTTAGGACGCGTTCTCGACCTGGCCCGTGTCTGGGATCGAGATGATCAGATATATATATATGAAAGACTTTGGAGTTGATAGCTTGTCCTCGGTTTATTCTTTACGATTAACACCAGCCAGGCTTCGTGCTACATCCACGGCGGCGGCCGCATCAGGAGCATAAGCGTCGGCTCCGATCTTTTTTGCGTAGTCGGAGGTCATAGGAGCTCCTCCAACCATTATTTTCACGGAACCGCGCAGCTCAGCCCTCTCCAGCGCCTCGATGGTGACCTTCATCTGGACCATGGTTGTGGTCAACAGAGCGCTCATTCCTATAATCTTGGGTCGGTGTTGCCGGACAGCATCCACAAAAGCCTCTGGCGAGACATCTGCACCCAAATCGATGACCTCGAATCCAGCACCTTCCACCATCATTTTGACCAGGTTTTTTCCTATGTCATGGAGGTCGCCTTTGACTGTTCCGATGACATATTTCCCAATACTGGGATTGTCGCTCTCTGTGAGGAGAGGCCTCAGCACATCCATTCCCCCTTGCATGGCACGGGCCGCGATGAGAACTTCAGGCACGAATAATTCGCCGTCTTTAAAACCCTGGCCGACTCTGTCCATGCCGGCAATAAGGCCTTTGTTCAGGATATCTCCGGGCGTCATCCCCTCAGAGAGAGCCTGCTGGACGAGGTTAGTGACTTTCTCTTTGTCTCCTTCATACAGTTTTTTGGCGATATGATCCGGAATATCACTCATCTTATTCATCCTCCTTGGCTTTCATGATCCTGTTGATGTTTACGTGCCAAATCTCTCCTTGAGTTTTTTTCTTCTCTCCTTAAAGTAGGGTTCAGCATCCTTACGGGAGAAGGTTCGGCCGGCAAAATCTCGGTTAATCAGGTTTTGGAGGAATCGGATTTCAAAGTCTTTGAGCCGCTTGCCGTAGATATGAAAGGAATCGGATTCATCCACAAAGCGGCCGATCCGGATCTCTTCTCCTGTTCTTTTCCCCACCTCCTCGGCCACATACTCCATGACATGAATGAAAGCGAAGCAGTTCATGAAAGAAGCATCATAGGCATCGCGGCTACGGAAACGAATATTCATGTTCAAGAAGGATTTTCCTTTCTCATCAGCAAGGATTCTGAACCACATGCTTTGCAGGCAGGCAGGGTCATAGATGTCTGTATCCATGTAGGGCTGCCAGGTTATGGCCTGTGCCTGGCGGGTGTAAGGTTGCTGGGAGAGTTTATCGATCAAGTACTGGATTTGATTGATCCGGACGAAGTTCTGTTTCTTTCCTTTGATCTCCTTCTCCACTACTTGAACGTAATCGTGGTCGAGAAGAAAATGGGCGGTTTCATTCCTGTAAAATTTTTGTTTTTCTTCCTGGGAAAGCTGGCACAGATACCGATCATATTCGCTTAGGGGAAGTTCATACCGGAAGAGACGTTCATGGTAGGTATACTGCCAGCGGGTGTCCTCCGGATCTAGGGAGTTGCGTACCCAATGGTCTTTTATTCCGTCTCTCACTTCCTGGACATACTCTTCAAGGTCTTCGAATCCTCCGGGTATACCTCCCAGATGGATCATCGGCTCTGCTGTGGGATTTTCGATGGACATCAGCGTGGTGCAATCTCTGCTGGGAGGGTCGATGAAGTTTCCTTGATCGTCTTTGGCGTCATACTGGGTGCGAATCTCGCAGCCGTACAGATAGAGGCCGATCATCGCGTTTTCCCAGGTTTCTGCGAGCGATTCTCCTGAGGTAGCCACCACAGGAATGTTGCCTCTGTAGGCAGGGGAGATAAGATGAATCTTGTTTGTTTTTTCTTTTAGTATTGCCTTCCATTTTTCTTTATCCATGGATTCCTCTTTCTCGATTGAAAGAATGTTTTGTGTAGGTTCTTTTGTACAGAGAAACGATCAATTTCTTGTAGGCTCCTATTATAAGAAAAAAAAGGGGGACTGTCCTCCTTTTATTTTCATTTTTTGATGAATTTGGATATTATATCTGTAATCATGTCTTCGCATGAACCCTTCGCTCTCAATTCCAGCAGCGAACTCCCGGAAGAAGCCAAAGTCCTCAACATCGATATGCCTTTTCAAGGCGATATCGTCCTTTCATTTGAACGAGTGACAATCAGAGAGAACAGAGTTCCCAATCGCCTGGCTGTCCAACCCACGGAAGCTCCGGCTGTAAATTTAACTTTGGAGACAGTCCCATGACTGGAGAAGGATCACGACGACCCATGCTCCGCAAAGTGCTCGGTCTCCCGGACGGCGTTGCCATCTTGATCGGTATCACCATCGGGGCAGGTATCTACTCCACACCGCAAATCATCGCCGGCTATTTGAGTTCTTTCCGCATCATCATCGCCTTCTGGATTCTGGTGGGCATTTTTGTTTTTGTGAGCGGGCTGATTTATGCAGAACTCGGGACACGTCTTCCTCATACCGGAGGGGAATATATCTATATCAGCCGCTGTTTTGGTCCCTTTGCAGGATTCATGTTCGGCTGGGCTCAGCTTTTCATCATAAGAACCAGTCCTGCCGCAGGACTGGCCATCATTACTGCCGATTATCTGGGTTATTTTATAAAGCTGAGTAATATTATCCACACAATCGTCGCCCTGGCTGTAATTGCCTTATTCGGGATTGTCAATTATGCAGGCGTCAAGCAGGCAAGCTTCTACCAGAAAATTGCCAGCCCCTTGAAAGTAGCTGGCCTTTTTGCTCTGGTGGTTATCGGATTAATCCTGATGCAGAGCCATGAAAACCTGCTATCCACCGAGGCCCCGCCTGCCACCAATCTGGGGCCAATCGCCAATGTGGTGGCCGCTCTGATGATGGTGTTTTTTGCTCATACAGGCTGGGATCGGGTTGGTTATGTGGCTGGAGAGATGAAGAATCCTAGGAAAGTGATCCCTTTGAGCTTGATCATTGGCATAGGGATCATCGTGGTTATTTATGTTTTAACCAACGTGATTTATCATCGCACTCTGGGGATGGAGGGCATGCGTGAGAGTGTCATCGTTGCTTCCGATGCAGCTACAAGGCTGATCGGTCCTATCGGCGCAGGCTTTATTGCCGTGCTGGTCATGGTATCAACCACCAGCAGCATCAACGGAACCATGATGACAGCCTCCCGTGCCTATTATGCCATGGCCAGGGACGGATTGTTTTTCAAATGGTTCGATTTTGTGCATCCCAAGTTTCGCACGCCCACCCATGCCATCCTGGCCCATTGTCTCTGGGCTGCGGTCATACTGTTGGTGAGAAGAAGGTTCGAAACCATCGCAGCCGGTATGGTCTTTGCCATTCTCATCTTCTTAACCATGAATACACTTGCCCTGTTCAAGCTGCGAAGAAAAGACGAAGGAGGTAAAGATGTCTTTCGCGTTCCCCTTTATCCCATTCTTCCAGGAATCTTTTTTGCTGGTATTCTGGCATTGCTCGTTTTCCGGGCCATCTTCGAATGGGAGAGATCGCTGGTGGATGTCGCCTTTATCGCCACAGGCCTTCCCTTTTCTTTCATCTGGTGCCGCCGGGCTAAAGACATTGAAAGAACATCATCGCCTTAAAATTTTATAAAGGTTCAATCTATGAACAGGTTTCGGGGAGAATCGCTCTTCTTTTTCGGAATGAATCAGTGCCATCAGGTTTTTGACGAAGAAGATCAGGACAGGAGAGGCTGTATAATTCAGAATTTTTGTTTGACTTGTTCTTATCAATCTTTTAGCTTATAGAAAGACAATCCGAAAGGAGGGTATTCATGAGATCCCAAGAAATACCGGAGCATAATGTTCACAAACAGCTGCGTATAGTTTGGCTTTTTGTTAAATACGCAGAGGTCAAGGAGGCAAGGGTTAAAGAAGAGGATTTACCACCTATGGAGACGAAAAATAGGGGAAATCCTGGCCCTATGATCACCAAGGATGAGGCAATTAAAGCCTTAGATTCTCTTTATCAGACATTCATGGAGCCTTTTGCGGGTCCATGTGAAGGAGCGAAGCTCAGGACTGAGAGAATCGGTTAATAAACATATCTCATAATTATTAATCTTTTTTTCTGTTTCACTGTGATCAAGGGATGAAGTTCACCAGTTTCACCTTCATGGTAACGGAGGACTGTAATTTCAACTGCTCTTATTGCTATCAGGATAAGAAGAAAAGACATATCGATATCTCAATCCTAAAAAGAGCCATCGACTTTTTCTTTCCTTTTTTCACGGATGGATGTTCTGTCAATTTTTATGGAGGAGAACCACTTCTTGCTTTTGAGCTTATCCAACAAGCTGTCGCCTATATTCAGCAAAAAAGCAGGGGTTTGGATAAAGGAATAAAATTCTCCATGACTTCAAATGGAAGCCTCATTGATGACCATGTCCTTCAGTTCCTCCAAAAGAACAGATTTTCTCTTCTGTTGAGTTTTGATGGTCTTGCTCAAGAGGTCTCCAGGAAAAAAGGAAGTTTTGGACAGATTGTTTCGGTCATAGAAATGATATTGAATAAGCGGGGAATTGATTTTGAGATCAACAGTGTCTTCACGCCAAAAACCATCGGATACCTCTCCAGATCGATTCAATTTGTTGTGGAATTGGGTGTACCAAACATTGGGATTTCGCTTTCAAAAATTACAGCTTGGGATACTGGCTCTCTTGATCTCTTGAGATCAGAATTGAAGTCAACAAGGGATTTCCTTCTTTCTTTCTATGAATCCGCGGGCAATATTCCTCTTGCCAATTTCAGGGGTAACAGCCAGAAAGGCATTTTCGTCTGCACTGCCGGACTAGATCGGATGGCTTTGACCCCAGGGGGCAAGCTCTGGGGTTGCCATCTCTTTTTTGATTGCTTCAAGGGAAGAAAAGGAAAAGAAGAATATGCTCATTTCTGTTTTGGCGATCTTGAGTCATTTATTAAGAATCACGAGAGTATCTATCCAGAGATACTCTCCCATTATTCCCAGCTCAGAATGGACTTTTTCTATACACCGAGCACCTTTTGTATCCTCTGTGATGAAATAATGGAATGTCATGAGTGTCCCATGGTCAATAAGCTTTCCGGCTCAAAAATCTGGAGCATCCCCAGCTGGACATGCGAGATAAATAAAATTTTTCGGAGAGAAAAGAAGCTTTTTTTGAATAGAATGAGAGGCTCAGAATAAGATAAAATATTTAATCTATGGTATTACTTTCTGGCTCTTTTTTCTAAGAGATCAGACTGTTTCCTGGCATCCGTCAATTCCGGAAGAGTGGAATCAGCACCATCCCAGATTTCTAGGAATTTTTTATAGCTTTCGACGGCCTTTCCGGTCCATCCTTTATTCTGGTAGATCTTGCCCAGCCAATAGAAGCTTTTGGCGTAGAGGTCTCCCCATTTCAGACGTCCGGTTGTCAGTGAAGTGATTTTTTCAAATTGTTCTCTAGCTCTGTCCCAATCTTTGCTATGACAATACAATAAGGAAAGATGATAATGATAAAAGGCATGATCGTCCTCTATATATTTCTGATTTGGTAATAATTCTAAAGCTTTCTCGAAAGCATCAATTGCTTCTGACGGCATTTTTTCTTTTACAGCTATCATCCCGGTCAGATGATAATAATTGCGCAATAGTACGGGTTTCTGCATTGTTTCGATTAGTCGCTTTAAATGTTCTGAAGTATTTTTTGCTTCACTGATTTTACCCAGATGGAGATAAGCGATTCCTTTAAGGTGTAAAGCGAAAATTTTATTATCTAAATAGTTAATTTCTGCAGCAGCTTCTATAGCTTGATCGGCTGAGTCTAAAGCCTGAGTGAACTGTTTTGTTTGGATATTCAGATAGGTCTGATAGAGGAGAAAATCTAGCGGTAAAGGCTTGAGATTATGTTCTGTTGAATTGTTTATCCCTTGCATGATCTCATCTTTGCATTTTTCATATTGACCTCGAGTCAGATAAAGACAAGCTAACCAAAAGTGGCCTGAGTTTTGTGAATTGGGATCATCCTTTTCCAGAAGCTTTCGGTAGGTGAGTTCGGATTCCTGGAAGTCTCCTTGAATATGATAGATATGTCCCATCAATTTCAGCAGCCTGTCCTCTCCTTTTTCTTGGGAGAGCGCATCTTCAACTTCCATCAGGGCCAGATCATATTTTCCCTCGCAGAGATAGATAATGCTTATATAATTGTGAAACATAGCTGGAGAGAGATAATTGTTGTGGGATTGTAAGATTTCCTTCAACTCGTCATACAAACCTTTGGCCATGTAGATTAGCCGATAATTCTCCAGAGCAATCGAGGGATTGTCATAGAAGATTTTTTTGAAATGTTCTAAGGCCAAATCCCATTCTTCCAAGTTTCTGTAGATGGCTCCAAGATAAGTGTGGCCGTATTCGTCGTTGGGATAGTACTGGAGCAGTTTCTTGTAGGTTTCTATTGCTTTCTCATAGGAAGATTCTAGTATGGTATAGGCCCACGCCTGGATAAGAAGGCGCTCACGGAATGAAATACGGTCCACCAGGGATAGAGCATCCTGGCTGTATTTATCAGCAAGATCGATTTTTCCTAAGTAATGATAATTTTCAGAGATTCGTCTGTAGGCGAGCGCGAATCCAGGATCGATTCTTATGGCTTCATTGAAGGCCTCGTTACTTTCTTGGTATTTTCCTTCCTGGTAATACTGTTCGCCTATAATGTAATATCTGTTTGCTTCTGGAGAACTGGTATAGATTTTTCCAATTTCTCTATCCATGTCTGCAGCTATTTCTCGGCGAGTCAGGTCCAATTTCGATTTGACCCATGGGGTAAGCTCATCCACCATAGAAAAAAAACTTTCTTCTCCTTTCCCCCTAACTCCTCTCGAGGCGACGAGCTCTCCCGAGTTGATATCACGAAGCATGATGTCTATCCGGAAAAAGTCCTTTGCTTTGGCATAGTTGCCATACAATATATGATGGACCCTTCCCAGTGAAGCGATTCTCTTAAAGTCTTCCGCAGAGTAACGCCTGGCTTCAAGAAGATTTAATTCATTGAGAATATCGTAGAGTCGTTCTCCTGGTAGCACTTTGATATACATCGATTGTGAAAGATCTTGGATGATCATATCTGAAAGAGCTTTTCGCCAGTGATTCAAGGCTCTTTCTCCGGTGTTGTTTTCAAAATACATGACCGCTAGGGATATTCTGTCTTCTGGAGATGAAGCGGAGGGTGCTGGTTTCTTCTTCCCGATCAGAAAATAAATCCCAAAGGCAACCAACAGAATCAAAGGAATGATAGAGGCATACTTCAATAACTTTTTTGCCCTGGGCAGGGCGGGCATGGCTCTGGATTCCTCTTTATATTCCTCCAAATCTTTGAGAAACTCCTCCACACTCTGGTATCTCTTGTCCCTGTCTTTCTCCAAGCAGCGGAGAGTGATTCTTTCCAGAAAAGGCGGAATCAGAGGGTTGATTTTGGATGGCGAGGGAGGCTTCGTATAAAGATGTTTCTCTATGTATTCGGAGGAGGTTTCAGCCTCGAAAGGCCGCTTTCCTGTCAGCATCTCGAAGATGATGATGCCAAGAGAATAGATGTCAGCTCTTTGGTCGACTTTTTCTCTTTTTGCCTGCTCCGGGGAGATGTAAGGAGGAGTCCCGATGATTCCCTTCGGCGGTCCTTCTTCTCGTGCGGCTACGGATTTGGCCACTCCGAAGTCCATGACAAAAACATTGCCATCATTGTCGATCATGATATTTCCGGGTTTTAGATCGAGATGAACGATGCCCTTTTGATGGGCTGCCCTGAGTGCGAAGCATACCTGTTTGGTGATGTTGATGCTGGTCTCCATAGTCAGGGTGCCGGAAGTCTGAATAAACTCTTTGAGGTTTTGACCCTTGATATAGTCCATGGATATGAATTTGATATCCTCGATTTCTCCTAGATCATGAATCCGGATCACATTCTCTTGGGAGATGGATCGGGCAAGAAGCGTCTCTTTCTTGAATAGCTGGATAAAGCGAGGATGGGAAGAGTATTCGGGCCGGATCATTTTTAAGGCCACTGTTATGCCTAATTCTTTATCTTCAGCCTTATAAATCCGACCCATGCCGCCGCGGCCGACCTCTTCGATGATGCGATAGCGGAGGCCAAAACTCTCGCCAGGGGAAAATTGAAGCTTATCATCGATGAGCTCTTCCATGGGAGGGGTATAGGTTAAGGTCTTCTGTTTTTCCTCCAAGGGAAATCCGCATCTGTGGCAGTAGCGGCTCTCTATAGTGACTGGATAATAACATTGAGGACATCTGGCTTTATTATCCTGATTCCCCATTGTTGGTATAAATATATAGATAAAGCGGAGATAAGTCAATTTTACGGCTACTCGGAAAAGAAAGATAAACCTCTGTGCAATTCCCTAGCTTAAACTGGGATTCTGAGGCTTTTTTGATTTTCCTTTTTCACAACCTATATTGTATGGAAGTGGAAAATTTTGTATAATAAAATTAAATATATTCTTAGAGAACCGAAGAAGAAATATTCTTGTAAGGGTAGGGGAAGAGACAAGAAGATGGATAAAGAGTCCATTAATTGAAACACAATAAAGTGACCCATACCGGAGCTTGATCATCAATAAAGTGGCTGGCTGTTGGGGATCTTGCCGAGGAATGAAAAAGGAGGGATGGGCCCCGCCCAGCCAGCAAAGCAGGGACGCAAATTTAATATGCAAAAAAGGTGCCAATATTTCAATTTAGAAGAGAAATGTGGAAAAGAGAAATTTTCTTCATATATTTCGATCTAATTTAGAAATTTCATAAGGGGTTAATAATGATAGTCAGATTATTATTATGCATAACTTTCCACAATTGTGGAATATTTTCCATAACCCAAGAAGAATTGGTCATAAATGTTCACTCTCCAAATTTTTATTATTACTAAAAACAAAAGAATTAGAAGCCTTGTTGACTTTTTTCCAATTTGGCATTTTTCTTGCTTAGTTCATAAGAGAGTTGATTCTTATCGAGAATCAAAAAAATGAGAGAGAGATCGATACGAGCAGCAGTATATTATTCTTTAATTGTTTTTCTCTGAAAATTTTGTTTTGCCATATACATGAGGTTTTAACTTTTTCTGGGTGGGAGATTTTAGTTATCACAGAGAAGGATTTATTTAAGCATATGCAAGCAAATGATACAGTACGTGCCAATATTTTTCGATATCAAGGTCAATTGTGATTAGAATCAGATCAATCAGAGAATGAGATCCATGAGACAAGACACAATGAGGAGAATAAAATGAAGGTAAAAGCAAAAATCTTGATTGTGGAAGACGAAAGGATTGTAGCTGAAGAGATAAGAAGGATGCTGGAATACTTGGGTTATAATGTTTCGTCGATAGCCTCATCAGGGGAAGATGCGATAAAGGAGTTCGAAGAAAAAAGACCCGATTTGATTTTGATGGATATTAAATTGAGAGGAGAAATGGATGGTGTGGAGGCTGCTGCCAAAATCCGTGAACGTGCTGATATTCCTATAATCTACATTACAGCATTATCCGATAAAAATACGTTAGAACGGACAAAAGCAACCGTACCTTTTGGATATGTCCACAAGCCTTTAGAAGAAAAGGAGTTATACACCGCAATTGAGATGGCTTTATTCAGATACAAAATGGATAGAAAGTTAAAAGAGAGTGAAGAAAGATACAGAGATCTGGTCGAAAAGGCTGGGATTGCTATTCTCATCGATGATAAAGCTGGTAACTTCAAGTATTTCAACAAGAGACTTTTAGAATTGTTCAGATACACAGCAGATGAAATGAAGAAGCTGTCCATTCAAGAAATTGTGCATCCGGAAGATTTTCAAAGAGTTAGGAGATTTCATAAAGGAAGAATTGGAGGTAGAAAGGTTCCATCAAGATATGAATTCAAAGGAATAAAGAAAGAAGGGACGATCATCTATGTTGAAGTGGATGCTATTGGATTGAAAGAAGGAGATGAAATTGTTGGTACCCGATCTTATTTATGGGACATTACTGAACGCAAACAAGCTGAAGAAAAATTAAAAGAATCCGAGGAGAAGTTCCGGAACATTTTCGGGAATGCCTCTGATGGTATGGTCTATCTCGACAACCAAGGAAAGATCGTTGATGTCAATGAAATTGCAGTTCATATATTTGGCGGATCAAAAAAAGAATTGCTTGGGAAATATTTCTCGAAGATTGGTGTATTTCAACCCAAAATTCTACCCGTAATCATAAAAGGATTTAACAGAGCACTGAAAAGAAAAATATGCACCCTTGACAATTTAATGATAAAAAACAAGAAAGGGAAAGATATATATCTGGAAAGTTCGGCTACTCCTCTGAAAAAAGATAATAAAATTGCTGGTCTTCTTATTATTGTTAGAGATGTTACAGAACGGAAGAAAGTCGAGGAAGAATTGCTCCGTCTATCTACTGCCGTAAGGATGTCTACGGACAGCATAGTCCTGAGCGATATTAATGGAGATATTACCGATGTCAATGAAGCCACATTAGAAATGTATGGTACAGAAGATAAAAAAGATTTGATTGGGAAAAATTTTGTTGATTTAATTGCTCCAGAAGATCAGAAAAAAGCAATTACAGGTTCAGAAGAGGCACTGGAGAAGGGATACGTCAAAGAAAAGGAATATCATGTTATCGTTAAAGATGGCAGTAAAATTCCTGTGGAGATGAGTGTAGCCGTTATGAAAGATGCTTATAATAAACCAATAGGATTTGTATCAATATCCAGAAACATCACCGAGCGTAAAAAGACAGAAGAAGAGAGAGAAAAGCTTCAAGAGCAGCTAATTTATTCAGAAAAGATGGCTGGGATTGGAACGCTAACTGGTGGTATCGCCCATGAGTTCAATAACCTTCTCCAGATCATCAAAGGGCATACAGAGTATGCTAGGAAGACCCAAAAGCCTCAAGATATCCAAGAAGCTTTTGATATTGTTATTTCTAATACGGAGAGAGCAAGAAGGATTGTGAGAGACTTGCAGGCTTTTGCAAATCAGGAAATCTCAAAAAAAGAGCGAGTTTATGTTACCGATCTTATTGAGTCTGTATTAGCTCTAACAGCAGAGCACTTCGAGAAACATAATATTAAAATCGTGAAAAAATACAAGAGTATTCCGCTTATAAAAGTTAACAGAGGAAAGATGGAGCAGGTCTTTCTTCATATGGTGACCAATGCTCGTGATGCGATGTTACCAGAGGGTGGGAAATTGGAGATAGAAGTAAGGCAATCGGGGCAAAACATTGTAATCAGTTTCTCAGATACAGGAAAGGGAATTATAAGAAAGAATTTGGGTAAAATATTCGAACCCTTCTATACTACAAAAGGTCCTGCTGGAAAAAGCGAAATTCCAGGCATCGGACTTGGGCTGTCTGTTTCTTATGGGATCGTCAAAAGACATGGCGGGACGATAGATGTTGAGAGCAAAATAGGGAGGGGAACAACATTTACCATAAGATTACCCTTTGAAAAAGAAAAACAAGAAAGAAGGGAAAAAGAAAGCATAGGGAAGAACGCAATGGGAGATTCTTTGCCTATGAATATATTGGTAGTGGACGATGAGGTAGGAATATGCAGGATGTTGACTAAATGGTTATCTTTGGAAGGGCATAATGTTGAATACTCGTTGACCGGGAAGAAGGCCATAAATCTGGCTAAAGGGAAGCATTTTGATCTGGTTTTTTTGGATGTCGTGATGCCTGGAATGCCATCGACTGATGTCCTGGAGAAAATAATAGAAGTTTCCTCGGCTTCTGATGTTGTGATTATGACAGGAAAATTGATAGACAAGGATTTATATAACCAGCTGAAACAAAAGGGGGCTTCAGGCTTTCTGCAGAAGCCATTTAAATTGGATGATATTATGAAATTCTTAAAAATCTGAATGATATACATTTATTACTTAGATTTAGATTGAGAGAGATATTTAGATCTGCTGCAAAAAAGATTCGATATGGATTAAAGGAAACATACAAAAACAGGTTGATAGGTGTTTATCGTCCTCTTTAATATCTTCGATTGAAAAACAGAATTTTTAAGATTATAATTTGACCAGAATTCTGAAAAGTGAGGGCAAAGTTCAATCCTTCAAGATCCTAGGGTGATCTCCCTCAAATTTTTCTACTTAAATAAATTAAAATGAGAGAAAAGGACAAGACAAAGAAACAACTTATAGATGAGTTGGTAGCATTGCGTCAAAGAATTTCTGAATTGGATAAGGCAGAAAAAGAATTAAAAATGCGGGAACAAGAAATCCATCTGATCGCTGATAATGTTCCAGGGCTTTTTTCATATGTTGATAAAGACGGATATTATCGCTTTGTCAACAAGAAATATAGAGAGTGGTTTGGAATTTCTCAAAAAAACATCATTGGGAAACACTATAGCCAAGTACTTGGAGAATCGACTCGTAAGCTGATAAGGAATTACATAAAATCAGTTCTATCTGGTCAAAGAGTCCGATACACACAAAAACTTCCGTACATCCATGGCGGGACTCGCTGGGTTTCAGCAGACTTAGTTCCAGATGTAGATGATTTTGGAAATGTAAAAGGCTTTTATGCCCTGGTTGTTGACATCACTGATCGCAAGCAAGCCGAGGAAGAAAGGGAAAGACTTCAGAAACGACTTGTACAATCAGAGAAAGTGTCAGGAATTGGCACTCTGGCCAGTCGCATAGCCCATGAGTTTAATAACCTTCTTCAGATAATGAGAGGACACTCAGAATTTGCCCTGAGAAAAATGAAGGCTAGAGACATGGAAGAAGCTCTGAAAATAGTCTTAGATTCTTCAGATAAAGCCTCGAAGATCATCGAAGATTTAAAAACCTTTTCGAGAAAAGAATCTTCTAAGAAGGAACATTATAAAATTACAGAATCAATAGAAGAAGTGCTATCACTAACAAAAAGACAACTCAATAGGAACAATATTAAAGTGGTGAAAAAGTTTGAAGTAACTCCTGAGGTGGAGATTAATAAGGGAGAAATTCAGCAAGTGTTTTTGAATATGATTACCAACGCAAGGGATGCAATGATGCCGAAGGGCGGAAGATTGGAGATAAAAGTTAAAGAAGTAAATGGAAAAGCTGAGGTGAGTATAAGAAATACAGGAAAGGGAATAAAGGAAGAGGATTTGCACAGAGTATTTGATCCTTTTTTTACAACGAAAGATGTTAACAATGGGAGGAGAGGGCTCCATGGCACAGGTTTAGGATTGTTTGTTTCTTACGGAATTGTGAAACAGCATGGAGGCGAGATTGATGTGGAAAGCAAGCCAGGAGAGGGAACCACTTTCACTATTAAATTGCCAGTTAGGATGGGAAATGTAAAAGAAGTAAAGAATAAGAATTGACAGATGGAAAAATCCAGGATGCTTAATATTTTAGTAGTGGATAATGAAAGAGAGATATGCAGGATGTTTGAGAAATGGTTCTCTTTAGAAGCGCACGGAGTGGAAACAGTTTTAACCGGCAAAAAAGCCATTAGTTTAGTTAAAAAGAAATATTTTGATGTTGTGTTTTTAAATGTTATCTTAGTTGAGCTTCAAGGCATTGAAGTGCTTGAGAGAATCAAGGAGATCTCAACGAAAATAAAAGTAATAATGATGTCAGGTAAATTATTAAATAAGAATTTATTAAGTGATCTCAGAGAGAAGGGGGCTTCGGGCTTCCTCCAAAAACCGTTTAGTATAGAAGACTTGCATAAATTATTAGACAGCTTAGGGGATTGAATAAAATATGAGAATTAGATTTGGAGTCAAATCCTTATTCTCGACAAAAATAAAAGCCAACAATCTGCGATAGAATAAAAATCTTCATTTGCGTTTTTTTTCATCAATGATAATTAAACTGCATTCATAAATAATCCAGGCGAACCTGCATTATTCAGGAAATCAAGGGACACGTTTCCGATTTCAGAAAATCGGTACATGTCCCTGATTTTCTCTTCAGTGTGTCTGATTTTCTCTTCAGAAAAAAATGGTTTTGCCTTAACGGTAGGAACTGTATTTGAGAAATTAATCAATTTCCCCTCCTTGCCAGCCCCTATTTTATATTCTTATTAACTATGGAAAAAAATCCATAATTTTTTAGGAAAAAATGGGGAAAACTCCCTTATAAATCAACACGAATAAGATTTTGAACAATGTAACTTATTCAAATTAAATAAATTAAAGGTATGTGGAGAAGACCCATAGGAAGTTTTGGCATGAAACTTGAATATTAACTGAAATCCTGAAGAGAAAATCAGATTGAGATACTTATGCTGAACCAATCAGATGAAAAAAAAGCTTTAGACAGAAGCAGAACTCATTAAGCAGAAATTAAAAGTGAGAATTTATGGCTTGAGTTCAACTAAGGGCGGTAGCCTACCTTAAAGAATCATCATGCTCCTCCATCAAAAAGGAAAATATCAATCTACAAATAAAAAAGGTGAATAATGAAAGGAAAGGAGATTTTGCTATCTGAAACTACAGAAACAGACGGCAATAAACAGAGTTTTGTACAAGACTCAGTCAAAAAGTTAAAAAGGAAGTTAAATGTCAAAAACAGCAAATTAAAAAGGTCTAAAACAGAAGCCAGCAAAATCATTGCCGAATTAGATTGGGCTTATAAGGAATTCAGGAGAAAACAAGAAGAATTGATCATGAAAGAGAGGTTGAGCACAGCTAGTGGATTGGCTGCAGGAGTCGCGCATGAAATAAGAAATTCTATAAATTTTATCGGTATATCCGTCCAGCACCTTCACGATAAATTTCCCCCTGGAGACGAAAAAAGGCAATTCACCGAAGCCATCATGGATAAAATCAAAAGATTGAATAATGTGGCTTTGGATCTCATTCAATTCGCACAACCTCATAAGCCTAATTTTCAGAAAATCGACCTGCACACAATAATAGACCGAGTGCTGAGCTTGGTGAAATTCAAATGCGATGTACAAAAAGTAGAAGTGGTTAAGAAATACGAGAAGAATTTGACAGAGATGATGGTAGACAAAGAGCTCATCGAGCAGGTCTTTTTAAACTTCATAGACAATGCACTCTGGGCCATGTCCAGAGGAGGGAAACTAATTATTTCCTCCAGGCTACTAAAACAAAAGAATTCAATGATCATAGAAATAACTGATACGGGCTATGGAATATCGAAATCAGATTGTCTTCGTGTTTTTGATCCTTTTTTCACCCGGAAAGAAAACAGTACGGGTTTTGGTTTGCCTATAGCCCATCGAATCATAGAGGAACATAAAGGCTCGATCAGGGTGAGCAGTCAGTTAAAAAAAGGAACTACCTTTAGGATAACACTACCAGTTTCTCAAAGCATAAATAAAGAATGAAGAATCCTATGGAAGCAAACAGAAAAAAATTAAATATTTTAGGTTTGAATGAGAAGAGATGTATTTTTTTGGATTCTCTGCTGGGCTTTGAGTTTTCTCTTGTTCGTTATTTCTGCACGCAGACGTAGCAGGAAAACGAAGATGTATTCTTATAAAACGTAGATTTGAAAGGAGACTGATAGAATTAGGCGTTAGAGCGGAGAATAGGGAATAAAGAAAAAGATGTTTCTCACCCCTTACGAGGATAAATTATCCTCTTGCAGGATTAGAGCAACGAAGAGAATATCACCCTGGATATCCTCGGAAAGGGTAATTGACCAATAGTGGTTAATGGTTAAAATTCACATTGATAATGCCGAAGGAACGCCAAAGGATAAAAGAAACGACATTGACCAGAAAAAAAATCTTGGTGATCGACGACGAGCGAGATATTGGATGGCTTTTCTCAAAGATTTTGACTGAGGAGGGTTATCGGGTATTGATTGCTCTGAACGGGCGAGAGGGAATCTCGACCATTCAGAAGGAAAAACCTGATTTGGTAATTCTCGACTTAAAGCTTCCTGGTATGGATGGGATTGAGACTTTAAGAGAAATAAGAAGGTTTGATAAAGATTTATTGGTGGTTGTTTTGACTGGATATGAGACTGTGGAGACAGCTGTTGAAGCCATGAAATTGGGTGCTTATGATTACTTTTCCAAGCCCGTAGACATAGATAAAATCAAGATACTTATTAAAGATGCCCTTAGAGCCCAGTGTTTAATAAAAAAAAACATAAATACTCGCCGAAATATAAATGGGATGAACAATGAGGTCAGCTTTGATCATATTGCTGGCAATAGCCCCCAGATGAGAGAAGTCCTTGATTTAATAAGAAAAGTGGCTACCTATGATGTGACTGTCTTCTTGCGGGGAGAAAGTGGTACAGGAAAAGAACTGATTGCTCACGCTATTCACAAAGGAAGTAATAGAGTAGACAAGCCTTTTATAGTTATCGACTGTGCTGTTTTACCTGATACTTTGGTTGAAAGTGAGATATTCGGTCATGAAAGGGGGGCTTTCACTGGAGCTCATGAGAGAAAATTGGGGAAGTTTGAATTGGCTGATAAAGGGACTGTTTTCTTGGACGAAGTAGGAAACTTGTCCACACATACTCAGGTGAAGCTCCTCAGGGCTCTTCAGGAAAGGGAAATCGAACATCTTGGTGGGAAAAAACCAGTTAAGGTCGATTTTAGACTTATCGTAGCCACAAATGTCAGTCTTGAGAAAGCCATGAATGATGGCCGTTTCAGAGAAGATCTTTACTACAGGCTTAACGTTTTTTCTATTTATATTCCTCCTTTAAGAGAAAGAGATGGCGATGCAGAGCTTTTGCTAGAATATTATTTAAGAAAATGTAACCAAATTTTTTCAAAAGAAGTGCAAGGGATATCTCCCGAAGCCATGAAACTGCTCACTCGGTACTCCTGGCCTGGGAATGTCCGGGAACTTAAGAATGTTGTAGAGAGCGCAGTTCTTCTGGCCGGCGATATCATTTTACCCCAGCATCTCCCCTTAAAAATCCAAGATTGCACAGAGGAAAGAATCAGTTTTCCAAGATCTCTTAGAGACGTAGCTAAACAAGCCAAGGAGAAGGCCGAGAAGGATGCTATTAAGAGAGTGTTAAAAGAGGTGCATTGGAACAAAAGTAAGGCTTCGAAGTTACTAGATGTAGATTACAAGACTCTCTATAATAAAATTAAAGATTACAATATTGAAAGAATTTGAGGGGATGACTTCCCAATTTTTCACTTTTTCAATCTAATATATTCCATCTCACCAATATTCAAACATTTCTTGATAATATGATTTTTTCCAAGATTATAATTTGTGGACGTAACCTTTCTGCCAAGATTTTTATACTGCACCAAAAGAATTTTTAATTCACTGAACACCTTCCGTTCTTGAGAAAATACCATAGACTATGGAAAGAATTCCATAATTTCCGAATCGTTGCGTTGCCTATGATCAATCTGTTTGAATAAGAATAGCTATCATGAGAAACAGAAAATTCGAACACCTGATAGATGATTATTTATTGAACAGACTCACTCTAGAGGAAAGGGAAAAACTAGAGAAACATTATTTTAGCTCTCCCTGTTTCTTTAGAAAGATACTCGAGAGGGAAGAAGTCATTTCTGTGGTTAAAAACAGAGGAAATATTATATTTCAAGATTTGGAAGACATTGACAGGGGAACTGAAAATAGCAGTCACCCTGGCCAAGAGGTGGATTTGTCTTCTTCAATAGAAGCTATGAAAAGCAGGATAAAGATGGAAAAAGGCAAAAAAGATGAATAAAAAATCTTTCCGGCTTACAAATAAGGAAAAAGAAATCTTAGCTATAATAGAGAATAACCATGAAGGAATTACTTTGCCCGAAATAGCTTACCTTATGGGTGAGGCTTTTGTGACTATTATTCCGGAAGCCAGGAGACTGTCAGAAAAAGGATTGGTTAAGAAAAAAAACTACAAATACTTCTCTGCTTAACCTGAGTTATTCATAAAATGGCCAATACCCTTATATATTTTCAATATTATGAGGTTATCATATCGATTTTGAGCCCACTTCAAAGTAACGTTATGTTTAGCGATGTTATGAATCATTTACACTCATCTTTAATAAATATATGACATGTTATGGAATAATTTAATGATAACAAAGAAATAACAAAGTTTTATCATGCAAAGAATAAATAAATTGGCTTCTTTAATCGATTGTCCAATCTTTTCTTATTATTCAGAAAGAATCGATAGATTAACACGATCTATCTATGATAGCAAAATGATTTCAAAAAAGGTGGATAACGCTCGGGAATTGCTGAACATTATAAAAATTCTGTCAAGCTGTCCTAAGTACGATAAAGAGAGAGATGTATGTATAGATTGCAATTTTAACATGTATCTTGTCAGAGAGATGGCCAGGTTAATCGTGGAAGTAGCAGAAGCGACTTACTAGCTTTTCCTGGAAAGATAGTGAAGAGAAATATCGGCTTCGCGTGGAAAACCAGAGGGATCTTGTAGTTAAAATCGACACCGCAGGACGAAGTCATTGGATTTGCATTTGGTGACCATCATCGTAGAGGATCAGCTTAATGGCGAGGTCAAACTGAGTAGAGACAGAAGAACAGAAATTCGCATCAGACTGAAAGGGCTGAAGTAATGAGCGGAAAAAAGATTTTGGTCGTGGAAGATGACAGGATTATTGCTGAAAGCATAAAAAGTGCTTTGAATAATATGGGATATGAAGTTCCCTCTGTAGTTTTTGTAGGAGAAAAAGCTGTGAAGGAGGTAGAAAAGTATAATCCTGATTTGGTTTTAATGGATATTGTTCTTGAAAGAGAAATGGATGGAATTGAAGCTGCTTCTCATATCCGTTCCCAATTCAACATTCCGGTTATCTTTCTCACCGCCCATTCAGATAAAAAAATGTTAGAACGGGCAAAGATAGCCGAACCATTTGGGTACATCATTAAACCTTTCGAAGAGAGGGAATTACATTCCGTTATAGAAATAGCTCTCTACAAGCATGGGATGGAGAAGGAATTAAAAGAGATTAAAGAATGGCTTTCAACAACACTCAAGAGTATCGGTGATGCCGTAATTGCCACCGATACAAAGGGCAATGTGACATTTATGAATCCTATTGCCGAGAAAGTGACGGGCTGGAAGCAAGAGGAAGCATCGGGAAAGCCTTTGAAAAAAGTATTCAATATTATTCACGAGGAAACAGGAAAAGTTGCAGAAGATCCTTCAGCCAGAGTAATTCAAGAAGGTAAGATATTTGGGTTAGCAAATCAAACAGTTTTAATTGCCAAAGATAGAACGAAACATCCTATTGATGATAGTTGTGCTCCTATCAAAGATGAGAGAGGAAATATCATTGGCGTGGTCTTGATCTTCAGAGACATAACAGAACGCAGGAAGGCAGAAGCACAAATCAGGACTTCACTCGAAGAGAAGGAAGTGCTTCTTAAAGAAATTCACCATAGGGTCAAAAACAATATGCAGATTGTTTATAGTCTCCTCAATATCCAGGCAGGAAATATAAAAAATAAAAATGTCCTTAATATGCTAAAGGAAACGCAAAACCGCATACGATCAATGGCTCTTATCCATGAAAAATTGTATCAATCAAAGGATCTGGCAAAGATCGAATTTGGTGATTATATCCGAAAGCTTACAACTGGATTGTTCCATTCCTATGGAATCGATACAGAGTCTATCAGATTAAAGATCTGTGTGGTTAATGTCTATTTGAATATCTACACAGCTATTCCTTGCGGCTTAATCATCAATGAGCTAGTCTCCAATTCTTTAAAACACGCCTTCCCTGATGGCACTGAGAAAAAGGGAAGAAGTAGAGAAGAAGGCAGAATTCATATCAGCATGAGTCCAGATAGCAATAATAAATTAAAGCTGATTGTTAGCGATAATGGCATTGGTTTTCCGAAAGATCTAGATTTCCGAAACACAGAGTCTTTGGGGCTGCAAGTCGTGAATACTTTAGTCGAGCAACTTGAGGGTAGTATCAAGCTTCGCCGATATCCCGGGACATCATTCAAGATTGAATTTGATCTATGAGGGATATTCATCCTATGTCATTGCGGGTAGCGCAACGATGAGACGATCTCATTATGGATAAAAGCCTTAGTTACGATACCAGATATCAAAAAAGCTGGAAACACACCATGAAAGAGAAACCCAAGATCCTCATCATCGAAGATGATGAGAGCACTCGGAAAACTCTGGCATTCATATTCAGAAAGAAAGGCTATGATACAGAAACCGCAGGAACCGGGAAAGAAGCACTAAAAATGGCGAAGCAAAGATTCTTCAATGTGGCCCTTCTGGACATTATGCTTCCTGACAAGGAAGGAACAGAACTCTTGGCTCCTTTGAAGGAAATGCATCCTTTCATGGATGTGATCGTTATGACTGGATATGCCTCTATGGAGAACACGATGAGATCCTTAAATGGAGGGGCATCAGCCTATTTCACCAAGCCTCTGAAATTGAATGAGATGTTGGCTGCAATAAAAAAGATGCTAGAAAAACAGTGGCAGGAAATAGAGAAGCGAAGATTATACCAGGAGATGCATCTAAAATTGTCCGAGAGCATACAAGAAGAAGAAGAGCTTATTTATTTAGCCACTCATGACGCTCTGACCGGCTTGCCTAACCGGACGCTTTTCCAGGACCGTCTTTCAATAGAGCTCGTTCGTGCACGGCGTAACAAACAAAAACTGGCTGTTATGTTGCTTGATCTGGATCACTTCAAGGATATTAATGATAGGTTGGGACACAGTGCTGGTGATAAGTTATTGCGCCATATTGCGCAACGCCTGTCAAACCTCTTAAGAAAGAGCGATTCAGTCGCTCGTATTGGAGGAGACGAATTTTTGCTGTTGCTTCCAGAAATTAGTCAAATCAAAGATGTGGCCAAAGTTGCTCAGAAGGTCTTGGTAGATATGCGCAGGCCATTTAAATTTAATAGCTATAGTGTCAAGATCACAGCTAGCATTGGGATTTCGATCTTCACCGATTGCAGCGGGAATGCAGGATCCCTAATAAAAAATGCGGATATTGCCATGTACAAAGCCAAAGAACAGGGTCGGGATAGATATAATTTGTACTCGGACAAAGAAGGTGGAGATGGAAAAGCAAATCTACATTCTTACGGTGAAAGGCAATATCCACTCGTCCAAGAGCATGTTCTAGCCCTCTTTCGCTCCAGGCTGCGGGATGCACCTCGCTAGATTGATGTATAATTCTATTATTACCCCTCATTTGAGAAATTCTGATAATAGCTTGAGAAATATGTGACTTACCTGGATTATTCAGGAATTCAATGGACACGTTTCCGATTTCAGAAAATTGGAACATGTCCCTGATTTCCCCTCTCTTCCATGACAAATTTTGCATGTTTATGAATAATGCAGGCTTATTAATTTATGGAACCATTGCATCTCCTTTAAGGAATTGAAATGGAAGACGAAGAGAAAACAAAAAATCAACTAATAATGGAATTAAGGCGACTTCGCGAGAGAATTGATGAATTAGTAAAATCAGAAACCGCGTGCAAACGGGTAGCAGAGGAGCTTCATGAGAGTGAAGAGAAATTCAGAACCATAGAGGAAGAGAAAGGGAAACTTCTTAAAGCGATTGAAATAGCTAAGGAGGCTGTATGCATTACATCCCAAGATGGCGTAGTGATCTACACAAATGAAGCTATGGATAAACAGTTTGGTTATAAAAATGGTGAATTAATAGGTAAGTATTTATCAATCTTATATGCAGGGCCCTCGTCAGAAGCAATCATGAAACAGATAATGCATGAGATTGAAAACAAGGGTAGTTGGGAAGGAGAGATCCATAATAAAAGAAAAGACAATACTGAATTCCTAAGCTATGCAGCAGTAAGTGCGCTTAAGGACAAAGACGGCAAAATATTAAATTATGTCTCGACACAACATGATATCACCAAAATCACAGAAATGCAGGAGCAACTGGTCCTCAAGGAGAAGCTTGCTGTGTTAGGCCAATTGGCTGGTGGAGTAGGCCACGAGCTTCGCAATCCCCTGGGAGCAATAAAGAATGCTGTATATTTTCTCAATATGACACTGGAAGAGACTGATCCAGAAGTGAAAGAGACTATAGAGCTCCTGAGGAAGGAAGTGGCAAAATCCGAGAGGATCATCAGCAGCTTTCTAAATTTCGCTCAAACAAAGACTCCAATCCGGCATAAAGTTAATGTGAATGAACTTGTGCAAGAAGAACTTTCTCGAAATGCCATGCCAGAGAATATCAAGGTGGTCTGCCATCTAGATGAAAAAATGCCAGCCATCCTGGCTGATCCCGATCAACTTGCTCATGTCTTTGGAAACATCATTCTTAATGCCATCCAGGCGATGCCTAAGAGTGGAGAGTTATCCATCGAATCTAAGTTGGAAAGTTCGAAGATGGTGGCCATTTCCTTCAAAGATACAGGAGTAGGAATTCCCAGAAAGCACCTTAAAAAGCTGTTTGAACCGCTCTTCACAACTAAGTCCAAGGGGATCGGCTTCGGCCTGGCTGTTACCAAGACCATAGTCGAGGGACTTGGGGGTACAATCGAAGTGGAGAGTGAGGCAGGTAAAGGTAGTACCTTCATAGTAAGGCTGCCCTTAGCTTTGAAATCTTAAACCTAAAGCACGGTATCAAAAAGGACAGGGAAAAGAAAAACGACAGGTTGAATTTAGAAGATTAAATTCATGACTAGAGCAAAGATCTTAATCGTAGAAGATGAGAAGATTACCGCTAAAAACATCCGAATGACTTTGGATAATCTTGGTTATTCTGTCTGCTCCATAGCGTCTTCCAGAGAAGAAGCGCTCAAGAAGGCAGAGGAAGATAAACCTGATTTGGTCCTGATGGATATTAAACTCAACGGGAAAATGGAAGGTATTGAAGCGGCTGATGAGATACGTCTCAGGTTTGATATTCCTGTTGTCTATTTGACTGCTTATGCAGAAGAAGAAACATTGAAAAAGGCCAGAATAACAGAACCCTTTGGCTATATCATCAAGCCATTCGAGAGAAGAGAATTGCACAGCATTCTGGAGATCTCTCTCTACAAACACAGAACGGAAAAGAAGCTGAGGCAGACTCAGCAATGGCTTTCAACAACACTCAAGAATATCAATGATGCCGTTATTGTTGCCGACATTGGCGGCATAGTGACATTCATGAATCCGATTGCGAAAATTTTGACCGGCTACAAGAAAGACGAGGCGATCGGGAAAAAACTGTCTGAAATCTTTAATGTCATAAGCGAGAATACAGGCCGAAGAATAGAAGATCTTGTATCTAAGGTGGTCAAAGAAGGATCTGTACTTAAACTGAACAATTCTCTTCGGTTGATCACCAAGGATAAAAAGAGCATTCTTATCGAAGCCAGCAATGCCCCCCTCAGAGATGAAAGAGGAAACATTACAGAGGTCATAGTGGCTTTTCGAGATGTTTCTGAGCATGATCGGTTGCTGAAAGCATTGAAAACAAGTAAAGCAACCTTTGACAACATTATAGGAAGGACTGCCGAGGGTGTTATAGTTGTGGATGATGAAGGAATTATCCGCTTTGTTAACAAAAGAGCTGAAGAGTACTTTGGCAGTAAGGCGAGTGAACTAACCGGAAAAAAGTCCGATTTACCTCTAGCAACAGAAGAGACTGATGAGATTGAGATTTTTCGCCCGAATGGAGAGTCAGGGATTGGTGAGATCCGGGTAGTTAAAACAGATTGGGAAGGTAAACCAAGTTATCTTGTATCGATCCGAGATATCACTGAGCGTAAACGAGTAATGGAAAAGCTACTAAGAGTACAAAAGGAACAAATAGAAGCGCGAGACCAATTCATTTCCTATGTTTCTCACGAGTTGAGGACGCCACTTACGGTTATTCATCAATTTGTCACTATTCTTCTGGATGGACTGGATGGCAAAATCACCCCAATGCAACGTGTTGATCTGGAGATAATCTTGCGAAACACCAACCAACTCAACACCATGATCAGAGATCTTTTGGACTTCACAAGAGTGATTACAGGTAAGATAAAAACTGATCCTCAGCCTCTTTCGATCGCTGATTTGATGAACACGACTTTGGCTGGTTTTCAGAAGAGAGCTGACGCGGATGGAGTGACCATTATCTCCGAAGTCCCCGCTAATTTGCCTTTTGTTTATGCTGATTCAGTAAAAGTCAGACAAATACTCAACAATCTTATAGATAATGCCCTAAAATTTACGCCTGAAAATGGAAGGATCATTATCCGAGGATATGTTTTCGACAAGAATCCTGATTTTGTATGTGTTGAGGTGATGGATACTGGTTATGGAATTGATCCCCTAGAGAAAGATAAAATATTTAATTATCTCTACCAATCAAAGGCTACGCCGAGAGGACGAAGCAAGGGGCTAGGACTCGGCCTTTATATCTGTAAAGAAATAGTCAATCACCATGGGGGTCAGGTATGGGTAGAGAGCCAACCTAAAGAGGGCAGCTCATTTTTCTTTACATTGCCCATTTTTTCCCTGGCGAAGTTGCTTGCACCAATCCTTATCCCAGAGAACTTGAAGAAGGGTTTTCTGTCTGTTGTCACTGTCGAATTAGCCCCACCTGGAAGGCCGTTATCTCCAAAAACATGGGAGCAGGTTGTTAGAGTGGTTCGAGATGTTCTGAAGAATAGCTTGATTCCTGATTTGGAAGTGCTATTGCCTAGCAACACTGATCTTAAACAGGCAGAGAGCTTTTTCCTGCTGGCATGTGCCGATAAGAGAGAGGCAGATGTGCTTGTGCGACGAATTCAGGAGCAATTGGCATCCTGTGAGATTTTTCAAATTACCAGTATTAATCCTTCGGTTTCCTTCACCACCATGGAGGTTTCAGGAGGCGAAGCCAGCAGGAGATTGGATCGAGTTGCGGAAGACATTACATGCAAAGTGGAAGAGATTGTTAAGAATAATGTTCTAAAGAAGGAGGATTGATTCCGGTTGTTTATATCATGCTTATTGCTTATAGAGATGACAGAACATTGGAGCGAGCAAAGGAGATCAGATCTTTAGACATCTTGATTAAGCCTTTTGGGATTAGAGAATTGGAGAAGAGTATCGAGCTTGTTTTTTCAGGTAGAGTAGGTGCTGAAAAAAGCAAAAAGGGAAGCCCCTGTTGAGAATATTCTTGTTGAATTCGTCAAGTGTGATAATACTAGCACTGATAAAGATAGACGAGATTTTATCGGAAAGTATGGGGGAGGGATGTTAGTTGGAGGGCAAAATTGTTATTGTATGGGAGAAATAAGGTAATGTGCCAGTTGATTCAGTTTGTCTTTATTCTTTTTTGTCAATAAACTTTTCTGATATTCATTTATTCTCTCTCTTTTCTTTATTTCTATTATTTCAATATCTTCCGGAAGTCTGGGAATGATCTCATGATGAGCTCCTAAAAAAAGAACTCCGGTTTCGTCTTGCTTTAAGGTATTATCTATGGTTTCGGCAATAAATTCATCTCTTTTTTTTAGCAATATCTTCTTATGAAATCTGTAATTTAGAGCAGCTATTATTTTTTTTATAGACTTCTTTGCCTTGGTTATTTGTATGAGATAATCATATTCCTTTTTGACTGCAGGAAAGCTCTCAGTTTTTACCAACTGAGCTCCACATTTAATCAGTCGAGAAACAATTTCATAATTCTTGCTTCCTTTCTTCACGCCATCAGCGACAATCTTCAGCCCCACAATCCCATTAGCCACTAATCCATCCTGATATATTTTTAAAATTTTTACATTTAAAGAGTCGAAATATCCGTCTATAGAGTCCCAAAATCCTAAAATAACTTCCTTGTGTCTCTTCCAATCTTTATCTCCAATCAGACTTTTTCCTCTTTTATTCACTTCAGAAGCTATATTACCCAGATCAGCGCTTATATGGATAATTGGCACATAAATCAGTCTTCTCATGGCAATCCCTATTGTTTATCTAGACAACTTATGCCTTTTGTAATCTCACTTCCAGGATTCCATTTTTGTATTTTTTGCTAATTCCCTTCAAATTAACATTGACAGGAAGGGGAATCTCTTCTTCATATTTTCGTCCTGAAGAATGTGCAAGTATTAAAAGTTTATTTTGATTCAATTTTAACCGAATATTTTCCTCACTCACACCTAATAATTCTATGAGAATTCTTAGATAATCTTCCTCATCCAGTAAATCTACAAATCCTCTTCTTCTTATTTTTTCTCTTTCTCTCCCTATAAGCCACCAACTGAATAAAATCTTTTTTCCAGTTTCGGGATCTACTTTTAACTTTTCAAAAACTAAAAGGGGGCTACCGACCATTTTCTCTGCTAAGGGATTTATAACTTCTTTTATTTTCAGAAGAACATCCATATGATTGGAGGCATCACTGGAAGAAGCCAATTCCTCGATGGTGGCATATCTGTTTTGCCAGACATAAGAAACAATCGCTCTGCTTTCAGGATCCAACTCAGCCAAAATTCTATCTATGGCCTCCTGGTTAATATGCAATAATGGTTCTTCAAATATCTTTTTTTCCATATTTATAAATCTTTGACCATAATCCAGTTACGAGACAATTTTCTGCCACCTTAAATTGGATAAATAAAGATGATCAGGCATCCAAGCGCTTTGTAAATCGTCTTTTTTCATTTTAACACGAATTTCACTTGGAGAGTGTTAAACATTATAGCGCCATATTTCTCTTTTAAATTTTTAGGCAGGGCTCTGTTTCTCTTTTTCTTTTCTTCTCCTTAACTTCATCATAAATAACTTCTATGAGTTTCTTTAACCTATCTGTTTCTAATTTTATTTCTTCCCCTTTTCCCTGCGCCAAAGCTGTTTTGATTTTTAAGATACCTTTCTCTAGCTCATCTTTTTGGAATCTATCCAAAATCTCATAGCCTTCTTCTATAATTATTTGAGCACTGACCATCATACCTTCAGCTTTAATTCCAATCTGAATATATTCTTTACTCTTCTCGTCCTCCTCAGTATATATCTTAGCTTCTTCCAGCATTCTATTAATCTGGTCTTGAGATAGCCTCTTGGAAGAGCTTAGTCTTATGCTCTTCTGGTTTTCGGTGTGTAAATCCAAAGCAGAGACCTGAAGAATACCATTGGCATCTATTTGGAAAGCAACCTCGATCTGAGGTTCTCCTCTTCGAGCAGAAGGGATATTATCTAAGGTAAATTTGCCCAGACTGATATTATCTTTGGCTAAGGCTCTTTCACCCTGTAAAATATGAATATCCACTTGTGTCTGGTTGTTGCGGGCAGTAGTAAAGATTTGGCTCTGGGAAACGGGGATAGAGTTATTTCGTTCTATAATTTTGGTAGAAATTCCTCCTATGGTTTCTATTCCTAAGGAAAGAGGAGTAATATCTACCAGAGTGACATCGCTCACTTCACCTGCTAAAATTCCGGCTTGAATAGCTGCTCCAATAGCCACTGCCTCATCGGGATCGATATCCATGTAGGGCTCTTTTCCAAAAAGTTCTCTTGCCAGTTTTTGAACCGCAGGCATTCTAGTCGATCCTCCCACTAAGACTACTTTATCAATATCCTGGGGAGAGAGTTTAGCATCTTTTAGCGCCTGTTTAGTGGGACCAATCATCTTCTCTAACAAATCCTTGGTGAGTTCTTCGAATTTTGCCCTGATAAGACTGGCTTCTAATTCTTTGTCTTGAGCAATAAAAGGAATTCTGATATTAGTGACAGGCTTTTGAGATAAATCTTTTTT
This sequence comes from uncultured Eubacteriales bacterium, assembly GCA_964429795.1. Lineage (GTDB taxonomy): Bacteria > Acidobacteriota > Aminicenantia > Aminicenantales > Aminicenantaceae > CAYSCW01. The sequence goes on from CAYSCW010000012.1 coordinate 58,787, forward strand.
TGCCTTTTCCGAAGCTTCTTTCAATCTCTGGAGGGCTATTCTATTTTCTCTTAGATCAATTTTATGGATTTTTTTGAATTCCTCTGCTAAATAGTCTGTTATTCTTCGATCCCAATCATCACCGCCAAGATGGGTATCTCCGTTTACTGCTTTTACTTCAAACACTCCCTGACCTAATTCTAAAATGGAAACATCAAAGGTTCCTCCTCCTAAATCCCACACCAAGATAAGGTGGGCATCCTCTTTATGGAGGCCATATGCTAAGGAAGCAGCAGTAGGTTCGTTTATAATCCGCATCACATCCAGCCCTGTCAGAACTGCCGCTTCCATCGTGGCCTGGCGCTGATTGTCGTTAAAATAGGCAGGTACAGTTATGACTGCTTTTTTTACCTCTTGACCTAAAAATGCCTCTGCTTCCTTTTTCACCTTTCGCAAGATAAGGCCCGATATCTCCTGAGGTGTGTATATCTTCCCATCTATTTCTATCTTTTTATCGCTTCCCATCCAACGTTTAATAGAAGTTATAGTCCGAGCAGGATTGGCCGCTGCTTGAGCCTTGGCAAGTCTTCCTGCCAATTGAGAGCCGGATTCAGTAAAAGCAACTACTGAGGGTATGAGATTGCCTCCTTCACTGCTGGGAATAACTTTGGCTTTCCCATTTTCTATATAAGCTGCCACTGAAAATGTAGTTCCTAAATCAATGCCAATTGTTTTGCTCATTTTCAATTTTCAACTTTTATTTTTTTTTTGTGTTATGCTGACCCAACCGCACTTTGAGCATTCCTTTTCTAACAATTCTTTAACTGGAGCAAGAATTCCGCATTGAGGGCAAGTTTCTTTTTCTTCTTCATACTGATTTACCTCATCTAAAGTCATCCCGGCTTTTTCTATTGAAGACTCGAGTTCTTGCTTGAACTTTTCAGTATCATGGACACTTAGCCGGACCACTTTTTTTCCCTGGAGATATAGATGTATGATGTTTTTGTCTTTTCCGGTAAAAGATGTCTGCCTTATCACTGTTATGGCTTTTATTCTATCAATTGGAGTCTCGAAGACTTTTTCATTAAATTCCTTCTGATAAAGCAAAAGCCTGGTATTGGTAAGGTATATGTGTCCCGATTTCCAGGCATTATAAATTCCACTCTTATAGTGGTAAGAGCCATACATTTTTAAAACGAGTTCTTCTCCCTTTATCAAGGGAACCTCTTTCGTCTTGCTCTTCTGGGATTCCCACATACGGGTTTTGACATCCATGTCCTGCATTACTCCGTACTCCAACATAGTTTCCATTCCAGCTAACACAGCCCTGAGGTTTACCCCAATCAAAGGAATGCCGGCAACCGAGATGATGACATCAGCATAGAGAACGACTCCCTTGTCAAAAATCCTATCCAATAAATCAACTAAAGTTGCTCTACCCTTCCAATCCCGTTCTGGTTCCATCTGTCGCTTCGCTCTGTTACACAAATGAGTAGGGAGGCCAGGGTCCGGTGAAGCGAACAAAGATACTTTCCTTATTGTTAATCTTATCTAATTCATCACCTAACGCTTTCGCATCGTTTTTATCCGCTAAGCACGATAGATTCATAAGCATCTGCCTTGGCTCTTCTTCTTTCTTTATTTTTTCCATTCTAATATCTTCAGTACATTTTTTAATTCTTCCATAGAACTCCTTGAAATGATTTTCTGCTTCTCTCAGCAATTTTTCTCTGATTAACTTTTCTAACTTTTGCCTATACATATAGGCCACACCTTTGGGCTTGGATTTAATATCCTCGCTTAATTTATTAAGTTCTTCATCTTTTTCTATTAGCGCATGAGAGATGATCTTAGTATCCCAGGAAATTTGAACCCCATATTCTGCTTTACCTCTTACTCTATCTAACTTTTTTTTCAGGTTTTGATAATCCTCTTTTATCCAATCTCTAACCACTTTTTTTGGATCTTTTTCTTCCCCAGTCCTGATTATAGTGTCAAATCCTAAGGGGAGAACTATCCCCAACCTCTCCCAGGCTGTCTCTATAACCTTTTCATGTGTTATAACCCAGTTTTTCACCACATCATTGTCTTCTGATTCATATGGTTCAGGAGGACAGTTGTGAACTATGGCAGATATATCCTGGTAAGGTATAGTATAAACACGAATTCCATTAATCCCGATGTTCCCTAACTGCGTCTCTTGAGAACTCTCAACAATACAATAAACATATCTACCTTCAGCCATTTTTAACCTCCTTTTTTTCGTATTCCTCTTTCCATTTCGCTGGGTTTACTATCTGATCTAAGACATCATCCACAAGACCATCCAACCCATCCCTCACTGATTTGACTGTCTCAGAAATTCCCTGCTCTTTTTTCATCTGATCAATAGCAATATCAATTTCCTCAAGAGCAGTTCCTAACCTCTCAATTTCTTCATCCCTCAAGCTTCCGCCTTCCATGCGTCTGAGCGCCTGATGCTTGAGCGCATCTCTGATTATCTCTACTAAAGCAATGACCAGACCTAAAAGTCCGTGTTTTAGGTTGTCCTCGTTTATATCAATGGGCACGATTAACTCTTGATTAGTTCATAGTTCGTATTCTTTAAGGCCCTTATTAATTTTTCATTTTGTGTTTTTAATTATCTTTACTTCCAGTATTCCATTCTTGTAAGTCTTGGTCATTACTCCTTTAGGCACACAGGGCAATATTATTTCTCTGTGATACTTTTTCCCAGCCTTATCAGCAAAAATGGCTAATTTGTCTTTCTTTAAATTTACTTTTATACTTTTTTCATCGGCGCCAGGAATCTCAATGATGGCTAATATGTAATTATCCTCATCAAATATATCTACTTCTCTTTCCTTCGGAAAAGACATCTCTTTTTTTATCCCTGGCTTCTCCATTATAGAGGATTTTGGTCTGGATCCTATCTTCTGATAGGATATTCTCCCTTCTGGTTTTTTTAAAGGAGCTGTTTTCAATTTTCTTTTCAGTTCTTCATCGATCTTTTTTAACCTTTCCTGGAATTCAGGAAGCTTTTCAGCGCTCTTTATCAAACCGTTTAAGCCAAACATGCGGCCTACGCTCCTAAGAATCTCAGCGGCGTTTGTTTCTTCTTGTTCTTTCCCTGGTTCTGTCTTCTTTTTCTCTCTTTCTTTTTCAAGCTTTCTGATTCTTTCTTCAAGTTCCTTTATTTTTTTCTTGTCTCCCTCTCTATTTGATTCCTTCATTTTCTTCTAATTCCTATGGGAAAAATTAAGATTGCTCTTATTTAATTTATTGGAGTTCACAATGACGTTCTTATGGTATTCTGAACAGAAAAAATTATTTTTTAGCCATATTGGCTGTGGCATTGCTCTTAGACTTGGCGTTGATTCTTGACATTGCACTCGCCCACCCGCACCAAGGGCATCCAGTACTCATAAGTTCTTCTACTGGTACCTTCTTCTCGCATTGTGGGCAACTCTCTTTCATTACGCTTGCTTCATTCCAGGCAGCAGTCTCCAGATTAGTACCTGATGGAAATTCAAGACCATATTTGGCGGCGGTTTCAAGCGATGCTATTGATGCTCTTATTTTTATTCCTAAAAGCTCTATCCCAGCCAAAGAGATAGCTATATCGGCATTGATTACCAGGCCCTTATCCAAAACTCTATCTATGACATCTATTAGAGTATATGATGTGCTTCTTGTCGCTTGTAGTGCCATTTATGCCCTCCTTAAATCTCTATTCGGGACTATTTGAAATATTCTGTGATTTAAATAATGTGGCTGGATTATTCATGAATAATCCAGGTGTGCTATATTATTTTTGTCTTGAATCCTTTTGTTCTATACTATCTCTGATGTTTCAGTATCCAACCGCCTTCTCAAGCCCTTGCGATTGAATTCGATCAGATTGCCTTCATCATCTAATATAGCCTCATAAATAGCTAATATATCCATCTGATCCGGAATAGAATGCTTCTCTATCATCTCCAGGATTATCTTCCAGCCCAAATCTTCTCTGGCGGCACCCAAAGTGGCTGAAAGTTCAAGGCCGGTAATTTTACTTAGTTCTTCACGGGCTTTCTTAACCAGTTCGGATATGTTCGGTGCCATGCTAACCTCCTTCTTTATTATTTTATCCTTCTCTTTCTTCTTCATATTTCCTGATTGTTTCCAATTTATCTAAAAGCTTCTCCTCTTTCTTTTTAAATTCTTCCTCACTTATTTCATCCATATCAAAAAGCATCTGAAGATTTAACAGTTCCTCCTGCACCTTGGATCTATCAGTAAACTCCATTTCTGCAACCTCCTTTACCTTCTCGCCAATCCATGCTACTCCTTTTAAGGGAAGAAGAAAGGGAAACAATATATCGGTTAAGCTGAAATTTACTTCCTTTTTAGATTCTCGACGTGCTTTCTTTTCCTCTCTCATCTTCGTCTCCTTTCAAAGTAATGACAAGCTCTACAAAGTTACAGGGAGGAACAGGACCTACATACTTGAATCTTATTCTGTCCTTGTAAGCTGAGTTCAATTGCTCGATAATGTTGTCAAATTCATCTATCCGATGTTTCTCAAGCAAGAAAGCAGAATTGGTTATCATATTATCCCCAAATATCTTATTCTGCCGGAGTTCACTATAAGCCCCATCTAGCATTTTTAAAATCTCTAATTCCTCTTCAATTCTCTTTGCTTCCAGAGCCTTTTTGACCATCTCTCCTAATTCTATTCTGTGGCTCAAGGACTTGGCAGTATTCCCTGTTGATATTCTCTTCTTTAATATCTCAATATCCTTGTTCTCCTCGACAATCTCCTTGAAGATAGTCTTCATATCCATCCAAACAGCCTTGAGGCCAAGTTCAATTTTATTGGTCATTCGAGTTAAAAGGTCCTTAACTTCTATATACCTTGCCATTAGTATTTCAATTTTGATTCTATCCTGGGGATTTCGTCTTTTACTTCCCCCAGCGATTGTGCCGAATTTTGCAGGAAGAATGGTATAATCATCCATGAACTTTTCCATCACCTTCATATGAGCTAAAGTATTCTCTTTTGAGATAGGGTATTTAACTATGGGCGAATTGCTGACCACTGCAGCTATATCTTCGAAGACAACAGTATGAACTCTGTCTCCTCGGCTTCCTATTCCCTCCATACCTAAGTCCTTCTCCTCGTGATCATCGATTATGCAATAAATATACTTTCCTTCTGTCGACATGACTAAGTAACCTTTATTTTCCTCCAGCCCATCTTATGACTAAATTAACAAAGTTGAAGGGTGGTGAGGGTCCTATATATTTAAATTTATGGTTGTTATGTTTCCTAGTTAAATTCTCAACTATGTCATCAAATTCTCTCTCCTGCATTCTATCGATTAAAAAGGCGCAGTTGAGAACCACACTATCTCCTGCAGGTTCATTCAAGCAGAAATCGATACACTTGGATTTTAATGGCCGAAGGATCTCATCAGCTTCAGCTTCTCTCTTCCTTTCCAGAGCATTCTTCACTTTCTCGCCCAGAGTAAATCTTTCATCCAAGGAAAAATCTTTATGTTTCTTCTGAATTTTTTCTTTTAATGCTTTTACCTCTCTATCAGAAGCAGCTATTTCTTTGAAAATCATGTCCATATTGAGCCAGAATACTTTAAGTCCCATCTCTACTTTGTTGTCCATTGATCTTAGGAGTTTTTTGAATTCATGATAATTCTTCATTAACAAGCTTCTTACTTCATCGTTACTGGTAGCAATGGTTCCAAATCTTATGGGCAGGACAGTGTATTCTTTCATTACTTCTTCTATTACTTTCTCGTGAGCCATTAAATTATTTCTGTTAATTAAATATTTAGTCATAAGAGTGGAACTGAGGATACAGGCCAAATCGCGATAACACAAAGTGTGCACTTCATTTCTTTTTTCTCCAATTCCAATGGAGCCAAAAGTACGATGTGAAGCTTCTTCAATTATGCAATATAAATATTTGCCTTCATCGGACATTTTTCATTTATCCTTTTTCAATTCCTCGCATAAACGAATCTGAATGACATTTTTGTCTTATTCATCGTACGTGGCCTATATCAAAAATGCTAATCATATAGCTTGATTCGATATCTTCCTTTCTGAGGGACTTCCTTTCATTTTGGCAATGATCTAATAACATCTTATATGCTCTTTGTATTTCCTCAAATTTTTTTTGAGCATCAATATCATCAGGAAATTTATCAGGGTGCTTTTCTCGAGCCAATCTGCGATAAGAAGCTTTTATCTCAGAGATGTCCACTTCCTCACCTAACCCTAATAATTTCCTTGCATTATCAATGTTCTCAAAATTGACCTTCTTCACTTCGTATGTAAAAAAGCTGTATAAAGGAAGAGAGCTTATACATCTGAAATTTATCTTCTCATTGTACTTTTCATTTAATTCTTTCAGAGCTCGATCAAATTCATTCTCTTTATCTTTATCTAGAAGAAAAGCACAATTTAAAATCACTCTATCATCCATAAGCTCATGCCTTTTAAACTCACAGACCTTTACTTTTTCCTTTAAAAATTCAAGCATTTTAGTCTGTAAATCAGACTTTTCTTTTTCTAAGGCATCTTTAATCATGCTTCCAATTTCAATTCTTTCCTGGAATGTATCCTGCGCTGATTTTTTAGCTATCTCCTCTTTAAATTTACTGATTTCTTCGTTTTCCTCCCCAATTCTCTTGATAATTGAATCAAGGTTATTCCAGACAGCAACAACATCTAGCTCTATTTTTTTCCCTATTTTTTCTAGCTTATCTTTGAATTCAGAATAGCCTTTTTCCAAAACCTTTTTAACCCCATCGGTATTTTCCAGAAGAGTACCGAATTTAATAGGAATAATAGTATATTCCTTCATGATATTCTCGATAACAGTCTGATGTTTGATTAATTCTTTAGCTACTATTTCCCTAGTTCTGTAATCAAAAGAATTTTTTGGATAATCACTTACAACAGAAGCAATATCCTTGTAGGGAATGGTATAGACTTCAGTTGAGCAAGCTTTCTCCATAGGGACAAATCTCTTCTCCTCATTGGCCCCTATAACACCATATACATATATTGCTTGGGCCATTTAATTTATCCTCTTTGACTTATTCCTTTTGTGCTTTCAACAGTCTTATTGCCTCTTCAAAATGCTTTTTGGCTATGGCAAATCCTTTTATTTTTTCCTCACTTATTTTTCCCTTAAGTCTTTCAATAACTTCTTTTACAGCCTGCATAGATGCACGTCTAACCATTGCTTCTATATCTGCACCTGTCCAGTCTTTTGTTTCTTGGGCCAGTTCAATAAGATTTATATTCTTTGCTAAGGGTTTACCTTTTGTATGGATCTTAAGGACCTCAATCCTTGCCTTTTGATCGGGAATGGGTAATTCCAAAATAAGGTCGAATCTTCCAGCGCGAAGTATTGCCGGATCAACGATGTCTATCCTATTGGTGGCGGCAAGCACTATCACTCCCTTTAATTCTTCTATCCCATCCAATTCTGCAAGGAACTGACTGATGACTCGTTCTGTAACCCGGGTGGTATCCCCAAGAGTTCCTCTCTGAGGAACAAGAGCATCTATTTCGTCAAAAAATAAGATGCAGGGGGAAGCTTGTTTAGCTTTTCTGAAGACTTCTCTTACCCCTCTCTCGCTTTCTCCGACATATTTACTCATAAGAGAGGGCCCACTGACTGCAATAAAATTTACCTCACTTTCATTGGCTACAGCCTTAGCGATTAAGGTCTTTCCTGTTCCGGGGGGGCCATGAAGGATTATTCCCTTAGGAGGATTTGTTTTTGCTTTTGCAAAAATTTCAGGATACTTAAGAGGCCACTCCACTGCTTCTATTAGTTCATCTTTTATATCTTGTAAGCCGCCTATATCTTCCCATTTAACATCAGGGACTTCCACAAAAACCTCACGAATTGCCGAAGGGCCTACTTCTTTTAAAGCTTCCATGAAATCATCCGTGGTTACTTCTAGTTCCAGAAGAGTCTCGTAAGGAATTTCCTCTAATTCAAAATTGACTTTGGGCAGGATCTTTCTCAATGAAGTCATGGCTGCCTCCCGAGCCAGGGCCTCCAAATCTGCTCCTACAAAGCCATGAGTGATAGAAGCAAGTTTCTCTAAATCCACATCATCAGAGAGAGGCATACCCCGTGTGTGAATCTGAATTATTTCCAGTCGGGCGTTCTTATCAGGTATGGGAATGCTTATCTCTCTGTCAAAGCGGCCTGGTCTTCTCAACGCTGGATCCACAGCATTTGGAATATTGGTAGCAGCAATTACAATAACTTGCCCTCTTGATTCAAGTCCATCCATCAAGGATAAAAGCTGAGCCACTACTCTCCGTTCTACCTGTTTCTCTGCTCCCATCTCTTCGCGCTTGGGAGCAATAGATTCAATCTCATCCAGAAATATTATGGCTGGGGCATGAGCCTGAGCATTATCAAATAAACTTCTTAATCTGGCCTCACTCTCTCCATAAAACTTACCCATGATCTCAGGCCCACTTATGCTGGTAAAATAGGCATCGGTCTCATTGGCTACTGCCCTGGCAATCAAAGTCTTTCCACAACCTGGGGGACCATACAGAAAAACTCCTTTGGGAGGCTCGATTCCTAATCTCTCAAAGACCTGAGGATATTTCAAAGGAAGCTCAATCATCTCTCTAATCCTCTGAATCTCCTTATCTAAGCCACCGATGTCCTCATAGGAGAGTCTAAGTCCTCGTCTTCTTTCAGGAACCTCCTCTTCTTTCATTTCTATTAATGTATTTGGTTGAAGTATAACGGGGAGTCCTTTGGGAACAGTATTTACGACCCTAAAATCACATGATCGAGTGCCAAATAGATTTGCCCTTACTCTATCTCCAGTAACCAAAGGCAGACCTTCTAATAAACGTCCAATATACCTTGTATCTCTATCTCCGCGGAGTGAACTGACAGTCATGGGAGCTAAAATGACTTTATTTGCTGGCTTATATTCTGTCTTTTTTATCCTAATCTTTTCATCCAGCCCTATCTGTCCGTTTTCTCGAATAATGCCATCGATTTGGATAATGCCTTTGCCTCTATCTTCCATATAAGCTGGCATCACCTTGGCTACAGTCTTTTTTTTCCCTTCTAATTCGATCATGTCCCCTACCGAGGCATCTATCTTTTCCATATCCTTTGGATCCAATCTGGCTATACCTCTCCCCACATCCCTGCTTTCTGCTTCAGCTGCTTTGAGAGTTATTAATTTTGCCTTTTCTGCCATTTTTAGTTTTTCTTGCTTTTTGTGCTTTTCTTACCTGTTTTAATAAGTTTGATCTTTAAAATTCCGTTTTTATAAGATGATTCAATTTTGCCTTTTCTCACCTTTGAAGAGACCAAGATCTCTTTGGAATATTTTCTATCTCCAGCCTCAGCAGAAAGCTTGAGAATATCACCTCTTAATTCAAAATTGATGTCATTCTCTGGAACACCAGGAAGTTCGACAACTATTAATATATGGTCCTCTTCATCAAAGATATCCACTAAAGGCTCTCTCTCTTCTTCTACCACTGGACCCTTGGGTGTTTTCTTGATATTTCCAAAGGTCTCTATTACAGGTTTGCCTCCAACCATTGTCCTTATATTAAAGCCATACACCCCCTTTATCTCCTTGCCCAGCTTTATCTCACCTTCTTTCTTTATCTCGCCTGCCTCCTCAGATAATTTGGAAGCCAGATCAATAAGATTACTAATTCCCTTAAATATACCTCCAAAAGAAATGTGGTTGCCTAGATCAAAATCTACTTTAAATTCCTCTTTTTCTTTCTTTTTTTTCTTTTTTTCTTCACTCATCTTACTTTACCTCCATAAAGAAATAATTCCTTCAATCATCCATATGCTCATCTTTCTTCATATTTTATCTTGTATTTATATAGATCAGCTCTATCTTCTTAGCTTAATATTGGCCATTTTCTGAATCATTTCTTCTCTTTCTTTTTTTCCATTCTATTTTTCAAAGAGGCAGCCTCTATTTCCAAGTTATCATATCGGGAACTCATTGGTCTGCCCAAAACCCTGGCCCACTCTCTAGCGATTAATTTTTTGGCTATCCCATGGATTGTAGCCATATTCATTGAGATATGTACTTTCTTTGTCTCACTTCTTGGCCAGAGCTTATACTGGCTCCAGCCTACTTCTTCAGGTGAATTTTGTTTATAATGTCGCTTTATATGCCGGGCGGGAATTTTATGAAAATATAAATCTAAATCTTTTTCCTGACGTAATTCTTTCTTATTTTTCTTTTTGAAGTTAGATGCGCCTTTCTCCCGTGAAAGAGACATTTCTCTCTTCTGCATCTTTTTCCTATTGAGTTGCTAGTTCCCTTGATTACCTAAAATGACGTATGATTACGTTTTTTAAGGGACAGGCTCTTTGGTTTAAAATTCTTTTTGGTCTAAAATGAAGACATTCTTTGTTTGAGGAATCAATACTCCCAGTCTACTTTCTGCATATTTCCCTTATTTTTTTTCTTTTCATCCTTCTTCTCATTTTTCTCTTTCAACAGTTCCTCTATTCCCTCTTTTCCTACCCTGGCTGAATTTCTTTGCAGATCATACATGCGTGCTTTTGTCTCTTTCCATGTAGCTGCAATGGATTTTACCCTCCGCCCTAAAGTCGAACCATATCTCTCAAGTCTTTCTTTTTCCCTAGCCAGTATATACAGTTCCAGATGGCAGTGATCTTTGCTCTTGGGTTTGGAATAAAGTTGCAGCCTTTCACTGTTGGGAGGTATACCTCTCCTCTTCTGCCAATCCTTTCCTTTATGTTCGACTTCCCAAGGAGCAAATTTGTTTATTTCTTTTTCTGATTTCATGATTAAACACCTCTCTTCTCAATTTGGAACATGATTTTTATTTTTTAAAAAAGGGCTGAGCCCTTTTTTGTAAGCTTTAATATTAATCTGAGCTAATCGGGTTCCTAGTACTCTAATCTCAACTAACTGTCCTTTTCTCAATCCAGCTTCTTTTCTAATATTTTTAGGAAGGGCAATCCGGCCATCTTTGTCAATCCTGGATAATCCTTTCACTAAAGCCATACTCATCACCTCCTTAAAAATAAATCATTTGTGTTAGTTGTATATATTCCTTTATGTTAATCAGCAATATTTGTCTATTAATCCGTTCAGTGTTTGTCTCACTTTGTTTTGATGAGTTTTTGAGCTTATCCTGCTGGCTGCCGAAGCTAATATATCCAATACTATCTCTCTGAAAATAGGATTATCCTTAGAGACAGCTCCTTTTCTTACTTTTAAAGTTTTTGCAACCATTATGGCACTCCGTATAGAAGGCATATATTCACATTTGCCCGATTCTCTAAACGCTCTCACAATATCAATAATTTTTGCTGATTCCTTTTTGGAAAGGCCACTCTTTGCCTGGATAATCGCTATCTCTGTCTCCTTGTTGAAGTGATCCAAATCTATGGTGATCATTCTATCGCGAAGAGCATCCTGGGTCCTGTAGACTCCTGCATACTCCTCAGGATTAGAGGTGAATATAGCCGTGAAATTAGGATCAACCTTCAGATAGTTTTCCTCTCCTCGGACATTGGGTAGATCTAGCATTTTCTCCTGGAGAACGGAAAGCAGAGTGTTATTGGCTTCAGGCCGGGAGCGAGTAAATTCATCATAGATAAGGGTAAATCCGTATTTGCAGGCGACTGTCAGACGGTTATCAACCCAACGCCTTTGCATATCCTCTTCAGTTTTTAGAACTGAATGAATAAAGTTGTCCACGACTTTCCTCATCCTGTAGCCATATTCTCCCCCTATTAAATCAGAAGAGGAGAACTCGTCATCTCCATGAATCATCATAACCGGTCGCCCCAGTTTAGAGGCTAAATGCATAGCTAAGGTAGTCTTTCCCGTTCCCGAGGTTCCTCTGAAATGCACTGGAAAACCAGCGTCGATATAGGCGAGTGCTCTTTCTGTGATTTTTTTTACCTCATCCGTCTCCACAAAATGAGATAGAGGTCTAGGCTCCAGAACAGTGATGGCTTCTTCTAACTCAAAGGCCATTTGTCTTCCTCCTTGATAAGTAAGTTAGGGTGTAACTCACCCACTTTTACTAAATTGTTTTAAGCTTTTTTCGACAGCAGCCTCAGAAGTTATGAGTCCACTGCCTCTCTTTTCCCCTTACTTCCTAAAGAGGTTGTGTATATCTTGTATCTGATGATGGGGCATTCTTTTAAGGTATTACTCCTCTTCCTTTACGTTTTAGGTGTTGTAGCTTGCTCCCTTCTTCTTACAGGAAGTCCATTCATGCAAACTCTTTAAAATCAAGCTGCTTCTCCTTGACAATAAGAATACTGAATGAATAGTCATTCAGCTTCCCTGACACTTGGATGGCAGAGAGAAAAAGTCACAGGCAACCAAATCTATTCATCCACCACCTATTTTTGAATTTAATTCAAGCCTTCTTCTTCCTGCTCTGTTTCTTTTCTTTGCCCACTTCTTCCTTTACTCTTATCTTCTTTTTTTGACCAGGGGCTATACCTGACGCCAGCTCTTGCCAGGCCGCAGCAGCAAAATCTCTGTCTTTTTTAAACTCAGAAATCATTTTGCCTACTTCAAGTTTAAATCGTGCTATATTCTGAGCCCTCTCTTTATTCTCTTTTTTGAATCCCGCCATATCTTCATCCCTGAAGTTTTTTAAAGACATTTGAACGGCTCCCTTTAAGTCATTTACTTCTTTAGCTCGTGCTTTGTCGCCTTTATTTAATTCTGTTAGCAGAGCCTGGGTTAAGGATCTTAAATCAGCCACTTCATTGGCTCGCGTCTTGTCCCATGTCTTGAAGTTAGCTAAGAATTCGGTCTTCATCTTAGCTCTTTCTGCATTCCAGTTGTTTTTTGTCTGCTTAATATCTCTATTCAAATCCCGAATGTGATCGGCCCTTTCCTTATGCATGTCAGAGATATCATTGGCTAAATTTGCAAATTCATTTGCCCATACCATTTTCTTACTCCTTTTTTTCTAAATGGTTTGATGAGAAGACGTGCTCAGGATGAAGTGAGTTACTCTATAGAGGGGACCAGAATCGTTTCCTTTGCGCCTCTATACTCCCAAGGACATCTCACACTTTTCCGAGCTTGGCTTATACTTAAGCCGCTGCTGTGAGACCTACTGCTTCAGCATACTTCAAAAAGGTCTCAACGGATGCGGTGACGATCCTGGCTTCAATAGCCAAGAGCTCGATGCCCACGAGAGAAACTCTCACCCAGGCGTCGACGACTATTCCCTTGTCCAGGATTCTGTCAACCACTTCAACCAAGCTGGAGGATGCGATTGTCTTTTCCACGGCCATTCTTTGTCACCTCCTTTCTAGTTGTTATTCCGCTTTCTATGATTTTGCTAAAGGGGCGCGGTATTCCCCTTTGCTCTCAATGGCAATGACCTTACGCCATTGATGACTTATTTCGTCCTTTATTCTTTCAAACTCTTCTAGAATTTCATCTGCTGTACAGATTTCTTCCTGATGCTCAATATGAAAGGCTTTTATCATTGCCTTAAAATCTTTAATCCTTACCGCCGGTCCTTTTTCTAGCAGTCTTCGTAATGCTGCCTCCAACTGTTTCTGATCCCGGTGGAAATTCTTAAGCATTCGACTGAAGTTTCTTTCTCTTTCTTTTGGATGTTCCATCATCTTCTTCCGCAGAAGTTCGAATTCCTTCAGAGTGCAGGGCGTTTTCCCCGAAAGTATCGTTCTTAGCCTGGCTACAATCTCTTCCTCTTCTTTACAGAATTTCTCTACCATATGAGTAATTTCTTTTTCTCTTTTGGCCTGCTGGGTTTGAATATCGGCGATCATTGCATCAAAGTCTTTTTTTCTTAGACTTTGGTTCTTGGCTAAAATATCCTTCAGCTTATCAGCCATCTTGATCTGTTCTTCATAAAAAATTTTAACATTCTGGACGACTTGTTTTATTAAAGATGTGACTGTTTTTACCTTTATTTCGTATGAATTTACTATTTCTTCTACAATAATGCGGAATTCCTGTCGCTCTCTCATCTCTTACCTATCTTGGAAAATCATATTCCTTCTGTTTCCGAGTGCTGAAATGAAATTTTCTGTTTCCTCGGCTTTTATCAAAACAAAAGAAATAATTAAAAAAGTCTTCATTGAGTAATCAAGCCTCTGTTTTTATTTATCCTTCTCGTTTCATCGTGTAAAAATGATATAAGTTGGATATGACAAGTGTGCAATTTTTATGCCAATTTTTTTTAATTAAAATACGGATGTGATTGGTCTTTTACAGGAAAGAAACAATAGAAGAGGTGACTATCTCAACTTAAACTATGTAATTTTTTCCATATTTATGGTTTTTTTTCAATAAGCTATTCTTAAAATTCAACGTCTTAAAGTTTCAATATGTTTTTTCATTTATTTTAAGGAAAAAGTTATGGCATTCTTTTTTCTTCCCATTTTTTTGCCAATTTCTGTGCATCATCGACCCAATACTTCAGCTTATTTTCCCAGTGTTCACGACGTTTCAGAATCCAATCTACATATTGAGCGGAAGGTCCACTTGCTTTTTTTCCATTGATATACAGCTCTTCCGCATTTTCTGGACCCCATTTATAGCTATGGAGAGTATAAAATAATAGAGGAATTTGATCTTTAACGCCTTTCCATTCCCAAAAATTCATAAGGCTGTTTAGATAATAGAGTCCACCCGTTAAATTAATTATAGGGTTGAAAATTAAATTCTTATCATAACCGGGATATCCCATTTCGGTCAATATGTTCCATGCCCTGTAATCCATCCATTGAGTCAGTCCTTTAGCTCCCACCTCAGAAATAGCTTTGGGATCTCCTCTGCTTTCCTTCTCTAACCAAGCTAAAATCAAAGGAGCACTAAGTCCCTTATTCCCGTATTTTTCATCTGCCATCACAATTAATTGAATACAGTCTTGTTTCTCCTTGTTTGTAAATTTTTCCTCATGATCTCTGATTAATTCCCAAAAGCAGAGGGCAATAGCCTTTTGTCTTAGAACGTCTTTAATAAAATTCCTATTGACCTTTTCCATAATCTCCATCTTTTCCATATCTTCTTTTAATCCTTCTCTCTCTGTCCTAGATTTTTTAATTTCTCCAACTAGAAAAAGATTCCAAAGTGCTAATAAAGTCAGCCCAATAAGAAAGAAAGAGCAGGGTATAATTATCAATTTTAACCATTTCCTATCTTTTTGTTGCCTGTCCAAATCCTGCATCCCTGAATTCCTCCGATTAATAGAAAAAATTTTTAAATTAGGTTTCCTTATGATTTCTTCTTCATTTTCTTTTTATTACTTGATGCTTTAGAAATAAAGAAAAAGCTCCCAACAGTATCCAAATTATTAAGTTGCTATTCATCGCATCTTTCCAAAATCCTAACTTCATCCAATCTAGTCGGTGTTTCCCTTTCCTCCTCGAATCTCTCGCCATTATTCATCCAATTCTCCAGTTTCTCCGACCAATATTCCCTACGATTTAAAATCCAGTTTACATATTCGATAGCTGGTCTGTATGCTCTTTTTCCAGTATTAAAGAGCTCTTCGGTATTCTTTGTTCCCCATTTATAACTGTGGAGTGCATAAAATAAAATAAGAGATTTGTTTTTAATACCCACCCTACGCCAATAATTCATGAGACCAATAAAATGATAAATTCCTCCTGTTAAGTTAATGACTGGATTGAAAACTAGCTCTTCATCATAACCAGAGTACCCCAAAGCAGTTAATACTTCATCTGCCCTGAAATCCATCAATTGAGTCAATCCTTTTGCTTTGGCATAGGAGACAGCTTCGGGATTTCCGTCACTTTCCTTTTCTAGCCAGGCTAAAATTAAAGGGGCATCAAATTCTCTATCTCTATATTTTTCATCCGCTATCGAAATAAGTTGAATACACTCTTGTATTAATTCTTTTTTGTATTTATTTTTATGGTCTTGGGTCAATTCCTGAAAACACAAATTAATAGCTCTATGTCTTGCTGCGTGTTTAGTAAAATTCTTGTTGGCTTTCTCCAGAATCTCTAATCTCTCTATACTTTTTCTCAGTCCTTCTCTCTCCGCTTCAGATCTTTTAATTTCCTCTACTAAAAATAGATCCCAAAGGAATAATAAAATTAATCCAATTGTAAAAAAAGAAAAGATCGGGATTAATAATCCAAATCTTCTTTTATATTTTTTTTGCATATCTGAATTTCAACTTAAAAAATATTTTAAATCTCTGTTTTCTCTCTAATTTTTTCTAATACTTTCTCAGCGAGATGGGCAAAGGATGGCTTTACAGGCTACCGCCGTTGAAAAATTTTTGATATAAATTTCCAATCTTCTACTTTGTGCGCAATAAATCCTATTTCTCTTTAGCCCTTGTCTCTATATTGATCTGCATAGGCGAAAGTCCTTTTTCCCGAATTTTCATTTAGGATTTAATTCAATAATCAAGTTTCATGCCAACTCTTAATCTGGATTTAGGAATCTCCTTTTAACTTATTTAATTTAAAAGAGTTATATTTTAGATAATTCACTTTGTTCCATCTTTTTATCTTTTTTTTATGCAATTTCCTTAAAAATCATGGATTTTTTTCCATATTTTAATTATATAGTTTTTGAAAGGATGATCTTGCAATCTGTTAACCTGCATTATTCATGAATAATGCAGGTTAAATAAGGAGATAACAACAAAAAAAGAGAGGCTATTTTAGAGGAAAATTGCTGATCTTTTATAAAAGGCCTGTTTTCTGATTAAGCTGTTCTGGAATATATAAATGTAGTAATCTTTTTCTCTAGGCAGGATCTTTTGGGATTGGGATTGTTTAAATCAGGACAATGTTAGTTATTTTTAGGTTTGTCGGCTTTTAGGGCCTCAGCAATTTTTATTAACTCTAACTTCTCCCTCTTGCTAATCTTAGAATCTTCCATCCATTCGGCCATAAGTCTATCATCCCCCAGGACGAAAGCTCTCAAAGCGACTTCCCAAAAACAGGCTTGATTTTCTCTGCAGTGCTTTAACTTAGCAAGATTTGCTTGTTGTGATCTAATTCTCTTTAGAATCTCTTTCTCTCTCATCCTATCTCCAAAGGCCATCAACGTCAATTTCAGGCCATCTCTGATAACTGCCTTCACATATTTCAGATCTATTGGTTTGGTAATATAATCAAAAGCACCAAATTTCATTGCCATCCTTGCAGTATCCATAGTGCCATAGCCAGTTATAACAATAACTATAATATTTTTATCAACTTTTTTTATATGCTGAAGCACTTCAATCCCTTCCATTTTGGGCATTTTTAAATCTAGTAATACTATATCTGGTTTTTTCTCCTTTACTATTTTTAGGCCGTCTACTCCATCCAGTGCAGTAAATACATCATAACCTTCAGGAGTTAAAGCTTTTTCAAAATAATAGCATATATCCTTCTCATCATCGATTACTAAGATTTGAGGTTTTTTTCTCATTCTTTCTGCTCCATTTTCTATTTTCTATATTTCTTTTTTTGGGTAACACAAGTAGCAAAATATCATTTCGGAAATTTTCCTTTATATTTTTTATATCAACATCATAAGGTAAAAGAATTTCTTCATTAAATTCATAGTCTTCGTGTTTACCTGAGATAAAATATTTTCTTTTCTCAAGGCCAAAGTTAAGCTCGCCCTTCCTGAAATTGCCTAGATCAATGACAATCTGAACTTCCTCTGCTTCCTTAAAAACATCTACAATTGGCTCTTTAATTCGCTTGAAAAAAGGTTTAGTTATATACTGCCATTTTCTTGGCCTTTTGTATGCCTCACCTGTATACTTATGGGTTGCCTCTCTGGAATAATGCTTTTGTATTTTAGAAAGCATGGGTATATCAAACGAAGATTCCTTTAAAATATTATTTTCAGAACATTCTCTCCAGACTTTCCTCATTGTTCTTGGTGGTATACTTCTTACCATTTTTTTATTAATACTGAGAATTTTCTTCTTTTAGC
>CAYSCW010000013.1:0-25055 GCA_964429795.1 uncultured Eubacteriales bacterium
CATCCTTAATACCGTAGGCACAACCTATGTCTTCCAATAATCCTGATAACCTATCCAAGTAATCAAGTGAAATTCAGTTATACCGATGGAGAAGTGGTCGACCTCTAAGCCCATCAGAAGGAACTCAACTTCAATCCGGGAAACGAGTCTCTTTACAGCAATTCAGGATATTTTCTCTTATCGATTATTGTGAAGAAGGCAGCTGGAAAATCATTGCGTGAATTCGCCGAGGAAAATATATTCAAGCCTCTGGCCGTAAGAAGCACTCATTTTCACAATGACCACACCATGATCGTGCACGTATGGAATGTGGCACGTATGGAATGCATAAGGAATGTGGTCGGGCTTTACTAACTGATTGATTTTATTAAGATAAACAGTGAAAAATGACTGAAAATTGGCCTTAAATCCTTAATTTTGGGGATAAAATTGTATGTTTAAGAATGTTGTAGATAGAATTTTGTCTTATAATGGGAGATTTCTTAAAGTAATGATATTGCTCCTGAAAAAGCTTTTTTAAAGGTAAAAATCATAAAACATTTTTGCCTAACTTTATATATATCAGCAAGTTATTGTAGCCCGCCCTTATTTTTTTAAAATGAATTTATAATTTTATCGGAGAATGCTTTAGTTACTCATACTTAATGGTTTTTACCGGATCAGATAGCGCTGCTTTAACAGCCTGGAAGGCGACAGTAAGCAGGGCAATCGCCAGTGTCACAGTACCCGCGAGGATAAAAAATCCCCACTGGGCATTTAGGCTAATGCGGTAGGCATATCCTCCCAGCCAGGATCGCATGGCGAGATAGGCTGCCGGCCAAGCAAACACATTCGCCATGACTACCCACCGGGTGAATTCTTTGGACAGAAGCACCACGATTTGCGGGGAGGAGGCGCCCAGGACCTTGCGGATGCCGATTTCCTTGGAGCGCCGTTCAGCGGCATAGGAAGCCAACCCCAACAATCCCAGACAGCCGATAAACACGGCCAATCCACTGAAGTACTCGAAAAGCCGCTTCAAATTGGCCTCGGACTGGTACCTCTGTTCGAAAACCCGGTCGAGGAAAAAATAATCGAAAGGAGCATCCGGAAAGGTGCGCTTCCACGCCCCTTCGATGAATTTCAGTGTTTCGTTCAATTTTTCTATGCGGATCTTCACGGACACATATCTGTTATTGTTCGTACTGAGAAAAAGCTTCAGGGGCCGGATGGACTGCCGCAGGAAACTGAAATGAAAGTCTCTGATCACACCGACCACGTTGAAAAAGTACCTCTCTTCGCCGAAGACCTAAATGACCTTTTTGCCGATGGGATCTTCCCAGCCAAACTGACGCATGGCTTCCTCGTTGATAATGATGGATCGGGAATTCTCCAGTCCGCTTTCATCAGAACCGGCGCTTGTATCGCCAGGAAACTCGGGAGAAAAATTGCGGCCAGCGATCAACTCGATCTCAAAGGTATCCAGAAAATCATAATCCACCCTGTTATGCATGATGGCGATCTCCTGGTTGGTGGTGGCCCCTTCCCAGGTTACGGTGTTGTACATGCCGATGGAACTGGGGAGCATGAGAGACCCGGTCACACCAAGAATATGGGGATCGCTCAAAAGTTCTGATTTCAATGGCTGGAGGTCCCGGCGGAACGTGCTTCTGTCGTTGCGGATGATCACCATTCCATCCTTTTTGAAGCCCAAAGTTTTGTTCAATAGGAAATTCAACTGCCGTCCTAAAATCATGGTGGAAATGATGAGGATGATTGAGATCGCAAACTGTGCGACCACCAGGATTTTACGGAACAAAGCACCCTGTGTTCCGGTTTCAAACGTGCTCCGCAGAATTTTCGTGGGCTGGACGGCAGAAAGGAAGAGGGCCGGATAGCTCCCCGACACGAATCCCACCAGGAGAAAAATCCCTACCATACCGGCCAGGATACGTGTTTGAAATATATCGCCAAACTCAATCGCCTGACCAGTCAGGCTGTTGAGAACCGGGAGGAACGCATGCGCCAGAACAAAGGCAAAAACCATCGATATCGCGGTGTAGATCAAGCTTTCCCCGATAAACTGGCGGATAAGCTGCCTTCGCGCTGCCCCCATCACCTTGCGCAATCCGACCTCCTTGGCCCGCTTGGAAGAACGCGCCGTGGCCAGGTTCATAAAATTGATGCAGGCGACCAGAAGGATCAACCCTCCCACTGCAAGAAGAATGTATAAAGAGTTGATATTGCCAGTGGGTTCGGTATCGGAAAAAAGGTGCATTCGTTTCAGCTGATCAAGTGTGAGCACACGGCCGTCGTCTGCACGGACATGGCGGTTAAAAGCTCCCTGGATCTTGGCCACCACATCCTCAGCCGAATGACCTTCAGCTAGCATGACATAGGAAGCAAACTGTTGGCTCAACCAGTTCTGGAAGAAATCATCATCGGCCAAGGTCCTTATATTTTCAATGGGCACCATGAAATCGGGGCGGATGTTTGTGTATCCCGGATGGTTCTTCATCACGCCAGTCACCTTCAGGGACATCGAATTGAGGAGAACCAGGGTTTTGCCCAAAGGATCCTCCTTGCCGAAGTACTTTGTGGCCATATCCTCGGTGATTACAATCGAGTTGGGGTCTTCTAGGGCTCGAGCCTTGTCTCCGGCAACCAGAGGAAAAGTGAACATCTCCAGGATTCCTGGATCGACAAAGCGTACACCATCTTCATAAAATTTTCGATCGTCATGAGTCACTTGGATCTGTCTAAGCTCTGCGATCCGAGCAAAATGGGTGACTTCTGGAACTTCTTCGCACATGGCCGGCGCGAGTGGTACCGGTGAATATGTGGATTTAAAGGTTCTCTCCAGCTGTTTATGCTCGACATTGATACGGTAGATCCGGTCGGCATTTTCATGGTGGCTTTCGTACTTGAATTCATACTGCACGACCAGGATGATGAGCATTGCGCAGGCGATGCCGACCGAAAGCCCGGCGATGTTGATGAATGCGTAAATCTTTTGCCGGCTCAGATTGCGCAGGGTGATTTTTAAATAATTTTTAAACATGGCCAAACTCCATCGACCCGGAGTCCCACGGAAACAAGGAAGGCATCATATCCTTCAGTGACATCAAATTTAACTAACATTCCCTATTTTAATCAGCAATAAATATGCCAATATTACCTCCTGGGATTTTCCAATGCTTATTCAACACTCTATGTCCATTCTCGAACAACTTATGTTCACATCTGAACAGGAATAAGGCGAATCACAGTCTTTATGATCCCAGATTGCATCATTTTAATGTAAGACGTTGGACTTTGGAATGTAGTTGGACATTGAATGTAGTCGGGCTTTGCTAACTGATTGATTTTACTAAAATAAACAGTGAAAAATGATTAAAAATTGGGCTCAAAAGCTTAATTTTGGGAATGAAATTGCATGTTTAAGAATGTCTTAGATAGAATTTTGTCTTGCAATGGGAGATTTCTTAAAGTAATGGTTTTTCTCCTGAAAAAGCTTTTTTAAAGGTAAAAATCATGGAACATTTTGGATTAATTTTATATATATCAGCAATTTACTGTAGCCCGCCCTTAATTTCAGACTTAATTTCAGAAAATTTCTTAATTTCAGAAAATTTCAGAATCTTGCAACATTTTTTATTCAATAGGTTAGGGAAAGAGCTCTTCATATAGTTTTGGACCGTTGACTTGGACCGGGATACAGATCTAAGGCTCTATAAAAATAAAGTGATGGAGTCTATCCTCTTGCTTAGTATTGACCCACTTCTTGCTGTATTGTCTTCGTTTTCTGGCCATTGACCTCGCCATTTGAGTATGGTAAGTTCAATCAGGGTTGCCAGGGAGTGGAAAGCAACCCATTAACAGGTGTATGAAAGCTCCTAGAATTGTTACTAATCTTTTACCAAACAATTGAATCAACTTATCGCAGGGCTCCGGCGTAAGATTGATGTTCAGTGCATTTAATCCCTGCCCAAGTTATGCAAATCGTCAGGCAACTTAAGAAGAAAGGAAATACATATGGCAAAGGAAAAAGTTTCATACTTTATCAATCCAGAAGCTGGCCTAAAACTTGACCAGATGCCTGGACTTGAGACAACCATTCTCACAGGTTATCACAATGAAAAAATGATGATGGTTCTCAATACAACGTTACCTGGACATACCGTGCCAATGCATTCTCATCCGCACGAACAAGTCGGCATGGTATATGCTGGGAAAGCCAATTTGCGTATCGGAGATGAAGAGCGGATCGTCCAAAAGGGAGATTTCTATTGTATTCCGTCAAACATTCCACACAGCGATACATGTATTGGCGATGAACCTTTTGTGATGCTTGACATTTTTTATCCTGTGCGTGAAGACTTCATTGAAAAACTCAAACAAGAATCAGAGAAAAAGAAAAAGGAGAATAGAAAATGACCAATAATTATCGTTTTCTCTCCCTTCAATTTCAGGATGATGCCCCGGGTGGCGCTCAAATCATCAGTGCGGATGGATTGCGGATGATGCATCTTGAAAGCCTTGGTTGGGGTTACGTTTATGACCCAAAATACAAAGGCATACACCATGATGGCGGCCATTTGGGTTTTTATGCTTATGTCCGAGCCTTTCCAGCACTCAAGATAGGAATCGCTGCACTAACTAATTCTAATAATCCCTTAACGAATCAATCCAGTAGGTATTGATGAATTTGGTATTGAAGATGATCCTGAACCTTGGTTTTCCTTTCAGGATGATGATGGAGATAAAATAAAGAGTCTTATATTTATTGGATTCACATTTAAACGGAATCAGTAAATCTGTGTATAGAGAAAGCGTCGAACAACTGGCTACAGTTGAGGGGAGGGGGCAGTATTTCTGAGAGCCTCTGTGGTTGCTTCTTGACGATTCAAGGGCAAAGTCTATCTGTAAAGCTGAGTGTTTGATAGTCTCTGTTGTTTTGTTCCTCTTTTTTCGTTGTTGACCTCGCCGTTTTGGGTGTGATACTTTCATTTCGGATTGTCAGTGGGTGGAAATTGTGAAAAATCGGACAATATTTGATGTTCCCCTCAAAACCAAATACTTTCTATGATGATGTGATGCAAGGAGTTTTTTCTATTTTCTTCTCCTTTCTTTTCTTGCCTTCTCTTTAGGTCTTGTGGACCATCCTTCTATCCGTGCCCGTAGCCCAAAGGCTATGTCCGCACACACTCTAACGTCAGGTCCCGGCCCCTTAACCTATAAAACAATGCGACCTTTTAAGGCCCATTAAAGAATTTCTCAAGGCGGCCGAGTTATCTCCGATAAGCAATGTAATTCCGTCCCTCTTTTAAGACCTTATAGATGATCGTCAAAAGTCGCCTGGCCGTGGCCACTTTCGCTTTGTTCGCGCCTTTTCCGCGGGCCAGCCGTTCGAAAAAGCATCGAAGATCAAAGTCCGCCCGGATCGCCGGCCAGACCGCCTCCACCGCCGCCCAGCGCAACCAGCGATTCCCCGCCCGCACGATTTTCCCATGATGGGTCCTGTCGCCGGAGCTGTGAGTCGAGGGGATGACGCCCGCATAGGCATGAAGATGAGCCGCATCAGCGAACCTCGCGAGATCCGCGATCTCCACCGCCACCAGGACCGATAAATATTTCCCAAACCCAGGAATGGTCCGGATGAGCTGAGCCTCCCGGCTCTCCTCATAGAGCTTTTCGACGAGGGCGGTCGATTCCTCGATCCTCGTCTCTAAATGCCGCTACGTTTTCAGCAGCGCCTCCAGCAGTCTCTTCTCTCCCCGGCCCATCTCCAACCTCATGAGCACCTTCTGACCTTTAGCGGAAAAAATATTGGTCTCCCGCGCAACTTCCTCCCGTACCTCTTCTTTCTGCTGAGCGAGAAACGCATGAACCCGATTCTTCAGCGCCGTCATCGCGCTCACATAAAAAGCCCTCTGCCGCAAGACCCGCTGGGCTTGCCGGTTCTCCACCGACCGCCGATACACCTCCGGGATCATGTTCATCCGTAAAAGATGGGCCAATACCTCCGAGTCCCGCTTGTCTGTCTTGATCTTCGCCCGAGCGATCGCTTTCACTTCATTCGGATGAGCGATCTTGACCGCAACCCCCATCTCCTCCAGAACATCCACCACCGTGTAGCTCGAGCGTCCTGTCTCGATGACGGCTTCAACCGCCTCCCCACCTTCCAGGAACCTTTCGATCTCGGATCGAAGGTTGGGAACCCGGCCCGATCGAAGCACCTGACCTTCCTGATCCATCAACGTCAGATGAGAGTATTGACGATGATGGTCAATTCCGACATAATTCATCCGTGCACCTCCTTAAAAAAGTTATCCTACGGGAAGTCTATCAAACTCCCCGAGGAGGTGCATCACATCATCATGTTACCTATAAATTTCTTGAATAATTCAGGTAATTAAATATAATAAAAAAAAGGGAGAAAAAATGAGAAGAATTATCATTGGTTTTGCTGTCTCTTTCTGCCTTCTTATGATCATTTCGTACACAGCAGCGACCTGGATGGATGAACAGGGAAGCCGGACCGTCCCGGCTACGGAAAAATTGAATATCGACCTTGACTTTGGGAAAATCCCTCTGTACTTCATTCCGAACCGGGGTCAGGTCAGCGATGAGGTATTGTTCTACGCCCGGACTTCCCGCTACATGTTGTGGGTGACGCGGGAAGAGCTGGTCTTCGATCAGGTCTTTGGATTGAATGATCGGGAGAAAGGCAAACCTCTCGTGGAAGAGGCAGAAGCCTCAGGGCGGGATGTGTCGAGAATGGTGATTATTGGGGGGCGGAAGGATGTAGAGGTGAGAGCTGGGGATGAAAGCGGTCACATAGTGAATTATATCCGGGGCAACGATCCAGATAAGTGGATGGTGGACATCCCGACTTCGCTCTCCATCCTCTATCAAGAGATCTATCCCAGGATTGACCTAAAGGTCTACGGAGTGGAAGGCTTTATCGAATATGACTGGATTGTAAAGCCTGGAGCAAATCCTTCTGTGATTCGCTTTGAATACAAGAGAGTGAAAGAGACAGGCGTAGACGGGGCCGGGGACCTAGTAGTTAGGACGGAATTTGGAGAGATCATGCACCATCGGCCGGAGGTCTATCAGAAGATCGCGGGCGAGCGAGTGAAAGTGGAGGCGGCATTTAGGAGGATCGGGGAGGCGGTGTATGGAATTGATGTAGGGAAGTACGATCGGTCTCTTGAGCTTGTGATCGATCCTGTGCTTGTCTACTCGTCCTACCTTGGTGGAAACGGCAGTGATTCTGGCTATGGGATTGCGGTGGATCACAGGGGCTGTGCCTATGTGACGGGGATTACGAACAGCACAAATTTTCCAACGTTCAACCCTTACAGTACCGAACCGGGAGATGGAACAATAGACACATTCGTCACGAAGCTGTCAAACGAAGGGAATGCGCTAGTCTATTCGACTTACCTTGGTGGAAGTGGCACTGACTATAGCTATTCAATTGCAGTGGATAACAGGGGTTGCGCCTATATAACAGGATTTACAGACAGTCCGGATTTTCCCACCCAAAAACCCTTCATGACCGACCCGGAAGATGGGATGTTCGATGCATTTGTCACGAAGCTGTCAAACGAAGGGAATGCGCTAGCCTATTCGACTTACCTTGGTGGAAATAACGATGATTTCGGTCTGTCCATTGCTGTGGATAACAGGGGCTGTGCCTATGTGACGGGGGAAACGAACAGCACAAATTTTCCAACCAGTAATCCCTACATGACCGACCCAGGAGATGGGGCAGCGGATGCGTTCGTCACGAAGCTGACTACCAAGGGGAACGCTCTGGCCTATTCGACCTACTTAGGGGGAAGCTTAGGTGACTATGGCTATTCGATTGCTGTGAATAACAGGGGCTGTGCCTATGTGACGGGGGAAACGAACAGCACAAATTTTCCAACCAGTAACCCCTACATGACCGACCCAGGAGATGGGGCAGAGGATGCATTCGTCACGAAGCTGGCTCCCCAGGGGAATGCGTTGGCTTATTCCACTTACCTTGGTGGAAGTGTCACTGACTACAGCTATTCGATTGTGGTAGATAACAGGGGCTGCGCCTATGTGACGGGGATTACGAACAGCACGGATTATCCCACCAAAAATCCCTATATGATAGATCCGGGAGATGGGACGTGGGATGCATTCGTCACGAAGCTGGCTCCCCAGGGGAATGCGTTGACCTATTCCACCTACCTTGGTGGAAGTAACAATGATTACAGTCTGTCGATTGCGGTGGATAACAGGGGCTGTGCCTATGTGACGGGGAAGACGAACAGCACGGATTATCCCACCAAAAATCCCTACATGACCGATCCGGGAGGTGGGACGTGGGATGCATTCGTCACGAAGCTTTCAAACGAAGGGAATGCGCTAGCCTATTCAACTTACCTCGGTGGAAGCGACTATGACTACGGCCGTAAGCTTGCAGTGGATAACAGGGGCTGCGCCTATATAACAGGATTTACAGACAGTACGAATTTTCCCACCCAAAAACCCTTCATGACCGACCCGGGAGATGGGACGTTCGATGCATTTGTGACGAAGTTAAAATAGCAAAGTTATAAAGATATCAATCCCATTATATAAAAAGAGCGGCCGTCAAAAAGCCCGGAAAGCCTTATAGCCAGGTTGTATTGTGTTGTCTGCTTCGGCATCTCGGGTGATTGTCCGTTACAGCACGCAGCATATAGGCAAGTGCGCCAAGGCCAGCAGATCTAATGAATTCCCGACGAGATATTCTTATCAATGGCCTGGACACTCAAAATCCCCTTGAGGCGGGATTATTATAAAGCTTCAAAAATAAAATTGGCAACCAATTGCTTGGATTATTTGAATAAAAAAAGTAAAAAGGAAAAGTGGATAAATTCTATTAAATCCCCCACTCCTGCATGGTTTTCATAAATGTTTCTGGACTTATTGAAGCCTTTTCTGGCCCATTTCGTGAATCATCCTCCCTGCCATGGCAGGGATCTATCGCCAGCGTCATCCGGAACACACGGTCTTCTACCGGGTGCTCTTTCATTATTTCGAGAGGTTCCTGGCGGAGTATGAGAACCGTTTTGAGAGAGAGTACGGCTATCTTTGTCCGGTTATCCAGGAGGTCTTCTCCCTCCTGCTTCGGGAAAAGCTCACTGGCCTCTCCCTTGTGCACAAGACTCTCCGCTGGCGCCACTCAGGCTTCAAGGTCCTCAATCGAATCAGAGCTACAAGCAAAAGAAAAGTAGAAAATTGTAAAGCATTTGCACTGAGCCGCTAAATTAACTTGACTTAAATAATCCCCAATCCTATCCTTCAATGGAAATCCTAAGGAGGAGGACAGCATGAAATTCAAATCTTCTCTCACGATATCGATCTTAATCCTGGGCGTCGTCATCCATGCTTCCGTTCTCCTGGCCCAGGATGCGGATCTGGGCCTGCTGACTCTGGACCGGATCTTCAGGCACCGGGAATTCCGGCCCGAGCGCTTCGGTCCGGCCCGCTGGCTGGCCGACGGCACCGGGTACACAACGCTCGAACGCGCGGACTCGGACACCCGGAGCAGGGACATCGTCAAGTACGACCCCAAGACTGGGAAGCGGGAGGTTCTGGTTTCTGCGAAAGACCTTACACCCTCCGGCGCCTCGCAAGCTCTGGACATCTCCGGCTACTCCTGGTCCGAGGACGGTCGGAAGCTCCTCATCTTCACCAACACCCAACGCGTCTGGAGACAGAACACGCGGGGCGATTATTGGGTGCTCGACAGGATGAACTGTCAGCTCGAGAAACTGGGCGACTGGGCAGAGCCGTCGACATTGATGTTCGCCAAGTTCTCCCCGGACGGAACGTGCGCCGCCTACGTGGTCAAGAACAACATCTACGTCGAAGCCCTGGCGGACCACAGTGTTACCAAGCTCACCAAGGATGGCACCGAGACCCTGATCAACGGAACGTTCGACTGGATCTACGAGGAAGAATTTTTCCTCAGGGACGGATTCCGCTGGAGCCCGGACGGGAAAAGGATCGCTTACTGGCAGCTCGACACTGAGGGTATCAAGACCTTCTATTTAATCAATAACACCGATTCGCTCTATCCCCGACTGATCCCCGTCCCTTACCCCAAGCCCGGCGAGACAAACTCCTCCTGCCGCGTGGGTGTGGTCAGCGCGCAGGGCGGCGACACTCGCTGGTTTGACCTTCCTGGAGACCCGCGCAGCCACTACATTGCCCGTATGGAGTGGGCCGCCAATTCTGACGAGATCGTCTTCCAGCGCCTCAACCGCCGCCAGAACACCAACTGGCTCATGCTCGGCGATATCAAAACCGGCCAGTCCCGGATGGTTCTCACCGAGAAGGATGAGACCTGGACCGAGGTCGTCGACAATCTCCGTTGGATGAAGAATGGCTCTGCGTTCACCTGGGTGAGCGAGAGGGACGGCTGGCGCCATCTTTACTTCGTCACAAGGTCCGGGTCTGATGTCAAGCTCCTCACTCCCGGCGACTACGACGTCATCGACATCCAGGCCATAGACGAGAAGGGAGGATGGGCCTATTTCACCGCTTCGCCCGATAACCCCACCCAGCGTTATCTTTACCGTGTGGCGCTCGACGGTTCTGGCAAGGCCGTACGCCTGACTCCGGCTGGTCAACCTGGCACTCACCGTTACATCATTTCGCCCGACGCCCGCTGGGCCTTTCACACCGTCACTACCTTTGACGACCCCCCGCGGACAGAGCTAATCAGCCTCCCGAGCCACAAGCCTGTCCGCGTGCTGGCTGAGAACGCAGATTTAAGGAATAAAGTCATGGCCCTCAAGCGCTCACCCGTGGAGTTCTTCAGGGTTCCGATCGGGAACGGCATCGAACTCGACGCCTGGTGCATCAAGCCCCCAGACTTCGACCCGGACAAGAAATACCCTCTCCTCTTCTATGTCTACGGCGAACCAGCCGGCCAGACCGTGCTCGACCGCTTCGGCGGTAATAGATATCTCTGGCATCTCATGCTGGCCCAGCAGGGATACGTGGTGATGAGCGTCGACAACCGCGGCACTCCCGCGCCCCGCGGACGCGCCTGGAGGAAATCAATCTATAAGCAGATCGGGATCTTCGCCTCCGAGGACCAAGCTGCGGCGTGCCGGGAGATCCTGAAGTTGCGCCCCTATCTCGACGCCGGCCGCGTGGGGATCTGGGGATGGAGCGGCGGGGGCTCCATGACCCTGAACATGATGTTCCGCCATCCCGAGCTCTATCGCACAGGGATGGCCGTAGCTTTTGTTGCTAACCAGCGCTTTTATGACTCCATCTACCAGGAACGCTACATGTCCCTGCCCGAGGACAACCCCGAGGGCTACAAGAATGGCTCCCCCATCACCTTCGCCAGCCAGCTCGAGGGCAACCTGCTGATCGTGCACGGCACGGGCGATGACAACGTCCATTACCAGAACTTCGAGGCGCTGGTCAATGAACTTGTTCGGAACAACAAGGTCTTCACCATGATGGCCTACCCGAACCGCTCGCACGGCATCTTTGAGGGCGAGAACACCACGCTGCATCTATACGGGCTGCTGACCCGCTTCCTCAACCAGAATCTGCCCCCCGGACCCGCGGGACGCTGAACGGGGTGAAGGCAGGAGGCGTATGTTCGTCTCCCTCTGAGGCGCATTTGATCCACCTCTGAATTCGAAAGCAGCACTGCAAGCACTGCCGATCATGGGAAAAATATATCGCCAGCCGAGGATGGGGAAAGAGCTCTCTTCCGGGGCTAGAATTTACTTTTGATGATTTCGATGAGGGCTCGAAGGGCGCGCGGGTCGTCGCTGTCTCCAAGGCAATAAATTGCTGCCTTGCGAATGGCCACTTTATGGTGGGTCTTGGCAATATCGATAAGATATGGGATTCCTTCATCATCAGGGAGATCCTCCAGAGCATACACGGCCCGCTTCTGAATCTCCGTGTCACTATCTTTATAGGCAATACCCTTAAGGGCAGCCGCAACTTTCTTGGAAGCAATATCTGCAAGACAATCAACGGCTCTCTTGCGGATTTCTCTATCTTTACCATTTTGAGCGATGTCTATGAGAGCATCGGCTGCACTGGGCAAGTTAATATCTTCCAGGCCGTAGACAGACTTTTTTCGTACTTCATAAGAGCGGTCGTTCTTGGCGGCTTGATGCAAAAGCTTAACGGCCCGCTCATGATCCTGGTCTCCGAGCTCCAGAGCCGCCCTTGCCCTTAAAGTGTCGGGTTCACTGCTGATCAGCACTTTTTCTAAAAAGGAGACTGCATAATCAGAGGTCCCATGAAGGCCCACTATGGTGATGACTCTTTTTTTATGCTTTTCACTGCTTGTTCTTTCGTAGAGATTGCTCAAGATTGAGATGCTTTGCTCTTCTTCTGCTTTGTCCAGCCAGAATATGGGAAGGCCTTCGGGGTCGAACAGCAGATCCAGGCTGCTTGCTCGAAAAGTCACCGGCACCTGGGAGGAATGTGAACCGAATTTATAAAGAATGGCAACATCCTTCCAGACTTTTCGCTCATGCTTGCCTTCTTCCTCGAGATCAGCCAATGCCCTCTTTGCCTGGAGTTTAACCTTTTCTTCGTCAGAAAGCGTAGTGTAGGTAACCTTTCCGGATAAAATCTTTTCCAGGGTGTCCCCTCTTAGAAAATTTGGAAAATGGGTGCTTACGATGGTGTGTTCATCGGTTGAACAGATATAATGATGCTCCCACATCAGGCGTTTGATACTGTAGCCAATCCAGAATCCAGCCTTCAGCTTTTGCTTTGTGGCTTCCTGCATGGCCCAGTCCCACCGCTCGCTCAGGTTGGCGCTGGGATCTTGGTGATGGAAAACCTGAGAGAAAATCGATGAGGGAAACGCAGCGGCCAAAAGGACTAGAAAAGTGGTTAATGCAAGCTTTCTCAAACAGCTCATGGCTTCCTCCCTATCGTGTTCCTGCTAATCCTTTTTCTTGACGATTCTCAGCAGTGCAGCACGTGCTTTGGGTGTGCCGATTTCTTCGAGTGCGTTGACAGCTTCCAGACGAACTTTCTTGTCTTTATCTTCCAAGGCCAATTTTTCAAGAATAGGGACCGCCTCGTCGCTATCTGTCTCGCCCAGAGCCCGGACGATTACCCTTCTCATATCCAGGTCTTTTTCTTCATTCAGCATCTGTGCGAAGAGGCTGACGGATGCTTTCTCCTCCATATCTTCAATGGCATAAACCACGGCCTTCTGGAGCTCAAGATGGTCGATTGTAGCCAAGATCTCCTTCAGCGCCATAAGAGCTGCTCCGGTTTCAATGTCACCTAGAGTGTAGATGGCCTGCTTGCGCATATCGAGACTCGAGTCTTTCATGGCCACCTTCCTTCAATATAGGGATGGTCTCTGGGTCATTGACATCTTCTAACGCAAAGAGGGCGGCTTTCCGCACTTCCAGTGTCTTGGCCTCATTCATGATCTTCTTCAGGGCAGGAATGACCTGCTCAGCTTTTTTATCCTCGAGGGCGTACACAGCGGCTTTGGCCAGGTTGGCATCGGCTTCATTGATGGCAATATCGATGAGAACAGGGACGGCTCTTTCGTCTTCCAAATCTTCCAGTTCATAGATGGCGACTTTTCTCATTTTGGGATCAGGGTCTGATCGGGCAATTTTTATGAAGATATCTATAACTCCTTCACCTTCCATATCTGTTAAAGCTTCAAGAGCTTTGCGGCGGAGGTTAGGCTCAGGATCATTGAGTGCGATATCCTTTACCTTGGCAAACGCTTCAGGTTGTTCGAAGTCCTCAAGGATGTAGATGATTTTGGTGCGGAATTTGGTGTCTATGTTGCTGTCGTAAAGGCTTATGAGCGCCTCAAGTGCTTCTTTATCGCCCATGTCTTCTAGTGCATAAAGAGCCGCTATTTTAATCTCCAGCTCCTCGTCGGTCTCCATGGATTTGACGATGGCTTCGTACTTGGGTTTGCCTTCTTTAGCCAGTCGATAGGCGACTCTCACCATGTTGGACTTCGCATCATCCGCCCATTTACTCTTGGGAAAGGCCTTGATGAATTTATCGTAACAGTCGAAGACTTCTTCAAGGGCATAATCCAGTTTCTCCCGCGCGTAGCACCGCCAGAACCGGGCATCATCAATCCAGGCGCTGCTGCGATATTTTTGAGCGAAACTTTCCAACGCCTTGTAGGCATTCTCCCATTTTTCCTCGAGTATGAGGCTGTAAGCCTGCTTGTAAGCCTTTGCATCTTCATCCTGCATGCTGCTGGCATTCAGAGCAGGAGAAAAGACGGATAAGGAAAAGAGAAAAACGGCGGCGACCCATATCGTTGTTGAGATTTTTGTCTTCATTTCATTCTCCTTCCTCAGGAAGTCTGAGGTTTATGTGATGGTTGATCGGGGGACATCGATCTTTTGCCTTTCCTTATGGAACGGCGAAGGTCGGTGAGGTTGATTTCCATCAGAATCCCCCGACTGTTGACACCTTCTTTAACAATCTCGATGGCTTCGAAATCGTTCTCGGCTTCGATGTTGGCAATCTGGAGGAGGATTACCTTAAGACCGGCGATGAGATGTTCGAGACGCTCCTGATCTGATTGGGCAAGTTCTCTCTTGAGAAAGCCCGCCTCCTGCACAAGCTCTCTTGAAACTCTCCGTTGATAAGGGAGGTCTAAAGCGTATGGGTCTTCTGTCGCGGGATCGAAATTGACCAGAGCGAGGAGGATAAGCTTGGAGCGCTCGATATAGTCCTGGGTGCGAAGGACAAGCTCCGCTTGGGGTTGTTGTTGAGTGATGAGTCCGGGGGACTGGGATACCTGTTTAATTTCTGAAACGGAAGGAGAGAATATCATCCTCCCGATAAAGACACCCGCGACAATGAGAACAAGGGCGGCTGCAGCCTGATAGGTCCATTTTGGAGCGAGGCTGAATGGACGTAACAGCTTTATTCGCCATGGTTCGCGCTCGTCTTGTGAGGCTTCCTCCTTTTCAATCCTTTGATCCAGTCTTTTTTCGTAGGAATCCCAAAATTTCTTTGTGGGTTCTGGCCGGACTCTTCTGCTCATAAAATTGAGAGTGGACTTTATTTCTTCGAATTCGGATCGGCAATTCTCACAGACCAGGAGATGGTCTTTAAAGAACTGCTTCTGCTTGGTATCTAATTCTTCATAAAAAGCTTGAAGGAAAAGCGGTTTGCATTTTTTACAATCACTCATCGGTAGCCTCCAGATTGGGATCATTCCCATATGATGAAAGCTCTTTGCGGTGCTTTCTGATAGCTCTGAAGAGAAGGCTCTTGACCGTGCCGATAGTGATGCCCAGGACTTCGGCGATTTCGTTAAGTTTGAGGTCATTGTAATGGCGCATCACGAATATTGTTCTTTCCTTGGGGGATATTTTCTTAAGAGCCTGGGTTATATGGTTCTGAATTTGGGAGGATTCTGTGCTGCGCAGAGGATCAAAAGCATGAACTCCGCTCGCCGCAAGACTTTCCTGGATGTTCAGTCGGTCGAATTCGCCGATTTGTTTTGTCTGCCTGGAGGATTTTTTGCGAAGTGAGTCGATGCTGGCGTTGACAGTAATCTGGTAGAGCCAGGAGCTCATCTTCGCATCCCGGCGGAAAGTT
Organism: uncultured Eubacteriales bacterium; assembly: GCA_964429795.1. Classification (GTDB taxonomy): domain Bacteria; phylum Acidobacteriota; class Aminicenantia; order Aminicenantales; family Aminicenantaceae; genus CAYSCW01. The sequence goes on from CAYSCW010000013.1 coordinate 15,613, forward strand.
TTCAGAGAACGGTACATTTTTATGAATACCTCCTGAGAGATGTCTTCAGCTTCATGATGGTCTCCTGTGATATCGTAAGCGAGGTAATAGATTTTCTTCTTATGCCGGCCCACCAGCTCATGAAAGGCCGTATGGTCTCCCTTACAGAAACGGTCAATAAGAATTTGTTCATTTTCTGCCATCTCTTATTACCCCTATTAGACGAGCTTCCCTCTGGAATGGTTTACAAAAAAAATACTTATTTCTATGGCCTTTTATCCCTCAAAAAAATCCCTGAATCGAAACAGGAGGATCTGAACATTGCACTTATTATATCTTGTCCAGGTCCTTCTTGTATTTCCGGTTCTTTTTTTTAAATATGGACAGATTTTGCCTTAAATACCACAGATGTAAAAAACTCGATGGCAAATCCCCAGACAAGCCCCATCAACGAGTAGGCGAGGAATCCTCCCTCATCCAAGATTAAGGGAAAGGCAGGTAAGCCTACGATCAATCCAAAAAGGATTCCATGCAAGGCCCAGTGAAGACGAAGAGCCGATATCCCGATGACAAATCCCAGCAGCCCCCTATGGAGCAAGACCATGACAATTTCTACTGTGTTCATTTCCGCTTTTAGCCCGTATTTTCCTCCAAGAAAGCATAAAAAACCTGCAAAGAATCCAAAAAGGGTGGCGATAAGGACCCTTTTTTTACTGATCATTGTCCCCTCCCTCTCCTCAACATTTTCATTCAGCTTAAATGGAGACAGCCATTAAGTCAAAGAGAAAAATTTCTCCCTCAAATGGGAAGGTTTATAATCAACGTGGCAAACAGAGTCCAGAGGAGAATATGATTTAAAACTTGCGAAGGAGAACAAATTCCGATTTCAGGGATGATAACGTATTATCTGGGGGAAGGGGCCAATAGACCAGCCCTGTGTTTTCGTGATGCACACTTTCTGGGTGAGTTTCTTGTCGCCAACTTCCAGGGTAACGACATACTCTCCGGGCGGCACCCATTGAGCCAACACATCCCTCATCCACCACCTGCGAGCGGCTCTTTCCTTTCCAGCCATTGGCGGACGCATATCCCAGACCACGGTGTTAATGCCGGAAGAGGTCTTTCCTTCAAACCTGGCGATTTCTTTTCCATAAGGGTCGGTAATGGTGATATTGGCTTTATCGTTCCGTTGGCTTTTCAAGTAATAGCGGATCACGATCCCGTTCGGCTCGTTGGGAGTCAGGATGTGTCGGTCGCCAAATAAATAATCATTCGCGCCGAATGCCCAGGTGACCCTCTGGACTCTCGGCTTGATCCCGAAAAGATAGACATCCTCGGCCAGCACCGTATCGTTCATCTCCTGGAGGGGCGCGATATTGGTTACAAAAAGACCTCGGCCGTAGGATCCGAGGATCAGATCGTTTTCTCTGGGATGGACAAGCATATCGTGCACAGGGACATTGGGAATGTTGTTGTTCATCTTCACCCAATCCTTCCCGCCATTGATCGAGACGAAAATGCCCGTGTCGTTGCCCACGAAAAGAAGATTGGGATTCTTCTGATCTTCATAAATGACGTTAACCGGCTCGTTCGGGAGGTTTCCGGCGAGTGAAGTCCAGGTCTCTCCAAAATTTTCCGTCTTGTAAATGAAGGGACGCAAATCGTCCAATTTATATCCGTTTTTGGCCACGTAGGCCGTTCCTTCTTTATAATATGAGGCGCGAACCCGGCTCACGTAGCAATCTTCCCGGCCTCCCGCAGCGGTGATTTTTGGCGTCAGGTCCGCCCATGTCGCGCCGTTATCTTTTGTGAGCTGAACCTTCCCATCACTCATCCCTACCCAGATAACTCCTGGAGTTATCGGGGATTCCGAGATCGAGGAGATCGCGAACCACGGAATGCCGCCCGGAATACCGCCTTCCGAGAGGGGTAAGATCTTCGATGTATCGTTCTTGCTTAGGTCCGGGCTGATTTCTTGCCAGTGGTCGCCGCGGTCGAGCGACCTGAGGAGAACCTGTCCTCCGGTATAAATGATATTGCTGTTGTGCGGAGAGATGTGAAGGGGAGTGCACCAGATGAAACGGTAGGGTGGCTTGCCCTTTTCCCTCACGGGCATGATCATCGTCCGGTATCCGAGCTTCTGGTCTACCCGGAAATGTCCTCCGTATTGCATCGTCGTGTACAGCCAGCGGCTGTCGTTCTGGTCGACCTGGGTAAACATGCCGTCGCCGCTGCCCACCGCCGTCCAGTCGAGCAGTGTGATCTCGCCTGCGGCGCTGTTCGACGGTCCTTTCCACATCTCGTGGTCCTGAAGGCCGGCGTAGATATTGTAGGGATCCTCCATATCGACGCCGATAGCATAGATCTCTCCGAGCGGCAGATTGTAATGATGGTCGCAGGTCTTTCCTCCGTCATAAGAAATGAAAACGCCGCCGTCGCTTCCGAGGATCATCCGGTCGGAATTCTGGGGATCAATCCACAGGGTCCGGACGTCGCCGAACATCCTGGCGAAAAGCCTTGTGGGAGGCCAATTGAGGTCGTTCCAGGTTTTGCCGCCGTCCGTTGAGTTCACCAAAGAGTCGCTTGTTACAAATATCTTTTTATCGTCGTTGGGATCAATTCTGATCTGACTGAAATAGTAAGGACCTTTGGGGCTGATATTGTCTTCTGCGGAATTCATTTTTAACCACGTTTTTCCGCCGTTTTCGGTTCGGTAGACTTCTCCGCCGATCATCCTTTCCCGCGGCTCACGCCCCCAGTTTTTATCCTGCTCGATTTCCTTTTTTGTCGCAGCACGCTTGTTGGCGTTTTCCACCACAGCATAGACTATCTCCGGATTTTTGAGATAGATGTCGAGTCCGATCCTACCGATTCTACCGCTGGGAAGTCCATCGCGGAGCCTTGTCCATGTCTTTCCGCTGTCAACGGTTTTATAGATACCGCTTTCCAGACCGCCGTTGACGTACATCCAGGGCAGCCTTTGTTTATCGTATGTGGCGGCATAGAGAATGTTCGGATTCTGGGGGTTCATGACCAGATCAATGACTCCGACCTTTTCATTGACGTAGAAGACTTTTTCCCAGGTTTGGCCTCCGTCCGCGGTCTTAAAGACCCCTCTCTCCTGGTTTTCCGAATAGAGATGGCCCATCACCGCAACATAGACGATATCTGGATTCTTGGGATGGATGAGGATTCTCGGAATATGATGCGAATCCTTGAGTCCCATATTCCTCCATGTCTTTCCGCCGTCAGTGGATTTATACACGCCGTCTCCGGCGTACGAGCTGCGGGAACAGAATGCGTCTCCTGTCCCGACCCAGACGATCTCGGGATTCGAAGGAGCCAGGGTGACGTCTCCGATCGTTAGCTTACTCTGGCTGTCAAATACAGGCTCGAAAGTTGTCCCGTTATTGGTCGTTTTCCAGAGGCCGCCGGTCCAGGTGGCCACATAAAACGTGTAGAGATGGTCCTTGGCTGGAAAGTCCGGAACAGCAATATCCGAAGTTCTTGCCCCGACCCTGAAGGGGCCGACATTCCTGAAAGTTAAAGCCTTCACCAAATCTTCATTGAAAAGATTTTGACTTTGGGCGTGAACCCCGACGACTGAGATCAGGCAAACGAAAACAACCAGGTTTTCAAAAAAAGCTCTTTTCAGTCTCATGTCTCCTCCTCATTATCGTAAAACAATAACACACAACTTATTTGAATTTCGGTGATTGGTCGTGTGTCAGCGTATTATTTGAGTTACGGGACCTATGGACCAGCCTGTTCTTTTAGTGTTCCGTGCATTCTGGGATAGCTTTTTGCCCCCGACATCGAGAAAAATGAGATGCTCCCCGGAAGTAATACATTCGGCCTACTCAAATAATGTCCTCCTTCAAAGAGAATTTCATTTTGGTTCGAAAACTTAATTTTACAGATATTTAATATAGTATATTTCAGTTATTATTTGTCAAATCATAGATAGGCTTGCCCTCTCTAAGTCTTTAAGCCTGGGGAGAGTCAGGTATATACTTCTTCCCCAATTCTCTCTTAGCTTATTCATTTTAGAGATGAAATAGTACTTCTAAGAAGTTTTTTTATGCTAAAAAAGAGATTAATTCTACTTGATTCAATTAATTAGCGAAGCCCGACCACATTTTTTTATTATTATTACATTTTTTTATTTTTTAACCACATTTTTTTATTTTTTATCCATGGCCGGCCCCGTCTTCGACATCAGAACTATTGGAGTCGATAAAAATTAAAATAGTGATATTACACCATCTGCTTTTTTTCATGAAGATTCTTTGTTTTCTTATTCAAAATCCCGTTCTTTCTTTGCATCGGACTTGCTGAGAACGAGAATTTCTTTCCTCTGATGAGGGATGCATATGTTCTTAAATTCATCCCATCAGAACTGCTTCCAGAATGCTATTCTCCGTACTTTTTGACGGAGTTTTTGGATAGAGTTTTTGACTTGACAAGACAGGCGGGATCGGATATATAATCTGATACTTAGCCAAAAGGAGGTGAGCTTTTTTGGCGTTTGTCATCGTTGAAGAAGGCGAATCTTTAGAAAGCGCTCTCAAGAGATTTAAAAGAAGAGTCCAGCAGGAAGCAATAATCAAGGAGATTAAAAAACATTCCGTCTATTACAAACCAGGCGAAAAACGCAGGATGAAGGAAGCCCAGGCTCGAAAGCGCATGCGCAGGCGAATCAAAAGAGAAAGAGACACAGAATATTATTGATCATAACGAAATAGCCACTATACAGGAAGATAGTTGCCCCATCCCGAAGTCCAGACAAAAAAGAAGCCCTCCTGGTTAAAGGTAAAGTTTCCTACCGACCAAAATTTCTTCCGGGTCTCCCATCTCATTAAAGAGAAAAATCTGCATACAATATGCCAGAGTGCAAAATGTCCCAATATCGGGGAATGCTGGTCCCAGAGAACAGCCACTTTTCTCATCCTCGGCAAAACCTGCACCCGCAACTGCGCTTTCTGTGCCGTGGACAAGGGAGTTCCCCTGCCCCTTTCTTCCAGTGAGCCACATCGAGTGGCCGAAGTTGTGGCCTCTATGGGCCTTCGCTATGCGATTGTGACTTCGGTCACCCGTGATGACTTGCCCGACGGCGGCGCCTCTGCCTTTGCAGAGACCATAGAGGCCGTAAAAAATAGAGTTCCCGGAGTGAAAGTGGAAGTATTGATTCCCGATTTTAAAGGAGATGATAAAGCCCTGAGAAAAGTGATCGATGCCAGGCCGGATATCCTCAATCATAATCTGGAAGTGCCAGAGGCTCTCTACCCTCGAATCAACAGGCCTAAAGACAATTACAGCCGCTCACTCAAAGTGCTGGAGCGGGCCGCTCAAATGGGCGCCATCACCAAATCCGGTCTGATGGTAGGGCTGGGGGAAAAGGAGGAAGATATCCTACAGACATTCATCGATTTGAGAGAAGCAGGCTGTGACCTTTTGACCGTCGGCCAATACCTTCAGCCTTCCCGGACACATGCTGCAGTCCACAGATACTACACTCCTCAGGAATTCCTCCGGCTGAAGCAGAAAGCATTGAATTCGGGTTTCAGGGCCGTGGAATCAGGCCCCCTGGTCAGAAGTTCTTATATGGCCCATAAGATGTATATGTCCATGAAAGGTAAGACTCACTAGAAAATGCGCTATCTTGTGTTTACAGATATCCACGGTAACCTGGAGGCTTTCCTCGCTCTTCTGAAATTTTCCAAGAGACATAAGATCGACTATTATCTCTTTCTCGGAGACCTGGTGGGTTATGGGGCTTCTCCCAACGAAATCATCCAGAAGATCCGCACGCTCAAACCCATGTCTATGATCAGAGGAAACCACGACAAGGCTGTCTGCGGTCTGGATTCAATCCAGACATTTAATCCCATAGCAGCCTCGGCCATCCACTGGACCGCCAGCCACCTCAACAAGAGAAGCATCGAATACCTTTTCAAACTCAAACAAGGGCCCGTGATTGTCCACAAGGACATCACCATCTGTCACGGGGCTCCTTTCGACGAAGATCATTATATCTTCGGCGAATTCGACGCCGGCGAAGCCTTCCTTCACTTTAATACATCCATCTGCTTTTTTGGACACACCCACTTTCCCTTCGTCTACACGGAAAAAGACCACCTGGTGGAGGGAACCTTCCTCATCGGCGACTTCAATGAAATCAAGCTTGAAAAAGGGGCGCGCTACCTGATCAACCCCGGCTCTGTGGGTCAGCCGCGAGACAGAGACAGCAAGGCTGCCTGCGCCATCTACGACTCAACAGCAAAAAAAGTAAAATTCTTCAGGATGGAATACAACATAAAAGAAGCCCAGGAGAAAATTCTGAGAGCCGGACTGCCTCGCGCTCTGGGCGAAAGGCTCTGGCTGGGGATTTAGCTGCCCATGTTTTATACAATCCTGGATTTCCCAAAGGGAAGCATTTTCCTTGCTAAAAGCGGCAAGGGATTAAGCTCTGCCGAATTCATGAAATCCCGCCGGGATCTGGGGAGAGTGACCAAATTCTTTAGAGAGAGGGATATTCCTCTTGTAGAGGACAGGGTTAAATTCCAGCTTGAGGAGAGGCTATTCCGGCAGTACTTTGAAGGAAGAGAGGTGGATTTCAAGGCTCTCTCTCTTGATCGCCTCACAGGGACGGCATTCCAGAGAAAAGTCTGGCTGGAGACAAGAAAGATCCCTTATGGGAAAACAGAAACCTACAAATCCCTGGCCAGGAGACTGCATCACAGGGGATACCGTAGCATCGGCCAGGCTCTCTCCAGAAATCCTCTGCTCATCGTGATTCCCTGCCACAGGGTTTTAAGCTCTGACGGAGGCCTGGGTGGCTTCTCAGCAGGATTGGAGCTCAAGAAATATCTGCTGGATCTGGAGAGAGGAAAAGCATAGTTTAATTCCCGGTCAAACTCTGGGGTTGGCATAGCAGTAAAGACAGGAGTGGGGACAAAACTGAGTGTAGCTTCCTATATCCACTGATTCCGTGCAGCGGCACTCCTGGCGCTGGCTTTTATCCTTCTTGAGCGAAACGGGTTCCTTGTGCGGGTGAAGGAGCTGGAGGAGATGTCCGTCTATACAGGCCGAGGGTGATACGCCCGGTACTTCGGCCAAAAAATTTTGGCTGCAGGAATAAAGACGCAAACCGTACTGCCTGGCGCTCTGAACGAGGAGCTCGGTCGTTTCTTTTTTCTCCTGGAGAGAAGGGTCAACATAAGAGAAGTCGTATTTTGCTGCCCGCCTCTTGGCTTTTCTGTACCACTGCGCGAAGCTAAACCGCACATCCTTTATTCCCCGGCTCTGGAGATGGGGCGCGAGCTTCTCAAAAAAGCGAAGGTTTGTTTTAAGTCTTCCTTCTTCTTTCCAATAGACGATCGGGTCAAAACGCAGAGAAATTCTCTCCGGTTTTCCCACAATCTTTGTCAGGGGCTCAAGCTGTAAAAGAGCCTGCGAGAACGGAGGCACTTCCTTTTCTATGAATGTTCCACCCAGTCCTGTGATGGTGAAATGGAGATAAAGCTGGTCATATTTTTGGAGTATGTCTTTCAGGCTGAAAGCATTGTTAATAAGGTTTGAGAAATTCTTCGACCAGAGGACTACCGTGTGGACATTGGCCGGGTTCAGATCAGCCGTGTAGGTGCGGCCAGAAGGGCCGAGGATCCTGGCACTTTCTTCCTTCAGGGCCGAAGAGAACCATTCAGGAAAGAAAGCCACAAGATCCGTGCGTCTTGATGCGCTGATGACTTTCCTCATTGAGCCGCCTTGACAGCCTGTAAGTTTAACCTTAGTATTTTAGCTGACAAAAAAAGAGGGAGCAATGACTATTCTGCATGCAGAGCGGCTGACCAAGAGTTACAATCAGCGGGTGGTGGTGAATGAGGTGGATATCAACATTCACTCAGGAGAGATAATCGCCTTTCTGGGAAGAAACGGAGCCGGAAAGACCACCACCTTCCAGATGATTGTGGGCCTGGTCAAGCCAGACAGAGGGGAGATTTATCTCGATAAGGAGGATATATCCAAGCATCCTACTTATCAGAGGGCGAGTGAGGGTATCACCTATCTCCCCCAGGAAGATTCTGTTTTTCTCAAGGCCACGGTGGAAGAGAATATGAAGCTAGTGCTTGAGCTTCAGCCTTACAGCAAAAAAGAGCAGAAAGAGATTGCCACCCAGCTCCTGGATGAACTGGGGCTTCTGGAATTAAGCAAACAGCATGCCTATAAATTGTCGGGAGGTGAGCGACGGCGGCTTGAGATCTGCCGCTCCCTCATCCTCAAGCCCAAGCTTCTTCTCCTGGATGAACCCTTCACAGGAATCGATCCTCTGACCATTATCGAGCTGCAAAGAATCATCCTCAATCAAAAAAAGAAGGGCATCGGGATCATCCTTTCCGACCACAATGTCCGGGACACCTTTAAGATTACAGACCGCGCTTATATCATAGATGAGGGGAAGATATTAACCCAAGGAAATCCGAAGGAGATAGCCTCTAACGACTTGGCAAGAGAGCGCTTTCTGGGGAAGGATTTCAGGATGGGAGGCGAAGTGCGGCCCGCCTTTACTCGGAGAAAAGATGATCGCCCAGGGTCTCCCCCAGGAAGAGAAGAAAAAGAAAATAATAACAAACAAGAAGAACCCCATAAAAAATGATGACGGTGAGAGTGGCGGCTGAGATCAACCGAAAGAGGGAAACTCCCATAACCCGGGAAGCCACCCAGATGGCGATAAGCCAGAAAATCCCGATAAAGAAAATGTCAAAAGCTCTCGACTTTAACCATAACGCCATGCCTGAGGGCGGTTTTATCCTCATCCCTTGCTTTTCTTCCCTGGTAACCTGGTCAAAAGGGATAGACTTCTGAGGCTCCTCCTCTGGAATGCCGATTCCTGAATCAAAAGAGGGAGTATCCCCTTCGGGGGGCATCTGCTCAGAAATGGAATCTAATTCTTCTCCCTCGAGGACTTCCTCTGGGCTTTCTTCCTCTATAGAAGGAGTATCCTCGGGAGGCGTTTCCCTCATCCTTGCTGCCCAGGGAGGCAATTCCTCATCGATTTCCGGCCTTCCCTCTTCCGCTTTTCTTTCTTCTCTATCTTTTTTTATGGAATTCAGGAATCTCTCTATTTCCCTTTTTTCCATCTCTGTTGTGTCGATTGCTTTTTCCAGCTCTTCTGTTTTGAAGGTGAGTTCCTTCTGGCTTTTCTCTTCTGCCTCTGCTTTTCCTTCCTTTATTTCTTCTATTTCCTGCTCGACTGGAAGTTCTTTACCTCCCTCTTCCTTTTCTTTCTCCTCTTCTTCCTCAAAGATTCTGTCTGTGGGCTCTACCCTCTCATATTCATCTGTATCGGTGGGAGCCATATGCGGGGGCTCCAGTTTTCCTTTCTCCAGTGCTTCTTCGACCGAAGGCTCCTCATCATCTGAGCTTTCTTCTTCAACGAATTCTGACTCTTCTTCTGCTTCTTC
>CAYSCW010000013.1:25155-34669 GCA_964429795.1 uncultured Eubacteriales bacterium
TTCTTCCGGAGTGGGTGCTTTTTTTGCTCTTTTTCTTCTTTTCTTCTCGGGATTCTCCTCTACTTCTTCCTCCTCTGGCTCCTCCTCTAGCTCATCGTCAACGATCTTTTCACCGGGAATTTCTTCCTCGATGAATTCATCCTCGGGAAAGAGAAGCTGTGTGCCGCAGTTTGAGCAGTATTCGGAGCTCTCGTCGATGATAGCTTTACAATAGGGACACCTTCTTAACGCCATTATCCTATTTATATAAGGAAAAATACCTATTGTCAATCAGAGAACAAAATAAGGGTGTCAGGAACTGTCTGAAATTCAATAATTTGTATTTAATCCATTTTTTTGGATCATCCCGAAAAATACTATTCCACTATTCCTCATCTAATTTACTGATTTAAATTCATTTAGCCCAGGACTTGGAACTGGCATGATTTTTGCATGTTTAATATATCTCATTTTTGTTGTATTATTTCTACAAAAAGAAATGAAAATAAAGAAGAAATAGATTTTATATCGTTAGCTACCTCTTTCTACGCAAAAATGCTTCAGAGGAAGAAGGATGATTATTCCCTTGAGCTCTCAAAGAAGGGAGATTCTAGACTCATAAAGTTAGAAAACCTAAACGTTAGAAAAGGGGGTGATAATCAAGCAGTAGGATATCGCTTTGGGATTAATGTTAGGAGTGCAAATGAAGCTTTTGCTTCAGATCCAAGAAAGATCTCACTCCTTGGGTTTAGGGATTATGAATTTGATAAGATTGAAAATATAAAAAACTGTTAGGAGGGATTTATGAAAAAATTTTCACTTTTCAGTCTCATGTTTCTTTTGGTGTTTGCGTTTGGTTTTTCGCAAACAGGGCAAGAAGGAAAAATTCAAGGTACAGTCCTCGATGAAGAAGGAGTTCTACTCCCCGGGGTAACAGTTATAATTTCTTCGCCCTCTCTTATTGTTCCAGAGATTTCCAGAATCACCAACGTCAACGGTTTCTTCCGCTTTCCTTCTCTTCCTCCCGGTACTTATGAAGTAACATGCCAAATTGAAGGATTTAACACAAACATAAGAAAAGGCATTATCGTCAGTGCGGGTAAAACCACTTCTATAGAAGTAACCTTGACTGTTGCAACAATCGAGGAAGAAATAGTTGTCGAAGGTGTATCTCCCACAGTTGACAGACAGACTACCACGAAGACGGCCACAATAGACAGGGACTTTATTACAAGTATTCCCGCAACCAGAACATTCGGTACTTATATTGCTATGACACCTGGTATGACTGGAGGCACCTCTCATGGAGGATCAGTAAGGGATAATATTTTCAGTATTGACGGAGTTAATACTGCTGATGCCGCTGTTGGCACAGAAGCAATTTTCTTCAGTATGGATACAATAGAGGAAATATCCGTACAGACCGGTGGGCTTTCCGCTGAACACGGACAGGTTCGTGGAGCTATTGCAAACGCAGTCAGTAAATCAGGTGGAAATGAATTCCACGGTTCTGCAAATATGTATTACAAAGGTGAGAAATTCCAGTCAAACAACACAAAAGGTACTCCTTTAGAAGGTGAAGAAAGCGGTTTCAAGTATGAAATGGAACCAGGAATCAACCTTGGTGGTCCTGTCATCAAAGACAAGCTCTGGTTTTTTATCAATGCCAGTTTTTGGAAACAAGAACAAATTGTTTCTGGGTACCCTTATGACAAAGAAGAAGAAACAGGAGTTGATCAGTACAGACCATATCCTTACATAAAATTAACCTTTCAGCCGAACCAGGATAATAGATTCATCTTTAACTACAGATACTCAGATATAAGCAGAAATCACAGAGGCGCCAGCAGATACCAGACCGAAGACACAACCTGGAGACAGGAAACGCCAACACATGTTATAAATCTGCATTACACAAGATTCTTTGGAACTAACTTTTTTATGAATCTTAAAGCCTTTGCCTATCTTACAGACTTCAGCCTGTACAGAAAAAATGATCAAGCTAATTTCTATGAATATACTACCGGCCTGAATTCCGGAAGTTATGGATACAATGACCTTAATCCTCGTGATCGGTATTCAATAGAGGCTGATGGAACAATATTCATCGAAGATTTCATGGGATCCCATGAAATAAAGACTGGATTTGAATACATGCTGGGCTCTACAGGCAGGACATTGGAATTTGCCAGACATCCCGTAAACGGTATGACTTTTGTTTATACATATAATGGAAGTCCCTATTATGGTTATTATTATGCCCCGTATGACGTGAAAGAGAAGAGCCTGAATATCGCTTTGTACCTCCAGGATACCTGGAATATCTCCAGCAGACTGACAGCCAATCTCGGAATAAGGTTTGACCGTATGCAGGGGATATATCCTCCACAACTGGAAGATGAAGGTGAACAGGAGCTTTTCGGCTACACATACAACAGAAGTATTACAAAATCAATAACCGCCTACACATGGAATGTCCTTGCCCCGCGATTGGGACTCATCTATGACCTTGTGGGAGATGGCAAAACTATGCTTAAGGCAAGTTTCTCAAGATATTACGTGGCAAATCTCACTCAGTGGGTTTCCCGGGGAAACCCCAATGGCTGGGTTGATTATGGTGCATATATAAATCCAGACTGGACAACAGGAAGAGTCTTTGCTCTAGATATATCAGGCCCTGAATATGCTCCTAAGTACGGGTATGGAGATTATGGTTTTAAGACACCTTACACAGATGAATTCATAATAGGTTTTGAGAGAGAGATATTTGAAGATGCCTCTATAGGGATTAGATATATCAAGAAATGGGATAGAAACCTTATAGAAGATGCTAACGCAAACAACATTGACATTGACAAGCTTCTTAGTACCGGTGAGTATGATTGGATAAATTATACCCAGGTTAACACAACAGATCCTTCCGATAACTCCACTGTAACCTTCTGGGAACAGCTCGCAGTTTACCCATCAGAAGAATACATGATCAATCCTCCAGATGCAAAAAGAGATTATGATGGCGTGGAAATAACTCTTGATAAAAGATATTCACACGGATGGCAGCTTAAAGCCTCATATGTGTGGGGACACTCAAGAGGCTTAGTTGGAACTGACTTTAATGATAGCTGGAGCGGAACCGGTTACTATGATGACCCCAATGCCCATATAAATGCAATCGGAAGATTCCCCCTTGAAAGAAAACATCAGGTGAAGCTACAGGGAATGGTAAGAGGGCCTCTCGGAATCAACTTAGGAGGTTACTTCAGATACTTATCCGGACAGAGGTATACAAGACAGATTAGAAGTACCGATCTTGGATTGAGTCTTTACCAGGGCAATGAAACTATCTATGCAGAAGGAAGAGGCTCAAGAGCATATCCAGCACTTACTATATTGGATTTAAGACTTGAAAAAGAGTTCAGAATTGGAAGAACTACCTTTGCAGTTTTTGGCGATGTGTACAGTGTTTTTAACCAAAACAAAGCAACCGATGTGTATACTATTTCCAGTAACTCAAGTATCGAATTTGATAAGATTGAAGCGATTCAGGACCCAAGAATTTTCCAGATTGGTGCAAGATTTGAATTCTAGATAGTAGAGGCCGAAAAACAAGAAAAGGGGGAGACACAAAGAGTGTCTTCCCCTTTTTATCAAAAAAACTGTTTAACCTTCCCATAAATATCGCGGAGGAAACATGAAAAGAATGATTTATGTTTCTGGCATCTTTTTGATATTCATTCTGATGAATTTTACTGTCTTTGCAGGAGACAAGCCAAAAAATATCATGCTTCTCTTTGATATTAAGGACTATAGCAAAGAAATAGATAACACAATAGATTCGCTCTTCAAAAAAGGCCTTGGCCCAAAGGACCAGCTTATAATTATGACACCTGCAAGTAAATTGTACAGCTACTCGAATAAAGTCATTTCACAATCCAGGAAGAAGATCAACGAAGAAGTAAAAGATACACTTAGAAAACACACTTCAATTTCAGGCGCTGATTACAGGAATATTTACACTCAAATGCTCAGCTTAGTGAATGAGATAAGGGGAGATGTGGGTTCACAAGATGTAAAAAATCTTATAGCTGCCTATGAAAACAATCGAAGAGAATTAAGGATGACCAGAAGGATTAACGAGAAAATGCTCTTAGAGTTCTCAGAGATTTTTAAAAGATCAAAAAAAGTGACCGGTGATACTGAAAATTATATATATCTCTTTTTCCAGAAAGAACAGAGGCCTATACCTAACAAAGATATAATGAACAGGTTGAGAGAAAATCAACAGATAGCCTTTAAAGTGATGGAGGTATTCCTGGAGGAACGATCCAGAACAGATTTTGCTTCAGAAGAGATAGGTGAAGAATTCAAAGAAGCTGATGTTATATTTAACTTTATTTATATCAGTCCCAAAGAGATTTCTACAAGAAGGTACCAGTTGGTTGATAACTCCGGAGATTTTTACAGCGCCATGACCAAAATAGTGGATATAACAGGGGGGGAAAAGATTACCACAACCCAGCCAAAAGTCATCTTTGAAGATAATTAAAAATTTTGCTTCTTTTCCAACTGTTTTATTATATCTTTAACAGCGCTTATCTGGGGATCATCTTCGGGACTTAATTCAACAAATTTATTTAAATAATCGATTGCTGTCTTCATCTCTCCTTTGTTCAAATAACAATATCCCAATTTTAAATAAGACTTCGGCCATTCGGGTTTTATCTCGGCAGTTAATTTATAATAATAAATTGCTTCATCAATTTTATTTGAGTTAAAAAGAATCTCCGCGACATTATATGATAAAGCATGGTTTGAAGGATCGATAGTGATTGATTTCTCAAAATATTCTTTTGCTTTTTCAAAGTCATTTTTATCCATATATAATTCACCAAGACTGGAATATATCGATGCGGCAGTTTCATTTCCTTTGATATCATCTTTTTCTTCCTTCAGTTTTTCTAAAACAAATTCAAATTCTTCTATCGCTTTATCATACTGCTTTAATTTTATATAACAGTTACCAATATTGATTCTTGCTTCATATAATTCCGGTTGTTTTTCAGCAAATTCTTTAAAAACAGCGAGGGCACTTTCATATTCGCCTCGGTTGTATAAGTTCTCTCCTTTAAGGTACAGCGTTTTTGGATCTTCTTCTTCCAGGCTTTCAATATCTGCAGTTTTCTTTAAAACTATCTCCTGTTCTAAATTTTTAAGTGTAAATGCACTGATATCAAGTTCTGGAATAACAGTGGGATCATATCCTTCCTTTGATACCTTAATTTGTACAATTGTTTTTCCCAGGCCAATAAAAGACCATCTTCCCTCTTCATCGGTTGTTGTTGTCATGATAAGCTTATGGACCAATGACTCGAGCTCAACCTTTGCCCCTTTAACAGGATTTCCATCTTTATCTACTACCACTCCCTTCAGTCTTGCCTCGCCTCTTCCTTCCTGAGATATGAGGAAATAAGAAAAAACTGCCATGAAGGGAAAAAATAACAGTATGACTTTAAATTTTTTCATTTTAAAATCTTCCTTTATTGCTCTTCCACCTTTATTTCAACTGGCTTTTATAATTTTTCTTAAAAACGAAGATTTACTTTTTTGAAAAGAATTCATTCACCGTCAATTCTTCCAGATTATCATCTATTGACTTGCTTAAATAAAGCTATCACAGGCAAAATAGCGAGTCAATACAGGAAACTCGTCTACTTATTACATTGCGTATGCTCAGGTAAGGCGACAAAGGCATCAATAAGATATCACATTTTGAGCCGCTTTTTTCAGATTCCTATCCTCTGTCCATATTTCTATTCTTGAAAGAAGAGCTGAGGCTAAAAGATGAACATCTACATAGCCAAGCCCTTCCCCCATCAACCTATGCATCTCGATAAAACTTAATATCTCTTCATGATCTGCCGTTACGGCCATGGGGAGTGATCGAAGGAGCGTTAAGATTTCATCCCTGTTCCGGAGATTGCCGCAGGCCAATTCCCCGACGATAAAGGGATGGCAGACAACTCGTCCATTCAATAAAAGATCCTTGAGCTGTGGATTCCCGTACCGAAAATGGCAAATCCAAACGGATGTATCGACGAGGACCATAGCTGTTTTTACTTTAACCTTCTTCTCGAGACAGGGCGAAGCGATTTTTCTGTTCCTCCCAACTGGGCAAGCCTTTTGCTGCTTTCAATAGAAATTAGAGCCTCGAGTCCTCGCTGGACTAGGGCTGTTTTTTCCTTGATTCCTGTCAATTCTGAAGCTTTTTCTATAAGTTTACTATCGATATTTATTGTTGTTCTCATATGCATATATATGCATGATTTATGCATATATGTCAAGCCGTTTATGAATATTAATGCCTTACAATCAATTTTTTCTTCCTCTTTTTAAGAGGACTCATTCGTTTTGCATTTTTTCTCATAAATTATTATCTTACAGCCACCTCAGGGTGGGAAATCCAAGGAATGAAGTGTCCTAAGTGCCAGGCTGACAATCCTGCCACCAATTTCCCTCCTTCATCCTCTTATGTTCAGTGCAGCCGTTAGTCTTTCTTGTCCTCGCCCCAGTCTGGCAGCTTGAATTGTTCGGGCTTGCTTTTTAAGACTTCTTTGAGCCATTCAGAAGGATAGCCCATTTCGCGGGGACGTCCTCGCTCATCTTTCACATAGCCGTCGTTGTATTTTGTCAAAAGGTACTCACCCAGCTCTATCCAGCGTTTGACCACCAGCTCTCCCTGACTGACCGAGTAATTTGTCAAAAATTGAACCAGGAGCTTCGGATCTGTTTTGTCTAACTCGAGCGCTATTTTCTCAATCGCCGGTTGAAGAGAAAGAAATTGGCCTTCCAGGGCTTTCTGGACATTTTGAATGTCTATAACCATAGAGGAATATTTCAGGTCGGCGTAGTTTGCCACAAAATTAAACACCCACCAAGCAGAATCCCATGAAAATTTTTGGAGATCCCCAACAGTGAATGGTTTGGGCAGGTCTTGAATACAGCAGTAAAGAGGAATATAGCATGTCGTATAGGTGTCGTCCACGCCGTACCAATAGACACCGCCTATGGAGTTGGGGAGCCATCTCCTGGACTGGGATATGAAAGAAAATCCTGTCTGCTGTGTTGATATTGGACGCTCCCAGCTGTATTCGACACCATCCACTTCCCAGGTGAGCCCTCGGTAGCGCACAGGGCACCCGAACGGTCCGGCATCTATGCCTTTGGTCATGTCAAACTCTGTTCCCTCATAATGGTCGCGCATGATATTCATCACGTCATGCAGGGAAAGTTTCTGGTCTGGTTTGATCCATAAAGGGTAAGGCTTTGCGTCTTCTACGCCGCGCTGAAAATCAGGGGACAAATTTAGGGATGGCGCGCTTCGGCAAAACATACTCCAGACGCGTGCAGCACAAGTCCTGAGTGATGAGGGCTTTGGAGGGTCGTACGCGTAACGGAAACTGAAAGGCTTTCCGGATTTCTTATCATAATAACCCTTTTGTTCAGCAAAGGAGATAACATTTTCGGAGTACATACAATTCTCGGGGTCGTTTAAGGGGAACTCCCCGATACGGGACATATTGGCATGGGCGGAAATGTATCCATCCGGAATCTGCAGCGCTACCCAGTGGGCTCCTTTTCCGCCCGGACCCGGACCGATCATCTCCATGATCCAGGCTTCATCGGGATCGGCGATGGAAAAGGATTCTCCTGTACTGGCATACCCGTATTCTTCGACCAGTTCAGCCATGACTTTAATGGCCTCCCTGGCAGTTTTGGCCCTCTGGAGGGCAAGTCTCATCAGAAAGAAATAATGAAGAAGTCCGTCCGGATTTCTCAGTTCCTTGCGGCCTCCGAATGTGGTTTCGCCGATGGCCAACTGGTGCTCATTCATCAAGCCGACAACAGCATAAGTATGGGAAACTTGCCTGGCTTCGCCCCTGATCTTGCCGTCTCTTCCTCTGATTTCGATGGTTGAGTCTGGTTTGTGGTCTTGAGCAGGAATGTATTCGAGATGAGGGAGAAATTCCCCGTCACAGGAATAGGTGATCATCACAGATCCGTCTTTTGAGGCTCCTTTTGTCACAAGAAAGCTCGAGCAGTCGTCCTCGGCCCATTGATTGACCACCAATAGACTCAAGAATAGAAGAATGGCAGGAAAGATGATTTTTTGTTTCATTGTTAAATCCTCCTTCTTGTATTTTTATGAATGATAGAATCTAACCTATATCTGAGAATGAAAAAAATCAAGCTAAATTCTATCCAAAAGGTATTTGTATTATGGGCAAGCGAATAGTGTCCCCTGGTTCTGTTTTATTGTTTATTGGTTCTGCATTGGTTCTGCGATTGACTGCAATTTTTTTCTGTGCTATAAGCTTTTTCTGGGAATCAGACAGAAGTAATGAAGAAGACCAAAGCTATACTTAGAGATATTCTCTCCTCTTTACATTTAGATGACAAAGTATCTGATATTCGTACGTGTGTGTACTGGACAGCGGTCACTTCATCTCGCTGCGGCCTTGCCTCTTCCATGGCGGCCTCCATCCTTCCCTCTGAAGGGCACCAAGTGGAATCCGCTGGGAATCTTCTTCCCATACAAGCAAGAGCATTGGCAGAACTATCCCTATCAGACCGCATCCTTGAAGCTTCGATTGGTATCGCTGCAATAAATTCCATACTGCCTATTGATGAGTCTTTATGTGTTGACTTGAATGCTGAAGATGAAATTCGCTCACAAGGAAAGGGAAAACGGATAGCGATTATCGGGCATTTCCCATTTGTCAAAAGCCTAAGCGCAGAAGCTCGAGAATTGTGGGTTTTTGAACTCCCAGGACGTGAGCGTCCCGGGGACATTATAGACAATAAGGCCGAGTCACTTCTCCCGCAGGCAGAAGTAATCGCCATAACCAGCACCACATTGATTAACCACACATTGGGAGGCATCCTGGATCTTCTTGCGCCAGATGCCTACAAGATGATGCTTGGCCCGAGTACTCCTTTATCGCCGCTGTTGTTTGAGTATGGATTTGACGCAATATCTGGTTCCATTGTAGCTGATCGAAATCAAGTGCTCAATTGCATAAGCCAGGGAGCAAATTTTCGGCAGGTGAAGGGCGTGCGAAAAGTGATCCTGCGCTGCAAATTGTGATCTGGCCTTTAACTCTGAATATTTTTTTCTTTTATTGGCCTCCCTTCTGCTTATCTTCCAAGTATATTTCAACTCAGGCCGCTCTTTGTCTTCAGCGCTGCGCAAGACGTGATTTATAATCAGCCCCAAATTCATAAAAGGTTGCAAAAGAGTCAAAATTGAGATAAGAAAAAAAAGACTGATAAAAAGGAGGAATCTTTCTATGGAAGAAAGGATCATTTCTTTCTGTGGATTGGACTGCTCAGAATGCCCGGCTTATATTGGCACTCAGAAAGGAGACAAAGATCTTATCGAGAAAACAGCAAAACGATGGTCAACCTCCAAGCACAAGCTGGAACCAGATGATATCATCTGCGATGGCTGTACTTTTATCGACAAGAGATTGGCCAG
>CAYSCW010000013.1:34769-76733 GCA_964429795.1 uncultured Eubacteriales bacterium
TCAGTAATTCTCTTTTGTATAACTCTGGAACGTTAAGAGAGAAACCTCTGCCTAATCCCCACAATATATCTGGGAAACCATATCTTCTTGTGCTCTGATGATGATCTCCAAATGTCATAAACATAACATTGTCTATGCTATCGGAGTGACATCCTCAATAAATTTCTTTGAGTGAAAAATCGGTCACCTCTTCAGCATTGAGGACATAGTGATTGCCGCCAGGCTTTTCAGGACGATGAATGATATAACCATTCTCAGCAAGGAAATCGAGTGCTCCCAGGTCAAGGCTTAGACAGCTGACAGCAATAAAGGCAAGCTTATCTTTTCCTATACCTGAAGGTTGATATTTATCGAGTAAATCATATATTTGATCTCTCTTCTTTAGTATATTTTCTTTTAAATGTTGACTGTGTTTCTCTGCAGCCTTCACTATTATTTCCTCGTCTCTCTGAGTAAATAAAGGAAAGTTGATGTAAAAAAGATCCTTCTCCTGTCTTATAATTTCTAGCCGCAGAAGATCATTAATTTTAGTTTTGGAAGAACTCAATCTTGACTCAATTTCTTCCCTTTTCATGGGCGACTCTGCCATTTTCAACAATAACAACTTGACCTCTTTTGGGCTACAGATAACATAAGGATTGTATTGGGGATCATTATTTTCGATGCTTCCCACGATGGCAATCTGAAGCTTTCTCTCTTTCTGACTGAATCCTTGGTTTTGAAGGACAGCTAAAGCAAAAAATATAATAGAAAAACACACAAACAAGAGAATCATTTTTTTGTAATGCATACCAACCTCCTTTTTATTAAAGGACGTAAATTCCACAGAAAAAGTTGGCAAAAAAACCCTATTTTTCATGAGGGAAAAGATGTACTTGATAATCTGACAAGTAGTCTTATGACAGTCTACATATTTTAAACTTCTCTTTTACTCAATTCAGCCTGTTGTACAATCTGACGAAGCTTTTCTTTCACTTTGACAGGTAAAAGCTCAGGTTTATGCTCAACGAGCATTTTCTCAATTCTTTCCGTGGCGCGCTCGGAAAAGGATTTAGCGCCCTTCTCAAGCCAGCCCCCGTATGTTGCCCGCTCAAAAAGCGAAGGGTACCAGCGCTCACGGTAATGTTTGAGCGTATGATCTGCTTTGAGGAATTCACCGTCAGGGCCGACTGCAGCTATTACATCCACAGCCAGGGTCTCTTCATTAACCTCAAATTCTTTGGCATAAGCCTTTATCCAGCTCACAATTTCGTCGCATAAGGCTAGCTGGACAAAAGAGAAAGTCAAACCGGATTCAAGATACCCGAGGTCATGGATGAGGTTGCTGCCTGCAAGGGTTTCGACAACAAGGCTCAGCGCCGCTTCTGCCGCTGCCTGTTGGTCGCTGACCTTGGCCTCTGATGCTCCTCCGATGGCAAACATGGGAAGACCGTAGAAATGAGCTAATGCCTGGGTAACGGTTCGTTCCGGCTCGCAGTAAGATGTCACTAGGGTTTTCATGTCAAATGTTCCACCAGGCGGCATACCGGGAACAATGACTGGCGATCCCTCGCGCACCAACTGCGAAAGCACCAAGCCCACAAGAACGCCTGCATAATCCAAGGCAACGGAACCGGCAGGGGTGACCGGGCTGGTGATGGCTGCTGTAGAGGTTGGGATGTAAAGGGAAGGAAGATTTTTTTCGGCCAGGAAGAGGAGCTTCTCCAATGCTTCTTTGTTGTGCCTCAACCCTGAAACGGCGTTGATGTAACAGGCGACCATAGGCTTTTCTCTCAATGCCTCCACACTGCCCATTAAGGCTTCGGCCATTTTGACGGCATCCCGACAACCTTCTGTTTCATAAGTAACGAAAATTATAGGTTTGGTGGTATAATTCAGCATAGCCTCCATCTGGTAGCGGTCAGCCAAGGTTCCATCGACATCTGAGGGCAGGAGCATGGACATCACAAAATCTATGTTGGGAAGCGCATCGCAAAGAATGACTCCTTCCTCTACGTCTTTTACCAACGGGCCTCGGCGTTTGCCGGTGCGGTGGTCGATGATGTTGAGGCAATCTGAACCAGGGCCAAAAAAACAATTATACCCTTCAACCGGCATTGCGGGTTTCCCATGTCGATCATATAAAACGACTCTTTTAGGGACAGTCTTCAAGGCATTTTCTATCAATTCAGAGGGTACGCGTACAAGGTTCCCGTCTTCGACCCGGGCTCCCGCCTTCTTGATTAGCCGGACAGCCTTTTCCAGAAAAAGGCGCACTCCAACGCGCTCCAGGATTTCTAGGCTTGCCTCATGGATTCGTTGACACTTCTCTTCAGAAAGACGGGGCAGACGAAGCTCATGGGAGATCTTCTTTTGTTTATCGGGATCAATCATTGCGATTCTCCTTTTTCAGGTTTATACAAGAAAAAAATTTTGTATTATTCAGAGGACAAGTGTTTCTTGTGTCCTGCTCTTGCGTCCAGCGCTTTTATGCATGATGGCAAAGGCTGATAGCAGACCTAAGATACTCAAGATGACTATGAAAGTGAAGAAATACCTGTATCCCATTCCCCCTGGGTATCTATCCAGCAAGATTCCTCCTAGCATGGGCATAAATATATCTGGAGTGTAGCCGACGACAGAGACGATTCCAGTCACAGTGCCTGTTATGATAAGGGGAATTCCTCCTTCCTCCAACAGAGCATAGTAAATGCCCCTTAAGGCGAATATGGCCAATGAGGCGACGGCTGTATTCACAACTAAGATCAAAACAAGTTGCGGGTTTCCCGGAGTGAAGATAAAAACGCCAAAACTGATGATTAGGATTCCAAAAGACCAAGAGACGGTCTTGGAGATGCCTATGTTGTCCGCCAGAAACCCAGCGCCGAGAGCTGCTAAGGGTTTGAGCCACATTTTCCCGACGCCGACAGCTCCACCAAAAACGACACTCATCAAGAAAACATCTGTGGCGTAGGGCGTGAAATAATAGGATCCCCAATAGGCGCTGTAGGCGGCCAGAATGACTATCGATATCATCCAGACTACGGGCATCTTTAAAACCATGATGATCTGGGTTAATCCGATCTTCTGCTTTTTGTCTGCGTCGTTCTCACCAAGGGAGTCTTCCAGAGCAAACCAGGCCATTATTCCGATCAAGATGTCCATGATCGAGAAAAGAATGATTACCCATGAGAGAGCAAGTTTTCCGCTGCCCAACCTGGCGAAAACAGCCAGCAAGGCTGTTGAGCTTGCCAGTTCAGCAATCCCTCTCCCGCTCTCCAGGATGCCGAAGGCCCGGCCTTGTTCATCACTGGGAGCCCAGTTCCGGGTTGCCTTGATCAGCGCTCCCCAGAAAGTAAGGGTACAGCTCACTCCCCAAAAAGCATGGACAGCGATAGACAACAGATAAGAAGGAAAAGAGGCGAAATACAGACCGGATATGCCCGTGGCCAGCATGGATAGAGTGATGAGTTTTCGCGAAGATACACGGTCGGCCAACCAGCCTCCGGGAAAATAGGAAATCAAAGCTGCGGTGCCGAATACGCTCATCAGGATACCGAGCTGAGTGTTGGAAAGATGCAAAGCCTTTTGGAGGGGAATATAGTAGACCTCCCTGAGAAAGGGGAGAAGATAGATAATTCCGCCGGAAAGGCAGAGACAGGCCATGACCAGCCAGCGTCGGAATGTGCTCACCGCAGTCATTCAAATTCTTTTACTGAATTCACCAGAACAGATCGAAGAGGCTCTGCATTTGCCGAATGTCCGGCCCTTTCCACAATGATGAGTTTAGACTTCGGCAGCTTCTTGTGCAGTTTATAGGCTGTGATCGGGGGACAGATCACATCATAGCGGCCGTTTATAATTGTTATTCGGTAACGTGCCCCTTGATTTCTGTATAATCCAGGTAAACTATATAATAAATTGGATGTAAAAGCGCAGCCAAATAGATTTGAGAGAAGGCAAAGGAAATATTTAGTCAATGCTTTTCTTTACTTCGTCAACCTTCTCTTTATATATTTCATGGATAAAATTCCGATCGAATTCCCGCTCTTCCTCTAACATGGATTCTTGCTCTGCCTGGTTGAAATAATTCATTACCGGAATGAAAAAATGCTTATCCTCTTTTTTTATATGTTGGGGATAAAAGTGAACTAATTCCTGTAAACATTCTAAAATTGTGTGTATCGCATTCCCATCTCCTTCTTTGTATTTTCTACTTGCATCCACAAGTTCTGTCACCTTTTTTCTTCCCCAACGATGTTCTCCAATCAACTCTTCCATCGTTTTCCTGTGTTGCTCTTCCAGCCTCTTAGATTTAAGATCCCGGAACAATATGTTCTCTTCTTTTCCATGATGTAACCGATCAGCATAAGTGCGGATAAAATCAATAGCTTTCTCTATAAATTCAAAACTCGCTCTTTTTTCTTTTTTTATTCTCTCTACTTCCTTTTCCATCAATGCAATCATACGTTCAATAAGTCGATGTTCCATCATCAACAGTCCAATGGGCATAACCATAGTTGGCAATCTCCTCAATGAGATGAGAAGTTTTTAACATAGAAAAAAGAAAGAGTCAAAATTGTTTCAACAAAACGGCGCATAATGCTGCAAAATCTGAAAATATCGCATTTTATTCTATTATTTTCAGATCAAAGATTTCGTTCCTGCTCCACTCCAGCCAATAATTAATTGCACGCTCACGAACAAAACGCCAATAATTGTCAGTTAATGGCCCGTGTTGTTTAATGGCTTGTTTTATATCTTTTTTTGCTCTATCCCAATATTCCTCTTTGAGTTGAAGACTTATTGTTTTATTCTTAAAAGTAAAAGTCGCTTTCGGCATTTGAGGCGAATCTGTTGATAGAGAAATTGTTCCATGCCCGAGAGTTGCACCTGTGCTCACTTGTAATCCATCATTAAAACAACTAATAGGCGGCTCGCTTCCTGCATAAGAAACTACCGATAATTCATCAAGTCCAACATGAAAATATTCCCGTGCTCTCAGCCCCATTTTTGCTCCGATAACGGAGTAAATTCCCAAATGGTCGTGAAACTCATTTGTTAAGACAACAATTCTCCATTCTCTTCTTCCATGCCTTTCAATTATCTGGCTCATGAATTGTCTGATATCTTCTCTGTATAAACGGGATTCATTCGGAAATTGCTTAAAAGTGACACTCATGTCTTCGATGTCGCAGGATAATATTTCTATAATTTCTTCCTCAAGCTTGTCTGTTTTCAGTACACGGCTGATACCGTGGTTGGGATGCCCTTCAATTATTCTTGTCTCAAACAACCCTGGATAGAGGAGATACAAAGCAACTAGATCGTCCCATAGTCCTAAGTGGCCGGTCTCGATCAGTCGTGAAATTTCTTCCTGGCGGTGAGATTTGGCAATTTTCTGGGCGTAAGGTGTTTTTATATCTTCTATGGATCGTAATAATTTTTCAGTAAACAGAATTTCCTTATCATCTGCATTGTTCACAACATTTACTTTCATATCCTCGCTTAAAATATAATCAGCCGCTTCTTTATCAAATTCATAATTTGTTCCTGAACTCGGATGAATATTATCGTTATACCAGATAATTCTTTCGACATCTTGCTTTATCTCCGGCTTAATGCGAAAAGCATCTGCAAGATTAGCCAGCGAGCCTAAACAGACTACTGTTACAGGTTTCTCTTCTGCTTCAATCGAAGAAATAATCAAATCAGAAGCACTTTTTTTACCGTCCGCTTCAATATGACTTTCATCTCCCCAATTTAAATTCTGGTTAAATCTTCTCCATGGTGGTGGATTTGATTGGGAAATTTCGCCTGAAGCTGTGGGGATACCTTCGTGACCGAAACTTCTGAGCAAAGCTCTTACTTTTTTTAATCCATTTTCCGGATCCAAAACGCCGTCAGAAGTTGTCACTGCGATCACTTCAACTTCATCAGAAGCTAATAACAAACAAATTGCGCGCAGATCATCAGCCGCTGCATCTGTGTCAATAATTATATGATTCTTTACCCTGCTCGAGAGGGCAAATACGGATGAAAAACATAACAGTATGAATACTAAAAGAAAAAAATGTTTCTTCATTTCCAAATCCTTGTAGAGAAGTTAAACTGGTTCTTTATTATATACAATATGCAGTTTTTTAAAAATATTTGGAGTATGAGGAGAGATTCGAGAAAGATCTCATGATTTTTTTTATAAAATGCTGGGTTAATTTATTTTGTTTTTGTATTTCTCCACAGCTTTTAAGGCTTCTGGTGTGCCGATCCGTTTTAATGCTTCAACCGCCCACATCCGGACTTCTTCGTCTGCATCTTTCAGCGCCACTATCAATGATTTTACAGCCTTGTCTGAGGGTATCTTTTCCAGCGCCCAGGCAGCAGCGCGGCGTTTCTTGATATTTTTCTCCTCAAGCACGCGAATGAGCGGCTCCACTGCTTTTTCGGACTGAATTTTCCCCAGGGCCATTGCTGCCGTCCAGCCAGTATCCTTTTCTTTAAGGGCATGAATCAGGGGATTAACCGCTATTTCGGATTTCATCTCCCCTAGAATCCAAGCTGCCTCCTCCCGGACAAAGCTGTTCTTATCTTCCAACATCCCGATCAGCGGCTCGATAACATTCCCGGAGTTGATCCTGACCAGGGCGACAGCCGCCTCATTCCGCACCATCCAGTCACTGTCTTTTAAAGCCTCGATCAGCACTCCAACATCCCTTTCAAGCTGAATTTTACCCAAAATCCGGACAGCCTCCCACCGGACAACACTATCCTCTTCCTTGAGAAGCGGGATAATATGTTCGGACATTGGTTCTCCGATCTCCACCAAGGCTTTAACAGAGTCCTCGCGAGCCCCCCAATCTTCATCTTTCAAAGCCATGATCAAGAATTCGGTCTTTTTTTCTGGCCGTAATCTTATGAGATGAGAGTAAGTCAGTCTCCTTATGTAACCATTCCTGTCTTTCAAAGCCTTCATGAGCCCATCAACCGCTTCATTCGAACCGATATGCCCTAAGCCATAGACTGCTCCCATGCGGATTCGAACATCTTCCTCACTTAAGGCTTTGATTAGAGATGGGACCGCTTTTTCGGATTGAATGTCCCCCAGAGCATACGCTGCCCCGAATCGAGGCGGAGGATTTGATTCCTTGTCATTCAGAACCTTAATCAGCGGCTCAACCGCTTTTTCGGATTTAATCCTTCTCAAGGTCATCGCAGCCTCATACCGACCGTAATCATGCAATGTCTTGTCCTCGAGCATCTCAATCAGGAGATTAATCGCTCTCTCTGTTCTCACTTCCCCCAGCGCCCAGGCAATCCTTCTCTGGTGCCATTCAATCCTGTACTGAGACCATTCACTCGTTTCTTTATTCTTCAGCATATTCTTAAGTGGCTCAATGATCGGGTCTCCTATCTCTCTGAAAGCTTCGCTCACACTTCCCCACTCTCCATAAGACAAACTCCAAAATTTTTTAATAAGCTGATCGATCTTTTCCTTTTCGCTCGATTGACTGTCCTGTGCAAATCCATTGATACCACCCATCACTAGTATGATAATGCATAAAATCACTATGATTTTATTCTTCATCTCCCCCTTCCCCCCCAGAAATATTCTCTCTTGTAAAATGTTCTGTGAGCGCTTTATACAGGTTACCAGCAAATGCTTTTTCGATTTCTTCCAAACCCCTCAAACCGAATATGAGCGAGATGGCTATGGGATCTGCCCGATAACCTGTGTGGCCTTCATAAAAACCGTAGCGCATGATGTAAAATGGCACCATCTCCCCTGTACGAATATAGCTGAGCATTTTTTGAAAATCTCTCATCTGTTCGTCACTAAGATTTGAGTATTTTTCTTGTAAAAAGGCTTTTTCATCCTCATCCAATTCTATACAAAACTCAATTTGATACATCCCCAGGATTTCATCGTTAAATATGGAATCCTGCCATCCCCGACCACCAGCACTTATAAGACGAACCTTTCTGCTGTTATACAGAAAATGATCGATGCTATCTATAGATCTGCCGACACTTCTGCTTGAGTAGCTGACCCATCGAATGAGATTCCAGACATGAAACAGGGGTTTTGCTAGTTGAGGATGAGTCAGCCCCAATTTCTTGACTAACCGATTATCTCCTTTCAGGACAGATATGATATCTTCATCTTGACTCATAAAACCCTCGCCGGATGAACCTCCGGGCCGACTGCTGTCTGTGATTTCTGCAATGGAGCGGCCTGTAATCCATCTTGTGTAATTGAGTTCAATCTCTGAATGCAATCCTGTCTGGGCCAATGCAGGAAAATCAGCGGCATCGACTTCAAGTATGGCTATTTTGTCCCACTCGCTTTCCCTGTAACCTAGAGGCTCACCTTTCTCAACCGTTACGGGTATAAGCGCGAATTTATTGTCTTTTGTGATTGCTACCACGATTTCCGTCCCGTCTTCCGCTGTGTAGGGAGAAGGAAGTTCCGGGAAATAATCATAAGTGTTAGGGTAGAGCCTCAATTCTTCTTTTGTTTTGGGATGTCTGATGGTCTGCGCTTCTTGTGAAGATTTAAGAGTCGCTATGGATATTGCAACATGTAGAGTTATCAGCAGCACCAAACATTTAACCCTGCAGTTTTTCATTGTATCTCCTTCTCAATCCTTATATATAATATAGGGTCGGGCCCACCGACACACAACTTAAACAATCCTGAAGAAATTGTAAGAATCCTCCCCTCAATCACCCTGCTATTAAATTAAAAAGCAGTCATTTTCGTTAGCAAACATCACCTGGAGCAGATGCTTTTTATTCTTTTTACTCTTAAACCAAAGTAGAGCAGAAGAATAGGGAGTAACAAATTCAGGTAAAATAATACGGGCTGAGAGCTAGCCTCCATCACTACCAGCTCGTAGATATGAAAAAAGATCCATATGATTGCTATAACTATAATAAGGATGCTGTCTCTTTTTCTCCACCAGTGAATGGATGTGGCAGCAGCCACAATAAATCCCACAATCGGGCCTGAATACAAGCTAACGATAAAGAATATCAAGTTGCTTAAGGCCAATAGGATTAAGACGGCCATGACAATTTTCTCATTTATACTGTGCATCTCAAAAATCCTTTTTTATTTTTTTTAATCCATTCAAGAAATTCCACATGGGAACTTTTTTCATATATTTCCTATAACTATCCCCAAATTTCTTTATATTGAATTCATCTTCTTTTTTAGACGCTGTCCAAAAGCAGAATATCGCTACTAGCCCAAATATCGTGGAAAGAATGGATTGAATGAGTAAGATCATCCCTACAGTAAAGAGTGCGCTCCCCAAATAAAGCGGATGTCGCACAATTCGATACACGCTGCTTTCGATAAACTTTGTTGTATGCTCCCATCCAGACTCTGGTTTTCCCTTGTGCTTAAGACTGCTGTGCGAAGAAATAACAAACACAGCAGCAGGAATGTAAAAAGCATAGCCTATGTAAACCAAGGGGAGAATATTACCACCCTTGTAAACCAAATGTCCTAATACAATCAGAGAAAACATAATCCCCAATCCACATGCTACGTAAATCTCATAGACAATCCGTTTTCGGATCACTGGAATTAGCCATCGGAAAATGATTCCGAGCCAAATAGCTGCGCAAATCATATACGCTAACATCTCAATCATAATCTATTCTTTCGATAAATGGTTTTATAATAATGGAATTTCGACAATTCCTGTTCACTGAAATCCACGAATGAAGATTATCACAGTATTAAAGGCGGGATCAATTACCAAGAAATAGGGAGCATACTAGAAGGGCAATCCAGGATGGCTTGAATAATTAATTACTGTATTATTCAGCAGTAAAAAGAAAATAGTCATACAGAAACCGGGCGATCTGGGCAATGATCTCTTCACTTTCCGTATTATCGATCTTTGCCTCTTTTATAAATATCACAACCACGACATTCCCCGCGTCTCCGGGTAGCTCGATTATGCCTACATCGTTCGTTGTGCCCCCGATCGTCCCAGTTTTGTGATACACGGTCGTTTGGGGCGGTAGTATTCCTTTAATTCGAGCATCCCCGGTCTGACACCGTCTCATGATATCCAGCAGAAGCTCTGAATTTGCATCGCTCAGGACTTCCCTGTTCCAGATTTTCTGCAAAAGCTGCGCCATAGCCAGCGGAGTCGCAGTGTCCTGAAGATCTTTATTGAAAGCTTCCGCTGCTTGATTGCGCTGTTCTTCCGTTAATTGTGCAATTTCTTTTACGACATATTCATCTATGTAGGTATCGCCTTCCTTCATGGATGTCACTCCGAGAAAGTTGGCTATGGCAACAAATGTCGGACGGTTGACATCGATATTACTGATCCCAATTTCCCGCATTTTTTGGGTGACGGCTGCAGAGCCGCCCGCTGCTTTCAAACACAGGTCAGTGGCGCTGTTATCGCTGATAAGCAGCATCAATTCCAAAAGATTATGGAGTGAAAGCATGACGCCGGGATCGTCCAGCAGCCTTGAGATGGTGCCGCTACCTGGATGGAGGTCGGTTTTTTCCACCTTGACCATGTTTGAAAGCTTTATTTCTCCTTTTTCCATTTGGGATAATAGTTGCACCGCGATCGGGACTTTATATGTGCTGGCCATAGGGTAGCGTATGTTTTCATTGTAATAAAACGATTTCCCTGATTTAAGATGGATTGACCCGACGCCGACTGAACCGCCAGTTGCTTTTTCAAAACGTGCTATCCCATCGGTCAATCGATCCGCAGGTGTCTTCTCGCCTGATTGTGCAAAACACTGTGCGCCGATCAATAAAATGGCGATGAAAAACCCTATCATAATCCTAATTTTTTGTTTCATTTGACTTTCCTTTCGTCCATATTTTTAAGCAAGGCTAAGTCTTGCCGTCGTTAGCATACCCTTTTCGAAAATCTTCCACAACAGAACTATAAAATTTCCATTAAGTGCTTGCCTCAAATTCCTCACGCTTCACCTCAATATCCAGCTGCTAACATACTGAACTTAGCTTATCATACTGAAAATGACATGATCAATCGATGTGGAAAAAGTGAGTATAATAATAAAGGATGAAAAATGTCGCGAAATGTTAATATTAAACGATATTTTTATAACTGAGTAGTCTTCTTAACGAGTAGGTAGTGAAATAATGAATTTAGTGCCATTGTATTATTAAAAAAAGAGGAAATAGGTATTGTGTCCCCATTTTCAAGAGATTTTTGACACCTTATTTTAGCTGTGTTATATGTTTCCTAACTGAAATCTGACAAAGCGCAGAGGGAAAACTATGAAAGCACGTTTTTGTATCATTTTCATTACCATCCTTGGGTTAACCTACTCGGTGACCCCTAACCAGGAAAGGTCCCTTTCCGGAACCGTTTTCTTTGAAGGCACATACCAGGGGCCAGTTAAAGTTCATTTATACAAACTCCCTGAATCTTCTGAAGGAAAGGTTCAAAGTTTATCCAAGCGAGATATTTATGGAGCCAAAGATCCTTATAAAATCCTCACTCTTGAGAAACCTGGCTCCTACTCCTTTTCATACCTTCCACCCAAGCATTATTCTGTATTGGCCTTCATGGATGTAGATAAAGATGACCGACTGGATTTCAATCCTCCCGAACCGTTCGGATGGTATACTTCCCAACCTGGAGGACAATATTCCTTGATAGACCTTACGGAATCAGATCAACAAAATGTGGACTTTCTTCTCCGTACTCCAACTCCTTTTCCCAGAAAGGATAAACAGATCAAGCATGGAGCTCTCCGCTGGATCCACGGCCTTCCCGTGCTCCAGCTCTGGGGAACAGCCAAAGAGCGCGGTTATGCCCATGGCTATTTAGTGGGAAAGCAAATCATTGATTTTTTCGAATTCTACGTCGTCGAG
The DNA here is from genome assembly GCA_964429795.1 of uncultured Eubacteriales bacterium. GTDB lineage: Bacteria > Acidobacteriota > Aminicenantia > Aminicenantales > Aminicenantaceae > CAYSCW01. The sequence goes on from CAYSCW010000013.1 coordinate 46,636, forward strand.
GACTCCTGGCATTCTGCCAAACTTTATGAGGATATTTTTGTTCCTTTCCTGGAAGGTCGCCTGCATTGTCCCCCTGAATTCCTCCAAGAATGTGACGCAGTGATCAAGGGGATGAAAGATTCGGGAATCGATACAAGAGTCAAGTCACTTGGCCGGGAGTTCAACCGGACTGACCTTTTGGCGATCAACGCTTATATCGAAAGGCGGGCTGCTTTTCCGGTTTCCCCGTCCTCTTCCTGTACTCAATTTGCCTTCTGGGGATCCCTGACCCAAGACGGCCCTCAAGAGGGAGGATTGATCGCAGCTCGAAACATGGACGGGGAGTGCGACGTTCGCAAAGTCACTGTCAGTCACTTTCTCCTCTTTGCCGTGGATCCGGCTGAGCCAGGACACAAGCGATGGTTCTCGGCTATGTGGCCGGGATTTGTGGGCACAATTTCCGGAATCAACGAGGACGGCCTTTACAGCATGGAAAATGCCGGAGGCACAGGGCCGGGACCAGTCGTGGGAAATATTGTTCCCTGTTCCTGGATACAGAGATACATACTAGAAAAAGAAGGAAAAGGAGCCACTCCTGAAAAGATCCTCAACAGGATGGGACAATTCAAATGTGAAGGAGGAGGCATCACCACACCCGGCTCTATTATCCTCTGGGCTGTCCCTTTCCACAATCAAGAGGTACCTGCCTTTGTTTATGAAGGAGACCGCTTCGGCGGGGCTATGCGGATTCCGGCACAAGTCAGGCCCCTTCATCCTCACAGCATCATGGCCTCCAACTCCCATAGATTCTATGGCTATAACCCCGATCAACCTGACCTCTCCTTCGGAAAACCTGTCTCTTTTTCCTCTCGCTGGCGTTATGAGACTGGTATGAACGAACTGGAAGCTTGGTCAAGAACAGGCAAAGCTCTAGGGCTTCCGGAGGCTAAACGCCTCCTGCAGATTGTTTCCCATGGAAGTACCGAATATTCTATAATTTTTTTGGCCAATAAAATGCATATTTTAGTTGCTGTGGATGACCTGAAAACCGATATGTGGGATGCGCCCTATTTGACTTGGAAAGAGTACCAATTCGAGGAGCTTTTTGCCCGCTGGGCTATCCACGGCTAACCGGCCTGAATGGCTCAGTTGGATTTAATGACCAGAGTCACTTCCAATATCCCGGACAAGGGTCAAATTATGATCCACTTCAACAGACACTCTTCAGCTTTTCCTGCAGAGTTTTTGTGAACTCAGCCTCTAGCTTTTTTGCCTTGGCCTTCAGTATTCTGTCTCCAAACATGGCCAATTTCCCGACAATATTTGCATGGCATTTATATGAAATCTCGACTTCCCCGTCTCCTGTCTCTCTTAGATCAATGCTGGTTCTCTGAGTCACCCGCCCCGCCTTGTAGATATCTTCCCCTTCGCCTTCCATTTCTATATGCGTCGGGGGTTCCAACGTGGGTAGAAACACTTTAAATTTGAACCTGACTTTGATCGGACCCACCTTTTGTTTCACAATGCAATCATAAGTTTTCTCATCAAGCTGCTCTATCTTTTCTGCCCCGGGAACACACTCCCGCAATGTCTCGGCCTCAAGAATTGCACTCCATAGCTTTTGAATAGGGGCACTTACTTTAACCTTACCTTCAAGCAGCATGTTTCCTCCTCTTTTTTGGATTATTCAGGAAAATCGACCTTTTCTGCTTCTTTTTCCAGCAGATCAGCCAAGGTCTGGTAGCCCTTGTTTCCGGGCTCCATCGTTTGGATAAGCAAGAGCTCGATGAAATTGAGTCCCTTGGAGTTGACCCAATCTTTGTGGGCCTGGTCACCAGTCCCGAATATATGCCGAGCAAGGTCCATAGTATTAGGCCAAATTTTTCCACATGTTGGACATTTATAACCCACCTTCTTTTCTCCTCACTTTTTCTTTTTCTTGTTTTTCTCTTTAAGTGCTGCCAAGACCTTTTCAGGTGTGATAGGAAGACCTTTGATACTGACCCCTGTTGCATGGTACACAGCATTTCCTAAGGCGCCCGCTGTGGGATTGGTCAGCCCCTCCCCCGCTTCCTTCGCTCCAAAAGGCCCTTCTGGTTCGTAGGTCTCCACTTCAAAAACATTTGTCTCTGGCATCTCCGTTGTCCTTAAAATCTTGTAATCCACTAGATTCGGGTTCAAAATTTTCCCTTCATCCATGGGGAGATCCTCTGTGAATCCATACCCTGCTGCCATGGCAATGGCTCCCTCGAGCTGGCCTTTGACTCCTATGGGATTGATGACCTGCCCGCAGTCATGGGCGGTCACACAGTTCTTGAGTGAAATTTTTCCTGTATCTGGATCGACTTCTGCCTCTACGGCCTGGACGCCGAAGCTGTAAGCTGGAGAAATCATGCCTTTCCGGTGCGGAGTGTAATGCCCCCGTGCGATGATAGGTTGACCGTCTTTTCCCCTAATCGCCTCCTTGACTATATCAAAATAGGAGATGCCTCGTTCAGGCCGCGCTATGAGGTGGATCCATCGGTCTTTTATATCCATGTCATAGACAATATTCGGCGAAAGTTTCGCGGCGGCAAATTCCAAAAGTTGCCGCTTGGCGTCCGAAGCAGCCATCTTGACAGCGTTTCCCTGCATGAGTGTCTCACGACTTCCCCATGCACCGAGATCGACTGGGCAATTCTCCGTATCGCCCATATGGAGCCTGATGTCCTCGACGCGCACTCCTAGCTCTTCAGCACAGATCATGGCCATTGTGGTATTCGATCCCTGTCCCATATCCTGGGAACCAACGTAGAGGTCTACCTTTCCGTCGATATTTATTTGAATGACCGCTGATGAAAAGGCATAAGGAGTATCAAACCAGTTAAAGATTCCTCCGGACATGAATCCGTAAGCCGCAATGCCAATGCCTCTATTCGGAGGAAGCTCCCCTCTCGATTTGATCCACTCCTCGACCTTGTCGAGACACTGATTGATGCCACAACTCTGAATGTATGCCTGGCCAGGCACCTCGTAACCGGGGTACATGACGTTCTTCCGTCTTAATTCTATGGGATCAATTCCCAGCTCATCCGCGATGAGGTCAATCTGGGTCTCCGCACAGAAGATAGCCTGGGGTGCTCCAAAGCCCCTCATGGCTGAAGTTGGAGCTGTATTTGTGTAAACTCTGTATCCATCGTACCTGTAGCTCGGCCAGACATATGGAAATGCCTGGAAAAATCCAGTCAAATACAGAGCTGTCGCGCCCATGGCCGTGTAGGCGCCCCCCTCTGTGAAGACTCGAGCTTCTTTGGCCAGAAAGCTCCCATCTTTCTTGACACCGCTCCTCAGGTAATAAAACATGGGGGTGCGCCGTTTAGTCGCCATAAACTCTTCTTCACGGCTCAGGACAATTTTGACGGGCTTGCAAACCTTCATGGACAAGAGCGAGCTGCAGAATTGAGCAGAATCGAGCTCGAACTTGCTACCAAATCCTCCGCCAGTGTACCTCGAAATCACTCTCACATCATTCTCTCTCATTCCAAGTATCCAAGCCAACAGAACCTGGATGTAATAATGGGATTGGGTTGAAGTGTAAACGGTTAATTTCCCTTCAGGGGTATAGCTGGCGACCGCGCAGTGGGTCTCCATACACACATGGGCTTGTGACGAGCATCTGAACCAGTCCTCCCGAATATAGTCTGCCGCTCGAAAGGCTTCGTCCACATCGCCCCACTCGATATGTCGGGTGACGTTTATGTTCCTTTCGGCATGCTCGTGGATGAGAGGAGCTCCCTCTTTTATGGCTTCAAGCTGCTCAAAGACTGCTGGTAAAGGTTCGTATTCAACCTCGATTAAATCCAGAGCTTCCTCGGCTTTATCCTCATCAATCGCAGCCACTGCTGCAACGGGTTCACCAATATAACGAACTTTATCTCTGGCAAGGATCTCCTCATCACAGAGCTCCTTATAACGCCTCCATATGCCTTGTTTGATGCCAAGAGTGTCTTGACCGGTAACAACAGCTTTAACTCCAGGTAAGCTTTCAGCTTTAATCACACTTATATTGAGAATTTTTGCATGGGCGTAGGGGCTTCTTAAGATTTTGCCATGCAACATGTGAGGCAAGGAGATATCAAAAGTGTACCTGGCCCTCCCTGTAACCTTTGCAATTCCATCGATGTTGTGAACCGGTGTATTGATGACGTTATATTTCTTCATCGGTCATCCTCCTTGTACTTCCCTTCAGCCACTGCTTTTATGGCTCGGATAATGCTGTTATATCCGGTGCAGCGACAGAGATTGCCGTGAATTCCCTCTTTGATATCCTCCTTTGTGGGATCTGGATTTTTATTCAATAACGCTGTGGCCGACATCAACATTCCTGATGTACAAAAACCACATTGATAGGCACCGTGATCCAGGAATGACCTTTGAAGCGGACTGAGTTTCCCCTTATCCTGCAATCCTTCGACAGTGCTCACTTGAGCGCCATCGGCCTGCATTGCAAGGACAGAGCACGACTTGACTGACTCTCCATTGAGCAGGACCGTGCATGCATGACAAGCACCTGTATTGCAGCCCCTTTTCGTACCGGTCAGCCCCAGCTCATCCCTTAGCACTTCGACCAGAAGTTTTTTGGGCTTGATATATAGTTCGTGATATTCATTATTAACGGTTATGCGCAACAACTTCTTTTCCATGAGTCAGGCCTCCTCTCTGGCCAATCCCATTGCCTGCTTCCATGCTTTTCCCAACATCCTTCTTGTGAGCACATTGACCAACTGCTTCCTGTAAGACTCGGTGGCATGAATATCGTCAACAGGATCTGCCTCTTTTGAGGCTACCTCCCCGACGTTTTTGAGCAGTTGGTCATCCATTTTTTTTCCCACTAAAAGCTTCTCAGCCTCTCTAGCTCTCGCAGGCGCAGGAGCAGCAGCTCCGAGGACAATTCGCGTATCCTTGCAACTTAAGCCATCCTCATCCAGAGTAATAGAAGCCGCAACTGAAACGATTGGCTGGTCGTTTTTAATGATATTGAATTTTTCATAGGTCACTGCTGTCTTGGAGGGGATTGGAGGGATCTGAATCTCAAGAAGGAGCTCGTCCTCCTCGAGGGCTGTCTCGAAGTAATCGATAAAGAATTCTTCAAGAGGAAGAGTCCGTTCTCTCTCTTTATTCGCAACTTTCACTTTGCCATTCAGAGCGATAAACACGGGTCCGGGATCACCTGCGGGATCTCCATGAGCAAGGTTTCCTCCGATCGTTCCCCAGTTTCGTGTCTGAATAGAAGCTATATTTTGTTCCATCTCCACTAACAGGGGATAATGCTTTTTGACCAGGAGTGAGGTCTCTACTGTTCTGTGCGAGGTTGTGGCTCCAATCCTTAATCCCTCCTTCTTATCAAATTGAATATAATTGAGCTCATCGAGGTGTTTGATGTCGATGAGGCACTCTGGAGCAACCAATCCCTGGCGCATCAGGATAAGCAATGACTGCCCTCCGCATATAATCTTATAGTCATCTTTATGCTGCTCGATGAGCTCGAGAGCTTCCTTGGCAGTGCTGGCCCTTAAATATTTGAAGTCATGGATCATTTTTTGCCCTTTCAGCGAAATGATTAAGTATGAGCCAAGATGGGCTTGGGGGGAGGACGGATGGCATCTCGAATTTTTCTTTCAACCGGATTGCTCGCGATTTTCTTTTGGCCTGCTCTTTCGGATTTCCCAAATATCCCCGATACTTGGTATAAAAACAGAGGTAATAATGCCGCCCTCTATATTGAGGGCACTCCCGGCATAACTCTTTGGAAAACGGACAAATCATTTTAATCTTTGCCAAAGACTCTCTCCCCTAAAGAATCATGTTTTCCTGATAACCTTATCAAAGCGTAACCGTAACCTTGATTCCCGCAAGCAAGATAATCAAAAGAAGAAGCCTTTGTCAAGGATGACCTCCTGGGGTTCCCCAAAGAATTTCAGGGGTCGAATAAGCTGAGTTGCATATTCTGTTTTTTAAGCATTTAGTTAAAGCCTTCTAAGCCCTTCTGACGGCCAAATAACAACTCCCGAATACCATCCCCCTCCCCAGCAAGAGAATAAAAACGAAAATCAGGTTATGTTATAAAAACATTTAGAACCTATTAGGGGTCAGACTTTGCTTATCTTTGAGGTCAGAGGTGAATATTTTTCATGATCCTCTCTTTGCCCGGGAGGAGAGGTCTGGGTGATTTGCGGCTCTTTTGGCACCTCGAACGTCCTCAGGGCCACATTCCCACACTCCCCTGCCCTCCTTGACATCTTTTTGCGTCGTGATTTACAATTCCCCACGATGGTTAGATGGGAAAATAAAGACAAAGATTCACAGTCGGACATCGCTCGTGAAAAGGAATTTCCTATCCCTCATTTTTATTAGCATCATAGCCTGGCAGTTTTTCCAATGTTTTCAGACATATCAAAAGTTTTCGTTATTCTTATTTTTCTTGCTCTTTCGCTTTTTTTACTATTTAAAAAGATATTTAAGATCCATTTCCATTACGAATCCTACCTCAATTACACGTGGACATTTTCCTTAATATTCGCCACATCAGAGGCTATCTCCTTCGAAATAGCCATGTGGATTCTGGCGGTTCTCTGTTTTATGGCCTTGCGAGAGTATTTTACTCTGGTGGACATCAGATTGCAGGATCGGTTTGGTATCATGGGAGCTTATCTTTCGATTCCGTTCATGATTATTTTTATCCAGTTCGACTACTATGGAATGTTCATCATCTCAATTCCTGTTTATGCTTTTCTTGGCATCCCCTTCCTTGTAACGTTAGGAGGAAAGGAGATCAAAGGGACTCTTCTGTCTATAGGAATTATTGACTTAGGGCTATTTCTTCTCGTTTACTGCATCGGCCACATTGGCTACCTGTCGCTTTTTTCCACATGGTGGGCAATCATGCTGATTCTCAATGTAGCCATCTGTGACCTTATCGCCATCCTGATGAGGAAAAGGAAGAATCATCGCTGGAGTAATGTCTTAATCCAGTATTTCATCTCGGCTCCGATTACTATCATCCTCACTCTAGCTCTATCATATTGGACAAGGATACCATGGCTCCACGATATATTTCTGGGGATCTTAATTCCCGCACTAGTAGCTATCGGACGTCATACCATAAGATATATTGAGAAGGATCTTGGAATCAGCCGAGATCAACTCCTCCCAGGAAAAGGCCAGGTGATAGACAACCTCAGGTCACTCCTTTATGCGGCACCGGTGATATTCCATTACCTCCGGTATTTTTCCATGAGATCCGATGCTTTCTGAAATGAAGAAGTTCGCCAGCCTATTTTGCGTACGAGTTTTGACTCATCTGTTTCTGCTAAGGCCATTTTTGAAGTTATTTTTCGGAGTTAATGTCACTGGAAGAAAGAACTTAGCCTCTCTGGACCAGTATATTATTATCGCCAACCATAACAGCCATCTTGACATTCTGCTACTGTTCTATATTCTTCCGATTAAACATATCCTGACGACTCATCCTGTTGCAGCCGAAGAATATTTCTCTAAATGGAAGGTCCTATTCAAGCTGGTAAATTACCTCTTCAGTCCAATCTGGATCGTGAGAGGCCAGGAAATTGATGATCCTCTGAAGGGAATGAAAGAAGTGTTGAGTTCAGAGCATAACATCATCATTTTTCCTGAGGGAACGAGAGGAGTTCCTGGACAGATAGTAAGATTCAAGACCGGAGTTGGCAGGCTGGCCGTAGAATATCGGAACCTTCCGATTATTCCTGTTTTTCTCTCAGGCCCTGAGAAATCATTCCCCAAAAAAAGCACCATCCCGATGCCCATATGGAATAATGTCACCATTGGCCCTCCTCAAATATTCAAGGGAGAAAACCAGGATATCACATCTTCCCTAGAAAAGATGATCCGGGAGTTATCCGAGTCTGAGACTGCAAAAAGACACAGGAGATACAAACGACTCAAGCCTGCATTCACGTTTGCAGTGTTGGGGATCGACGGTTCAGGAAAGAGTACCCTTTCCAGAATGGTATCGAAAAAGCTCTCGGATAACTTTCGTGTTTGCCTGGTCAGTGACAACCTGGAATTCTACGAAAATGAGAATCAAAAAGAACTTCAGCCTCTACTTACCGAAAAAGTTAGAGAAGGATTGGGCAGATATGCAAAGACTGCAAAATCACTGAAGCAGTACAAGATTCCAAAGCTGGCCGAGCTTCTGCTCAGGGACCATATTATGGGTGAAGTGCAGAGATGGTATACACCTGATATTATTGTCCAAGATGGATGTCCTTTAATCAACCTGGCAGCATGGGCAAAATTATACAGGGAGGAATATTTCGACACTGAGGTATGCTCCAAGGCAATTAGGATTCTTACGGGCAAGAGGGAAGCAATCAGAAAAGATGACCCCATATTTGCAAAGTTTCATGAGCTGACTGCTCTTAGGCGCTTCAGGCTTGATCATATGAGACTCCCAGATGCCGTAATCATGCTTGATGTGGCACCAGCTGTTTCAATCCAAAGAATCAAGAACAGAGGCAAGCAAAGGCAGGTTCATGAAACAGAGGAAAAGTTAGCTAAACTGCGTGAAGGCTACCTCTTGGTAACTCAGGTCGTAGAAAAAGAATTCAATATCCCGACGCGTATTCTTGATGGAGAGTCAGAAATCGATAAAGTGACAGCATCAGCTATAGAATTCGTCAAAGCCTCAAGCCTAAGGGAACCTGAATATGAGTAATAGCAAGATTGAAGTCATTGCAACAACGATGTCCGGCTCAATCAAAGACTGGAGGAAGATCCACAGAATAGTTCCCCTGTTCAAAAAACATGGAAGAGAAGATGTCTCTCTCCATGCTGTTGATAGCCATGCAGAGGCCATGAAACTAACCCATGACCTTATTTTGGAGGGAAGGAGAACCATAATATCGGCCGGTGGTTCTGGCACTTTTAACAGAGTTCTTGAGGGATGCATTGACTCCAATGTTGGACTTAGGAACATTACTCTCGGTTTCCTCCGAAAAGGATCAGCCGATCTCATCGGAAAGACTCTAGGAATGCCTGATGACATAGAAAGTGCAATAAAGGTTTTTGTTGCGTCAATGGCTGAGAAAAGAATTGTGAAGTGTGATGTTATACAGGCAGTAAGTGGGGAAAAAGGCGTAAGGCCTCGCCACTTCGTGGGATATGGAGGAGCGGAAATTTTCGGAAGGGTTCCTCACTACACCGAGAATCGTTTAATCAAATATTACAAGGGCATTTTGGGCCAGTTGTTTGGTGATCTGGGTCCATTTTTTGTCGGCGCACTGTTATCCATTCTGGAGAAAGCAATCAAGCGGATTGGGAGCAAAAAGACATCGTGGAGTATAACAGTGGACAGCAAAGAGGTCTCACAAGGCTATTATCAAGCCATGATCATTGTGAACGGAGACCTTGGCTCCGATCTTCCTTTTGCAAAGTCAGTCCCGCTCGGCTCTGGAGATTTTTATCTATTCGCGATCAGGGACCTCGGACTGCTCAGCTTACCCGGTCAATTCAAGCATGCCTGGGATTCTTCCATCACAGATCGGCCAGAACTATGGGGATTTGAATCTTATCGTATTCAAAAGTTCCTGAAGATTGAACCTGACAATAACAGGCCATTTACAGTCAATGTGGATGGTTCGACTATGATCTGCAGCTATTCAGCGACTTTCCAAATCGTCGATCACATAAACCTGATTTCAAAGTAAATCAGGTCTTTAGGAAGAGCTTCGCGCCCAAAAAAGGAGCAAGTAAAATGTTAGAGAAATCAATTTTTGAGCTATTTAAAAATGTTTGCGAAAAAAACAAGGATAAGGTCGCTTACAGGTATAAAGACGGCACCGAGTGGAAACCAGTAACCTGGGGAGAGCATCAGGAAACTTGTAAAAAAATCTCCAAAAGTCTAATGGCATTGGGAATCGGAAAAGACGACAAAGTCAATATTCTAAGCTGGACACGGCTGGAATGGATTCAAGTCGATATCGCAACAGTGAGCATCGGCGCTGTAACCGTCGGGATCTATCACTCCAGTTTACCAGATGATTGTGCTTACATTATCAATCATAGCGATGCGGTTGTTCTCATCGTCGAAAATCAGGACCAAATGGACAAGATTTCCCAAGTCCGCAACAATCTGCCTCATCTGAAGCACATTGTTATTATCGACGGTGAGCCGTCCAGTGCGAAGGGTGTGATGACCTGGCAGGAATTTATATCAAAGGGCATGAACGTTACCGACGATGAGTTTTTAGTACGGACGGCCGAAATACGACCTAGGGACGTGGCTTCGCTTGTTTATACATCAGGTACAACGGGTATCCCTAGAGGTGCGATGATTACGCACGAAAACCTGGTTTTCACTTCCTGGTCAGCTCTCCAGTCTATCCTGGTCCAGCCTCATTTTGAAACTTTGCTTTTCTTGCCGCTCCCGCATGTCTTTGCCCGGATCATTGTTTATGTCTGTATGCGAGCAACCGTCACGGTAAATATTGGTGAGAGTATGGATAAAACGGGGGATAATTTAAAAGAAGTCAAGCCGCATTTTTTTGCCACTTCGCCGCGACTTTATGAAAGAGCCTACGTGAGGATCACCTCCAACCTGCAGGATGCCGGCGGAATCAAGTATAAGCTTTTCAAATGGGCTCTTAGGGTAGGCTATGCTGGGAGCAGATCGCAGCAGCAGAAAAGGCCTGTAGCCGGTTTGCTCGCATTCAAACATAAGCTCGCCAACAAACTCGTTTTCTCTAAAATTCAAGCGCTTTTAGGCGGCAATCTCGTCTATGCGGTTTCCGGTGCCGCACCTTTAAACAAGGCTCTTGCAGAATTTTTCCATGCCTGCGGCATTCTTATCCTGGAAGGTCTTGGCATGACAGAAAACACTTCGTTCACCAACATTAACCGCTACGACAACTATAAGTTCGGCACTGTTGGCTCCCTCGGCCCAGAGATTGAACAGAAAATTGCGCCAGACGGTGAAGTGCTGTTCAGAGGAAAAAATGTCATGCTTGGTTACTACAAAAATCCTGAAGAGACGGCGGAGACAATTGACAAAGATGGCTGGCTTTATACGGAGGATATCGGCGAGATCGATGCAGACGGCTTTTTGCGCATCACTGACCGCAAGAAGGATATAATCATAACATCGGGCGGAAAGAATGTAGCACCGCAGCGAGTTGAAAACATCATGCAAACGTCACGCTACATCGGTCAGGTTGTGGTTTATGGCGACAGGAAGAAATATCTTACAGGCGTGGTTACGCTCGATCAGGATCAGATCAAAGAGTGGGCAGTAAAACACGGCATCCAGTTCAGTAGCTGGGAAGAGCTTTGCAAGCACCCAAAAGTAGTAGAGTTAATCAATAAAGAAGTCCAAGAGAAAAACAAATCCCTCTCCTCTTTCGAGACCTTGAAAAAAGTTTTAATCGCGCCTAACGAATTCAGCGTCAAAAGCGGCGAACAGACGTCATCTCTAAAGATCAAACGTAAAGTAGTAACGGAAAAATACATGGCTCAGCTTGAAGCGCTGTATGAGGATTAAGCTTAAACAAAAAAATCGCATATCAATATAATCCACACATCTTAAGTCTTCACAACAGCCATTTTTATTTCATGGGAGGAAATGACGTGAAACACATACATAATGCGCCGGTTCAACTTAGATTGGACTTCCAATGAATTTGACAGAGAATTTTCTCCTCTGATAAATTATAAGATGCAAGAGTTAGGGAAAACATGAGGCAAGCTAAAAAGTTGTCTTCTACCAAATCGAGAAAAAGGTATCCTCCAGACTCTTTTTAGGCAAATTAAGAAAACAGAGTCTTACTATGTCTTCCTACAGATGTATTCTAACATCTTGTCAATAGGCAAAATATTCTCTGTTAGTCGAATGCAGCCATAACAGCTGTTTCAGATGAAAGAGACGATAGAGTCTCACGATAAATCTCAGCCCAACACCTTTTCAGAAGAGCTGTATATTCTACTGCTCAACAAATGGTTCTACTATTTATCATCTATCGCTTTTCAAATGGTCAATTTTTTAGATCAAGATCATCAAAAGGGAGGCACTTTGGGGAACGCCATTCAGCGACTATTTATCCAGATTTTTCAAGAATATCCTGTACCGAGCAGACATCCCTTCGGCTCGGGACCATCGCTCGACTTCTTTCAAGTCCACCTGTTGGTCCCGGCAAACCATCAAGGCCTGCTCTAGGGCCTGCCTGTCCTGCCAGTGGTAAAATGCCGCCAGGCGGTCTTTCACGCAGTCTGTAGGAGAAAGAAGCTTCAGGGTTCTGCCTCTCCTCCTTATCTCCGAAACAGAACGGACGGGCTCGCTGCCGACAGAGAGCGGAGGAGGCACAAAATCTATAAAATACTCGCTCTCAGGGTGCTTGAAGTATCTCCCCTCTTCAAAGAATCCGATTTTAAAGAGCAGCCGCTTGACCTCTTTCTGCTTTCCAGACGAGATCAATACAAAATCAAGATCGTAGGAGATATCTTTATTTTCTGTATAGATGACAACGCAGGCACCGCCCGTGAGCACCGTCTCTATGCCGTTCCTGCGCAAGTAGTCGGAGACGGCGACGGCTACATCTTGCAGCTTAACGCCCTTAATTTTCATGGCTTCTCCGACGCTTAGATAGGCTTTCCAGTCCTGCGGGGCCGCAATCGCCGGACATAAATTTTCTTCTCTTCTTCCGGAATAAAGGTCAGCGCTTTTTCCAGAAGCGCCTCGATTTCCCTTTTGAAAGGATACCTGGGATTCAACCCGAACAGCCTGACTTTTCCCCTGAGCCGGCTGTAGAGGAGGCCGTCCCTCTCCATGTTCAGAAGCTGATTCTGGACGGCATTTAGATAGAACCCGATGCCTTATGTTGGATATGAAGGGATCCTTTATCTCCTGCAAGAACTTGGCTTGGCAATGGAGGATATGTTCCATGAGAGAGAGGCATGGAAAAGGTTATGTTATAAAAACATTTAGAATTTATTAGGGGTCAGACCTTACTTATCTTTTTTGTTCGATTCCTTTTATTATTGCGATGATCATCCTCCGTAACTGATTACTATGTGGTCTATAGAATCATCAACCACCTCAAGCTGACCTTTGTGGCGGACAAGCCTCCACCGTCTCGAATCGCTTCCCAGGAGCTCTGATGGCCGCCGAGGTCAGAGGTGAATATTTTTCATGATCCTCTCTTTGCCCGGGAGGAAAGGCCTGGGTGATTTGCGGCTCTTTTGGCGCCTCGAACAACTTCAGGGACACATCCCCACGCTCTCAAACCGTCCTTGACGTCTTTTTGAATCGAGATTTACTTGATGGGGAAATCGAGATAAAGGCTCACAATCGGACATTGCAGCGAAAATAAATTTCTTCTTCTACCCGTGCCCCGAAAGCATTCGGTCTGCACACACGCTAACATCAGGTCTCGGCCCCTTAATCTTATCCCGAACGCAACCCCATCGATCCAGGAAAATTCTAACATAATACCTGGACCGATATCAGGGGGACAGGTCACAAATCTATTCTCACTTCAGAATTAATGAAGTATAATGATGAAACTCTGAACGGACTTCTACAACCAAGGCTATAGAGCTGGAGTAAAAAGAGACTGGGATGCGCATTCTCATCATAGAAGACGAAGAAAAAATTGCTTCCTTCATCAAGCGCGGTCTAAAAGAAGAAGACTATGTTGTCGATGTAGCTCACGATGGGGAACAAGGGCATTTTCTAGCGACAACCCAAGACTACGACTTAATCGTCTTGGACCTCATGCTCCCCAAGATTGACGGGATAAGCCTATTGAGGAAAGTGAGGGAAGAAAAAATTTCAACACCCATTCTCATTCTTACAGCCAAGGATGCCGTGAAGCATAAGGTACTTGGCTTGGATTCAGGTGCTGATGATTACTTGACTAAGCCGTTTGCCTTCGAAGAATTTCTTGCAAGAGTCCGTGCCCTCCTGAGAAAACGCGGAACTGAAGCCTCTACTAAACTTCAAGTTGCTGACCTGGTGCTCAACCTGATAACCCACGATGTTACTCGTGCAGGCAGGAAAATTGAATTAACTGCTAAAGAATATGCTCTACTCGAATATCTGATGCATAATGCGAGTAAAGTCGTCACACGAACAATGCTTTCTGAACATGTCTGGGATATCCATTTTGACGCTTTCACCAATGTCATCGATGTCTACATTAGCCATCTTAGAAAAAAAATTGATCAAGGTTATGATAAGAAAATGATCCATACAATTCGGGGCCGGGGGTACATCCTCAAGGAATAAAATGTTTTTCAAATCCATCCGGTTCAAAATCATCCTCTGGTATATGGCCATCATTACCCTGTTGTTTTTTCTGTTCAGCTTGACACTTTACCAAAAATTAAGCCAGACACTGAATGACAATTTCGATTCCTTATTGCAATCCAAGGCCGAAGGGATGGTAAACTCAATTGATATTTCCTGGGAATCAGAAAAATTAAAAATTTCAAACGAAATCAATACAGAAAATCAGGACAATACATACAAGATCCTATTCACTAAATTCGTCCAGCGCTGGATTAATGAAAAATCAGAGAGTCCGCTCTTTACTAACGTAGTTGTCCATATTTTTAGCCCTGAGGGTCAATACATTACTTCCTCCAGAAACATTCCAGAAATGAACTTCTTACGCTCAGAAATTTTCAATTCCATTTCCAACGGTGACAGCCACTTTGATGATATTCGAGTGCAGATAGCTCCCAGGTCGATTGTACCATTTCGGAAGCTTTCCATCCCTGTGACAGAAAACAATGAACTTATGTATATCATACAGGTTGCCAGCCCCTTAAATCTGCTTGTATCCATGTTGAAAAACCTCAGATTTGTCCTGTTCTTTCTTCTCCCGATAGGCATAGTCGTCAGCGGCGTGGTTGGGTCTTTCTTGGCAAAAATTACATTAGCGCCTTTTAACAGGACTATCGAGACTATCCATAAGATTACTGCAGAGAATATCAGTTTGAGAATAGCTGTTCCTGATACAAAGGATGAGATCCGAACGCTCGCTGCCACGTTCAATGAAATGCTCGATCGCCTTGAACAGTCTCTTCACTCCCAACGACAATTGATCGAAGACATGGCCCATGAATTGCGTACTCCTCTCTCCATCTTAAAAGGGGAGCTCACAGTCACTCTCAAGAGGAGCCGATCAGTTCAAGAGTATGAATCTGTTCTGCCGGCCATCTTAGAGGAAGTCAATAAAATCATAAAACTCGTCGAAGAATTGCTACTGCTTGCCTGGTGGGAAAGCGATGTCATCGCACTTGATTTAAGGCCTCTTGATGTTGTTCCCATCCTCCAAGAATCGCTGGAGGATTTCCAGGCCATAGCGGAGAAAAAGAAAATTGCTTTAAAACTTTCATCATCTGACAGAGTCGTTATCTTTGGAGACAGAGACAAACTCAAGCGGGTTTTCCTGAACCTCCTGGACAACGCCGTAAAGTACACTCCTGCTAGTGGAAAAATCGAGGTGGACGTAGCCAGAGAGAATAACTGGGGAAAGATTATATTCCGGGATACGGGAGTAGGCATGACAGAGCAGGATATTCCCCATCTTTTCAAGCGATTTTACCGCATCAATAAACATAGCCCATCTGCCGGCTTTGGACTTGGGCTGAGCATCGTAAAGTCAATCGTCGATGCCCATCGCGGAAAAATCGAAGTTAAAAGCCAATTGAACAAAGGGAGTGTATTCACAATTTATCTACCGCTTTCTCTCCATTAATATTGGATCATCCTGTTTCCGATTTCTTTAAAAATTAAAATTTTTTAATCTTTTTTTAATCATTCATTAATGACTGCTCTTGTATCCTATGCCCAGGTCAAACCTAAAAAGAGGGTAAGGCCACACAAAAAGGCAGAAAATGAAGAAAGCCTTAGTCATTTGGTTGAGTTTGATAATTGCAGGGACAATTCTTTATATACTCCTGACACAAATCCATCCCCATCAAAATCAAAACAGCGTCAAGATCGGATGGGCTAACATCAAAGGATTCACGGGCAACATCGAATCCATCACCTTCAGAGATCTCACCGAAAAGACTGGACCAGAAATAGCAGCTGTGGATAAAAACCATCGAAGGCTCATCTCTGTGATAACAAAAGAGAGCCAAATCCTAGACGTTAATGGCGCCCTCATTCCATTGGATATGCTTAAGAAGGATGACATGATCATGGAAAAGTATATTGTGACCGAAGATGGAATCAATGTAGTGAAGTCAATAAGAAGATTAAAGAAATGAGAAAGGAAATAAAAGGATAAAAAAAGCAACACGTTTATTGAAATTAAAATCATTAAACACATTAAAGGAGCTAGCATGAAAAACAAAAAATTGATGGTTCTGGTAATTGGAATCCTCAGCTTCTCTTTGCTGAGTTCATTCGCAGAGACCAAGAAACTCAAAGAAGTAGGCCGTTATACCTTCGTGAGGATCAAGGGTGAGGTTCCAACCTCAGTAGTGATGAGGACCTTGATCGACAGATATACTGGCGATATCAAGTATGGATTTGATTTGGCGGGCTGTGGAGATCTCTTCTTACCTTTTCTCGATCAGGTCAAACAGGCTTCATTCGAAGAAAAAGAATTGGCAATCGGTGATAAGATCATGTGGATGCTCTTCCGTTCCCAGGGAAGGGTGAAAATTGTCAAAGATCTGGAATGGGCAGGAGCGCGGCCTTTGCCTGTTTTCTCATTCAGGGTGAAAAAAGATTATAAACATTATGAATTCGTGATGCCTCGGCCCTGTGGAAACATCGCTCTCATTACCGTGAAGGAAATCATTCCCGATGCGATTTGCGATATCAAGGTTTCTCCGGCTAAAGCCAACATCAATGACCCTATCTCCGTAAATATGGCTGGCACTCAACACGCAAAATCCATGGAAGTTGAAGTCTATGATGCCAGTGGAACAAAGATTGAGAGCAAAACACTGTCTCCGGATTCGCCGCGGTGGCAGACAAAATTCAACAAGCCCGGAGAGTATAATTTCAAAGCAAAGGCCTTTAACGCAAAAGGAAAGCCTTCTGAAAATCCTTGTGAAGCAACGACCTACATCAATTATCCTCCAGTATGCAAATTGTCGTCTTCTTGTCTTACATGTGAAAACTATGTTGGGAGGCCGATTATTCTGGATGTTTCACAATCCTCAGATCCCGATGGAGAAGTAGTTAAAGCTGATTTTGAGATAAGAGATGAAACCGGAAACATTGTCGATACCTTTACGTTTGCTAATAAGCCTTTAATCTGGGAAAAGATTTTCGACAGGCCTGGGATGTACACTGTAACGGCGATGATTACGGATGATTTTGGCGCTATGTCGGAGCCCTGCAGACTCGAATTAAAAGTCACTCAGAAAAGAACTTTCTTTTTCGTTGAAGCGGGACCTTTGCTTGCCCGCGGAACCTACACGACATTCATTTTTGGAAGGGGCGGATTTCTCTTTTACATTGTGCCTGAGCATTTTAGCTTCTCGCTATCAGCTGGACCTGCTTTCCCGTTGACCAACACTGATAAGTTTAACACCTTCTTCATGGTCAACGGACTTTTTAACTACCATGCCGATGCCGCATATTTTGGCACAGGCCTGGGATACACAAGTAAAGATCAGGAAGATAGAAAATCAGGTCTCGATTTTGTCGGTAATACGGGTGTAAACATTTTCAGCAACTACAGGACAACAGGATCGATATTCTTCGAAATTCGCGTTCCCGTAGGAAGTGGCAGGCCTTTTAATGAGCTTCATAAACTGATGCTTGGTTTCAGGATGTTCTTCTAAACTCAGCTAAAGTCGACAGATCAGTACTCCATAGGTGTTTTGCCTAAAGGCATAATGGCTAGTGGATGTTCATCCTCGGGTAAATTAAGTGCTTTTTTCAACTCCTCGTCTTTAAAGGCCCCAATCATAACCGTGCCAATTCCTAATGTAATCCCCTGCAAATAGATATTTTCCCCTATAAATCCTACTTCCATATGAACATATCTTTCTGCTCTCTCGCCATATTTAAAAGAAGTTCGCTCATAGATACCAGCCATAACGATTAGGGCGGCTCCCTCTTTAATAGAACCTTGTTTGAGGGCAACATCGTATATCTCTGTTCTCTTATCGCCTTCCATGACTTTCATTAGTGAATGATTTTTAGGGATATATTTATAGACTCCCTTCGATAGCCCCTCTACATTTCCCGCTATCAAATAGAGTTCCATAGGATAGAGGGCACCTGCCGAAGCAGCTGTCCGTAATCCACCCTGCCATTCGTATTTCGTATTCCACTTAGTGGGAGATTCCTCCCTCTTTCTTGTAATACCCTGGGCAGCCCAGAGAATCTGTGAAATATCTGAAATCGACAAAGGCTCTTCCACATAAGATCTGACCGATCTTCTCATGCTTATTGCCTTCTCAACGGAAGTCTCACTCTCATAACGCGGATTCGGCAACTGTATGATTTTCGATTCGGAGCCCTGTCCTGCGTTTTCCGAAATAATCTCATCAGCGAAGCCGCTGAGCACAAGGGTTACTCCAATCAGAAAAATGAGAATAAATGATGAATTCATTTTTTTCATCTTGATACCTCCTCTGTTTATGAAATGTCGTGAAATAATTAAATTATGCCACATCTGAATGTGAAATCAAGGTTAACAAAAATCTGATTTCTCCTGCGCTCTTCGTAAAAATTCCAGCCATTCTCCAGTAAGTCCTTGAGGAATTCCCTGGTGTAGGTGATGAAATTTTCTTTGTAACGGGGAACATTTTCTTCGATGAGGCCGGGTCTGAATGTCCCAGGATAAAGCTTCTCTATAAAATAGATTTCAGATGACCATATGATATCACCATTTTTGGCGTCGATTATCTCTATGGTCATGGAAATATCGAATAAATTGAATACTTGATAATCAGCTAATCCGGGAGAGGGGACCTGGTACAATTTGTTACTCACCTTAACATCAACGCCCGCTATTCTATCGTCATTCATGACGAGGGGAAGAGGCAAAATTGGCGAATGAATGCCCATTCAACCAGCATATCAGAAAAGGAATTTCTTATCCTTCCAATTGTACCAAGTGTCCAAGTGTCCACCAGGGGACATCGACTGTTTTGTAAGCGGACATTATTTCAGCTCGCTCCCCCAAGAATTTCCCGAGTTTCACTCTGGATAATTCAAATGGCATATTTATTGCTATGTTATTAAAAGAACGCATAGCCATGTTAAAAAATTATTTAAAAATTGCCATGAGGAATATCAAAAAACACAAGGGCTATTCCTTTATCAATATCGCTGGCCTTGCTGTGGGCATGACCTGCTGCATTCTTATCCTGTTATGGGTTCATGATGAGTTTAGCTATGACAGATACCATGAAAAGGCCACTCGTATATACCGAATAACGTATGCCGAGGAGATCGGCGGCGCGTATGACCATTATGCTGTCCCACCCTTTGCTGCTGCTCCGGCTTTTGAAGCTGAAGTGCCCGAGATCGTCGCATACACAAGACTCTGGCAGCGAACTGGGCTCATTAAGTACAACGATAAAAAATTTGACGAACGAGGAATCTTCTATGTTGATAAAGACTTTTTCAAAATCTTTACCCACGAATTTATCAAGGGCGAACCAGCCACAGCCCTTGTAACTCCGGGCTCAATTGTTCTGACCCAATCTATGGCAAAAAAAATATTCGGTGATGAAAGCTCCTTGGGAAAAACCATTAATCTCACCGAGGATGGTGATCTCAAGGTTACAGGAGTGGTCAAAGATGTACCCAGGAATTCCCATTTTCGATTCAATTACCTGGTTTCCATGAACACCATCCAAGGGAGAAGAGCCGAGTTTCTGGACGCTTGGCTGGCCATAATGGGATGGTCATACATCCTGCTCGATGAGAGCGCCGATTATAAGGTGGTAGAGAAAAAATTAGTGCCCATCGTGGATAATCACGCAGGAGCAGAAGCCCAAAAGTATGGGCAAAAAATGTTCTACTTCCTCCAGCCGCTTACTGACATCCATTTGAAATCTCATCTCGAAGGAGAAATCGAAGGGAATGGAGATATCCGCTATGTCTATGTCTTCTCCATCATTGCATGATTCATTCTCGTGATTGCCTGTATTAATTTCATGAACTTATCCACCGCCCGTTCAGCCAACCGGGGTAAGGAAGTCGGGCTGAGGAAAATTCTGGGTGCGCACAGAAAACGTTTGGTTGTCCAGTTTATCACAGAATCGGTCTGCTTTTCGTTCTTTGCTTTGGTCTTGGCCGTTAACTTGGTCTGGATTCTGCTCCCGGCCTTCAACAAACTTACTGGAAAAGAAATCACCATAACATCTCTCATAACCTGGATTGTGGTCTTGGGATTGTTTGGGCTGGTGGTATTTACTGGAATAGCGGCAGGAAGTTATCCAGCTTTCTACCTTTCTTCCTTCCAGCCTATTAACACTTTAAGAAAAAAAGTGCAGAGGGGGTCTCATAGATCGATCATTCGAACCTTCCTCGTTATTTTTCAATTCACAATCTCCATCATCCTTATCGCCAGTACATTTACCGTATTGAAACAATTGAGCTTCATGAAGAATCAAAAATTGGGGTTTAAAAAAGAGCAGGTCCTTGCTGTTCGGATCAAAGGCAAGGTCTTCCAAGAGCAGTTTGAAGCATTTAAGAATGAATTGAAAAAGAACGTCAACATCATAGAGGCTTCTTATGCAAATGGTATCCCAGGAAAAACAGGGACGATCCTGACCACCTTTCTTGAAGGACAACCAGACAGTGTAACCTACACCTTCGATTTTATTTTTGCCGATTACGACTTTCTGAAAACATACGAGATTGATCTCGTCAAAGGACGCGATTTCTCACGTGAGTTCGGAGCGGATAAGGAAGGTGCCTATCTGATCAATGAAACCGCAGCGGCAAAGCTTGGTTGGGGAGAAGAGACCCTGGGAAAGAAAATCGGTTTTTCCAGAGAAATTATGCGCCCGATTGTAGGAATCGTCAAGGATTTTCATTACAGGTCGCTTAAACAGGTCATTGGTCCGCTGGCAATCTATCTAAGACCCAGACATGATATTTACTTGTCCATCAAAATGAACACGGACGATGTCTCTTCAACTCTGTCTTACATTGAGAAGACTTGGAATGCTTTTGAGAAGGAGAGAAGTTTTGAGTACTTTTTCGTTGATGAGAACTTCGATTCCTTGTATCATTCAGAGGAGCAATTAAGTCAGATCATCACCTTCTTTGCATTTGTCGCGATATTTGTGGCCTGTCTCGGCCTTTTCGGTCTGGCCTCTTACACGGCAGAACAGAGGACTAAAGAGTTCGGCATAAGAAAAGTGTTGGGGGCGTCTGTCGGGTCCATCCTGCTCCAGCTTTCCCGGAATTTCCTGAAGTGGGTTCTGATTGCCAACGTAATTGCCTGGCCGGTGACATATATTGTCATGAATAACTATTGGCTTTCCAATTTTCCATTCCGAATTCATCTCAGCCTCTTGATATTTGTTGTGGCGGGCATGATTGTCCTTACTATCGCCTTGCTCACTGTCAGCTACCAGTCCATAAAAGCGGCTGTCGCCAATCCAGCAGATTCGTTTCGATATGAATGATTTCTCACCTTCATCTCTTGGATATGATGTCTCCGGTGGGGATAAGACTTAGAATGCCTTTTTTGCCCCTAAAAATGCGTGTTTAAGCAGTAATTTTAGAGAATAAAAGGAGATTATTTGTTTCAAATCAATAATTTAGTTTGGCCCGACCCCATTTGGCCCGTCGGACCCCATTTGGCCCGTCGCATTTGGCCCGCATTTGGTGACTTCTCATATCCGGCATTTTAAATTACAATTATCCTCAGATCCACTTCCCTTGAACGCTAAGAGAATGTACCGCCAAGACAGCTTTTCGGAAGGAGGATAATATGAGAGAGCAAGATCTCATTGCAGCTGAGAAAATAAGCTATAATTCAGGTTATTAAGTTGATCTATATACTACCTCCTCTGTCCGCTTGCGTACATATTTTGTTCGAGAGTGGACAGATGGCGTCCAATAAGCGTTTAATCTCCCAAGGAATAAATTTGGCACAATTATTGCAGAAAAAAATTCGAAATATGTAATAACAACCACACTAGGTGATTTTCCATGTTGAAAAACTATTTAAAAATTACGCTTAGAAACATTAAAAGATACAAAGGATATGCCATCATTAATGCGGCCGGCCTGGCGATAGGGATGGCCTGCTGTGTTCTGATCGTTCTTTATATTCAGTCTGAGCTCAGTTTCGACAGATACCATGAAAAAGCAGACAGGATCTATCTTTTAAAAAGACACGGCCTTTACGGAGGCAAAGAGCTGATCAGTAGTTCCAACAATGCCCTCTCGGCCGTCTATATGAAAAAAGACTTTCCGGAGGTCGAAAACACAGTCAGAATCGGCTTCATGCCCAATCCGGCCGTCAAATACCTGGAAAAAAAGTTCTATGTGGGCCGGGCCCTTTATGCCGATGATTCTTTTTTCGAGATATTCACCTATCCCATGTTAAAAGGAAACCCGAAAACCGCTCTTGAAGCCCCCTTTTCCGTTGTTATCACCGAAGAGATAGCATATAGATATTTCGGCGATGAAGACCCCCTCGGAAAATCGCTCCGCTTTAACAACCAGGATGATTACACCGTAACCGGTGTGATCGAAAATGTCCCCCGCAACTCTCATCTTTTGTTTGATATGCTTTGTTCTTTTCAGACACAGTATTCCCAAAACCCCAAAGGCCATCCTTTCTTGAACGATTTCATCTCGAATACCTTCTGGACATACGTCCTGCTTGAAAAAGGCGCAGATCCCCGCACTCTGGAAACCAAATTCCCTGAATTCATAGAAAAATACGGGGGCAAAAGACTCAAATTTATCGGGAGCACCATGGAGTATTTTCTTATGCCCCTAACCAAAATCCATCTTCATACTCCATTAAGCGGAGAAAGAACAGGAATCGGGGCGATCCTTTATATTTATATCTTTTCTCTTATTGCGGTTATTATTTTGATTATAGCCTGTATTAACTTTATGAATCTTGCCACGGCCCGCTCCACCAGAAGAGCCCAGGAAGTCGGAATTAGGAAAGTGCTGGGAGCTGTCAAATGGGGGCTGGTCAAGCAGTTTCTGTGCGAGTCTTTTTTCTACAGTTTCTTCGCACTTTTCCTTGCTATGAGCCTTACAGAATTCGCCCTTCCCATAATGAGCTCGATCGTTGGATATGAATTATCGCTCAACTTCTTAAACATGCCGTGGCTTATCCCGGCGCTTTTAGGGATTACGCTATTTGTGGGATTTGCGGCCGGCAGCTATCCGGCCTTTTATCTGGCCGCGTTTCAACCGGCTCGGATTTTAAAAGGCGGTGTGAGGACAGGAAAGAAAAACACTCTTTTCAGGAGTGTTCTGGTGGTGCTTCAGTTCGCTGCTTCAGTGACACTTATTATCGGCACCGTTATTATTATCCGGCAGCTCGCCTATATGAAAAATAAAAACCCGGGATTTAATAAAGAACAGGTGGTTGTGCTTCCCTTCAGGGATGAAGAGCTCAGAAAATCTTTGAGCACCATAAAAACCGAGCTAAAAGGTCAGTCAGGAATCATCCATGTGGCTGTTTCCTCGGACATACCCGGCCAGTATCCCCAGCTTAACTCAAAACATCCTGAGGGTTTTCCCAGCAATCAACCTCCGCTCATGTATGACCTGAATGTGGATGAGGATTTTATCCGAACAATGGGAATGGAGATCATCACAGGTAGGGATTTCTCCCAGGAATTCGGCGCCGACAAAAAAGCCGCCATCATCAATGAAACAGCGGCCAAACAGTTCGGATGGGATAATCCAATCGGCAAAAGGATCGGAGGGTACAGCGGAATAAAAACAGTGATCGGGGTTGTCCGGGACTATCATCAATTACCTCTAACTCAAGAAATGAAGCCCCTCTACATCAGAATCAGCCCTGAAGATAAATACAATCCCTACCGGATGCTGAGCGTAAGGATCGCTCCGGGAGGCATCAGCAGCACGCTTAATATCATTGAAACCAAATGGAACGAGATCTATCCCAATCATCCTTTTGATTACTTTTTCCTGGATGAATCCTTTGGAGAACAGTTCCAAGAAATAGAACGCACCAAAATACTATCCTCTTATTTTGCCGGGCTGGCTATATTTATCGCCTGTCTAGGCCTGTACGGATTGGCCTCGTTTATGACCGAACAGAGGACCAAAGAGATCGGGATAAGAAAAGTCCTCGGCGCCACCACATCAAAGATTGTCTACCTGATCTCAAAAGACCTTGTCAAAATGGTGGCCCTCGCTAATGCCATCGCCTGGCCTGTCGCATACCTGCTCATGAGAAACTGGCTGTCTGCATTCCCCTACCGCGTGAATATCACCGTGCTGACATTTCTCTTCTCAGGCATCGTTGTACTTATCATCGGCCTGGCCACCGTTTCCTACCAGTCCATAAAAGTGGCTGTCGCCAATCCAGCAAATTCGCTTCGGTATGAATGATTTCTCACCTTCATCTCTTGGATATGATGTCTCCGGTGGGGATAAGGCTTAGAATGCCTTTTTTGCCCCTAAAAATGCGTGTTTAAGCTGGAATTTTAGAGAATAAAAGGAGGTTATTTATTTCAAATCAATAATTTAGCTTGGCCCGACATCAATGTTGAAAAACTATTTAAAAGTTATATTAAGAAACCTAAAAGAGCAAAAAGGCTATTCCTTTATCAATATTGCCAGCCTGGCCATCGGCCTTTCCTGCTGCCTGTTGATAATGCTGTATATCAGACATGAATTCAGCTATGACAAGTACCATAATAATGCCCAGTATATTTATCGGGTTGTAAGAGAGCACCAAGGGGAACCCACCTGGTACAATTCATCCGAGCATCCCCTGGCTGCATCACTCAAAGAAGATTTTCCCGAGGTTGTCAAAGCGACCAGAGTGAAAAAAAATGATGAAGTCGGAGTCGTTGAACATGAATCAAAACGTTTTAATGAGGCAGGGATATACTTTGTTGACCAGGATTTTTTAGATATCTTTACCTTTCCGCTCCTTTCAGGAGATGTGCATACCGCCCTGAAAGAGCCCTTTTCTGTTCTTATCACCCAGGAAATGGCCGAGAAATATTTAGGGAATGAGGAGCCGGTGGGTAAAATCCTGCGGATCAAAGAATGGTACGGGGAAAAAAAATATGACTACAAAATAAGAGGTGTCCTTGAAAATATTCCCGAGAATTCTCATTTCAGGTTTGATTTTTTAGTATCCTACAATACGCTGTACACCCTGAAGAGAGAGGGGAAAGATTCGGTTGAAACGTGGAGCTACTATGAACCCAAAACTTATATCCTACTGGAATCCCAGGCAGATCCGATAGAGCTGGAAGGAAAATTTCCCGACTTCTTGAGAAAATACAAGGGCGAAGAGTCGGCCTCAGAAAAACTGCACCTCCAGCCTCTGACAGGTATTCATCTGGGTGGAAACTTGAGGTTTGAGCTGGAAACCAACAGCGATATGAAATATATCTATTTGTTTTCAGCCATTGCCGTTTTTATCATGCTCATCGCCTGCTTGAATTACATAAACCTTTCTGTTGCCCGGTCAGCAAAACGGGCTGTTGAAGTCGGCATGAGAAAAGTTGTGGGCGCTAATAAGGCTCAACTTGTCAGGCAGTTTCTGGTTGAATCCATAGCCTTTTCTATCCTTGCTCTCATGATTTCTTTTTTATTGGTCGATCTCGTATTGTCGGGGTTCTGTTCTTTGATCGAAAGAAATCTGACGTTAAGTTTATCCCAGGACCTGAATATGGTATTGGTTTTTCTAGGACTCGCCGTCTTTATAGGATTCCTTTCCGGAAGCTATCCGGCTTTTTTTATCTCCTCATTTCATCCTATCAAGGTCATCAAGGGGACACTGATAATCGGCTCCAAAAGTTCGGCTGTTTTCAGGAATTCTCTAGTCGTGGTCCAGTTTGCTGTATCGATCATTCTGATCGTCTGCACCTTTGTAATCCACAACCAGCTCAGTTACATAAGAAACAGAAACCTTGGATTCGATAGAGAACAAATCGTCACTGTCTATACCATGGATGAGAATCTGAAAAGAAACCCAGAACCACTGAAGAAGGAGTTGTTAAAAAATCCCGGAATATCGGGAGTCTCCGCTTCATTAGACTTGCCCATAACCGTACGCAGGACTTCCAATGTTGAATGGGACGAACAGGGAGAGAGACGGAAATCAGAAATATATTTCACCTTCGTTGATTATGATTATTTTAAAGTCTATGAGATGGAGGTCGTAAAAGGCAGGAGCTTCTCAGAGGATTTTCCCAGGGACAAAGTACAAGCCGTTATAATCAATGAAACAGCAGCGAGAAACCTGGGCTGGGAGGAACCTGTAGGAAGACGGGTTTACAGCCAGGGAAGGGAGTTCACTGTAATAGGCATGATAAAGGATTTTCATTTTCAATCGCTGCACCGGAGAATCGACCCCTTGTTTTTCCTGTTTTATGAAGGCAGGGGTCTCGATTTCTTCTCTATCAAGGTCAGTCCTTCCAATATTCCAAGCACCATAGGTTTCATCGAGGAAAAATGGAGGAGATTTTCTCCTGAATTTCCTTTTCAATACACCTTCCTGGATGAAAGAGTGGACAAGACTTATAAAGCCGAGCAGAGATTGGGACAGAGTTTCAACATTTTCACTTTTATTGCTCTCTCTATTGCCTGTATGGGCTTGATCGGCTTGGCATCTTTCATCTCGGAGCAGAAGAGAAAAGAGATCGGTATCCGAAAAGTTCTTGGCGCCGACATCAAGAGTATCATTGTCCTTCTGGCAAGAGAGTATGTGAAATGCATCGCTGTGGCAGCTGTGATCGCCTGGCCAATTGGCTATTTTGTCATGAGCAGATGGCTCCAGAACTTCGCCTATAGAACCAGCATCGGAATCGAAATTTTTATCCTGTCCGGTTTAGTGGCTTTTGTTTTTGCGCTCCTCACTGTCAGCTACCAGTCCATAAAAGCGGCTGTTGCTAACCCAGCAGATTCGCTTCGGTATGAATGACTTCCTGCCTAAAAATTGGTAAAATCCTGAATCGCCAGAGCGATCGAAGTCTTCCGGACTGTGCGTAAGAATCATGCCGAGGCCCTCATCTTCAGGGAAGCCGCCTTGAATCGCTTGGGATATCAGTATCTGAATTCAAGGAAAATTGAAGAGGCCCTGGGGATATTCAAGCTAAACATCTTGGGACCGAGCGATCTCTTTACCAAAGAAGGTTTTATATTTGTGTATCAGGATGTCCACGATAAATTCAAATTTGAGGGCGATTTTATCGTTATGAGGCCTTACCTACCTGACAAACTCGGCCCTCAGGATACCGATGAAAGCAGCGATTTCTACGATGCTATCGAGTGGTTGCTGGAGAATATTCCGAATCATAACGGCCGGAGGGGTGTGGAGTGGCTCTTATGGCAGGATGGTTTGAGGCCGAAGATTTTTACGGTCCCGTGAGTATTTACGCTACGATTAAAAAGAAAAACACACATAACCAGAACATCCTGGTGGTGGGGCCCTGGTTGCATGGAGGATGGGGCTACATGGATGGAGATGAGCTGGGCGACATCAAGTTCGATCAAAAAACAGGTGTGTATTACAGAGAGAAAGTGGAATTCCCGTTCCTTATATATCACTTGAAAGGGGAAGGAGAACTCGACCTGCCTGAAGCCTTAGTTTTTGAAACTGGGGCGAACGAGTGGAGATCCTATGACCAGTGGCCGCCCAAAGGAACAACCGAAAAACGGATTGTTAATAAGAGATAATGATTTGGTATCTCTAAAAGCCGCCTCCCGTTTGATAGAAGGAGCCATAAAGGGAATAAAAGGCAAAAAAATTAGCAACGAGAGTTGGCTTCATTTTATCCGGCTGGATTTGTCTTAAAAGGCTCATTTTGCCCCCAAAAAAGCATGTTTAAGCTGAAATTTGAGTGGAAAAAAGAAGGTTATTTTCTATAAATAAATAAGTTAGCTTGGCCCGACCCCATTTGGTCATTTGGTGGTCGATAACAAAGATCTTCAAATGTGGCAGAGAGACCTCCCCCGCCTCAGGTCGCTTATCAGGAGCTTCGGATGGCCACCGAGAGCGCGGTCGAATATTTCTCGTCATTCATGACCAGGGGAGGAGGCAAAATTGGCGAATGAATGCCCGTTCAACCAGCACAGCAGAAAAGGAATTTCTTATCCTTAGAAAAAAAAGAGTTCCATTCCTCTTTCTTGCAGCCTTGTTATTCCTTTTTTGCCGAAAAAAGCTTTAATTCAACACCCAAGTCAGGATATATCTTGTCAATTTTAAGTTCACTTTTTACAATCAATTTTATAGATAAAATAGAATGATAAGAAAATAACCGCAATGAATAGTACAAAAAATAGATTAAATCCAAATTCAGTTATTATCCAGCCGCCTATAAATGGAAATATGACAGGGAGAATGCCGCCCGCACCGGACAATCCAGTGTATAACGCCCTGTTCTCATTAGCAGTTACTTCCAATAATATTCCACTTATTGAAATACGATGGATGGTAAAAACAACTCCGCCAGCCAGGAAGATATAAGGGAAAAGCACAGATCCTGGCATCATTAAAATAAATAAAGGAATCAGTATTGCTATAATAGAAGTAATATACATCATGTGTCGGTATTTTATCTTTTGGGAATAATAGAAAATTATGCTGCCAGTTAAAATGCCGCCAATTACCTTTAGAATCAAAAAATTGCCAATGTCCCAACTCCCTGCAGCAAATATTTTCTTGGCATAAAGAATTAAAAAAGGCATCAGGACTATACTGATTCCCTGAGTATTTATCAAAAACAAATAATTTCTCAGCTTTTTATTGGTGCTGATTTCTTGAATAACAATGTGTATGAATTTCACCAGTCCGTCAATTTTGTAATTGGATGCTGGAATCTCCTTGATTTTCCAGAACCCAAAAGATGCAATTCCAAGTAGTACAGCAGCGATAAAAAATAATGTGGCATAATTTATAGGGTAACCGTATTTTGATAATACACTCTTTGCAAGGAAAGCTGACAGAAAAACTACAATACTGGAAATAACCTGTTTGATAGAAAAAAATGCCTTTCTTTTTTCCTGTAATACGGATTTCCCCAAAATATCAACATAATTGATGTTTGCAAAAGCACCGCTTAATGAAAACAGGGAAATCAAAATGAAAATAGACCAAATGATAAAACTATCATTAATATGGGATGAAAAATAAAATAACAGAGCCATTCCGCCGAGAGCGAAAATACGGGCGTTAATTCCGCCCAGTAAATAACCTTTCTTTGAAGATTGATTATTCAAGAACGGAGCAAAAAATAGTTGCGCAAATCTTCCTCCGCCCAGCATAATTGCTGTTAATATTCCAAGCTGAAACGAACTGCCGCCCGCATCAACCATCATGGCCGGAATAATTATGTCCACATCCGTGAAATTTATTGCCAATGCAAGAAACACAGCGTGCCATAAAAAAGCATAATAATTGTGTTTTGATATCTGCTTGTTTAATTTCACTGTATAAATCTATTTCGTATCATTGGTTGTAGGTCTGTTAATATTAATCCATTACTAAACTTAACACTTTCGAAGAAATCTTACTAATCTTCCCCCAAATGCTATCAAAAATAAAATTTTACGCTATTTTGTCATAAACCATAAAAAAACGAGGCTCTCAGAGTATATCTAAGCGATGATCTCGAGCTAACCCATATACTATAACCCTTCATTTATTTTCTTTCTTTCATAGGGCAACTGCTTCTATATGGTGCTGCTGATCAGCATGATTGATGAAAAAATGATGATAGCTTATCGTCCTGTGCCTTCAAGGCATTTAGGGCAGAGTATTGGAATAAACAATATTCCACCGAAAATTTGCACATATTCATGTATATATTGTCAACTTGGAAGAACCCTGAATATACAGATTAAAAGACAAGCATTTTATAAACCGGAGAAGGTTGTCCAGAGGCGTGATAATTTACGCACGGATCGGCGCATAGTTTTACGCACTTGC
>CAYSCW010000014.1:0-73907 GCA_964429795.1 uncultured Eubacteriales bacterium
CCGACCCACCTTCGGAGTTGAAAAGATGAAGGACTGGCTTCGAAATCAGGGTCATTGGGTGAATGAAAAACGGGTGAGACGTCTCATGAGGCTCATGGGACTTTACGCCATCTATCCCAAGCCCCGAACCAGCAGGTCCTGCCCTGAACATAAGGTCTATCCCTATTTGCTCAAAGGGATGACGATCGACCGCCCCGACCAGGTTTGGGCCGGCGATATCACCTACATTCGGCTGCTTCATGGCTTCGTCTACCTGGCCGTGATCATGGATTGGTTCAGTCGGTATGTACTCTCCTGGGAGCTTTCGATCACGCTGGAAAAGGAATTTTGTCTTGAGGCTCTGAGACGGGCGCTTTTGGTCTCAACACCTGAGATATTCAACTCCGATCAAGGGGCTCAGTTCACGAGTGAGGAATTTATCAGGATGCTGAAAGATGCGGAGATCCGGATCAGTATGGATGGCCGCGGCCGGCTGTATGATAACATCTTTGTTGAAAGATTGTGGCGCACGGTCAAGTATGAGGAAGTTTATCTCAACGATTATGTTTCGGTCCCGGTGGCCAGGAAGGGATTGTCGGATTATTTTGATTTTTACAACACAGAAAGGCCCCATGCATCCTTGGCCGGTAAAACACCTTTTGAAGTTTATTATGGAGTCTCAACGGCCCAGGATGCTGGATATGGTCATAGGATTTGACATGAATAGAAATGAGATCGTGGTTTATATCGGCTCTCAGAGCCTTGTTTTTTTGACATGACGGCAGGAATTGTGAAATCATTCAACGCAGGTTCAAACTTCACCTTAAAGAAGGACATTTCCTGTCCAGATAATGGGGAGGGGCTCAAATAGTGATTCAATCTTATTATGCTTAATCAAGGGATATTCCTTTGTTTTCTAAGGATTCTTTAAGATATTCGGCGTGTTCTCTGCCCCGTGGTTGAAAGTGATACAGATCAAGATAAAGCTGCAAATTGGAGACTATTCTATATCCTTTTATTTTTTGAATATTAAAGAATACGCTATTCTTGTAATATGGGCTAATGATATGGATATTACCTCCTCTTACAAGTTCTTTCAGTCCCAGTCTCTGCTTGATTTCTAAAATATCTTTATCCCAAGCTTGTTTATTTAAATAAAAATATATATGATCTGTTCTAACAAAATTGGTGATCAAATTCGCACCTGTATGTAGGGCAAGCGCAAATTTATTCTTCTCTAGATCAATTTTTATTTTCTTTAAAATATCTTTCTCTGGACTATAATAAGTACTAATTTCATTTAATTCAAACTCGTACTTCTTCAGCCAATCTTCAATAAGCCTATTTCGGTTAGTAAGAATTGAATAACTCTCAGGTCCTTTTTTGATCCTTTCTACATAACCTCTCCTTGCCATAACTTCTAATACTTCCTGAGCCATACCAAGACTTACACCATGTGATCCAACAAAATCACGTACTACCCATCTTTTATCAGGGGCATGAATCATTTTCCTTAACACCAAGGTCGCCTTATCAGCAAAGATGTTTTTCATTTTCTTTTGTTTTTTCATAAAGTTCACCACCTCTATAATGTTCACTCATTAGTGAACAATATATATCAAGTGAACATTATTGTCAAGAATAACACTTCAGATGAATAAAGCTTCGGCGACGAATATGTGAAGTTTGTGTGAAGACAACAGGGGGATTTATTCGGGACGAAGCTCGACTTCTGTGGTCCTCCAATCGCCCCCTCCATAATGGGCGGTCTTGAAGCGGATGACATAGGGATTTTTTTCAAGAATGCTGTGAACGATTTTACGCAGTGTTCCCGTCCCTTTGCCGTGGATGATCCGGACATTGTGGATTCCCTGGCTGCGGCATTCTCTAAGGTATTCAGGCACAAGGTTCTTCGCATCTTTCGGGCTAAAGGCATGCAGATCCAACACTCCGTCAATCGGAATCTTTACCGGATCATCCTCTGCCATCTATCTCTATCTTAAAATTAGTTCAAGCAACGGGATCGATGGGTTCGAGAAAAGGAAAGCGATGAAAGTCAGTGTCTCTGGTGTAAACCTCCTTGATTCCATGCTCTCTCATCAATATCGCCGTTTGGGCACTGTATAACAAGTTCCCACTCAACGAAGGCAAGCTTTTGATGATCTCTGCGGTTACATCTGCATGTCTCTCTCCTGGTATTAGTAGACCCAGCGAAGGAGAAGCAAGAATGGCTTCGACAAATCTCCATGCGTTAGTAACAGACCAGGGCTTGCGAAAAACTCTCGGATAAGTGATCACTCTCAGGAATTCATACAAAATTCCCCAGCTCACATACCAGGCTGACGCCTGCCTTCGCCATTCCTCAACCAACTCATAACAGCGGCTGTGAAATGTGGAGCCTTCATCTGCAGCATAAACCAAAATATTGGTATCTACGACAAACACTAACGGCCCTCCATTGCTTGGTAGAGGGCATCCCGATCTGAGATATCCACCAACGGACCGCTGCTCTTGAATTTGGGCAGAGGTGGGATTTTCCGCAGAGTTTTCTCGGATTTAAACAAGAGCCGAAGAGCAGACTCCACCATTCCAGACATCGTACAGCCTCGGCGGACAGCTTCCTTTTTCAGACGACCCATGACAGAATCATCGAAATCAGGGACATGTCCCGAATTTCCGGTAACGTGTCCCTTGATTTCTTTGAATAATCCAGGTTAATTATTTTGATGAAAAATAAACTAACATTTTTATTTATAAGGACGCACAATCAAGAAAAATTTTCAAAACAGGAGAAAGCAAAGAAGTTTATTTCTCCTCGTCTATCTTAGGCAGGAAGTTTTCCATGACCCAGACCTCCGGGGCAGGTTCTACACCCAATGCATGTGAAGCAAAAGCGATGCGTTGTCCATCAGGATGAATAGAAAGAGAACGAAATCTTTGCATTACCAATCCCAGTTTTTGTGCTTGGCCTCCTTCGACAGAAACTTTACAAAGTTCCCAATCAAATGGCTTATCACCTTTCTGCTCTGATGAGATTTTTGAAAAGAAGACATATTGTCCGTCAGGTGACTAGGCAACATCAACAAGCCCCCAGCCTCCTACTTGCATAAAACTGTGCACCTCTTTCACTTCTCCCCCGTCAACAGGAATGATTTTCAGCATATGTTTCTTTTCTTTATTCTCGTAGGGATCTTCTGAACACATTAGGGCCAACTGCCGACCATCGGGAGAAAGAACCATGCTGTGTTCATACAAGGGAATGCTGTAGAGTTCTCTTTCCTTTTTTGTCTTAAGATCGCGAGCCATGACATGGGTGACTTTTTTATCTTTATCAAACCGAACATAAAATAATGAAAGATTATCGGGAGAAATATAGGGTGAATAAACGGGTCGATCTTTCTGGTATTCAATCAAGGGACTGAAATCTTCAGTTTGCACATCTACCTTACAAATTCCTTCGTCCTCAACATAGACAAGAATGAAACGACCGTCAGGGGACCATCGGGGCCAAAGCACATGCCGCCGTTCATAGGGTATTACGCGGATTTTGCCGGTTTCGACAGAATAAATGCAGAGAGTGCCTTCATCCAGTAGACCACGTCTCGAAATGTAAGCGAGGTGTTTTCCGTCGGGTGACCAGGCAGGATATGCGTTGTTCCCTTCATACGGTAAGGTCAACTTTTTGGGTGAACTTAAAACCTCACCCGTACTTGAGTCTATGGCAGCAGTGTAGATGTCAAAAGGCACACTACCTTTGCCGGTGTTGAAATAGAAAGAGCCATCTCGTGTCAATCCCAGAGGTTTGATGGAACCTATATTCCTGCGCAACAGAACAGGATCCCCTTTTGGCTTTCCATCCTCAACAAGAATGATCCAGAGGTCTTACTGTTCCTGTCCGATCGCTGGCAAAGATGATCCTCTTTCCGTCCGGTGCCCATCCGAGAAGGAAATCGTGGGAGGGGTGCGGAGCTAATGGGACATTTGTTGTTCCATCAATTGAAAGTAGAAAAATATCATGATTTGGTGTGTCTGCATTTTGTTGAGAATCATAGGCAATGTACTGCCCATCAGGTGAGAACAAGCCTCCTTTGGGAAAATTATAAGGTTCCAAAATCTCGATCTCTTTGATGATACGCAGCGAGCCCTCTGCAACAGATAAGAGTCCAAACTTAAATTTTTCTTCATCAAGTCGGCTTAAAATGTACTTTCCATCGGGAGTCCAGTCACATGGTTCGACCCAGGCATCATGATATCCAACGCGGTAAAGGATGCGAGGCTCTTTACTGTCAATCCCTATGAGACGAAGGTCAACATGTTCCTCCTGGTCATTTTCCCAACAGTAGGCTATTTGCTTAGAATCAGGTGACCAACAGGACTTATAGGCACATTCTTGGCTTCCTTCCTCACGTCCTTTATCCGTTAAACGGTGTGTATTTCCGGTTGCCATCTCTCTATAAGCAAGATCCCCTGTATCCCAATCCACAAAAGACAGATATCTGCCATCCGGAGAAGGCGCTCCTTCAATATCCCATTTTGGCTTAGACCAGACAACTTCTATATTGAACTCATTATCGCCTTTTTCTGTAATGGATTTGGCTTTTATTAAGTTGGATAGTTTTTCTTTTGCCAGTTTGACTGTATCTATCTGCTGAGGGTAATTGTCAATAACTCTCTGGTAAGCTATTTGGGCTTCTTTCCGTCCCAATTTCTCATAACAGATGCCGATGCGGAGTTGGGCTTTGGCGGCTAAAGATTCATCCTTCGTCTCATTAATTACTCTCTGGTAAAGGGCAATGGCTTCTTGAAGTTTTCCTTCTCCTCGTTCCTTTGCTAATGCTTTCTGGAATAGATCGTAGCCGTTTTGGAGGGCGAGGGTTGCAAAGCTAAAGGTCATCAAAAGCAGTACTCCAGTCAGAATAGATGATTTTTTCATTTCTGCCCTCCTTTTTCTTTTTTCTCTTCGGGCAGAAAATTCTCCATCACCCAGATTTCGGGCCCTTTGTCAGTCAGCCCATGAGAAGTAAAGGCAATCTGTCGACCGTCGGGATGAGGGCTTATGGCGGAGGCATCGGTCATGGATATTCCCATTTTTTGAGGCTGCCCGCCAATGAAAGGCACACGCCACAACTCCCAGAGATTCTCTCCACTCTGAATCCTGGGGTAGATGATAAATCGTCCGTCGGCACTCCATCGCGGCATCACCCTGGCGTTTCTACTATTCTCGTACCGGCACAGCTCCCGTGGCTCCCCGCCTTCGGCCGGGATGATCTTGATGACTCTCTCATATGTCTCGGCTTGAGGTTGAATAGGCTGATCGATTATGGCCAGCCATTTTTTGTCCGGAGAGATTGAGAACAGTGGGGTTTTTCTCAGGTCGAGCTGGTGTATCTTTTTCGTTTGGCCTGTTTCAAGGTTTTGATACACCAGAGGACAGAGGGAATTGGTCATGTCATAGTGGAGATAAAAGAGACCCTTCCCATCGCCGGACCATTCGGGAGAATTAGCGTGTTCCCTAGCCGGGTTTTCGTTCTGCACGACCACCGAAATTTCTCCCGTATTTGCATCGACTCTGTAGAACCCTAATCGGTTCTCTTGATCGCTTCCAAACACCAGGATTGACGAAGAATCGGGCGCCCAGTCCAGATCCCAAACCTTCCGATTGAGCGGGAAAACCCTTTCACGGCCCTCTTCGAGCGAGCGAACACAGAGATAGTTGGGGCCCTGGAGAGTGTTTACAGAAGCTCGAGGTAATGAACTCCTGACAAACGCGATCTGTTTACCGTCCGGTGAAAATTCCGGACGGTCGTTGCGTCCCTCAAAAGGCAAGGACATTTTTCTGACCGGACCATTGCTCAGGCATGTCTCAGGATCTACAGCGGCGACGTAAATATTCTGAATGCTGCTATTAATGCCGTAATAGAAGTCTCCGTTCTGCGTGATACCCATGGGATCAACATAACCGAGATTTTTCTGGACAATTTCCGGTTCACCATTGGGCCTTCCTTCGGATACGGGGAGGATCCAGGCATCGAAGGTTCCCGTGCGGTCACTGGCAAACAGAAGATATTTTCCGTTCGGAGTCCAGCCGAGAAAACGATCGTTGGCAGGATGCTTGACCAAAGGGACCTCGGTTTCCCCATCAATCGTGAGGAGATAGATATCACTGTCTGATCCCTCTATGGATAGAAAATTAAAGGCAATGTACTTCCCGTCTGGGGAAAATCTCATTTTGCCGTCGCTCCATTTCCTCTTCTTAAGAGTTTTGATGGAGCCGTCGGCAACAGATATAAGTGAGACACGACAGTCGCTCTCCTCTTTTTTATAGATTACGGCAAGGATGTGTTTCCCATCTGGAGACCAGTCTGAGAGGATAATCCATGGATAGGGATCAGTCAGGATTCTGGGTTTTGAACCGTCGAGTCCGATGATTCTCAGGTCATTCTTTCCATCGTTGTCCCACCAGCTGTAGGCAATCTTCTTTCCGTCAGGAGACCACCGGGAATTTTCGGGCCAGCTATTGTCCTCCCAGTTCTTTTTGTCAGTGAGAGGCCATTTCTTTTTAGTGGAGATTTCGTAGACGGCAAGGTTGCCCGTGTCCCAATCTGTGTAGGAGATATAACGCCCGTCAGGGGAAGGGGCTCCCATCACTTCCAAAGCGTCCACGTCCGACCCTTTCCAGACCAACCTTAGGTTTTTCCCTCTATCACCTCGTTCAACAAAAGTCTGAGCTTGGATAAGGTTGGACAGTTTTTCCTGCGCCATCCTCACAATGTCCCTCTGACTGGGATAATCGCTGATCACTTTCTGGAAAGCTTCTTGAGCTAGTTTTGCCTTTTCTTTCCCCAACTTCTCGTAGCAGATACCTATGCGGAGCTGGGCTTTGGCAGCTAAGGATTCATTCTTCGTCTCATCAATAACTCTCTTGTAGAGAGCAATAGCTTCTTGAAGTTTTCCTTCTCCTCGTTCCTTTGCTAAAGCTTTCTGGAACAGGTCGTATCCGTTTTGCTGAGCGATACTTTCGAAGCTAAACACCAACAAGATGAAAATTGCAATCATGATTGAAGCTTTTTTCATTTTGTCCTCCTCCAGCTTTTTTAATTCATCAATAATCTAGAGTTTTTAGCTTCAGAATGTGTCACGATCTTGTCTCGAAAATGTAAAGTATTCGCAAAATTTATTCATGAAAATTGTCTGCTTTTTGTCATGAAAATGTCATTTATCGAGGATAAACTTGTAGCCGACGCCATGAATTGTGATCAAGTATTGCGGATTGGCTGGGTCATCCTCAAGCTTGTTTCGAAGTAAAGCGATGTGATTGTCCACAGTCCGAGTTGTCGGATATTGGTCATAGCCCCAAACTTCATCAAGAAGCTCGTCGCGGGTGACAACTTCGCCCGCGCGTGCAGCCAAGAGGCGAAGGACACCAAATTCCTTGCGCGACATATTTATTGCCTTGCCGGCTTTCTGTGCTTCGAAGCGCTTGAAATCAACGAAAACTCCGCCAAAACGAAGCTCTTCAGGGAGATTTCCAGTCTTCGATTTCTGCACGCGCCTCAGAACGGCGCGGATTCTTGCCATCAACTCCGCCACCGAAAAAGGCTTGGTGACATAATCATCGGCTCCAAGATCCAATCCAAGAACGCGGTCCACTTCTTCTGACCGGGCAGTGAGCATCAAAATAGGTGTGTTGATGCCCTCCTTACGCACCTTGCGGCAAAGCTCATAGCCGCTCATTTTAGGCAGCATTAAGTCCAAGATGATCAAATCAGGCTTTTTCTCTCTGATCAAACAATACCCCTCATCCCCATCTGTAGCGGTCAGAACTTCATATGATTCATATTCAAGGTTATCCTTGAGTCCACGGAGTATGGCCAGATCATCTTCGATGATGAGAATCTTACTCATCGTTCACCTTCCAGGGGCAGGTATATAGAAAAAGTGCTCCCCCTGCCTAGCGCACTCTTTACCTCTATGCGCCCTCCATGGGTGTCGACAATGTGAGAAACGAGGGCAAGTCCCAGACCAGCACCGGTGGTGCGTTCGTTTTCTGGTGTAGGGATGCGGTAAAACTTTTCGAAAATCCGTTTTTGCTCTTTAGGATCAATCCCAACTCCTCTGTCCACGACTTGAATGAGCGCATAGCCGTCCTTTTTTTTCAACCGCAAGTCGATGTCCCGGGATTTGCCTGAATACTTCATGGCGTTGTTGAGAAGGTTCAATATGGCCTGTTCCAGCGCATCACGGTCCACCCGAACATCAGGCAATCCGTCTTCCATATCCACATGAAGCTGGAAGCCCTGTTGACTCAGAGGATACTTCATGGCTCGAACAGCGGCATGAACGATTTCAGAGAGGGAGGACGGCTCTGGGTGATAAATCCTTCGCCCTTCCTCAATTTTTGAAAAGTCAAGCACATTGTTTAACAATCTGGTCAATCGCTGACTCTCATTGACGATGGTGTCCAGATATTCATCCCTGATTTTCTTGTTTCTGGAACGGCCTAACCGCAGGGTTTCGGCAAACATTCGAATGGCTGTTAGCGGCGTTTTGAGCTCATGGGAAACACTGGAGACAAACTGGGAACGGAGTTCTGCCATTCGCACATCGCGGCGGATATCTCTCAACAGGAGATAAGCTCCGAATAGAGTTAAACCCAACACCAGAAGTAAGGCGAGCAAATAAAAATAGCGTTGCATGCTCCATTGGTCGGCTTTTTCTCCGGCTTGGCTATCTGTAAAGCCGACTCTCATGCCACGGAAATTCGGCCCCAAGGATTCTCCTTCGGAGCCGATGCCAGTGAATAATTGAAGCTCTCCAATCGAAGACTTTGAAAAAGGACCCACCTCCAATTGAAGAGAGGTGAGAATTTCTTTAGCCTTTACTACGAGAACCAGAGGGGATGATTCCTTAAGGGATGATGCCAGACTGACCAACCAGGATCCATCTCCGTAGGGAACCCAAAGAGGCTCTTTTTTCTGTCCCTGACTTCCTTGCCTCGCCAGCAATGCCAAGCCTGGGAAGTCTTCTTGGAGTGCCAAAACCTGCTCCATCTTTTGAATGTATTCACGTATCATCCGTTGAGTTTCCTTAGCCTCAATTTTAAGGGAGGCATCAGGAGCCGTCTTGACCAAGATTTCCACGAGTTCTTGGAGCAGGTAAGAAGCTGAAGGTGACAGCCAGTTCTTCTCTTCCAGTGCAACTCGAAGGCATTGGGCAACCTCTCTGTAGTCTGCCTCTGCTTCTATCAGGCGCATAGCTGCATAAAAAGAGAGGGGCACCCCATACTCGTCAACCAAATCTGAGGGCAGCATGAGGATTTTTCGGTATTGTTCTAAAGCCTCTTTGTCCCGAGCCGACTTGGAAAGGACACGGGCTAACAAGAGGCGGGTATAGCTTTGCTGGACAGGATCCTGGGCCGTTTTCATGATTTGAGTATACATCTCCGCTGCACGAGAGAAGTGTTTATCGACAAACTCCTCTTTCTCAGCGCGCTGGATTTTTTGGGCAAATTTAGGATGATTCACTATTTGGAGGAAATCTTTTCTTCTCTGATCTGTATCCCATGGCATCAGCAGTTTGTTTTCATCCGCTTGAGCAATGAGTACAACCTCAGGATTCAGATAATCGCTCTTGACCGGAAATTGATTCTGATTGGCAGTAGCACTTGCCTCATGAAGTTTTATTTTCTCCAGACGGACAAGGAGATGCTGGCCGATTTCTTTCGTCAAGCGGCGGCGCTCTTCTGAAGCTCTCTTCTGGGCAAGTTCCCGTTCCTGGCTGATCATGCGCAGAGTTAAAATGACCAAGACTAAACTGGGCAGAACGACAGCGATCAAAAAAAGAAAGATTTGTTTGCGATGACCACGTGAATGGATAGGCATAAGAACAACTCTTGTAGAAAATTATATTCTAAATCACTGCCTGAGACAAAGATGTCACGAAAATGTCATGAGTAGAGCCAGAGATTGAGGATAAAACATAAATACCCATCTTCGCAATATCCCCTAAATAAAAAGACATCAGAACCACTCAAGAGCAGAGCTGTCATTGCGGGTGTGAGAGAAGGAAGCCACAGAATATATAAAAAGGGAAATAAAAGAATAATTCTTCCTTTTCATCCAGGAAGAATATTGCACCCAAAAATAGTCAAGCAGGGAATAAAACGTGTAGAAGATTGAGAATAGTCCATAAATGATAATTGACTCTTCCTTTCTTATCCCTACATCCAAAATCTTTTTGCGTTTTTCTCCTTGACATGTTCTGGTTACGCTATCAAATCAACTGAGTTTCCTATGTAATTATTTCTCACTTCTAACAAATTTTTCTTTGACATTTGGAGACAATGTTTTACACTTTTTTGACATTTTGAAGTTCAAATTCTATATAATTTGAATGAGGCTATATGAATTAATACTCAATATCATCAGCTATGAAAATCTTTACTCAGGAGATACTGGCCAGGAGGAAAATCGTCTTTATCTTTCTTCTGGCCATTCTTCTTCCTTCCTTAGTTGTGGGTTATTTAAGCTTAAGCACATTTGCCAAAAGACGAGAAGCGGTCAAACAAATTCTAGAATCAAACCTCTGGATCTCAGGCGAAGCGGCACTGAAATCCATCGAGGGAGTGCTTCTTGAGCACGAAAATGAAGCTCTAAAGCCAGATCATTTTAGGCACATTATTCAGTCCAATGAAATGAGTCAAGGTTCCTCCGATAAATCCTTCTATCCAAAAAACGCCGCAGGCGATCTTTTTTTGCTTGATGAGAATTATCAAATCATCATCCCCAAGACGGGAAGAGAACAGGCCTCAATCTTATCATTGGATAAAAATGCCCAAGACAGCGAATTTGTTCAGACCCTAAAAAGAGCCGAATCTTTGGAATTTTCTCAAAAGGACTATTCCAGAGCCGCCGATGCTTATCAGAAATGTGCCTCTGTGGCTCCTTATAATCAACATAAAGCCTTAGCCCTGGAAGGATTGAGTCGTTGTCTTTTTTCCTCTAAAAAATTCGATGAAGCTCACTCAATCTACAACGAACTCTCCACCAAATATGGACAACTCCAAAACAAAGCGGGACATCCCTACGGCGTGTTGGCTTCCTTTCAAATGTATGAAATCGAGCGGCATCAAAAAAAAGAAAAAAAGAGTTTGGAGATCTTACTCGATCTTTATGAAAAAATCAGGAACGGCACTTGGCTGGTCAATCTTCCTGTCTACGATTTTTTCACATCTGAAATCGAATCTATTCTCGATGAGAAATGTAGAGGAGGCCAATTTCCGCAGATTCAAGAATCTTATAAGGCCCTTCAAAAACAACCTTCTTCCTATTTGGAGTCTTTGCTTTTTACAGATTTTCTGAAGCGTGAGGCAGTTCCAAAAATAAAGGAAAAAATAACACTTACCCGAATGAGTGATGAAGCATATCGTGAACGTTTCCCTGTTATCCAGAACGATGAACTTTATTTCGTTTCTTATTCTGTCCTTCCTCGCTTCCAATCAGAGAAGACTTATTATGGGGGCTTCTGCTGGGATCTCGATTCTCTAAAAGACAGAGTGTTTCCTAAGGTCTTGGAAGACCTCAGAGAAGAAACCGGACTTCATCTTCGAATCGTCAACGAAAATGGCAAAAACATATTAACAGGCAAAGAGGAATCTATTCCTAAGGATTCTCTCCGTTTATCCTATCGACAGTTTCCCTTTCCCTGGAAATTACTTATATCTCAGCCTGCTTTGGATGACCTTGCACAGACAGCACGGCGAGAGAACTTCTTCTACGGAACGCTTCTCGCTTTTATCGTGGTCCTGATGCTCTTAGGAGCATTCCTCATCGTGCGCGATATTTCTCGTGAATCGGAAACCACCCGTTTAAAAACAGAATTCGTCAACAATATATCTCACGAACTCAAGACTCCCCTCACTCTTATCCGCCTCTATGGGGAGACGCTCCAGCTCAAAGAAAAGCTTTCAAACGAAGAGAAGAAAGAATGCTATGAAATCATCACCAAGGAAAGCGAGCGCCTATCCCATCTGATAAACAATGTTCTTGATTTCTCCCGAATCGACATGGGGAGAAAGGAGTTCGATTTCAAGAAAGGCAACTTAGCCCAAGTCGTTCGTGACACATTAGAATCCTACCGCTATCATCTGGAGAAGAAAGGTTTTGTTATTCACAAGGAAAT
This sequence comes from uncultured Eubacteriales bacterium, assembly GCA_964429795.1. Classification (GTDB taxonomy): domain Bacteria; phylum Acidobacteriota; class Aminicenantia; order Aminicenantales; family Aminicenantaceae; genus CAYSCW01. Next base: position 12,160 of record CAYSCW010000014.1, read on the forward strand.
TGCCTCAGACCTTCCGGAAATGATTTTCGATGGGGAAGCCATGGCCAGTGTGTTTATCAATCTGTTGAGTAATGCCATGAAATTCTCGAAGGAGACAAAAGTTGTGACCGTGAAATTATACAAAGATAACGGAAACGCAGTCCTGCAAGTCGAAGATAAAGGCATAGGAATCTCACCAAAAGAAATATCAAGAATATTCAAAAGATTTTACCGATCAAAAGATGAGATTGTCTCTGAGACCAGGGGAAGTGGATTGGGCCTCACTTTAGTCAAGCACATCACAGAGGCTCACGAAGGGAAGATTAAGGTCCAGAGTGAGCCAGGAAAAGGGAGCACATTTTCCATAATTCTTCCGATTTCAGGCGCTAACCAAGGATAAAAAATGAAAGAAAAAATACTCATCATTGAAGATGAAGAGGATCTGGTGAAAGGATTAAAACTCAACTTGGCGGATGAGGGATATGAAGTGGATTGGGCTTATGACGGTGAGGATGGCTTGCGCAAAGCCTTGGAAGAAGCCCCAGACCTGATCATCCTTGATATCATGCTTCCCAAGATGAATGGACTGGATATATGTCGAGAGCTCCGTCAAAAAAACATGAATATTCCTATTATCATGCTCACCGCCAAGGGAAAAGAAATCGACAAGGTGGTGGGGCTGGAAATAGGAGCCGACGACTATATGACTAAGCCTTTCAGCATCCGCGAACTTTTAGCCCGAGTAAAAGCTCACCTAAGGCGTAAGAAAAGGGAAGGAGAAACGGTTCCCCAACTCTATGGCTTCGGCGATGTGGAAATTGATTTCGCTCATTTTAAAGTCAGGCGTGCGGGAAAGGAATTTGACCTCACCTCCCTGGAGATGGAAATTCTCAAATATTTTATTGCTCATAAGAGTGAGGTTGTCACAAGGAGAGTTTTGTTGGACAAGATCTGGGGATACGAAAGCTATCCTACCACTCGCACCATCGACAACCATATCCTGAAATTGCGGAAAAAAATCGAGGACGATCCCTCCCATCCTGAGCATATCCTTTCTGTCTATGGCGAAGGATACCGATTCATTGGGGTCAGACCTTCATAACTTTTATAAATAGTTTTCTTTCTAACGTAAACTTGCCATCAAAAAATTTATGAAGGTTTGGCCCCGATGTATCTATGACAATCTTTGACATTCTTTTACTTTTGTTTGACAACATGCGGGACCGAAAAAGCTATATTGGTGGTAAATGAACAAAATTCACCAGCAGGAGGCAGCATCATGAATCTAAAAAAATCATTGTTATTAATTGCCTTTGTGGCAAGTATCCTTGTGGCTTTTGGCTTCCAGAACTCCTCCGAACACAAGGTACTCTTCGAAAAGGCCAAATTCACAATGGAAACTAAAGGCGACCTCAAAGGAGCCATCGACCTTTTTGAAAAAATCATCCAAAAGTACCCGGACCAGAGAGAGTATGCCGCAAAAGCCCAACTCTATATCGGAATCTGCTATGAAAAGCTTGGGGTTAAGGAAGCACAAAAAGCCTATCAGAAAGTGATTGATAATTATCCTGAGCAACAGCAAGAAGTTGCCATTGCCAAAGAAAAGCTCACCAGTATAGCCAAATCGCTGGAAAAAATTCCTCACAAACCCACCTTCAAAAAAATACGCATCCCCGCCAATCCTGGTAATGGCGTGCTCTCAGCTGATGGGAAAAAACTCGCTTTCATATCTGAAGATCGTCTCTGGATTATACCCGTCGCTGGTAAAGTGGAGCCGGATCTTGCCGGAGAGCCCGTCACCCTGACCGAACCGATAGAAGCCTGGAATATGAGCAGTACCCTTGCCTGGTCTGCGGATGGGAAGTGGATTGCCTTTAACGCCGAAAAGGATGACGAAGATATCATCTATGTCATCTCATCCGAGGGAGGAGAACCCCTTGAAGTCCCGTTCAAGCCGAATAGACAGGGCCACCCATATTTCTTTCGCCTCAGCCTATCACCTGAAGGAAAGATTCTGGCCTTTTCAGCGCGGGATGAACATGAAAAGGATTTTATGCGAAATCCTGAAAAATATTTCTTAGGAACGATTCCTGTTAAAGGAGGAGAAATAAATAAATTAGATATAGGTTACGCTGGACAACCTGCTTTCTCTCCTGATGGAAAAAAGATCGCCTATGTTAAGGGATATCCCTTTAAAGATGGCGAAAAGTTGAGGCATACATTTGATGTATGGGTGGTCCCCGCTACAGGAGGAAAGTCCGTTCAAATTAGCGATTGTCCCCCCGGCTCACGAGCCAGGGGTCCTGTCTGGTCGCCAGACGGGAAGATGATAGCTTTCATCCACGAAAAGCCTGATGATGGTAATTGGAGTAAAGATTTGTGGATTGTTCCAGTGATTGAGCACGGAAAGCCCGCCGCTCCTCTGGCGAAAACAGGGCTTCCCCTGATGACATCTCACTTTATTGCCGGTTGGACACCCGATAATAAGATTGGCCTTCATCTAATGAACCCCGAGCATAATGCCGTCTACACAGTCCCTGCCTCCAGCGGTAAAGCTGTCCAAGTCTCCCCACTCTGTCAACCGGAAAATCCAAGATGGTCTCCAGACGGGAAAACAATATTCTTTTTGGACGCTGGTAAGATCGTCTCAGTTCCTGCTGGAGGCGGTGAAATGACAAAGATTCCTTTCGGCTCAGATAAAAATATCTTCGAATCTATGCCAGGAGGTGGAAATGATATCTCCCCTGATGGGACGAAGATTGTCTTTTCTGGAGGCAAGAGTTTTATCAAAGAGAACAAGAGAGAATGGGAAGTGGATATTTATACCATATCAACGGAGGGAGGAGACCTGAAAAAAATTACAAAAAGCCCCACCCAGGACCGTTTTCCTTGCTGGTCTCCAGACGGGAAAAAGGTCGCATTTATTCGAGCGCATGGATTATCCGAGGGCGAATGGATATCGAATATCTACATCGTTCCAGCTGAGGGAGGAGAAGTCAAGCAGATCACATCTGATAAAGATCAAGTCTACTGGTCATGCATCGACTGGTCTCCCGACGGAAAATCAATCTCTTATTTCTCCGAAGACAAAACAATCAAGGCTGTTCCTGTCGAAGGCGGTAAACCTCGAGTCATCGCTCATGTAGATAAACTATACAACCATTATGAACTGGCCTGGTCACCTGATGGCGAGAGGCTTGCGTATACGTGCGAAGGCAAGATCTGGATCGTTCCAAAGGAGGGAGGAATCCCATTGGAGATAGAAACAGGACTGGAAGCAAGGGCCTTTAAGATGGGCTGGTCGCCTGATGGCCAAAAGATCGCTTTCACACATTGGAAGGGAGGAGACGACGAGCTGTGGATGATGGAAAACTTTTTGTCTAAAGAGAATGCCTCCAAATAAGATTTTATATTTAACTCGTGTTCTCCATTTCCAAATCTTCAACAAATCGTAACACTTCCTTGACGCATTCTTCTGAAAAAAGCTTTAAATTGTTAAAAAGGACTCTACTCAGTTTTTTGACCTTGAGTTATTGCTGTGATATAAAGTTTTTGCAGTGAATGGAAAAGAGGAGGGTGGCCATGTTGGTGAAGAAAACACCTGACATAAAATCATCTGAGATAACATATAAAAAACTCTATATGAACCGCCGCCAGTTTATCGCCGGTTCGGCCGCCCTGGCAACATCTGGACTGCTGAGTCCAGCCTTACTTCAAGAACCTGGATCAAAAACCGGCAAGAAACTCACCGTAGCGAAACGGGGAGAACATACGGTCCCAGAAAAACTGACTCCATATGAAGAGGCGACAACCTACACCAACTTCTACGAATTTTCCCAAGGCAAGAGATCTGTCAAAAAACTCAGTAAAGATTTCCGCACCCGCCCCTGGACTCTTTCTGTTGAGGGGTATATCGAGAGGCCAAAGACGTTTGATATCGATGAACTCACGAATATGTTTCCGCTCGAAGAGCGCATCTACCGCTGGCGATGTGTCGAAGCTTGGTCCATGGTTATCCCCTGGATAGGTTTTCCCCTTGCTGACTTCATTAAAAAATGCGGACCCACATCCAAAGCCAAATTTGTGGAGTTCACAACCCTCTATGATCCCAAACAAATGCCCGGGCAAAGAACAAAAGTCCTTGATTGGCCCTATGTGGAAGGGCTCAGGATGGACGAGGCCATGCACCCTCTCGCCATGCTGGCTGTTGGCATGTACGGTGAGATGCTCACCAATCAAAACGGAGCTCCCGTACGGCTCGTTATTCCCTGGAAGTACGGGTTCAAGAGCGGCAAATCCATAGTAAGGATCAGGTTCATAGAGAAGGTGCCTCAAACGACCTGGAGGAAGGCACGACCGGAAGAATACGGTTTTTATGCTAACGTGAATCCCGACGTGGATCATCCTCGCTGGAGCCAGGCAAAGGAACGCCGTATAGGCGAAGGGGGCAAACGCAAGACCCTGATGTTTAACGGCTATGCTGACCAGGTGGGACACCTTTACGCGGGGATGGACCTGAAAAAATTCTATTAGTGTATTCTTCTCAGGTGAATTCCAATTCCCAATCCTTTTAAATTGACTTCATCCTTTCTTCTGGTACATACTGAAAGAGCAAAAGCTAAGAAAAAGGAGAAAAAAAAGAGAAATAGGCAATTGAAAAGTCAAATCACTGACGATTCAAAGGAGCATAAACCATGAGGAAGCTGTCTTTGTTTCTTGGTTTAATCATTCTGCTTCTTCCTTTTAAAGCGGCTGCTCAAGAGGCCGGATTTGGGGCAGGTGTTATTCTGGGAGAACCGACGGGGATCAGTCTGAAGAATTGGCTGACCGATAACACTGCCGTTGACTTTGGAATCGCTTGGTCATTCACCCACAACGGCTCATTGCATCTTCACGCAGACTTTCTCGTGCACAATTTCGATCTGACAAAAGTGGAAAAGGGCAGGCTTGCAGTTTATTATGGTATTGGGGGAAGGTTTAAATCCCAAAAGAGGGAACGAGTCGGGGTTCGTTTCCCACTTGGTCTGTGCTATATTCCTGAAAAAGCGCCATTAGATATTTTCTTGGAAATCGCCCCTCTCCTTGATCTAGCGCCTGCCACAGAATTTGGGCTAACAGGCGGCATCGGCATCAGATATTATTTCTAAAAAGTTCTCAATTATTATCTCTCAATAGCTTTTGGACTATTTCTCTATCTAATAAGAGTGAAAGTATCGATTAGATAAAAGCATCCCAGATAAAATATAATCAAAAAAACAAAAAATAGACTTTTGATAAAAATCCTTCGCTCTAACTCTCTGTAAATCCTGGATAGAAACTGATAAAAGATAAAGACTTCCAGGGCGAAAGGCATGAATCCTGTATAGCCAAAAACGGGCATCTGGAACATACGCCAGAAATTCAGATAAGGGAGAGAATATTCCCAGTGGGAGCCAGCCCAGAAATTAAATAGCTCCCATAAAAAGCCAGCCACAAGACCGGACAGAATCCAACTCCAAATCCTTGACCAATCCTTTCTTTCTTGATCACGAAGAAGCGATTCATTTTTCAACCAATAGTTCACAGGCTCAAGCAGAAACATAAAGCAAAGCCAGATCAGAGGAAAAAACAACCCAGGCCGGAAAAGGGACAAAAACATAAAAAGAATTCCAATTAAAATGTACAGTTTGAGGAAAAAAGGATTGACTTTTATCCTGAAAAGGGCAAGCTTTTTGCCTTCTAAAAAACTCTCTAGAAAAAAAGAAACCTCCCTCAACGCAGGTATGACAGAGGCATAAGCAATAAAATATCCCAGCCACCTCTCAAAAGCACTGGAGGGCAGATTATGGTAACTCCAATTCTTCACCCTCAAGTTAAAAAGCTCAAAGAAGAGCCAGACGAAAACCGAGACAAAAGCAGTGAACAAAAAATTCCTTGTGGATTCAGAGAGAGGCGAGCGCCTTCTTGTCCTGAAATTCACGCTGTCCACAACCAGAATGAAGGACCACCAGGCAAAACAATAAAACCACGTTTTCATAAAGGGAAGCTTTAGCATAAGAAGAATTGCGGAAATAATGAAAAGACCAAGACCAAGAAAAAGGTTAAAGCGGATAATTTTCTCCTTCATCTGCTGATAAAATAACGGAAATCACAGAAAAATTCAAAGTTGCTTTTGGGCAAGCAAGCATTTCTAAAGCCGTGATGAGTGAAGACAACTCATCCAGTTAGGTAGTGAGGCGGCGGTTCCTGTCCATCCGAAGCCCATGGTGGAGGGTGGGGAGGTCTTTCTCTCTTTTCTGTTGAATAAATTCTGTTCATCAATTATATTAATTAAAAGAAATAAGGAGGAGTGAAATGAGAAAATATGGTGTTGTTATCCTCATCATAGTTATTGTTGCCGCTATATTTTTCATACTTCATAGAGCAGGATTAATGAGAACAGTGTCAACCAAAGAGCTGAGAGCTTCCATCGAACTTTTGGATATAGAAACAAAATGGGTGGATAAACTCTACCAACCTTGGCCCCCAAAATTGACCTTGGTCCCGGCCATCTCCTTTAAAGTAAAAAATATTACAGATAAGCCGCTTCGATACATCAATTTCAATGCCAATTTCCGGTTTCAAGACGACTATGAAAACCTAGGAGACTCTTTCCTGGCGGCTATCCGAGGCGAACCCATCATGCCTGGTGAGACGAGCGATAGGATTCTCCTGAAGAGCAATTATGGCGTGGAGGGCAGCACTTTGGCTTCCTTCGAAAACAATCCCCAGTGGAGAACTGCCATAGTCAAGCTCTTTGCCCAATCAAAAGGATCACAGTATGTGCTTCTCGGTGAGTGGAAGATCTCTAAAAAAATAGATTTTAAAGAGCCAGAGCCAGTGGGCATGGAAAAGAAAAAAGAAGAGAAGAAAGAAGAAAAGAAATTGCCTTAATGATAGAGGGAATCCTTCCCATCAGGCCACTTTTCCTAAAATCGATCTCAAAGAAAAAAGGAGAACGATGAGCGAAATCATTCCGAGGAGAATGTTCCTTACCAAAGGAAAAGGTCAACACAAAGAAAAATTAGCCAGTTTCGAGGATGCTCTAAGGGCAGCAGGAATTGCTCCTTTCAACCTGGTCAAAACCTCAAGTATCATCCCTCCCCGTTGCCGCCTCATCTCAAAGGATGTGGGATTGAAACTCCTCAAACCTGGACAGATTGTCTTCCTGGTGATGAGCGAATGTGCCACCGATGAAGCCCACCGCCTGATCTCAGCCTCTGTGGGCCTGGCTATTCCCAACGATCCAAATCGATATGGCTATCTCTCTGAACATCATGGCTATGGCCAAAACGAAAAAGAAGCCGGCCAGTATGCAGAAGACTTGGCTGCCTATATGCTGGCCACAACTCTAGGAGAGGAATTTGACGTCCGCCAGATCTGGAATGAAGAGAAAAATATTTACAAGATTTCAGATAAAATTATCGTCCGAACCCGAAACATCACTCAGACTGCCAAAGGGAAGAAAGGACTGTGGACGACAGCAATAGCTGCTGCCATCTTCATTCCTTGATGATTAACCTGGATTATTCAGGAAATCAGGGGACACGTTTCCGACTTCAGAAAATCGGCACATGTCCTCGATTTACTAGTCAAATCCCAAGGGATTGGAATTAAGAATCTTTATGTAGCTTTTTTCCTTGAGTTCTTTTATAAAATCCTCAAGCCTTTTTCGTCTTTTTTCATTAAACAGCTTTTTATCGATTTCCTGCCGGGCTTCATCGAAAGACTTGAGGCGCTCTTCTTTCTTATCCTCTAACTTGAGCAGATACCACCCGTCCTTGGACATAATCCAGGAAGTTGTCTCCCCGACTTTCAATTTCTCCACAGCCTGCTCCAAATTTTTCTCTAATTCTCCTTTTTTGAAAGTGCCTAGATCACCTTGGTTTTCCATCGCCGGTCCCTCTGAATATGTACCAGCCAGATTAGCAAAATCCTCTCCAGCAGTAATCTTTGATTCGATTTCCTGCTTCAAATCTTCGACTTCACTGCTGGTCTTTTCGGCCGAGGAAATGTAAATCGCCCGCAGACTGAACTCTGCAGGTTCTGTAAACTCATCAGGATGCAGCTTGTAATAATTCACGATTTCTGAATCATCTAGGACAATACTCCTATCCACCTCGGTCACGATAACGCCCTGCTTCATGATACTCTCTCTCATCTGCTGCTTCCACGCCTCAGGGTCTATTCCTTGCTGACGCATGACCCGCCATAATTCCTCATCGGAGTTCAGGTTATTCTCCTCCTTTATGTTTTCTATGGCCAGCTTCAACTGTTCATCAACGTTTATCCCCCTCTTCTTTGCTTCCTGCAGGAGTAGAAGCTCGGTTATCATCGTATCCAAAAGCTCTTTTCTGACCCGTCTATACTGCTCTTGAAATTCCTCTCCCTGAAATTGCGCTCTCATCATCTGATAAAGAGCATCATGCTGATTCTTGTACTGAGAGAGGGTGATGATATCATCATTGACGATGGCCACGATAGACTCGACAACTTCCTCTGCCCAAAAGAAGGATGAAGCAGCCAAGATAAGAAACAAGACAAAAAAATATTTATGTTCTTTCATGGGCTATTCCTTTGATAAGGGAAGGTTAGATTTTGAGGATAGAAACTCCACACTACGCTGTTTTTTAAATCCTCCACATGCTGAGAGATAAACGCTTTGATCTTTTGATCTAAGATTTTCACTTTTATGGAATGAGATGCTTCTTCAAGGGAAATCAACTCGGGCTGGTAGCGTTTATCCAGTCTGAAGATATGATAGCCATAAGCGGACTCCACAACTTGACTCAATTCTCCTTCTTTCAATGAAAAAATTACCTTTTCCATTTCATAAGGAAGCTCTCCCATCTCAAAAAGCCCCATCATTCCACCTTTATCGGCTTCAATTCCTACGGATTCCTTCTCGGCGATCTCTCGAAATTCCTCGTCAGAGGCGCCTTTCAGCTTCTCCAGCAACTCGATGGCTTTCTCCTCTGTCTTGAGCAATACCTGACTGACCTCGACTCTTTCAGGCTTTAAGAATTCTTCTTTGTGAAGCTCATAATACTCCTTGATCTCTCCATCTTCGACATCCAGGTCTTTCACCAGCTCAAAGGTGTATTTCTCTATGAGCAACCTGTCAAAAAGATTCTTGTATTCGGCCTCGTCAATCGGCCCCTTTTGTACTCCACTCCACGACTCTCCCCTCAGTTTTGCCAGGTATCCTTTCTTTTCTTCCCAAGTCAAGGAAAGATTTTGGTCCTTTGCTGCCTGGAGAAAAATCCTTTCTTCGATGAAATTATCCATAAGCCTGCTGAGAGAGGCGGGCGATAAAGCATGCAGCTGGTTTTCTGTCATCTCGTGGACATAGCTTTCAAAATCGGAGTTATAATAGGATGAATCCTTGACTTTCAGGATAACGCTGTTCTGCTCCTTCAGGACTTCCACCTCAGATGCCTGTGATTTCTGCCTGGCATTCTCACTCTGACAACTCCAAAGAAATAAAAAAAGGAACAAGGGGAAAAACATCATTCCTTTTATTTTGAGTCTAAAACCGCTCATCTTTTTTAATTTCAATTCATTATATTACATTAAAGATAACTCCTTCAAGATGGATATGGTTTCATCCATAATCTGCGCTTCTCCTCCACCAGAAAAAGAAAAACTCATAACTCCCTGAGGGGTGATGGAACCGGAGTGCTTTTCAAGAAACTCTTGAAGACGAGTCAGATCAGCCGAATGACGAGGATAAAATTTAAACACGATTTTATTACTGACTCGGTCGATAGATTGGATTTTGTTCTTTTGAGCCAAAAATTTTATCTCTCCGTAACGAAGAAGATTCTCCATGCTTCTGGGGGGAGGTCCAAACCTGTCTATGATTTCCTCCTTGATTTTTTGGATCTCATCCAAATCCTCTACAGAGGAGACTCTCTTGTAAAGATTCAACCTCAAATTAATTTGAGGGAGATATTCTTCAGGGATGCGAATATCCACTTTCAGATTGATCTCGGATTTTCGTTCTTCGACCTTCTCTCCCTTCATTTCTTTTATGGTTTGGTCCAAGAGATACATATAGTAGTCAAAGCCCACAGCTTCCATGTAGCCATGCTGCTTGGAGCCCAAAAAGCTTCCCGCTCCTCTTATTTCTAGATCTTTTGCCGCCAGACGAAAACCCGAACCCAGCTTGCTGAACTCCTGCAGAGCCTTCAGACGCTCCTTGGCCAATGGGGCAAGCTCCATAAAAGGCGGAACCAGGAAATAGGCAACGGCCTGACGGGAGGATCGCCCCACTCTTCCCCGCAGTTGATAGAGTTGAGCCAAACCAAAACGATGAGCCTGGTCTACGATGAGAGTGTTGACCAGAGGAATATCTATTCCGTTTTCGATGATGGTGGTGGACACCAGAACATTGTATTTCTGGTTGATAAAATCGACCATCCTTTTCTCCAGTATCGCGCCCGACATCTGGCCGTGGATAACTGCCAACTTAGCCTGGGGAACCAGCCTCTCAATTCTGGAGGAGACCTGCTCGATATTATCAATACGGTTGTGGATGTAATACACCTGGCCTTTACGGGCCAGTTCCATCTTTATGGAAGAGGCGATGAGCTTCGGACTGGAGGGAGCCACTACGGTATGGATGGCCAACCTGTCCTTAGGTGGAGTCTCTATAAGGCTCATGTCTCTGAGACCAGTCAACGACAGATTCAGAGTCCTTGGTATAGGCGTCGCGCTGAGAGTTAAAACATCGATATTGGTTCTCATCTGCTTGATCTTTTCTTTGTGCTTCACCCCAAATCTTTGCTCCTCATCCACGACCAGAATACCCAAATCACGAAACTTCACGTCCTTGGAGAGGAGCCGATGAGTACCGATAATGATATCGACCAGCCCCATCTTCAAATCTTCAACTATCCTCTTCTGCTGGGATTTAGTCTGCAGCCGGCTGAGAGCTTCTATGCGAACAGGGAAGAGGACCATCCTGGTCCGGAAGGTGTTCAAGTGTTGATTGACCAACACAGTGGTCGGGCAGAGAACAGCCACCTGCTTTCCATCCATTACAGCCTTAAAGGCCGCTCTCATAGCCACTTCTGTTTTTCCATAACCCACATCTCCAACAAGAAGCCGGTCCATGGAAAAGTCTGACTCCATGTCTTTCATGATTTCTTTGACAGAGCGCAACTGGTCCTCTGTCTCTTCGTATTCAAATGTCCTTTCAAGCTCCTCTTGCCATTCCCCTTGAGGGCTGAATCTGAAGCCTTTGACCGCCTTTCTCTGAGCATAGAGATGGAGAAGCTCTTTAGCCATGTCCTGGATAGCCTTCTTGGTTCTGTCTTTGGTCCTCTCCCAAGAAGGAGTACCCAACTTGTTTAAGAGGGGATAGCTCGAACCCACCTTGGAGAATTTCTGGACAAGGTTAAGATCCTCCACTGGCACAAAGAGTTTATCGTCATCTTTGTACAGTAATTCGATGCATTCCCGGTTCTTCTCATCCACCTTAATCTTGACCAAGCCTTTAAAGATACCGATCCCATAATCTGTATGGACAACATAATCTCCTGTCTCCAAATCCTGAAAATGAGAGAGGAAGGGCCTGACTGGCCGACGCGAGACCAGAATCCTTTCCTCGGTGAAAATATCTTTCTCAGCGAAAAAAATGATTTTTTCTTTGGGATAGCTGAATCCATGCTCAAGCTCACCCACAAGAAGCATCACGGCTTCCTCCCGATAAGGGCTGAAGGGGGAAGCGGATTCAAGATAAGGAATCTGGTGCTGGGAGAGAAGGGTCCCCAATTTCTGGCGGACGCCTTCACCAGTAAAATATATGAAGCATCTCTCACCTTCTTCCTGTAATTCCTGCATATAGCGAAGAAAGAAAGGAATCTTGTTTTTAAACCTTGGTACAGATTGGAAGGAGAAAGAAAACACAGATCTTTCTTTGGAGGAGCTCAATTCCTTCCAGAAGATGGCCTCTTTTTTGATTCTTTCCCAAAGATAAGGAGGATACATCTCTTCTGGAGAAAGTTGAAATCTTCTCTCTCTCCTTAACGCCTGATATTGTTCTTTTAAATCTTCTGTGGCTTCTTTCCATTCTTTCTCCACTTCATCCGAATCATCGATCATAAACAGGTAATCTTTGAGATATTCATCAAAAGAGACAAAATGATCCTTGTGAAGAAGACTCAGAAAAGAGAATGTAGGTGGAAAATCTCTCTGTCTTGCCCGATCGATTTTTTCCTCTACCTCGCTTCTCAAGGAGTAATCGGCCTTTTTCTGGGCTAACTCCGCCCACTCATCCACAAATTGCGAAGATGCGGGAAATTCAACAAGCGACGGCAAAATGAACCGCTCCACTTTTCTCACAGATTTCTGGATGGAGGGATTAAACTGCCGTAAGGAGATGATTTCATCTCCACTAAACTCGACTCGAAAGGGAAAAGGCTCCCAAGGAGAAAAAACATCCACAATCCCTCCTCTCCAGGCATATTCCCCAGCAGAATTCACCAAATCCTCCCGGGTGTAACCATACTCGTCTATGATTCTTAGAAGGCGGTCACGCTCGATGCTATCCCCCATTCCAAGTTCCCTAAAAAAGCATTCCAGATTCTGGATGCGGGGAAAGGGCTTAAGTAGTCCAAAGAGATTGGTAACCACCAAGGAGGGGGAGCGATGAAGGAGATCATTGAAAAAAGACATTCTTGAAGATATGGAATCGAGAGAAGGTGTAATCTCATGGTAGGGATTTCCTGAAAGGGCTGGGAGAGATCGGATTTTTATATCCGAGGAAAATTGGGATAAGAAAAACCGAGTCTGCTCTTCTAAAGAAGAAAGAGGTGAGGAAAGGGAACGGATCAAGACGAGTCTTTTCCCCGACTCAATGGCCAACACAGCCAGAAAATAGGGCTTGGCTGACTCGGTGAGGCCGGTGACTCTTAATCCTTTTTTGCCTTGTTTTACAGCCTGGAGAAACCTTTTGAATTCATCGGTCTCTTTCAGAAAATCCAAACTCATCGTTTTCCTATTATACGCCCGGTGTGTTTATGCCATCTAATCTTTGGGTAAAGAGGACAGTGGAAGAAAAATTTTTTAAATTTATAGAGACAGAGGCTATTCAGTGAATGAAATTGCCCATTTTCCTGTAGCATAGACGGTGATCCTGACCGTCTGTCCTTCCAACCGACATTTGAAATCCTCGTATGTCTTTGCAGATTTCCTGTCATAACCTCTCTTGCGCCAGAGAATCTCTTCAATCTGAAACTCCTTCCCGCCGATACGAATTGAACGAGGGGTTTCACTACCTTTGTATCCTGAATAAAAACGTAACTCAAAACCTGATCGTTCTCCATTTTTACTGGCTTCTATTAAATCCTTCATTCTCTGTGATTTCATCCTGAACTAAATTTTACAGGATTCTCTTTTTTATTACCACATAAAGGGAATCAAGGATAGCATCCCCAATCCCATGATGAGTGAAGATATTTCATCCAGTCAGGTAGTGAGGTGGCGGTTCCTGTCCGTCCGAAGCCCATGGTGGAGGGATGGAGGGTCTTGGCGAGGATGGGAGGGGAATCGGCGCTGTGACTGATTATATTCCTCATCATTAGCTATGACGGAAATAGAGTTGCTCCTGAAATCCGGCGAAGAACGGGCAAATTTCTTGCTAAAATGGCAGATGGAAATTATAATCTCTCTTGGATTTTAAGATACCCTGTTTGCCAATGGAGAACAAAAAATGAAAATTGCATTCAAGAAATCATCGATCATCATTATATCCATCTGTCTTTTACCTTTCATCCTCTTTTCTCAGCACTCAGAAAGATATTTTGATACGGCTCCCTCTTCCTCAGAAGAGGTAATACTCACCGTGCTTTTTCCTGCTCCAGAGATGATCCGATGCCTCATGGAGCTCAGAAATCAGGGCTTTATCGCTGTAAAAAAATTGATAGTGGTGGGAGTCTATCACCAAAAAGAATTGACCGATTATGAGAAATCCTTCGAATTTGTTAAAGACAAAAAGCTGGGATGGTTCAAATTCCATAAGATCTCAGTAGAAATGAGCAGAGATGTTCTCTTTCAGAAAAACTCCTTGACCTCTGAGTTCGAAGAAATCTTTAATAAATCCGACGGAATCATCTTCTTCGGTGGTGCAGACATCCCTCCCGGGCTCTATCATCAGAAGACAAATCTTCTGACTCATATCCAAACCCCTTACCGTCACTTTCTGGAACTATCTCTGGCTTTTCATCTTCTGGGGGGCTTTCAGGACGACAACTTCAAGGCTTTCCTTGAATCCAGGCCGGAGTTTCCAGTACTGGGGCTCTGTCTTGGCTGCCAGAGCCTGAATGTGGGCACAGGAGGCACTCTCATCCAAGATATCCCTACTGATATTTATAACATAAAATTTGTGGAAGATTGGATTGGCCTTCCCCAAGAGAACTGGCATACCAACCCCTTCGCCCGCCTCTATCCAGAAAAAGTTATCCGTCAAAATCTTTCCTCCATCAATATGCATCCTATCAAGCTGGATGATAAGTCAAAGTTTGTTAAGGAGTTCGGTTTTAAAGCGGAAGATTTACCGTACGTGTTAAGTGCTCACCACCAGATGGCCGATAAATTGGGAAAAGGGATGAATATCGCAGCCACCTCATTGGATGGAAAAGTGGTGGAGGCGATTGAGCATCAAAAATACTCCAACGTTCTGGGAGTACAATTTCATCCAGAATCTTACAGCCTCTGGGACAAAACACTAAAACTGAGGATGAAACCGGACGATGAAGAAGCCAGCTTGCTTTCCATCCTGAAGAAGAATCCACCCAGCTATGACTTCCATAAGAAGATTTGGAGATGGTTTTCCGAAAAGTTGGAAGCCTCCCATAAAAGATGAACCCTCACGGGGAAGGAGATGCTCATACGCTGCAGGAAGCCTCTCTTTTTTTATGATGAATGAAGATATTTCATCCAGTTAGGTAGTGAGGTGGCGGTTCCCGTCCATCCGAAGCCCATAGTGGCGGGTGGGAGGGTCTTGGCGAGGATGGACAGGAACCGATGCTCCTCGGGCTGACGAATCAGCTTACCTGACTGCTGTTGAAACTGTCACGGAAATAAGGATGGTTGCTCTCATGAAAAAAATTTGACTATTCTCTATGAATTCTATATAATTGATATTGTATATAAATTTTAGGGAGCAAATAGATGAAGAAATTCATGGTGCCAAGAATCGCCCATTGTGCCGAAGGATGTTAGCCGACATCCTGAACACGATGTGAAACTGCTCTTTCATCTCAGTAAAAAAGCTCGCTGTTCAAAATCCTGATCAGCGAGCTTTTATTTTAAGAATCCTTTCGATAATTCTTGTACTCGAATATCTCTTAAAATAAGGAATGATCACCACCTCCCCTCTTCCCTCTTCCACTTCTTTCCTGCCTACTACTTCCTCTACCCTCCAATCTCCTCCTTTTACCAACACATCAGGAAGAAGCGAAGCGATGACCTTCTGGGGAGTCTCTTCTGAAAAAGAAACGAGATAATCTATCTCCCCCAAAGCTTCCAAGATCTCCAGCCTTTCTTCCAAAGGGATTATGGGACGGGAAGGGCCTTTGATTTTCCTGATGGAGGAATCGTCGTTTACAGCCACAATCAGAACATCTCCTCGCTTCTTGGCCTCCCTGAAAAGGTGAATGTGTCCGTTGTGCAGAATGTCGAAGCAGCCATTGGTGAGGACAACCTTCCTGCGCTCTTTTCGGAGTCTTTTGCGGATTTTGACCAAGTCATTTAAACTTCGAATCTTTCTTTTCATAGAAACAAGTCAGGTGACCGGCTCAGGTTGATTCTTTAACCTGCTCCGGCACTTTCCAGAATATTATATTCCTCAAAGTCTAATCAGGGATCGCTCATGCGCTTCTTTGATGTCTTCATCTTGATTTGAGGAGAAAAATCCCAGGAGTGCTTGGGACGCACTATCCCTTCGTCTTGATGCAAAGACGAGATCAGAAAGGAATAGAGCTTGCGATGATAATCATAAGGATAACCATCCCTCTTATGGATAGCCACATCCAGGTAATAGGTGCCGTTGATGAGGTTAAGTGCTTCTATCCGGCAGACCGCCTTTGCTTCTCCTTCTATGGAAATAGGTTCAAAATCTTCCAGCTTGGTGTTGGTCCCATAACAGCAGATGCCCTGGGAATTGAAAATGCCGATGCCAAAAACAAAATCTTGGATTCTGCTGGAAGACTTGACATCCATCTCGATGATCATCCCCTCATCGGGAGAAAACACATGTTTTTCTTTGCCATCAAGCCCTCTCAGACGCACTTTGGCGATTTCAATCTCTCTCTTCCCCCACCTGTTTTCCCTTCTTTCTTCCTGCCATTCCTGTTCTTTCTCTCTATCTATAGTCCGCTGTCTCTCCTCGAAATCTTCCTCTTGTTTTTCGACGATATCCTGGAGGTAGGCATCGATCACTCTCTTGGGTTCTCCGACAGCCTGAATTTTCCCCTCCTTAAGCCAGATGACCTGATCGCATACCTTCTCTACCGTGGAGAGGTCGTGGCTGACGAAGAGGATGGTCTTCTTTCTCCGTCGGAAATCATCTATCCTGTCCAGACATTTGGGGACAAAGGAGGCATCACCTACAGCCAAAACCTCATCGATGAGGAGGATATCAGGATTGACATTGATGGCGATGGAAAATCCAAGGCGCATGTACATCCCCGATGAATAGGTTTTGACCGGAGCATCTATGAACTTCTCCAGTTCAGCGAATTTGACGATTTCATCAAACTTCCTGTGGATTTCTTTCTTGGAAAGCCCCAGCATAATCCCGTTGATGTAGACGTTCTCTCTTCCAGTGATTTCAGGATGGAAGCCTGCACCGAGCTCGATCAGAGCTGAGACTTTTCCTCTAACCGTGACTCGGCCTGATGTCGGCTTGGCAATACCAGCCACGATCTTGAGCAAGGTGCTCTTTCCAGAACCGTTCTCTCCGATGATCCCGAAAGTGGTTCCCTCTTTGACCTTGAAACTCACCTTATCCAGGGCTGTCACCAGCTCATCTGGTTTCAGAGCCTTGAAAATATCTCCCTTGACGATAGAGCTCTTGAAGGTCTGAAAGCGGTGGCGAGCAGAGTATTTCTGGTAGATACGGGAGACATCTTCGACATCGATGGCGGTCACTTATACCTCCTCAGGAAAAGAGTCCCGAAGCCTGTCGAAAATAGAATATCCTATGAAAAACAGAACCAGAGCTAAAACAAAGGTGACCCCCAGCTTTTTCCAGTGGAGAGCTCTCCCAAAAAAGACACAGTTCTGGTAGCCCTGCATGATGTGGGTCATGGGATTTAGGTTGAGGAAGATCCTGAGAAACTTTGACTGTTGAATGGTGGAGAAAGTAATGGGATAAACGATGGGAGAGGCAAAAAACCAGAAGGTTAAAAAATTGGCCAGGATATCCTTAATATCTCTAAAATGGACAGTCAGCGAAGAAATAAGAAAAGTGAATCCTAAGGAAAAGATAAACTGCACAATGATGACCAAAGGGAGATAGAGCAGGTAAGGGGTAAAAGATTTGCCAAAAATGGGCACGAACAGGAAAAGGATGGGCAGTCCGAACATAAAGTGAATCAGATTCGAGCAGACCGAGACGATGGGAAGAATCTCAGCTGGAAACAGGATTTTCTTTATCAAATTCCCATGAATCATCAACACGTTGGCCGACTCAAGCGATGAGGAAGAAAACCAAACCCAGGGGAGAACTCCGCAGAAAAGAAAAAGAGCATACAGCCAGGGAGATCCTTCAAAGGCAGGATCTCGGGGACGGATGATGAAGCCAAACACTATTGTATAGACAATCATCAGGAGAAGCGGGTTGAAAAAAGACCACATAAAACCCAGGACTGTTCCTCTGTACCGGGCCTTGAGCTCGCGGCTGACCAAGCTCTGAATGAGGACGCGATATTTGTAGATCTGTTTAAGGTTTTTGAACATCTGCAGCATTTCTTCTCCCTGCGAATATGTTTTTTGCCTCCAAAGTGTAATCCTCTCTCTCATCAAAGAGGACAAGCGGAGGAAGGATGTTTTCCTTGTGAGATCCGAATCCGCATTCATACAGGATAAAATGAGGAGCACTCTTTCGACGCGGCAACACAAAGCGCACTGTCTTCATTCTCAAATTATTCCTCTCCGCTGCTTGCCTGAGATCCTGTTCTCTTCTTGCGGGAAAAATGAAATAAGCTTTCCCTTCTTTTTTCAGAAGCTCTGCTGTTTTGGCCATTATATCAAAAATATCACATTTTAATTCATGTTTGGCAATCGATTTCTCCTCATCAGAGCTTAAGTGCCCCTGCTTTGCCTTGATATAAGGGGGATTGGAAAAAATAACATCAAATCTTCTCTCTGGATGAAATGTCCGGAGGTCCTGGTGAACGATGGTGATTCTCCCATCGAGCTTGTTGAGCCTGACATTCCTTCGAGCCAAATCAACCAGCGGTTCCTGAATCTCCACGGCTGTGATGTGCTTGAAAGGTTTGATGCTCAGAAGGAGGGAAATAATCCCGCTTCCTGTACCCAGCTCAAGGAGCTCATCATACTCTTCAGTCTGAATAAAATCAGCCAGAAGAGGCGAATCCACAGAAAATCGGTATCCTTTTCCCTTCTGAAGGACGAGGATTCGCCCGTGATAAAAAGTATCCTGAGTCTCTTCATCATTCTTCATTCGATCTTTCATCCTCATCTTTGCTTAAGCTTGTGAAAACAAGAACGCTATCTGGGAAAATCTCGGCAAACCCTCCTTGCACAGAGAACTTTTCTTCCTTCTGGCCTCCATGGTAGGTGATCGATCCTTTACCCAGAGCTGTAAGGAGATGGCGGTGACCTGGAAATATGCCGATATATCCCTCTAGACTGGGAAGGAAAACAGCTTTAACTTCTTTGTCCACCAGCAATTTTTGGTGAGTGATCACCTTGAGATGTACAGAATCGGGCAATTCCTTGTTCATTCTGACTTCAACGCTTCAGCCCTTTCCATGACCTCCTCGATCCCCCCCACCATGTAAAAAGCTTGTTCGGGTTTGTCATCGTGCTTGCCCTTTACGATCTCCCTGAATCCTCTTATCGTATCTTCGATTTTGACATACTTTCCTGACCTCCCCGTAAACTCTTCGGCCACATGGAAGGGCTGGGAAAGGAAACGCTGAATCTTTCGTGCACGGGCTACGACCAACTTATCTTCCTCGGAAAGCTCTTCAATCCCGAGGATGGTGATGATGTCTTGAAGGTCTTTATACCTCTGAAGAATTTCCTTGACTTCTCTGGCCACTTGATAATGTTCCTCTCCAGTCACTCTGGGATCCAAGATCCGCGAATATGAAGAGAGTGGATCCACAGCAGGATAGATCCCTATCTCTGTCAGAGCACGGGAGAGATTGGTGGTGGCGTCCAGATGAGAGAAGGTTGTAGCTGGGGCGGGATCGGTAAAATCGTCGGCTGGAACATAGATGGCTTGTACTGAAGTGATGGAGCCCTTCTTGGTGGAAGTGATTCTCTCCTCTAGCTCTCCCAGCTCTGTCGCCAAGTTGGGTTGGTATCCCACAGCCGAGGGCATCCTTCCCAGGAGAGCGGATACTTCCGATCCAGCTTGAACAAATCGAAAGATGTTATCGATAAAAAGAAGAATGTCCTGACCCATCTCATCGCGAAAATATTCCGCCACCGAAAGGGCTGCAAGTCCAACCCTAAGCCGAGCGCCGGGAGGTTCAGTCATCTGACCATAGATGAGAGCCGTCTTATCGATGACTCCCGACTCTTTCATCTCCAACCAGAGATCATTCCCTTCTCTTGTCCTTTCTCCTATTCCGGCAAAAACAGAGTATCCGCCATGTTTAAGAGCAACATTGTGTATCATCTCCATGATGATCACTGTTTTGCCAACGCCCGCCCCTCCGAAGAGACCGATCTTTCCCCCTTTTAAGAAAGGCTGGATGAGATCGATCACCTTTATTCCTGTCTCAAACATCTCCAGCTTGGTGCTCTGTTGTTCCAGAGACGGAGGAGGACGATGGATGGGGTACTTCTCCTTGGCCTTGATAGGGCCCAAATGATCCACAGGCTCCCCGATGACATTTATCACCCGCCCTAGAGTACACTCTCCCACTGGAACCTGGATAGGCCCTCCGGTATCGATCGCTTTCATTCCCCGCGCTAGCCCATCTGTACGATGCATGGAAATGCATCTGACTCTGTCTTCGCCTATGTGCTGCTCAACTTCGACCACAATGTCCACATGAACATGATCATCCGAGTCTTTTCCTTTATGCATATCTCTCCTTTTCTTTTTCCTTTCCCTTTCTTTATCAGAACGAGAAGAGCGGACTTTAAACCCGTCACTTGTGATACGAAGAGCGTGATAGATTTCAGGCAGTTCCATACCTCTAAATTCCACATCCACAACAGGTCCTATCACCTGGACCACTCGGCCGATTCTTTCCTGAGTCTTTTCCTTCTTTTTGACCTCTGGTTTTGGTCTTTCCTCTTTCTTCTTCTTTTTTCCTGCCATATTCTTTCTCCAAGTCTTCTATTTTTTGGATAAAGCTTCAACAGCCGTCATGATTTCCAAAAGTTCCTTGGTGATGGAAGCCTGCCTGATTTTGTTTAAAATCAGCCTCAAATCTGCAATCAATTCCTCCGCATTCTTGGTGGCATTTTCCATGGCCATCATCCGCGCCGCATGTTCTGCAGCCTGAGACTCAAAAAGTGAATGGAAGATCTGGTTCTCCACATATTTCGGCAGTAGGGTATGAAGAATGGGCTCTGCCTCTGGCTCCCAATCCGGCATCAAACTTTCATTCCTTTCCTCTTTCTCCGGCCATTCGATGGGAAGAACCTTGCTGATGGTTATCCGCGGAGCAAGGATAGACTTAAATTCATTATAGACAGTATAGACAGCATCCGTCTTGCTGTAAGAATAAAGTTGAATGATAAATTGAGCAAGTTCTCTCATCTCCTCGGGTGTGAATTTATCCACGTCTCCCGAATAGACTCTGCTCAAAGGGAAAGGATGACGCCTGAAAAAGACCTCAGCTTTTTTGCCCATCAGAATCAAACGGACATTTGTGCTTCGGGCTTTTTCCTTTAAGAAAGAAAAAGCTTCTTGCAAAAGATTCGAATTAAAGGCTCCACACAGCCCCTTATCTGAAGTGATGATCAGGCATTCGATCGTCTTTTCCTCTCTCCTTGCAAGTAAGGGATGATCAAATCTTCTTTGCCAGAAAGCCACTTCAGACAGAAACGAAGGCATAGAATGCCAGTAAGGACGGGCTTCCATGAGGGGCCGCTGAGCCTTTTTGAGCTTGGCCGTAGCCACGGTCTTCATGGCCTGAGTGATCTGCTGGGTGTTTATGACACTCTTGACTCGTCGTCGCAGGTCGATTAAAGCTAGCATATCAGGCCTTTTCCTCCTTGAATTTCTGGTTAAACTCTTTTAAAGCCTTGGCAATCGCCTCATCCAGCTCGGAATCGATCTCCTTTTTTTCTGCAATCTTCTTTAATACATCTGCATATTCTTTCTCGAAATACTCATAGAGCTGCTTTTCATATTTCTTGATTTCAGTAACTTCAAACTCATCCAGATATCCTCTGTTTCCTGCATAGATGATAAGGACCTGCTTTTCCACTGGCAAGGGAATATACTGCTCCTGCTTGAGAATTTCCGTCAACCTCTGTCCTCTGTCAAGCTGAGCCTGGCTAGCCTTGTCTAATTCTGTCCCAAACTGGGCAAAAGTCACCAGTTCTCTGTACTGGGCTAAATCCAGACGCAGCTGCCCCGCCACCTGTTTCATGGCTTTGATCTGGGCATTCCCGCCCACCCGGGAAACAGATATTCCCACGTTTATGGCTGGTCTGATACCGGCATTGAAAAGCTCTGGTTCTAAATATATTTGGCCGTCCGTAATGGAAATGACATTTGTAGGAATATAGCCTGAGACATCTCCAGCCTGGGTTTCGATGATGGGAAGCGCGGTCAACGATCCCCCGCCGCTCTCATCATTGTACTTGGCAGCTCTTTCCAGCAGTCTGGAGTGGAGATAGAAGACATCACCGGGATAGGCCTCCCGCCCAGGCGGTCTCCGGAGCAGGAGAGAGATCTCCCTGTATGCGGCAGCATGCTTGGAGAGATCATCATAGACAAGGAGTGCATGCTGTCCGTTGTCCCGGAAGTATTCTCCGATGGCACAGCCGCTGTAAGGAGCAAGATACTGGAGAGGAGAAGGATCACTGGCAGAGGCAGCGACCACGATAGAGTAATCCATCGCTCCATAATCTTCCAGGACTTTAACGATATAGGCAATGGTCGAATTTTTCTGACCTACAGCCACATAGATGCAGATGACGTCCTTTCCTTTCTGATTGATGATGGTATCCATGGCAATGGCTGTCTTTCCCGTCTGGCGGTCTCCGATGATGAGCTCCCTCTGACCTCGTCCTATGGGAATCATTGCATCGATAGCCTTGATCCCAGTCTGCAAAGGCCATTTAACTGGCAATCGGTCCACCACACCGGGAGCCAAACGCTCCACCTCCATGAAGGTATCGGTCTTTATGGGACCCTTTTCATCCAAAGGCTTTCCCAAGGGATTCACCACTCTTCCAAAAAGAGCCGGGCCAGAAGGAACCTGAATGATCCTGTGAGTGCGCTTGACCAAATCACCCTCTTTAACCAGATGACTCTCTCCCAAAAGAACCGCTCCTACGTTGTCTTCTTCCAAATTTAAGGCGAGGCCAAAGAGATCTCGTGGAAATTCAAGCAGTTCATTGTACATTACATTATCCAGACCGTAGATTTGGGCTATGCCATCTCCTACAGCTGTCACTGTCCCCACTTCCTTGATGTCTACTTCTGCCTCATAGCCCTCGATCTGGCGCTGGATTATGCGGCTTATTTCATCAGCTTTTATTTCCATCTTCCTTCCTTCCTACTCCTCAATTATTTTTTCCTTGAGATTCTCCAAACTCCCTTTAATGGAAACATCATAGACGATATTTCCCTTACGCAAAGAAAGTCCTCCGATCAACTCAGGGTCTATTCTATATTTTAACGAGACTGGTCCCCTTTCCAAAATCTCCAATTTTTCTTTCAACCTGCCCTTCTGATCATCCTTCAGAGGCACAGCTGAGAAGACTTCAATGGTGGAAATTCCTCTCCTTTCATCCCATAGAATAGGAAAAGATTCCACGATATCGCCGAGAAGCCCTATTCGGTCGTTCTCGATGAGAAGCAAGATGAACCTGGAAATTTTCTCGGCCCATTTTCTTCTCGATACAATCTCTTTCCCAATCTGAATCTTCCTGGTTCTGGGCAAGAAAGGGTTGGCAAGAGCTTGACGGAGCTGTTCACACTCTAAAACAAGGCCGAAAAAAACTCCCAATTGCTGGAAAAGGGTTTCAAACTCCTTTTGATCCTTGATGGAGCTAACTAACCCCTGAGTGTATCTCTTTGCCAGAATCTGACTTCTCATATAAACTCTCGATTTTTTCGATGGATTTATCGATAAGCTCGGATGCCGTCTCGGGTGTCATCTTTCGCTTTATCCTCTCCCGAGCAAAGGATGTGGCCAGTTCAGCGGCATGTTCTTTAAGTTCTCGAACTCCTGCTCGGGTGAGCATCTCAATTTCCTCTTGAGCATACCGTCTCAACCGCTCAGCCTCTTGGTGGGTCCTTTCGATGATTCTCTCTCTTTCTTTCTGCCCTTCTACTTTCCCTTCTTTTTTGATCTGGGCGATCTCTTCTTCAATGCGGCTCAGCCGCTCTTTCACTTGGTCCAACTTCCTTTCTGCTTCTTTCCAAGAGCTTTCGCTCTCCTTAAGGGTGACCTCTATCTTCTGTACTCTCGCCTGGAGGAAATTGCGGAGGGGCCTGTAGAGGACATAAGCCAAACCTCCGAAGAGGACGATAAAATTCAGCGCTTTTCCCAAAAATTCCATAGAATGGGATGAATGCTCCTCCTCTGCCTGGGCGGTCTGGAACAAAACAAGCACGAAGAGGAAAAAAATCAGGTTTCTTTTCCAAGACATTAGATCAAAAGCCTCTTCTCGATTCTCTCAGCCAGGCTCTCGCTTTGCGATTCAAGCTTTTTCTTCAATGTGCTGATTTGCTTCTCTAGAGTCTCCTTGGCAGCCTCAACCTGGCTGCGGCAATCTCGATTCGTCTCTTCCAACATCTTCTCCTTCTCCCTGAAGCCTTCCTGCTGCAATTTTTCTTTGAGGGACTGAGCTTCGGCTCTCGCCTCTTTTAACTTCTCTTCTACCTGATGAGACTCCTCCTCAAAAGTCTGGAGCGTCTCTTCTGCGTTCTTTCTGTTTCCTTCGATCTTAGCTTCCCTCTCTCCCATCACTTTTCGCAAAGGCTTGAAAAAGGCTTTGGTGAGGATAGCCACAAGTATCCAGACTATAAAAGAGACAACGATTAAGCTCACATCGATGTAAAGCATTGTTTAAAAAGAAGCCAAAATTAGGCAAAAATGTAACATTTTTCCCCTAAAAAAGCAAGCAGGCTAAAAGGAGGCAAGTTATCTCTTTTTTAGTGTTAGGGGTGAGGATGGGAGTCGTCACTTTTTTATACCATGGGGAAAGAATTTTTTTATCTCTCCCACGATATAGAGAGAGCCTGTAACAAGTATGCAATCGTCGCGAGCGGCATTCTTGAGCGCCGTAAGAAGGGCCTTCTTTGGATCAGGCTCCAAAAAGAGACGGTCTTCGAACTTGGAAACCCTTTCCTTTATTTCCTCAGGGGAAGCTCCCTTGAAAAAAGGAAAGCGGGTCAGGATCACCATCCTGGAGAGAGGGAAGAGGATGTCAGCGATCATCTCAATCTTCTTATCCCTCATGGAAGCAAAAACAAGGATGATTGGTGAGGGTATAAAATCGCGGATGTAATCTTGTAGAGCCATAGCCCCTTCTTCATTGTGAGCTCCATCCAAGATGACTAGAGGAGAGGAAGAAATGGCCTCCATCCGCCCTTCCCATCGAACGGTCTCTACTCCCCGTATGATCTTTTCTTTCTCCAACTTTCTCCAATTTTCACTGAGTCTTTCCGAAGCCACTAGAGCCACAGCTGCATTTTTGCCTTGATGTTGGCCTGGGAGACTGGGAGAATAGCAGTATTTTTCTCTATCAGATCTGTATTCGAATTGATAGTCGTTCCTTCTTTTACGGGCTGTGTAGGATTCACTGCTTTCAAAGACACCGAAGAAGGGAGCACAAAGCTCCTCTGCTCTCTTTTTTATGGTCAGAAAAGCTTCTCTTGGCTCTGCTCCACAGACGACAGGCACATTCTTTCTTATGATCCCCGCCTTTTCAAAGGCTATCTGCTCCAAGCTCTCCCCTAAAAACTTTTGATGTTCAGCAGAAATGGTGGCGATGACAGTTAGCACAGGATCCACCACATTGGTGGCATCAAACCTGCCTCCCATCCCCACTTCCAAGACAGCCATATCTACCTTTTGCTCTTGGAAATAGACCAGTGCCAAACAAGTGAGCAGCTCAAAATAGGTGGGTGGGGATAGCAATATCTTAGAGTCGATCAATCCCTCAATTGTTTTTTTCAGCTGGGTAAGAATCCGGCATAATGCGCGAGCAGGGATCGGCGTTCTCCCGATTCTGGTCCTCTCTTCTACCCGCACAAGATGGGGGGAGGTAAAAAGGCCAACTCGGAAACCGTGAAGGATCAAGATCTGGCTGAGCATGGCACAGACCGATCCTTTCCCGTTTGTTCCTGCTACCAGAACGGAAGGATATTTTTGGTGGGGATTGCTTAATGCAGACAGCACGGCTCTAACGTTATCCAGCCCGAATTTGATGCCCAAGTTTTGTATCTTTTCCAGATACCTTAAGCATTCTCCGTAGTTCATTGAGGACGGTTAAGGAAGAGCCGTAAAGCTCTGATAAGATAAGGCCTCAGATTCTTCCTCTCCACCACATCATCGAGCATGCCGTGGCGCAGAAGAAACTCCGACCGCTGAAAACCCTTGGGCAGTTTCTCTTTTATAGTCTGTTCGATGACTCGAGGACCGGCAAAACCGATAAGTGCATTGGGCTCAGAGATGTTGATATCGCCCAGCATAGCAAAGCTGGCTGTCACCCCTCCGGTAGTGGGATCAGTCAACACGGAAATATAAGGCAGTCGCACATCCTCAAATCTGGCAATGGCAGAACTTGTCTTCATCAACTGCATCAAGGATAGTGCTCCTTCTTGCATCCTAGCTCCCCCAGAACAGGAAACGATGATCAAAGGGACTTTCCGCTCGAGCGCCCTTTCAGCAGCCAAAGTAATCTTCTCTCCCACCACAGAACCCATGCTCCCTCCCATGAATCCAAATTCCATGACTGAAACGACCACCTCTATCCCTCCCATGGTTCCTTCTGCATTGATGACAGCATCTGAGAGAGAAGTGCTTTTTTGGTTGTCAACAAGCCTCTGGGAATACTTCATAGAATCTTCGAATCCGAGGGGATCTTTGGGGATAATGTTCTGATCGATGAGTTTGAATTTGCTTTCATCTAAAAGCATTTTTAAACGATCTACAGCCGCAAGCCTGAAATGAAAGCCACAGGCAGAACAGACGAAGAAGTTGTCGAGGATATCCTGCCTGTACAGGATGCGGCGGCAGTTGTTACAACGAGTCCATAGCTGGTCCATAGGGATTAAACCTTCATTTCCAAATCACGGAATGACGACGTATTGATGAAAAAATTCGAATTTTTTTCTTCTTCTACCCTTTATTTTTCGATGATTTCTTCTTCTTTGTTTGGCGAGAACCGCCGGTGACCATCTCAGTAAGATTCTTAAGCACTGTCTCAGGATCGGGAAGCTCTTCTTCTATATCCTCTTCCTCATAAAGGAGATTCATCACAGAATTCATGAGTTCTTTCTCGTCGATCGGCTTCTCATAATAATCAGAAGCGCCGAACGAACGCAATGCCTCACTCTTATACTGAGGTCCTTTATAGACTCCGGTGACTATGATTACCGGCACCTGTCCTTTGGTCTCCTGGAATATTTTTAATGTTAGGTCAAAACCGTGCAACTTGGGTAACATAGCCTCTAGTATCACCAGATCAGGCTTTTTCTCCCTGAATTTTTCATAAGCAGAGGCGCCATCAGTGGCGGTCACGACATCCATTCCATGAGACTTTAAGACTTCAGTCAGAGAAGTGAGACTGCTGACGTCGAAATCGACCAGCAGTATCTTCTTCCCAGGCATGATATCAAAAAGATTCTAAAATATACCCAGTGGAAAGTCAATCGGAAGAGATGTAAGGATAGCATCTTCCGTGATGATTTTAAGGACAATCAGGCAAGCTGAATCGTCAGCAAGCGGATTTAAAGATGCTTACCAATCAGAACCCGCCGTTGATTGGGGGAATTTCTTTGTGTTATATTGACAGAAATGAGGGAAACACAGCATCCTGACCTCTCTCTTGTCGTCCCCGTCTATAACGAAGCTCAGAACCTTCTCCCTCTTCATCGAGAAATTGTTGATTCCTGCTCAAAACTGAATAATTCTTATGAACTCATTTTTGTGGACGATGGAAGCTGGGATGAATCCTTTGTTGTTCTCAAGAATATCCAGAAAGACGACCATAAGGTCAAGGTCATAAAGCTACGTAAAAACTTCGGTCAAACAGCTGCCCTTTCAGCCGGATTCGATTATGCTCAAGGAGATATCATCATCAGCTTGGACGCTGATTTACAGAATGACCCCAAAGACTTCCCCCTCCTTATCCAAAAAATCCAAGAGGGCTATGATATTGTCAGCGGGTGGAGGCAGAAGAGAAAAGACCGCTTACTCACGCGCCGTCTCCCCTCTTTTGTCGGGAACTGGCTCATCTCTTTTTTTACCAGGATCAAGCTCCATGACTATGGCTGCATGCTGAAAGCTTTTCGAAAGGAAGTGGTGAAGAGTATCAGGCTTTATGGAGAGATGCATCGTTTCATCCCAGCCATCGCCAGAAACATGGGCTTTCTGGTTACAGAAGTCAGAGTTAACCATCGACCGCGTCTCTACGGAAAATCCAAATATCGCTCCACCCGATTCATCAGAGTCATACTAGACCTTTTGACAGTGAAATTTCTTTTGAGCTATTCCACTCGTCCCCTGCAGATATTCGGTCTCATCGGGTTTCTCACCGGAATAATCGGTATCATTCTGGGCCTCTACCTTTCCTACCAGCGTTTCATCATCAAGGTCGGTATCAGTGGCCGCCCTCTTCTCCTGCTGGCCATCTTGCTGATGGTGATAGGTCTTCAATTCATCACCTTGGGACTACTGGCAGAAATCATGGTCCGGGCCTATCATGAGTCGGTGAGAAAAAAGATCTATATCATCCAGGAGATCGTTGATTCTGAACTCAACGAGCACTCATAGCGTCATAAATCAGAATCCATGAAAATCTTGATGCTGGCCCCTGAACCTTTCCTCGCTCCTCGAGGGACGCCTGTAAGCATTTATTTCAGAACCAAAGCTCTTTCTGAGCTCGGCCATAAAGTACACCTCATCAGTTATCACCTGGGCGAGGATGTGGACCTGAAAAATGTCAAGATCCATCGAATTCCCCGTCTCTTTTTTATCCGGAGAATCAAGATCGGAATCTCCCTGGCCAAAATTCTCCTGGATATTTTACTCCTCTTCAAAGCCGTCACTCGACTGATAAAAGAAAAATATGACTTAGTCTTCTCCCACGAGGAGGCTGCTTTAATGGGCGTGGTGCTGGCCAAGATCTGGCGCCGGCCTCATATCTACGACATGCACTCCAGCCTTCCCCAGCAGATAAAACAAGGGAAGTTCTTTGGCGCTGGTATCCTAGCTAAAATCTTCTCTTGGATAGAAAATTTCATACTCAGAAACAGCCAGGCTGTGATAGCCATCTGTCCTGAACTTTTAATAAAGACGAGAGAAAAAGGGCACAGAGCAAAGACTGTGCTGCTCGAAAATTTCATGGGATTTGAACAGCTCACCTTCTCCGGAGATCAGACCCAAAAAATAAAGGATAGGCTAGTCCTCCAGGAGGAA
This sequence comes from uncultured Eubacteriales bacterium, assembly GCA_964429795.1. Classification (GTDB taxonomy): domain Bacteria; phylum Acidobacteriota; class Aminicenantia; order Aminicenantales; family Aminicenantaceae; genus CAYSCW01. Next base: position 41,202 of record CAYSCW010000014.1, read on the forward strand.
AAAGTCGTCCTTTATGCCGGCAATTTTCAACCCTACCAGGGACTTACTCTCCTGCTTGAAGCCGCAGCAGAGATGGAGGATAAGAATATTCTATTTATCCTTATAGGTGGAACCAGACAGGAGATAGAAAAAATGCAAAAAAAGGCAGAATCTCTGCGCGTATTGGAGAGAGTTCGCTTTGTAAGGGAAGTTACTCCTTTTAATCTTCCTCTTTATCTCTCTGCGGCCGATGTGCTGGTCTCACCTCGTTTACTAGGAACAGCTACTCCACTCAAAATTTATTCTTATCTGAGATCTGGTAAGCCAGTCGTGGCCACAAACCTCCCCACACACACTCAAATTCTGGATGAAAAAGTCTCCATCCTTGTTCCTCCTGATCAAAGAGGCCTGGCTGAAGGACTTACCTTTGCCCTTTATCATCCCGAGGCCAAACAAAGAGCTCAAGCAGCCAAGCAGTGGATGGAAAGCAACTATCCTCCTTCCCTCTATCTGGAAAAAATGAACCAGACACTCAAAATAGCCATGAACAAAAGAGGAGGTAGTCAATAGAGAAAGCCTGAGATGACAGAAGAAAAAGTCAGACGATTTTATGACGACCTCTGGTCAAAATACATCCCCCAATACTCTGCATCAAAAAAACACTGGGAAACATTCTATCATTCAGCCGAAGTCAGAGATAAACTGGTGCTCGATGCTGGCTGCGGGACAGGGATTTTCTCGTTTATTTTTGCCAAAGAAGGAGCCTTCCGGGTGGTGGGAATTGATATCAGTCAGCGCAGTCTTAAGACTGCTCAGAATTTGAAAAAGAGATATGGAGCTAAGAACACCGATTTTCAGAGAGTCAATATGCTCAAACTCCCTTTCGAAAACGCTTCCTTTGACATTGTCTGGGCCTGGGGAGCCGTTCATCATACAACCGATCCTTTCCTGGCCTTTGAAGAACTCATCAGAGTTCTCAAACACGAAGGTTCACTCCTACTGGCAGTCTACCGGAAGACCGGCCTCACTTTTCTCCATGAAATATTGAGGAGGATTCTTCTCAGGTTGCCTGAAAAGACATGGGGTCCCCTCTCTCTTATCCTTTCTCTTGTGTTGGCTCCTGTGGTCTTTCTTTTCAAAAAGAGACAAAAATCACGAAAAGGAGAAAAACTGGAAGAACTCATCCTAGACTGGTATTTTGTCCCCCTGAGACATTTCTTCCTGCCAGCACAGATCAAAAGTTTCCTGCAACAGAGGGGGTTGGTCATCGAAAAATATCTTCCCTATTCCGGCCGCTTTAACAGCACTTCCAACTTCATCCTCAAGGCCCGGAAAAAATAGCATTTCCATTTCCGTGACAGCTAATAACAATGTCATTCGACATAGCGTCGGTTCCCATCTCTCCTCGCCAAAGACCCTCCCACCCACCACCATGGGCTTCGGAGGGACGGGAACCGACGTCGATCTCCCTAACCAGCTTTCCCTCATCACGGAAATAGAAATGCAAAATGAGAAAAATTGACTAAAGGCAATCAAGCGGCTATCATATTCCCTCAAATTCACAAAATCTCATTTGAATATGTAAAGAAGCAGATGGCACCCAGAAAATAGATGAAAAAAATCCCGCTCCACACAAAGATCTTCATCGGACTGATCCTGGGTGTGGTGGTCGGTTTGGTCTTCGGAGAAAAGGCACGGATCATCGAGCCCGTAGGCACCATCTTCCTGCGGCTTATCACCATGATCGTGGTTCCCTTGGTGCTGGTTTCCCTCATGCTGGGAACAGCCAGTTTAGGCGACATCAGAAAATTAGGCCGTATCGGCATTAAAACCATAGTCTATTTCATCATCACCACCATGGTAGCTATCTCAGTAGGCCTAGCCTTGGCCAACCTTGTCAAACCTGGTTTGGGGCTGAACGAGGAAGTGAGAGCCGAGCTCTACAAGAGCTATGAATCTAAAGCTCAAGTGGGAATCGAAAGGATGGAGGAGAAACCTTCAGCCATAGAAGTCCTCGTGGACATCGTTCCCATCAATCCCGTCAAATCCCTTGTCGAAGGGAATATGCTGCAGGTAATCTTCCTGGCGCTTCTCTTCGGCATCATCCTCACCTTGATCAAGAAGGAAAAGTCTGAAATCTTGATAAAATTTCTGGATGGTCTCAATGACGCCATTATCCAGGTGGTCCACATCGCTATGCGTCTTGCTCCCTACGGTGTTCTGGCTTTGATCGCCGCAGTGATCGGACAATACGGTGTTAATATCCTGGTGACCCTTCTTAAGTATTCTCTAGTGGTTATTGGAGGCCTGGCAATCTACACCCTGGGTATGAACAGTCTTACCTTGAGCCTTCTCGGCCGGATGAACCCCTTTCACTTTTTCAGAGCGGTCAAGGAAGCCATGATTATCGCCTTCTCAACGTCCAGCTCAAACGCAGCCCTTCCGGTCAGCATGGAATGTGTGGAGTATATCGGTGTCTCCAGGACGTATTCCAGTTTCGTCATCCCCCTGGGGGCAACTATCAACATGGATGGGACCGCTCTCTATCAAGGTGTGGCGGCTGTCTTTATCGCTCAAATCTACGGAATCCCTCTGGGTTTCATGGATCAAGTCACCATCGTCCTGATGGCCACTCTTGCCTCGGTGGGGGCTGCCGGTGTTCCAGCCGCAGGAATCATCACCTTGGCTATGGTCCTCAAACAGATAGGGATACCGCTGGAAGGAATCGCCTTGATCCTTGGTGTTGATCGATTTCTTGACATGTGCCGGACAACCACAAACATCGTCGGTGATATGGCCTGTTCTGTGGTCATCAAGGAAACAGAAAAAAACAAACAATGATCCTTCTCTCTTACTGGCTCCGTCTAGCCAGACTCTCTGTTCATTATTTCAAAAGATCAACCATCCTCCCCTATCTTCCTGTACGGACCTGGATCGAATTGACAAGCCACTGTAACTTCGCATGTCCTATCTGCCCTAACAGATTGCTCGATGAGAAAGAGAAGGGATTCATGGATTTTGGGCTTTTTAAGAAAATCATAGACGAGGCTCAAGATTTTCTCTTCGAGGCAAACCTTGCCCACCGCGGCGAATCTCTCCTCCATCCTCGACTCCTGGAGATGATCGCCTATGCCAAGAAAAAGAGATTGTACACCCGCCTCCACACAAATGGCTCTTTGTTATCGGAGAAAATGGCCGAGGGAATCCTCTGCTCTGGTTTGGATCGGCTTTCTTTTTCCTTTGATGGCCATGATAAAGAAACATATGAAAAGATCAGAGCGGGGGGGCAATTCGAAAAAGCCGTGGACGATATCGTCCGTTTCTTGGAGATGAAAAAAAGAGCCCGGGCCAAAAAACCTCTCACAGTCATTGAAGTCATCGCCTTTGACCAGGAAAAGACAAATAACTCTTCTTTGGTCAAAGACAGACTTTTAGCTCTGTTCAAACATCTGCGTCCCAGCAACCTGGTGATCAAACAATCCCACAATTGGGCAGGAGAGTTCAAAGCTGATGAGTCTAAGGAAGATTATTCCCTCTGTCCGTTTCCGTGGAATACTCTGGCTATATTCTGGAATGGCAACGTGCTCCCTTGTCCTCAGGATTTCTTCGGTCGCAACGTGGTAGGGAATGTCGAAGATTCCTCTCTACGAAAAATCTGGAACGGGGAAAGGATGATTACCCTGAGGAAAAAATTGGCCATGAGAGATATGGCCGACCTTCCTACATGTTTGCGCTGCGACAGGATAAGGAGAAAAACCTTCTTGGGCGTTCCCCGGGAATACCTCTGGAAATACATCACCAAAAGGATGCCTTGAAAGACAGAAGAAAAATCTTTAGTCTCTTCTATCCTTAATCTTCTTGGCAGGATTGCCCACAGCCACAGAATGTTCAGACAAGGAGTCAAGCACCACAGCTCCGGCTCCGATGACACATCCCTTTCCTAGAGTTACCCCATCCAGAACGGTCACCGAAGCCCCTAGCCAACAATCCTCACCGATGGTTATTCCTCCCTTGGTTAGGGAAGGCTGGAACATGATGGGGATGTCGGTCCTGGAGAAGCTGTGATTCCCACCTGCGACTAGATAGCAGTGGCCGGCCAGAAAAGTGTATCTCCCCACAACGATCTTGGTCTCGGAGAGAAGAGAACAGTTGGCTGATATGTTGGCATAATCCTCCAAGCGGATAGATCCGCCCTTGCAGCTGAGGATGGTGTTTCGTCCGATAATAACATTCTGGCCTATGGTGATTCCTGGATTCTTCTCTCCCTTCGCATCCAGCACCGCATAGTCATCGATAAAGGAGCGGCCGCCAATCGAAATCTTATGAGGATGGCGGACGGTTATGTTTCGGCCCAAAGCCACTCCCCTCCCCATTTTTCTGAGAAGGAATCGGTAAAAAATCCTCCTCACAAAAATTCCCAGAGCTCCGGGCACCCAAGAAAAAAGAATGACAATGCACTCGTATTTTACAAACTGGAAAAACCCTCCTTTACCCACAAAAAGGTCTCTGTATTTCTTGAAAGCAGATTTTTCCTCATCTAGCAAGGCTTTCTGGACGCTTGCTTTCTCCTGTCTTTGCGTATTTTCCATCCCTCGATTAGTTTACGTCAAATTATGCGTGGAGACAAGACATGAAAATTTGACACGAAGCAAAATTCCTATTATAAGTTCTGAGAAAACTGATGCCACGATAAAAAGTTAATTTAAGGCGCTAGAGGCAACATATGCAAGATAAAATCATAAAAAGCGACTGTGTCTTCTTCAGAGGAGATAAACCCTGCCAGTACAAACGCCTGTGTGAGGAATGCCCTCATTATACGCCCTTTCCTGCCAAGATACTGGTTATTAAAGGAAGAGCGATGGGGGATGTCCTGAGAACCACAGCCCTGCTACCTGGCCTGAAAAGAAAATATCCCCAAAGTCATATCACCTGGCTTGTAGACGAAGAGAGCACGGATCTTCTCCTCAACAATCCTTTTATCGACAGGATTGTGCCTTTCCGATGGCAGGAAATCCTGAGATTTCTTGAGGAGGAATATGACATCCTCATCTCCCTGGATAAAGAAATTCTCTCCACTGCATTAGCTACAAAAATTAAAAGCAGCAAAAAGTTTGGATTTGGGATCAATGCCCATGGCCATCTGACAATATTTAACAAAGCCAGTCATTATGCCTATCGCTTGGGAATCAATGATCAACTGAAATTCCAGGCAAATAAAAAAACATACCAGGAGATCATCTATGAAGCCTGTGAGCTGGATTACCAAAAAGACCGGTATGTCTTTGAATTGAGAGAAGAAGACAGAAAAAGAGCAGAAACATTCTTCAAAAAGAACAAATTAACCAGGGATTCTGCATGGATCGGTCTCAACACGGGAGCGGGCTCGAGGTTCGAAACCAAGAGATGGCCAAAGGAAAGGTTTCTTCAACTTATTCGCCTACTGACTGAAAAACAAAAGGCGACTGTTTTCCTCTTGGGAGGAGAAAAGGAAGAGAAGACCAACGCTTGGCTCAAAAAAAAATCGCAGGGCAAAGTCTATAACACAGGAAGCTACAACGCTCTTCGGGAGTTTACAGGATTCCTTTCCTCCCTGGATCTGGTGGTCAGTTCCGACTCCCTGGCCATGCACCTCGCTCTGGCTTTAAACAAGAAAGTCGTAGTGCTTTTTGGATCCACTGCCCCTCAAGAAATTGAGTTGTATGGGTTGGGCAAGAAAATCTTTGCTGGCGTCGATTGCGCACCTTGTTATAAAGAGACATGCCCAGATATGAAGTGCATGAAAGCAATCACAGCTGAAGAAGTGTACAAAGAAATCAAAAAACTTCTCTAAGCGATGGTCAGTGAATAAAAAGGTCGTCATCGTTATTTCCACCTATAATGAAAGGGAGAATATCCAAGAGTTACTCCTGAGAATTCTGGATTTAAAAACCTCAGAACACCTTATACTCCTGGTTGTGGACGATGATTCTCCCGATGGAACAGCAGATGCTGTCTCTTCTCTTGCTCAAAGAAAAAAAGACATCCATCTTCTGGTACGTAAAGGTAAAAGGGGACGTGGGTCTGCAGGGATCGAAGGGTTCAAGAAAGCTTTGACCCTTCACCCCCATTACGTCCTGGAAATGGACGCGGATTTATCCCATCGTCCAGAGGAAATTCCCCGGCTCCTGAAAGCCATCGATAAGTGTGACGTGGCCATCGGCTCCAGGTTTGTCCCAGGAGGAAGAGATGCCGAGCGTAACATCAGACGAAAATTCATCACCTTCCTGGTGAGATATTTCCTTCGCTTCTACCTGAAGATACCGGCTAAAGATGTTTCTTCCGGCTTTCGCTGTTTCAGGGAGGAGGTTCTAGAAAAGATTGATCTGGACAGCCTGAAATCCGAGGGCCCTTCCCTTGTTCAAGAAATCCTCTATAAGGCCTTTCTCTTGGGATACAAAATAGAGGAAGTACCCATCACCTTCCAGGATAGAAAAAAAGGGGAAACAAAGCTTACTCTCTCTACCCTTTTTAAGACTTTCCTCTTCAATTGGAGGCTTAAAAAAAGGACAAGAGCCTCATTATCTGAAAAGGGAAGATAAGTATTGAGGGAAACCATCTTCCTGATACAGGGCTAATTTAATGAAAAAGAGCAGAAGAAAAGCCCTCGGCCAACATTTCCTCACCAACCGCACTCTCCTCAGAAAAATCGTAAAGACAATCAATCCTCAGCCAGAAGACCTGGTCATAGAGGTAGGTGCGGGCAAAGGAGTCTTGACTTCTCCTTTAGCCCAGGAAGCAGGAAAAGTCATCGCCATCGAGAGGGACGGTTCATTCATTCCAACGCTACGAAGAAAACACATGCCCCATCTTCTGATCTTAGAAAAAGATGTTTTGAAAGTTGATTTTAAAAACCTTTTAGAAAAGGAAAAAGATGCCTTCAAGAAGGTCAAGCTGGTGGGAAACTTGCCTTATTCCATCTCCTCTCCTCTACTCTTTAAGATCCTTCAAGACAAAGAGCTCTTTTCAGAGTGCGTTTTTCTTCTCCAGAAAGAAGTGGCCCAGAGAGTGTGTGCCAAACCGGGATCAAAAAAGTTTGCTCCTCTTTCCATCATTTTCCAAATCCATTTTTCAACGCAGATCCATGCCCTCATCCCTCCCCAGGCCTTCTCTCCGCCTCCCCAAGTAGAATCGGCATTGATCTCCTTAAAAAGGAGACGCTCCCCTCTCTTTCACATAGAAAACGACGCCCTCTTTCTAGAACTCCTTAAGGGTGCGTTCCGGCACAGGAGAAAGACTCTTCACAACAACCTGGAAAGGCTCGATCTTTCCTCCTCCTTAATCCATAAAGCTTTCCAAAATCTTGACATAAAAAAAGATGCTCGTCCCGAACAGCTCACCATCTCCCAATTCGTCAGCCTCTTCGATTTCATACATTCAGAAAAAACCTGAAAAGGAGACGGTTCTTCTCCCTGAAAGCATCTCCAAATTCACGATGGGTGAATATATTTCATCCAGTTAGGTAGTGAGGCGTCTGTTCCTGTCCATCCGAAGCCCACAGTGGAGGAAGGGAGAGTCTTTGGCGAAGATGGAAGGGAACCGGCGCTTTTACTCAAGATTGTCCCAATTAGGCGGCGGTTCTTATCCATCCGAAGCCCATAGTGGAGGGTGGGAGGGTCTTGGCAAGGATGGATAGAAACCGGCGCTTTTATTAGCTATCAAGGAAGTGGAGATGCTATCCCTCTTCTTTCTCTCTTTCAGTAGAAAAAACAAATGTGCTATAATTTTTCTTAATGAAAAAAAAGAAAAAGAAGAGATCAACTCCATCTGTTCAGAAAACCAAAAGAAAAAAAAGAATCAGAACCTCTGAAATCATCGCTGTCCTCTTGGTATTTCTGGCCCTTTTCATCTTCATCAGTCTCATAAGCTATGATTCAAAAGATCCTTCTTGGGCCAACGCCACTCCTTCCAATCAAAAAATTCACAACTATGCAGGAAGAGCAGGAGCATCCCTCTCGGAGGCCCTCCTTCAGTTTTTGGGATTTGGAGTTTTCCTCATTCCTGTTGCCCTGATCTATCTCGGCTACGCCATGTTCTTCCCCAGCCAACGTCTCTTTCTCAAAACTGTAGGCTCTTTCCTCTTCATCATCATCTTCGGAGCCCTTCTGTTCATGTTCTTCGATCGATTTGCCTGGAGAGGAACCGAGATACAGGCGGGAGGGATCATGGGAAACCTGGTTTCGTCAGTCCTTGTCCGTTACCTGAACTCGGTAGGAACCATCTTGGTCTTTATCAGCCTTCTCGTTCTCCTTCTCATCTTCTTTACCAGGATATCCCTCAAGAATATCTTCGACATCTTCTCTCGACTTTTCCAATTCTTCTTCAAAGAGATCCGGATTAAAATCATCCAATACCAGAAGGACAAACAGCGAGAAAAGATGCGCAAAAGGGTGGTGGAGAAATATTCCATCCCTCCTGAGCTTCGAGAGGAGAAGAAGGCTATCAAAGAAAAGAAAGACATTCGGCCAGAAGAAAAAGTCAAGCCTGAACCTGTGCTTTCAACTCCTCCTAAACCACCCACGGCAGAGAAATTTCTTTTTCCCGAGCTGGAAAAAAAAGGAGATTACCAGTTTCCTCCTTATAGCCTTTTAGACCCGGGTAAGCCTCAGGAAAAGATCGACAAGGATGAGCTTTTCGATAAGAAACAACGCATCGAAGAAAAGCTCAAGGAATTTCGTGTGGAAGGGGAGGTCCGGGAATATCATCCTGGACCTGTCATCACCACCTATGAATTCTATCCGTATCCGGGAATCAAAGTCAGCCAAGTGGCCAACCTTTCGGAAGACCTCTCTCTGGCTTTAGGAGCAGAATCTGTGCGGATCCAGAGAATTCCTGGAAAATCAACCCTGGGTGTGGAGGTCCCCAACAACAAAAGAGAAATCATCAAAGTCAGGGATATCCTTCAATCGGAAAAATTCTGCCGGTCACCATCCAAACTGACCTTTGCCCTAGGAAAAACCATCCATGGAGAAGTCTACATCACCGATCTTTCTATCATGCCCCATCTTCTCATCGCTGGAGCCACTGGAACAGGAAAGAGCGTGGCTCTCAATGCCCTCATCGCTAGCATCCTCTACAAGGCCTCTCCAGAGCAAGTCAAGCTGATCCTTATCGATCCTAAACGACTGGAATTCTCAGTTTATGATGGAATCCCCCATCTTCTCTGCCCGGTGGTGCGAGACCCCAAGAAAGCAGGGTCGATTCTGCTGGACACCATCAAAAAAATGGAAGACCGATACCAGAAACTAGGATACTTGAGAGTCAGGAACATCGAGCAATACAACCAACGGATAAAAACCATACTCAATGAGAAAAAAGGTCAACTCAGCAAAGAAGAAAAAGCCTCCCTTAAGTTTCTCCCCTATCTTGTTATCATTATCGATGAATTGGCCGAGCTGATGATGATCGGTGCCCAGGATGTGGAGTACAGCATCGCCCGGTTGGCCCAGTTGGCCCGGGCTGTGGGCATACATCTGGTGATGGCCACACAGCGTCCCTCTATCGATGTGATCACAGGAACCATCAAAAACAACTTTTCCAGCCGCATAGCTTTCCGCGTCCCTTCAAAGGTGGACTCCCGGATCATCCTTGATTCGGCTGGCGCGGACAAGCTGCTCGGTCTAGGAGATATGCTCTTCATGCCCCCCAATTATCCGCGGCTCATCCGACTGCACTGTTCCTATATTTCTCTGCCTGAAATCACCCGGCTAGTCCGGTTTGTCAAGCAGCAGGGAAAGCCCAGTTATGACGAAAAAATAGTCGATGTCCTTAAAAGACCGGCTACTCACGATGAGGAGGAATGGGGAGAAAAAGATGCCCTTTACGATAAGGCCCTGGAGCTTATCCTCCTTACAGGACAGGCTTCGTCTTCCTACCTCCAGAGGAAGCTCAAATTGGGCTATGCCCGAGCCGCACGGATCATCGATCAGATGGAGCAAGAGGGAATCCTCGGTCCATCTGAGGGGAGTAAACCCAGAGAAATACTCGTCGATCCCCGATCATTTCTGAAAAAGATGAATGAGGAGAAATGAGTGCACAAGGCCATAAAGAGAAAAGTAAGGAAAGCTCTCCAAGACCAAAATCTCCAGAAAGCCTTAGAGAGAGCTTCCTCTCATCATTTCAAACATTTTAATCACACAAAAGACGATATCCCCTGGGAAAAGTACAAAGAAAGAGCAAAAGCAATCAAAGAAGAATGCGTTAAAAAACTGCCTCAGCTCATCCAAAAATTCAGCGAAGAGGCTGAAAAAGCAGGAGCTCAGCTCTATCAAGCTTCCACTCCCAAAGATGCCCTCTCTCAGATAGAAAAAATCCTCGACCAGAAGAAAGCCAATCTTATCGTCAAATCCAAATCCATGGTGAGCGAGGAGATCGGTCTCAATCATTTTTTGGAGAAAAAGGGATACAAAGTGGTAGAGACGGATCTGGGAGAATGGATCGTGCAGCTGGCCAAGGAAAGACCCTCTCACATCACCGCCCCCGCCCTTCACAAAACCAAAGAAGAGATAGCAGAGCTTCTCAGCCACCATCTTCAGAAGAAAATATCCCCTGATTCCAAGGAGATCGTCAAACATGCGCGCGAGGAAATGCGAAAGACCTTCTTGGAGGCGGACGTGGGTATCTCTGGAGCCAATTTGGCGGTCGCTGAATCCGGAACCTTGGTGATTGTGAGCAACGAAGGGAATGCCCGCCTGGTAACCTCCCTGCCTCCAGTCCACATAGCCCTGGTGACAACGGAAAAGTTCGTTGAAACTCTGGAACAGGCCATCTCTCTGATAAAGGCTCTGACCATCGCCTCCTCAGGGATGAAACTGACCTCTTATGTCTCGTTCATCACTGGACCGAGCCGCACCACCGATATCGAAAAGGAACGGGTTATCGGCGTTCACGGCCCCCAAGAGCTCCACATCATTATTCTTGACAACGGACGGCTTAAAATCAGCAAAGATGATGAACTGGGTAAAATCCTCTACTGCCTCAAATGCGGGGGATGTATGCTGGTCTGTCCCGTCTTTCAAGCGGTGGGAGGACATGTGTATGGAGGTTCTGTCTATCCGGGAGGAATCGGGACTTTGCTTACAGCCATCACCCAATCAGCCAAGGAATCTTCCAGGATGTGGGACTTCTGTTCGGATTGCCGGAAATGCGAGGAATTCTGTCCTGTTTCCATACCCACGAGCCAGATTATCCTCAGGCTCAAGAATGAGAGAGGATCAAACCTATGGGAAAAAGCCCTCTCCACACTGTTTCGGAAAAAAGGCCTATTCCAAATAGGAACCACGATTCTCTCGCTGCTTCAGAAACCCTGGATGGAGAACGGATATCTAAAAAACCTCCCCTGGATTAAGAAAAAATTCATCCCCGCTCTCAACCCCAAGAAGCCTCCTGCCGTTGAAGAAAAAAACGGGGAAAAAGTCTATCTTTTCGAAGGATGTATGGTAAGGCTCTTTTTCCCTGAAATCCGGGAAAGCGTCCAAAAAGGTCTCTCTCACTTTGGTTATCAGGTGATCTCCCCAAGCGAACAACACTGTTGTGGAGCTCCCAGTCTCCATTTAGGAGACAGTAAAGGCGTGAAAAGGCTCTTCAGGAAGAATATCAAATCTTTCCAGAAAGAAAACCCTCGCTACATTCTTACCATCTGCCCCACCGGAAACGCCATGTTCAAAGACACATACCCAAAGATAGAGCCTGAGTTCGATATTTGGAAGGACAGGATCTTTGATTTTGCAGAATTCGTCTCTAAGAAAGGTTTGTTCCCAGAAAAAAAGAAGGGCACACCGCCAACAGATATCCTCTACCATTTCCCTTGCCATACACTGAACAAGTCAAACTCAAAGGATGAACCCAAGAAAGTTCTTGAAGCTTTAGGCTATAATCCTAAGTTTGAAGAAGAACCCTACACCTGCTGTGGATTCTGTGGCGTGTTCTCCTTAAAAAATCCAGAAATCTCAGACCACCTATGGACAAAGAAAAAAAAGAAAATCGAGAAAAACAAACCATCCCTTATCGCTACCGATTGTCCGGGCTGCCTTTTCCAATTGAGAGCAGGCCTGAAGAAAACAGGCGACAAACTTAAAATTCTCCACACCGCTGAGCTCTTCGCCGAAACCATAAAGAATTCCAAGCCGAGGAAAAAATAACCTTTCACCTCCAGTCGATCAAATTCAGGAATTCAAAATGCCTATTGTTTAGCTTTGTCCTAGAGTGAATGGATGAAGTTAATAGTCATCTCACTCTAGGACAACCTCTATTGTTAAAAAAACATATTCATTTGAGATGCCATGAAGATAATTGGATTTTTGTGAATTCTTATTATAATGTGAAAAGTGGATCTTTCCCCAAAGATTATATTTAAGAATATTTATTTATGGAGTCTTTAAATGATAAGAAAAGTATCATCATCTTATCGATTTACTGAAGAAGATGTCCGAAAATTTGCCCTGGAGCTCTATGGCATAGACGCCATTGTCCGTCAACTGGTCAGCGAAATGGATCAGAACTTCCATTTGAAGGATGAAACAGGAAAAGAATATATATTCAAGGTCGCGAACCCGTCGAGGAGAAAAGAAGTACTTGATCTGCAAAACAAAGCCTTGGATTTTCTATCCAAAAACAACAATACAATCCGCTGTCCCCAAGTGTGTAAGACTCTAGCAGGAAAACAGATCACCTTTATTGAAAACGACAAAGGAAGAAGATTTTATGCCTGGATGCTAACCTACATAAAAGGCAGATTCCTTGCAGAGATCGATCGTCCCTCTTCGAAACTTCTCCATCAATTGGGGCGCTTCATCGGATCGCTGGATAAAACTCTCGTCCGTTTTCATCATCCAGCAGCCCATAGAGAACTTCCTTGGGATCTGAAAAACGCCCTTCACTCCACTGCAAGAATTTCCTGCATTTACAATTCCCAGAAAAGAAGACTGGTCGAGTATTTCCTCTTGCAGTTTGAGACCTTTGTCAATCCTGTACTCCCTTCCTTGCCAAGGAGCATCATCCATAACGATGTCAACGACTATAACATAACCGTGGAAAGCACACCTTCTGGCACCGATAGGATCACAGGAATCATAGATTTTGGCGACATGGTTCATACACACACAGTCTGCGAGCTTGCTATTGCCCTGACTTATGCTCTGTTCAATAAAGATAATCCGCTTGAAGCAGCAGGTCATATTGTGCGAGGCTACCATGAAGTCTTCCCGCTGACAGAGAAAGAAATAGAAGTGCTTTTTTATCTTATATGTGCCAGGCTCTGCATCAGTCTCACCATGTCAGCTTTCAGAAAGACCTTTGAGCCCGACAACACTTACTTCACTATCTCAGAAAAACCGGCATGGAAACTCCTTGAAAAATTCTTGGAGATCAACCCTCAACTGGCCTATCAAACTTTTAAAAAAGCCTGCGGGCAACCTGTTTTCACAAAGAGGATGACAGGTGATAAGATCTTGAAAATACGGCATAAGCATATCGGCAAATCCTTGAGCCTCCACTATAAAAAGCCTCTTCATATCACCCGCGGAGCTATGCAGTATCTTTATGATGACAAAGGACGAACCTATCTAGACTGTGTCAACAATGTCTGTCATGTCGGGCACTGCCATCCCCGAGTGATAAAGGCGGCCCAGCAGCAGATGGCCATGCTGAATACAAATACCCGCTATCTTCATGAAAATTTAGTCAAATACGCGCAACGCCTTAGTGCCCTAATGCCTAAACCTCTGAGTATTTGTTTTGTTGTCAATTCAGGAAGCGAAGCTAACGACCTGGCTCTGCGCTTGGCAAACGCCTACACTGGCCAGGAAGATATCATCGTAGTTGATGGTGCCTATCACGGCCATTTGACCTCTCTAATCCAAGTCAGCCCTTATAAATTTGATGGCCCGGGAGGCAAAGGTGCTTTGCCGCACATTCATAAGGTTCCTACTCCTGACACCTATCGGGGACTGTTCAAAGCCAATGATCCTGAGACAGGAAAGAAGTATGCTCTTCACGTCCGGGAAGCCGTCGAAAAAATCCTTCAAAACAGAAAAAAAGTGGCTGCATTCATGTTTGAATCCCTGATGGGGTGTGCCGGACAGATTATCTATCCCCAAAATTATCTTAAAGAAGCCTTCAAGTATGTCAAAATGTCTGGCGGTGTGTGTATTGCTGATGAGGTACAGGTCGGCTTCGGCCGATTAGGAAGCCATTTTTGGGGTTTTGAGTCCCAGGATGTGGTTCCAGACATTGTCACCCTGGGAAAACCCATCGGCAACGGCTACCCTTTAGCAGCGGTCATAACCACATCTGAGATCGCCCGAGCCTTTGACACCGGAATGGAATATTTTAATACCTATGGAGGGAACCCGGTCTCATGCGCTGTGGGAATGGCCGTCCTTGATGTCATAAGGGATGAAAAACTGCAGGAAAATGCGCTAAAAGTAGGGACACAGCTAAAATCTGGGCTCGATGAATTGAAAAGGAAGCATGAAGTCATCGGCGATGTCAGAGGGATAGGGCTCTTCCTGGGTATCGAGCTGGTGATGGACCGACAAACCCTGGCCCCTGCAGCAAAACAGGCCACAGAAATCATTGAACGAATGAAGGATCGAGGGATTCTGTTGAGTATCGACGGTCCGTTGGCCAATGTGTTGAAAATAAAACCTCCTCTTGTCTTTTCAGAGGAAAACATGAATGTTCTGGTCAGCACTTTTGATAAAGTTTTAGGTGAGCTTTAAAGTAAGAAAATTTCTCTGCTTGCCAGATGAGATGAAAAGAGCTCTTCTATTAATGGATTTTTTGGCCCTCCTATCACACCAACGGTCTCCGGGGCCCCTATAAGTGGAACAAGGTTGAAATCGATATTCAAGGTTGGAAATTCACAAGAATAATTGTGGTGTTGTCAGTAATTCTGGGGAAAAAGAAAAAAATCAGTGGACGGTATGGAGCTGAAAAAACTCTTCAGTCTTAGCCTTTATCTGCTGCCACTTCGCGAGAGGAACAGAAAAGAAGGCGTCGACAATTTGAGAATCGAATTGGCTGCCCCGTCCCTTCTCGATTTCCAGCCTGGCCTCTTCAAAGCCCACTGCTTTTCGATAAGGCCTATCGGATGTGATGGCATCCAGGGTATCTGCTAGGGCAAAAATTCTTGCCTCCAGAGGTATCTCATCTCCCGCTAGTCTATAAGGATAACCACTGCCATCATAGCTTTCATGGTGGTAGAGGACGACTTGGGCAGGCTTCTTTAGGAACTGGAATTCCTCAAGCAGTTCATACCCGATGAGAGGATGTTCCTTGACAACCTCCTTCTCGACAACTGTGAGAGATCCGGGTTTTCTTAATATGGATTCAGGAATCCCTATTTTTCCTATATCGTGAAGCATTGCACCTCTTTCCAAATCCAGTAAATACGCCTTGTTATCGATCCCCAAGGCTTTGGCCAACATCAAGGTATAGCTGGCCACAAGCTGAGAATGTCCTAAGGTATCTTCGTTTCCATCAGTGACTTCAATCAAGTAAAGAAGACTGGAGTTAAGGAAAAGCTGCTTTTCTAGATAATTTCCATTCACAGCATCATCCGGCTCTCTGAAAAGACTTAGGTAATACCGGTTTAAATCCCTCAGGATCTTCCTGGCTGAATTAACCTTTCTTCGGCTTTCCCATTCCAACAGCCATGAATCAGGGCCGATGCTTCTTTCGATAACAGGAGGCAGGGAGTGAGAAAGCGACTCCTCCTCAGGACTGGCTTTCCCGATTGTCTTAAAAGCCTCAGGCTGGATATGAAAAGTCTCAGGGATTTCTTCTCGGGGAAACAAAAAAGGGAAGGATGCGTTCATTTCCTTCTCTACATCCATAAGGAGATGGCCTCTGCTAACATGAGAAGCGTTCTCTGTTTTCATAGTCAAATGCGGCGTTTCCATTTTCATTCCTTGGGTAGTTTAGTCGACAGAGCCAATAATAAATTGATTTTTTCTTTTGCCTCATTCAATGGACGAGTGTTATCAATTGCTGAAATGAGGAGTTTCCAAAGGACTGCTTGGTATTCTCTTAACCGTATCCAGAAGCTGGTATCCCTGTTCTTTTAACCGTTGCTCGATAAGAGAAAAGAACTCTCTCTCATCCTCAAACCTGTAAACTTTCTTCATCTCCAGCTTTTTTCCGAACATTTCCATGGCTTTTCATCCTTTCATCAGCATGCGAGTTAGTCGTATGTGGATATGATAAATTGAAAAAGAAGGATTTTATTTTCCGTGATGGCGGCTCTTTTCCTTATTATTATTCTTATTATTGAGCACAGCCATCACAGAAAAAATGAGGCTTAAAATTTAAAATCTGAGCTTGTCAACATTTTGGACAGGCCTTATAATGGAAAAAGTGAAAAAAGAGAACGATACACTTGATCTTGACGCCATCGTGGCTAAATACAGGCCTATTGTCAGCTTCAGGATAAAAAAATCACTCGGCGTTACTAATCCAGACTGGGAAGATGTGGTCAATGAAATCATCATGAATGTCATCGAAAAAGTAAAAAAAAGAGAATTTCGGGGCGAATCTTCAATAGGAACATTCATCTACACCATCACCAGCCGCAGAATCGTGGATTATATACGAAAAAAAAGCAAGGTGCTCAAGCATGCGCCTGAGCCAGATCCATTCCCTGCCCCTCATGAAGAAATCGAAAATAAAGAAAGAGCCGAGATGATAGCCGATTGCATAAAAAAATTGAAACCCAAGTTCAGGGAGATCCTCTACCTTTATTATTATAGGGATATGACGAGAGAAGAAGTAGCAAAAAAGCTGGGCGTCTCTCCTCGGAGGGTGAGTGAGAGGGTAAATTATTCCCAAAAACTGCTGAAGAAATTAATAAAAAAATGATTTTTCCGTTTTTTTCCCGTTTGTCCGACTAAATGGTTGAAGTCAATGGAAAGGCAAAAACAATGAGAAAGTGTAAGTACGAAGACCTCATCGACGATTACCTGTTAAAAAGGTTGCCTGAATCTGAGAGAGAGATATTCGAGGAACATTACTTCAACTGTTCCCACTGTTTCCAGGAATTGACAGAGCGCAACGAACTCATAGCCGTGGTCAAGGACAAAGGCTACTCTCTGTTCCAAAAGGAAATCATGGCAGAGGAAACAAAGAGTGTTTCCTGGTTTGAATCGGTCCGCGCCTACATTACTCCCAGGACGTGGGCCGTGGCCGCCGTTTCTGCCGCTTTATTCCTACTAGTGATCTTGGGAGTTATCCCCAGCCTTAGAACGTCATCTCCTCAGTTCTTCATCAATGAAGATTTGGTTAGAGGAGAATCCATCACCCTTATTTCCCCCGTCATAGATATCCCCACTGTTCCCACCCAGTTCAGGTGGAAAAGCCACGGAGAGGATGTGGAATACAAAATCTACCTCTATAATGAGCAGCTCCTCTGGACTGAGACCACAACTGAAAACTCGATCATTCTACCTGAAGAAATCAGAAATCTGATGATCCCTAGTGAAACTTACTCCTGGCAAGTCAAGGCTTATGCCAAAGAAGGCGGCCTCATCGCTGTCTCAAGCAGAGTGCGGTTCAGGATCATCTCAACCCAGTAAATAGAGGTTTTCTTTACTATCCTCCCCACTTATTGGGACTGAAAGCCCCCCTCCTCTTTCCCGGAGGGGGGTTTTTTTATATCTAAAAGGCTCTAGTCCTCTTCGACTTTTTCCTCTTCGGTATACATGCGGCCCTTGGTTTCCTCTTCAAAGGCAAGACAACACATCAAGCGTCCGCACAGACCGGAAATCTTGGTGGGATTGATGACGATCTGTTGCTTCTTTGCTTTCTGAATGGTCACCGGCTCAAAATTCTTCATAAAACTGAAACAACAGAGACTCCGGCCACAAACACCCAATCCTCCTACCATTTTGGCTTCATCTCGAACGCCTATCTGTCGCATTTCAATCCTCATCCTGAATTCTTTGGCCAAGTCTTTAACCAGCTGACGAAAATCGATACGTCCATCAGCGGTGTAATAGAAGATGCCTTTTTTCTCGTCGAAAAAATAGCGAACTATGACCAGCTTCATGGACAGATTCCGTGCTTTGATTCTTTGGAGGCAGAAATCAAAGGCCTTTTTCTCTTTCTTCTTGAGCCATTCGAATTTCTTTAGGTCATCCTCGGTGGCCTTTCTGATAATTTTGACCGCATCCTTCACAGAGTTTCGATGGTCCGTAATGCAACTTGGGACATCGATGACGATAGACAGATCCCCACCTACATCGGACTCAACGATGCAGTAATCCCCTTCCTTTATATCTTCCTTTCCCTTCTTTGCTCGAAGAATCTTACCGGATCCTTCGGAAAGAGCATAGACGATTTCAGACATTTTTCTAACCCTCGGAAAATAAAGAAGTGAGAAGCAAATTCACGTTCAGATTTTTTTGAAGAGCATAAAGAGCATAATCCATTTTACCCAGCCAATCCATGGACTTCTGGAGGGTGAGAAGATCAGAGGCTTTCACATATCTTTGCTTATAATCGGGATTCATCAGCAGCCTCAGATCTCCTTTTTCTTGAATCAGAATGAGATCTCGGCAGAAAGAAGAGAGGAGTTCCAGGAGCTCCTCCAACTCTTCCTTGATCTGGCCTCGAGAGAAGGAATAACTCCTCAAGAAATCAGCCACCTTCTTCTTCCCATAGAGAGAGAGAAGCATTTCCCAGGCCCTTGCTCTTCTAGATTGGACCTCCTCCCACTCCATATTCAGAGCTTTTTTGAGGTTGCCCCCTACCAGGAGCGAAACGATCTTCGCTCTTTCCTTCCCAAATCCCCTCTCCACAAGCATTTTTTCGATATCTTCTTTGGAGATGGGTTGAAAACTCAGCGTTTGGCATCTTGACTTAATGGTCGGTTTAATCATCTCAGGATTGGAGGTGATGAGGATGATATGGGAAAAAGAAGGAGGCTCTTCTAGGATTTTCAGCAGAGAATTAGCAGCTTCATCATTCATTTTATCCGTCTCAGTCACGATGAAAAATCTCTTCTTTCCCGCCATAGGCCTCAGGTAGGCGGTCTGTTTCAGTATTCTCATCTGATCAATCCTGATCATCTTATTCTCGGGGGAAATCACCATCACGTCGGGAAAGTTTCCTCTGCTTATGGCTCTACATGAGGAGCAGGCTTCACAGGCGTCATCTGCTTTGGTCTCACAATTCATGGCTTTGGCCAATACCAGGGCCAGGGTTCTCTTTCCCACTCCTTCCGGCCCGCAGAAAAGCAAAGAATTAGGGATTCTTTCCTTCTGAAGAGCTCTCTTCAGGATCTTTTTTTGGCGTTCATTCCCGAGAATATCCTTGAATGCCATGACTACTTGACTCCGGAAACTCTTTTTGTCTTGGAAGCCTCACCGGGATTAGCCAGCACTCTCTTCAGGAATTGGCTGGTGTAGGACTCCCTCGACCTCACCACCTCTTCTGGGACTCCTTGAGCCACAATCCATCCTCCTTCTTCTCCGCCTTCTGGACCCAAGTCTATAATATAATCGGAATACTTAATGACTTCAAGGTTATGTTCGATGATGACCACGGTATTACCTATTCTGACCAACTCGGATAGCACTTCAAGAAGCTTGCGGACATCATCGAAATGGAGTCCTGTGGTCGGCTCATCCAGAAGATAGAGGGTACGGCCGGTGTCTTTACGGCTGAGCTCCTTGGTCAACTTGATTCGCTGAGCTTCTCCTCCAGATAGCGTGGGTGCTGGCTGTCCTAATCTAATGTATCCTAAACCTACTTTTTTCAAAATCCCTAATTTTCTCTTCAGCACAGGATGGGCCTTCAGGTATTCAAAGGCTTCATCCACTGTCAAGGCCAGATAATCGGCGATGTTTTTCCCTTTGTAGAATACGGAAAGAGTTTCCTTGTTGTAACGCTTCCCTTGACATCGATCGCAGGTTACGAAGACATCAGGCAAGAAATGCATTTCTATCTTCTTGGCTCCGGCACCTTGGCATTCTTCACAGCGACCTCCGGGGAGGTTGAAACTGAAGCGGCTGGCCGAATATCCCCTCAATCGGCTTTCCGGAATGAGGGCAAAAAGCTGTCTAAGAGGGGTAAACGTACCTGTATAGGTGGCGGGATTGGAGCGGGGTGTTCTCCCGATGGGCTTTTGATCGACAGAAACGACCTTATCGATCTGTTCAAGGCCCAAAATCTCTTGGTGTTTTCCAGCCTTCTGTCTTGCATTGTGAAACTCATTCTGAAGGCTTTTGTAAAGAATATCATAGATCAGTGTGCTTTTTCCTGACCCGGAAACTCCGGTCACAGCTGTCATTACACCGAGGGGAATACGGACATCGATATTCTTCAGGTTGTGCTCTGCTGCTTTCTTGATTGTCAGCCAGCCTTTTGGCTTCCTCCTCCCTGAGGGAACGGGGATGGACTTTTCTCCTCTGAGATACTGTGAAGTCAGCGAATCCGAAGAAGAGAGGATGCGCTCCAGACTGCCCTCGGCCACTTTATAACCGCCGACTTCGCCAGCGCCAGGTCCCAGATCCAGGATAAAATCAGCCGATCGAATGGTCTGCTCGTCGTGTTCCACCACGATGATGGAATTCCCCTCGTCCCTGATCTTCCTCAGAAGAGAAATCAATCGGTGGTTGTCTCTTTGGTGAAGACCGATTGTGGGCTCATCCAAAACATAGAGAATGCCTCTCAAGCGAGCCCCAACCTGGGCTGCCAGCCGGACCCGTCTGGCCTCTCCGCCTGAGAGGGAACCAGTGGTGCGGCTCAACTGAAGATAGGGAATTCCTAGCTCGACCACCATCTTCAAACGCGAGTCGATTTCTTTGAGAATCTTGGAGACAATAAGCTCCTGGCCTGATTTAAATCCCACAGAATTCAGCTTTTCGATCAAACGGCTGACAGGAAGAGAGCTCAATTCATAAATATTCTTTCCCCCAATTTTTACAGACAGGCTTTCTGATCTCAACCGGCTTCCCTGGCAGTGGGGACAAACCTCCCCGGTAAGTTCCACATCACCCCATTTATCCAAGACGGTCTGAAAGCCGATACCATGACAGGTAGGACAAGCTCCGTAAGGGCTGTTAAAGGAGAAGGTGCGAGGTTCGAGCTCAGGGAGGTTGATCTCACAGTAAGGGCAGAGGAGGTTCAAGGAGTAGAAGTAATCCCTTCCATCCTCTTTTGTTATCAGAACATCTCCTTTGCTCATCTCCAGGGCCCTGAAGACAGCCTCTTTCAACCTGGCTTTGGAGGCCGAAGTAACCTCTATTTCATCCACCAAGACTTCTATGTTATGTTTCTTTGTCCTTTCCAGAGAGAGATTTTCTTCTGTTTCTCTCCATTGCCCATCCACACGAAAGCGGAGAAAGCCTTTTTTCCGAAACCTTTCGAAAAGGGCATGATATTCGCCCTTGCGGCCTTTGACCACCGGGGAGAGGATTCTCGCCTTCTCCTGGAAAGAGCTGAGGAGTATTCTCTGGATAATCTGATCCGCTGTCTGAGAACTGACCACCCTTCCGCAACGTGGACAGTGAGGAATGCCCACCCGGGCAAAAAGCAGCCTCAAAAGATCATAGACTTCGGTTACGGTTCCCACTGTGGAACGGGGATTGGAAGAGATCGTTCTCTGGTCTATGGAAATGGAGGGTGAAAGGCCCTCTATGGACTCCACATCGGGTTTTTCCATCTGTTCGATATACTGGCGGGCATAAGTGGAAAGGCATTCGATATACCGCCTCTGGCCTTCAGCAAAGAGAGTATCAAAGGCAAGGGAGGACTTTCCCGATCCACTGGGCCCGGTAATCACAATCAACTTGTTCCGGGGCAGCCTGAGATCGAGGTTCTTCAGGTTGTGCTGAGCAGCCTTCTTGACCTGTATTTCTTCTAACATATTTCTATTCTACCATAAATAAAAGAGGGACAGTCCCCCTTTTCCATGTGCTGCTTACTTTTTCCATTGACCATTCGAAGAACTCATAATAATATAAAATTGACCACCATAGGATAGAAAATGAAAAGAGAGGACAATCTTAGTAAATCTTTACAATTTCTTAAAGAACTGGGACTCAAGAACCGCTCCATCCGGACTATAAAACATCTTCCTCCCAGAGAAGGTCGCTACGAGGATTATCCCCCAGAAATCCACTCTGCCCTCATCAAGGCTCTTAAGGAAAAAGGATTCTCAAAGCTATACTCCCACCAGCACCTCTCCTGGAAGCTGCTCTCAGAAGGAAAAAATATTGTGGTCGTCACGCCGACTGCATCAGGGAAAACCCTCTGCTACAACCTCCCGGTACTCGATGAAATCCTCCGCCATCCATCAACCCGCGCCATCTACCTCTTCCCCACCAAAGCCCTCTCCCAAGATCAACGGGCAGAGCTGGACGAGACCATAAAGCTTCTCCCTGAAGAAATCAGGATCTTCACCTATGATGGTGACACCCCCCAGGACGCACGAAAAGCTATCCGGGCCCGGGGACACATCATACTCACCAATCCCGACATGCTGCACACAGGAATCCTGCCCCATCATACCAAGTGGATCAAGCTCTTCGAAAACCTAAAATACATCGTCATCGATGAGCTTCACAATTACCGGGGCATCTTTGGCAGTCATCTGGCCAACGTGCTGAGAAGGCTGAAGCGGATCGCCAAATTCTACGGGAGCAGTCCCCAGTTTATCCTCTCCACAGCCACCATCGCCAATCCCTTAGATATTGCAGAAAGAATGATCGAAGAGCAGGTGGCCCTGGTGGACAACAACGGAGCTCCTCAGGGAGAAAAATATTTCATCTTCTACAACCCGCCTGTAGTGAATAAATCTTTGGGGATCCGCCGCTCCTACGTCAACGAGTCGCGCCGCGTGGCTTCAATTTTCTTGCAAAACAACCTACAGACCATCGTCTTTGCTCAGAGCCGCCTCATCACCGAGGTTCTTCTGACCTATCTCAAGAAAGACATCGAAAAAGGAGTCAAAGACGAAGGCCTGATCCGTGGATACAGAGGAGGCTATCTGCCCCTTAAGCGCAGGGAAATCGAAAAATATTTGCGGGAAGGGAAAATAAGAGGCGTTGTCTCCACCAATGCCCTGGAGCTGGGAATCGATATTGGAACTCTGGATGTGGCGGTTCTGGCCGGATACCCGGGAACTATTGCTTCGACCTGGCAGCGTTCAGGCCGGGCCGGCCGGAAAGCGGGAAAATCAGCCGCAGTCCTGGTGGCTTCCAGCTCACCCCTTGACCAGTTTATCATCAACCATCCCGACTATTTCTTCCTTAAATCACCAGAGCAAGCACTGATCAACCCCGACAATCTCTCTATCCTGGTCAGCCACATTGAATGTGCTGCCTTCGAGCTTCCCTTCAAGGACGGAGAAAAATTCGGAAACTTGGATATCGATGAAATCCTCAAGTTTCTGGAAGAGGAAAATTTGGTTCACCATTCCAAGGACAAATGGTTCTGGACATCAGATGCCTACCCTGCTGACGGAGTGAGCCTGCGAAGCATAAGCTCCGATAACTTCGTGGTGGTGGACACCTCCGAAAAATCCAAAGCCATCGCCGAGGTGGATTTTTCATCGGCATTGACTACCCTCCACCCTAAAGCCATCTACATGTGCGAAGGGGAACAGTATTATGTGGAAAAACTGGATTACGCTCAGAGAAAAGCCTATGTCAAAAAGACGGATGCCGATTATTTCACCGATGCCATAGACTATACAAAGATCAAAATCCTAGATTCTTTCGACTCAAAAAAACTGGAGAAATGCTCAATCTCCCACGGCGAGGTCCATGTGGCCACCCAGGTGGTGGGCTTCAAAAAGATCAAGTTCTTCACCATGGAAAATGTGGGGGCGGGTGACCTGAGCCTTCCTCAGAACGAGATGCACACCACTGCCTACTGGATCACCATCGCCGCAGATATTTTTCATAGCCTTCCTTATTCGCCTGAGCAAAAAATAAACGGCCTTTACGGCCTGGCCTATCTCCTTCATCATGTCTCCCCGCTCTTCATGATGTGCGACATCCACGATATCGGTGTCTCCATCGGTGATAATACCACCGGCGGGTCTGTCCCCCCTCGGGATATATCGCTCAAAATCCGGAGGGAAGAGCAGGCTTTCTTCGACAATATCCAGTTCGAACCCAACATCTTCATCTACGACAAATACCCCGGAGGCATCGGCCTCAGCCCCTCACTTTTCGACCTGGAGGAGAGACTCTTCTACCAGTGTCAGAAGACTATCGAAGTATGCCTCTGTAAAGAAGGATGTCCATCGTGTGTGGGCCCTACCAAGGAAAGCGGCCAACAGGCCAAGCAGGTGGCCTTAGAAATCCTGCGCCACCTCCTCTAAACAAGTGAACACACTATAATCTCCAGATAAAAAAAGCAGGAAATGTCCCTCCCTGTAATACATTTATGTATCAAACATCCAGCAACTTTGGGACAAAGCCAAGTGTAAATTCTCACCTTTAAAGACAGGAAGAAATCACCTCAAAATACATCCTAAAGGGTGATAGAACTTATGCAATGGTTGTGAGAAAATTATTTTTAATAAGCGCATCATAATGATTAAGTATACTTTTTATCCAAAGAGCAAAATGGAATAACATCCTGTTTTGAAAGGCCCAAGATGAAGGATAAGGATAAGACAAAAGAAGAACTCATAGACGAATTAGTCACATCACGCAGACGAATTGCTGAGTTAAAGAATTCAATAAATGAGCTGGACCGGATAAAGGAATCGTTACAGAAGAATAAAGAAGAACTGGAAGCGATTTTTAATGGTGCCAACAGCGGAATAGCGGTGCTCGATAAGACGGGTAAGATTATCAGAATTAACAGACGGATAAAAGAGGTAGGAGGTTATTCGGAAAAAGAAATCATAGGAAAACGATTTAGTCTACTCAAAATGTTCCCTCCTCGAAGCATCACAAAGATGCTCTCAGTTTATTATAAAATGAGAAAAGGGCAAGATGTATCTCCTTACGAGATGGAACTGTATACCGGCAAAGGTGAAAAAATGATTGTCGAAGTCCGCAATTCGCCCTTAAGAAAAAAAGGGGGATTTGAGGGAGTCATTGCGATTTTGACAGATATAACCAAGCAAAGGCTGGCGGAGGCTGAGGTATTAAAACAAAGCAAATACAATGAGTTAAGAGCCGAAATATGGAAGAAATCTGCTGATCCATCCTTGACAGAAGAAAAAGATTTAATTCAGGCGCTACTGAATACTGTCGGGCCTTTCATAGATGTCAGCAGAGCTGCTTACTTACCATTCAATCCAGAGAAAAAAGCCTTTATCACTGAGTTGCAATGGTATAAGAAAGAAGCAGGAAGCAGCCTTGGAGAAGACATTTCGCTAGACATAGCTAAAAATTTCTTCGGCAGAAAATATGTGGAGATACCTAAAAATATTGATAAAATTAAAAAAACTCCCATTCTTAGCAAAATTATAAAACTTTATGCTTCTGCAAAATTAAAAAGACATAAAATAAAATCCTATTTAGTCGTTCCTTACGGAGATATTGATAAGCCTAAAGGTATTTTTACATTTTCTGAATGTAAGAAAGAAAGAGAGTGGACTGAATTAGAGAAGAGAATTCTTTCAGAAGTGGTTAATATTGTCTCGATGAAAACCGAGCAAATAAAGGCAGAGCAATTGATAAAAACATCACTCAAGGAAAAAGAAGTTTTGCTGAGAGAAATTCACCATCGGGTCAAAAACAACTTGCAGGTCATCTCCTCTCTCCTTAATCTTCAGGCTCAATATCTCAAGAATAAACAAGACCTCGCGATGTTTAATGAGAGCAAGGACCGAGTCAGGTCAATGGCACTGATTCACGAGAAATTGTATCAATCCCAGAACCTGGCCAGGATTGATTTTGCAGGATACATCAGGGATCTTATCTACAGGTTGTTTCGATCTTATGAAGCTGATCCGGGAAAAATTGACCTGAAAATGAATGTCAAGGATGTTTCCCTCGGAGTTGATGTGGCTGTTCCATGCGGATTGATAGTCAATGAACTCATATCCAATTGTCTGAAGCATGCATTCCCTGATGGCAAAAAAGGAAAGATTAGGGTAGGGTTCCAATCCGTCAATAAGAATGAGGTCGAACTTAAAGTGAGCGATAACGGTGTTGGCCTACCAGATGATTTCGATTTCAGGGAATCCAAATCCTTAGGCATGCACCTGGTGAACATATTAGCAGAAGACCAACTTGGCGGTATGATAGAATTGAACAGAACTGGAGGAACAGAGTTCAAGATTAAATTTAAAAGAACAAGATAACCAGCAGATAGATCGACTCTCTATTCTTTTTTAAGGTGGATGATCTCCTCGAGAGTTTTCAGGTATTCGGAAAGAGCTTTCCGTCCTTTCTCGGTCCACCGGCCGGTCAGCTTATTTCACCGGTAAGTGTGTTTGGATCAGAGATTTTCACTTGATCCGGTCCGCTCGTATCTCTCCTCCGCCGGTTTGGATGATCATGTGCGTGACCCCTCCCTGTTCATTCGCCACGAAACGGATGGGGGCATCAAAGGCCTGGACTTCAAACTGAGTCTCAGATTCCGGAACCAGCTCCACCTTCCCCATTCCAGGAACTTCCAGGAAAAGGCGGTTGTCCTCTTTTGTGACCGTAATGATGTTAGAGGAAAAACGGTATTGGCCCACGTAAGAGTCCAAGATTTTCGGATCGACCTGGAAGGCTTCCCGGGTTTTGGAACTCTTTTCCAAATGCTCCCATATGAATTTTTCTTCCACCTGATGCTTGTCCTTCAGCCAGTAAAGCCACTCCTTCTCCAGCTTCGAAAGGGGTTCCCCTAAGGCTTCTGTCCAGGAGTCCCTCTTCTCCCTCTCCTGGGGAAGCCGCCCTTCCAGGCGGGTTAACTTCTTCACAGACTGAAGTCCGTACTTGTCCATAAGAAAGGCGATGAAAGAGCCTGAAGCTGGATAGGCCACCAGGGTCTTCAAACCGGAGGGGCCGATGTAGAAATTCACCATGTCCTTCAGGGGAAAGAGCTTGCCATCCTTGAGAAATTGTATCACCGCAAGATGGTTCTTGTCCTGGTCAGTGGCCAGAGCTTCGGTATACTTCCCCAATCCTTCGTTGATAAAGGATGTTGATTCCCCCCAGTTCAGCCGAGTAAGGATATGGGTATTCTCATGGACAGCCATACCAAAATCCGGCACTCCTCCCTTGTAAACCATGAAAACTCCCTCATCTCCGGCCAGCCCCCATCCCATATGATGGGTGTAAAAGAGCTTGGAATCGAAGTCACGGAAATAGACCGAGTTCAAGCGCTTCCACTGCAGCTCATTGTCCTCCTTAAAGCAATCAAACAGAAATTGGAGCGCCCGCTCATTTACCTTGACAGATTCTTGCATTTCCTGTTCAGAGAACATCTCCCTGCGGAATCGGATGGCAAAATTCTCTGTCTCGGCCTTGGTGAAATTCCCCTCCATCTCCAGGTGGATCTTGGCACTTAGCTCAACGCCCTCTGGGGGGCTGCCGGACTCCTCCCACTCCTTGAGTATGGATTCGCCGTCAACATCAAAATCGCAGAGCATGATATCCAGGAAGGACTTCTCGGATATACTGATCACCGGGATATCTGGAATATCAGACTCCCTCTCATAATCGACAGTGAGAAAAGAGCCTGCGCCCTTGTGGGAGAAGACCAGGACCGCGGTTGCTCTCCGGGAGGCAGCCTCAGATATCCGGGCGGAAAGAGGGACATCCTCTTTGGCTATTTCCTGGATTTTATCCGGAAAATCACAGCTGAACAGGACAACTTTTCCCGCAACATCGATGTCTCCTGAGGTATAGTCTTTTTTTCTTCCCTTATAGCTGTTCCACATCCCTTCCTTAACAATGCCATTTCCGATGAAAACCAGCGGACCGTCAACTTTTACATCCTGGCTGTAGCTGCCGATTCCCATCGGGGCGCGACGAAATCCTGTAACCACCACGGGCATAAACGGGATTTTCATCCGGGATCCCCCTTCCATCCAGACATAGCATTGGGCCCAGGAAAGCTCTGTTGCGGGATGGAAATAATAGGCCGGATCAGGGCCCTGCGGCCAAGCCATCAAAGGCAGCACAAGCCATAGGCAGACCAAACCCAAAAATCGCACATTCGGTAATCGTCCACATCGCCACTTCATTTCTTCCTCCTGTCCCTTCAGGCTAGAGCCTGTAGGGATTTTGAGAGATCTCTGTCTATTTTACTATCTCTTATAATCAAGGATGTAGCAAGAATTATGCCACAAAATTCAGGGGAACTGTCGGCTTTGCACCTTACAAAAGGCCAGAAAAGTGTTAAAGCTCTTTACAGTCTCAACACTCAGAAACACAGGGTTTATGCTTGACCTATACCCTTTTATATGGATTTCCTTTGCTTTGGAAATCCGCCTCCGGCTTCAGAAATATGCTTCTCCACTCGGCTGCTGCCAAGAGCTCATGTTGAACAATCCGATGCAAAGGGAGGCGTCCGGCGCTGTGGCTGATTATATCCCTCATCATTAGCTGCAACGGATATACTATCAATATTATATTGAAGATTGACAGAAGAGGTCATGTGTCTTATATTTATAATCCAGAAACAGGAGCTTTGGAGAGAATGAAAAACGCGTTTTTTCTTTCACTTATCTTCCTCTTAGGAATTTTCTTTCCTCCTTTACTGTTCTTCCTTCCCCTTCTCTTTTATTTTCTGTTGGTCTGTTTCTTCGGGAAATTCTCTCCGCTTATCTCTCCGGTATTCACCTACACTTTCAGTTATTCCAGGCCCCGAAGTCCTCCCCTTTAAGTTTTCCCTCCTTTAGTTTTATCTTATTATCATTCATAAAATTTTGTTATCTCAACGAATTCTGACAATTTGAGGGAAATCATGACTCATCTCGATAAAAAAAGAATATTGAATCTCTGGAATAGACTTCAGGGAGTTCCGATCGAGTGGGATCTCAGACCATACCAGAAGATACTTGCTGAAATCAATGCCTATGATCTGGGAAAAGCTTCAAATGATGAGCTCAAAGAAATGTCTTCCCGATTGATCGGACGAGCACAACAAGGAATTTCTCAGAACGATTTGCTGATTGAAGCTTATGCACTCGTGCGAGAAACAGCATGGCGGACCATAGGGCTGCGCCCCTTCGATGTGCAGATTATCGCAGGAATCGTCTTGCACCAGGGCAAACTTGCAGAAATGAACACAGGAGAAGGAAAAACTTTGGTTGCTGTTCTGCCCGCCTGCTTGAACGCCCTTTCTGGCACAGGGGTTCACATACACACATTCAACGATTATCTGGCGCGCAGGGATGCAGCCTGGATGGGCCCCATCTACGAGTTTTTAGGACTGAGTGTGGGATGCATCCAGGAAGGCATGTCTCCCGGCGAAAGGAAAAAGGCTTATGCCGCAGACATCATTTACTCCACGGCCAAAGAAGCTGGCTTCGATTATCTAAGAGACCATCTTTGTTACCAGAGAAAAGATCTTGTTCATAGAGACTTCCATTTTGCTATCGTGGACGAGGCTGATTCCATTCTGATAGACGAAGCCCGTGTTCCTCTTGTAATAGCAGGCAGCAGAGGGAAACAGAAAAGAAATCCCGGCCATTTTGCTGAGATCGTTAAGGGGCTCAGAGAAGAGATCGATTTCGTGACGGATGAAGGCAGACGGAATATCTATCTGACAGACACAGGATTGAAGCACATAGAAAACATCCTTGGCTGTAAAAATCTCCACGCTCCCAAAAATCTGGATCTGCTGACCAGACTGAACCAAGCACTTCACGCAGAATTTCTGCTTCACCGAGACATCGATTATATTGTCCGAAAAGGAAGAATAGAGATCGTGGACGAGTTTACAGGTCGGGTTGTCGAAGACAGGCATTGGCCGGATGGACTTCAGGCAGCCGTAGAAGCCAAAGAAAGGCTCAACCTGGGTTTCGGAGGTTGCATCCTGGGTTCGATCACTGTGCAGCACTTTTTACAGCTCTACCCTAAAATCTGCGGAATGACTGCCACGGCACGTCCTGCGGCAGAAGAACTCGAGCAGTTCTACGGTTTAAAAGTCGTAGTCATTCCTCCCAACCGATCTTGTATCCGAAAAGACTACCCAGACGTTGTCTTTACCCATAAGGAGGCTAAGACGAAAGCCTTGATCGAAGAGATCAAGCACTGCCATAACACTGAAAGACCAGTTCTTGTGGGCACAGCCAGCGTGGAAGAATCCGAAGAACTGGCCTTGGCACTAAAAAAGGCAGGAATCCCCCCTCAAGTGCTAAATGCCAAGAACGACGAAATGGAGGCACAGATCGTGGCCCAGGCAGGCAGGCCTGGCACCGTGACCATCTCCACCAACATGGCTGGCAGAGGCACAGACATCAAACTTGGCGGAGACAAGGAACAAGAGCGGGATAAAGTTGTCAAGTTCGGCGGGCTGTACGTCATCGGAACAAACCGCCATGAGAGCCAAAGGATTGATCATCAGTTGCGTGGTCGGGCTGGCCGTCAAGGCGACCCGGGGTCTTCTCGGTTCTTCATCAGTCTCGAGGACAATCTGATCGAACGATACGGCATCCGAAAACTCCTCCCGAAAAAATATCACACTCTGAAACAGAACAGGCCGATAGATAATCTTTTGGTGAATCAAACAATAGCAAGAGGGCAGCGAATCATAGAAGGACAGAACTTTGAGATCCGTAAGACACTCTGTAAGTATTCTGTTCTTGTTGAAAAACAACGGAAAAGGATTCAACGCCGACGTCAAGAAATCCTCCTGGATAAATCAGTCTTTGGCCAGCTTAAAGAAAGTGCGTCTGATCGCTATGCTGAGCTGGAGTGTTTTCTGGGAAAGAATAAAATGCAAAACCTGGAAAAACAGATTACTCTCTACCAGATAGACCGCTGTTGGACTGAACACCTTGCTCTAATTGCCGATATTCGCGAAGGCATCCATCTGGCAAGTGTAGGAGGACAGTCTCCGCTGAATGAATTTCATAAGATGGCCAACAACGAGTTTCTGAAGCTTGAGCAAAAAATACGTGATGCGATCATCCAAACATTCCAATCCATACCTGTCACAGAAAAAGGCATCGACCTGGACAAAGAAGGGATCAGAGGTCCTTCTTCGACATGGACGTACCTTATCACCGACAACCAGTTCGGACTCTGGGTGGGACTGCTCCACGGGAGCAACATCGGATTCACCGCTACTGCAGCTGCTGCTTATGGTCCGCTGTATGTTGCTCTGGGCCTGGTTCAACGGTTTTATCGGAAAAAAGAGGATTAAACGTCTTCCTTGACGTCAAATATTTTTCGGATAGCCGACAGATTGGGCAAGCATAACCTTTTGATCCGGACGCAGCTTCATCACCTTTGACACTGCTTCTCTGTCAATTAGCCCCCGAACTACAGTAGCCAGTCCTTCAGAAGCACAATAAAGATAGACATTCTGGCTGATGAAACCCGTATGAGCAGCAGAGTAAAAATTTTTATCTTCCTCTGTTCCCCTGGTTATCTTGGAAAAATCAGCCACATAGATGAGGTTCACTGGAACATCCTTAACAAAAGACTGTGTGCCTAGCGCAGCCCGAATATCTTCTGCCAGAACAGGTTTCAGAATGTTTTCTTTTGCATCATAAAGATATAGACCTTGGGCCAAGGCCACATAAATATCAATATTTTGCCAGTTCACAGCGGAAGGTGCTGTTCGTTTCCCAGAATCTGGACGGTTGATTCCAAATGCTGCCCATAACAGGTTTGAAAGCACCTGTAATGGCAACTCATCGGAGCTGAATTCTCGAGAAGAATGACGGTCCTTTAGCACCTGCATCAAGGGTCTACCGCCGTCCATCTGTGGTTTCAAGAGCTTTATCTCCTTAAGTTCCTGGGAATGAATAGGATCAGGGCAAAAAAGTAAAAAAGTCAAAATCAGAGAACCTAGTAAAACTAATCCTTTGCTCATGGTACTCTCTCCTTTGTTAAAAAACATAGCACACTATTAATAATACTTTAAATCACATAGCAAAAAAACAAAATTATCCTGCGAAGGATTTGTGGCGAACACGAAAAAATTCTTTCGGTCAGCTTATCTCGCCAGTCAGATATGCCTTAGTCCTTTGATTTTTTGGATTTGAGAGGACTTCTTCTGCCGGGCCGCACTCAACCAGCTCCCCCAGATACAGGAAGACGATGTAATCCGCAATCCGCTTGGCCTGACGGAGAATATGGGTCACCACAACCACAGTGTATTCCGATTTCAACTCAATGAGCCTCCTTTCCACATTCTGACTCGATTGAGGATCAAGCGCAGAAGTAGGCTCGTCTCCCAGAATTATTTCCGGCCCCACGGCTAATCCTCTTGCCAGGCAAAGCCTCTGTTGTTGGCCTACAGATAGCCTGGAGGCCGGATAATGGAGCCTGTCCTTTACTTCTTCCCAGAGGCTGGCTACCTTGAGATAATGTTCGACAGTCTGGCTCAGCTTCCGTTTGTTCTTCATCCCATGAATTCTCGGACCGAAAGCCACATTGTCAAAGATGGACATGGGGAGAACCTGGGGTTTCTGAGAAAGCAGTCCCATTTTTTTCCTGACGTGCGTAACTTCTACTTTGGGATCGTAGATATTCTCTCCACCAACACAAACCTTTCCCGTAACTTTCACTCCATCCAGCGGTTCCAGCAGCCTGTTGAGAGACTTCAAGAGAGTAG
>CAYSCW010000015.1:0-3747 GCA_964429795.1 uncultured Eubacteriales bacterium
GTCAGGATTGAAAAGGATGGTTCCTCTCCGATTTTCGTTCAATTCAAAAACGACCCTAACGATCCCAACAGTCTAGGTTACAATGAGGTTTTTTCAATCAATGAAGACCGAGCAGGAGTTCTCTGGATTGGGACTCATGCAGGATTGAACAAGGTCGACCAGGAGAGAAAGTCATTTCTGCTTTACCGATCCAAGCCCAACGATCCTCACAGCCTGAGCCATAATTATGTCTATTCTATTTGGGAAGACAAATCCGGTGTGCTCTGGATTGGAACTCAAGGAGGAGGACTCAATAAATTTGATCGGCAAAAGGGACAATTCATTCATTACCGCGCTGATCCCAGTGATCCCAACAGCCTGAGCAGCGGCTGGATCAGGACAATCTATGAGGACAGCTCAGGCACCCTCTGGGTAGGGACTCTGGACGGTCTCAACAAACTCGTCCCAAGCAAAAAGAAAGGCTCTCCTCCCGTTTTCATTCATTATAAAGCCGACCTTGACATGCTCGATAGTCTGAGTAACAACGTCGTCAGAACTATCATTGAAGACCATAGGGGGATGCTCTGGGTTGGGACAGAAGACGGATTGAACAGATTTGAAAGGAAAAGGGAAAAGTTTACTCGATATCGAAATGATCCCGACAATCCCCACAGCCTCAGTAACAACTTTATCTACTCAGTCTGCGAGGACAGCTCAGGCACCCTCTGGGTAGGGACTCTGGACGGTCTCAACAAACTCGTCCCAAGCAAAAAGAAAGGCTCTCCTCCCGTTTTCATTCATTATAAAGCCGAGCCCAATAATTCCTCCTCTATAAGCAACAGCGAAGTCTTATCCATCTATGAAGACCGATCAGGCGTGCTCTGGATTGGAACGCCCGGAGGGCTCAATAAATTCGATCGGGAGAAGGAATCATTCACCTATTATACAGAGAAAGATGGCCTACCCAATGATTTAATTTACAACATACTGGAAGACAACAACGGAAACCTCTGGCTCAGCACCAATAAGGGACTGTCGATGTTTAATCCCCATCAAGAAAGATTCAGAAACTATGATGTGAAGGACGGACTTCAAAGCAACGAGTTCAACCTGGGGGCCTGTCACAAGAGTAGTGATGGAGAAATTTTCTTCGGAGGGATCAATGGGTTCAACAGTTTCTATCCAGAAGACATTCAAGAGAATCCCCATATTCCAGAAGTTGTGATCACGAAATTCCAAATATTCAACAAACCCGTTCCCATCGGAGAGGGCCCAGATGGCCGTTCCATCTTGAAAAAATCCATCACGGAAACCCAGGCTATCGTACTCTCCCATAAAGACAGAGTCCTTTCCTTCGAGTTTACAGCACTCCACTTTGTATCTCCGGAGAAGAACGAATATGCGTACAAGATGGAGGGCTTTGAAAAAGACTGGAATTACGTGGGCAACAGGCGCTTTGTGGATTATACCAACCTCCCCCCGGGACACTATGTTTTTAGAGTCAAGGGCTCGAATAACGATGGAATATGGAATGAAGAAGGAGCATCATTGAAAATTTCAATCACTCCTCCTTTTTGGCAGACATGGTGGTTTCGGGGAGTTGTCATCATAACTATCCTCCTTTTGTTTTATTCAATCTATGAGATCAGAACAAAGAGCATCAGAGAAAGGTCCAGGGAACTCGAGAATTGTGTAGAGGAACGCACCGCAGAGCTGAAAGCTGCAAACCAAGAGCTCCAGCAGGAAGTCGTCGTGCGCAAGAGGGCGGAGACGGCTTTGCAAGCCGGGAAAGCCTACCTCGACCAGCTATTCGAGAATGCCCAAGAGGCGATTGTCATGGTGGGTAACGACCATAGAGTCCTACGCGTCAATAGCGAATTTTCCAGATTATTCGGATATAATCCGCAAGAGGCTGAGGGACAATTGATAGATGCCCTGGTTTCTTCTGATGAAACCGAGAGAGAGGCTGCCTTCTTTACGAGGCAACTGACAGAAGGCAAGAAAATAGCCTTCGAATCCGTGCGTCGTTGTAAAGATGGGACCCTTATCCATGTTTCAGCCATCGGGTCACCGATCATCATCGACGGATCCAAACAAGGCCACTATGCCATCTATCGGGACATCACAGAGCGTAAACGGGCTGAGGAGAATGTCAAGCGGCGAGCCGCCCAGGCAGCATTGATCTATGAAATTGGTGAGCGGATAAGCCGCAAACTGAAGCTTAAGGAGCTCTTCTCCGAAATTGTGACTGCAGTACGGGAAGCTTTCAATTACCACAGTGTGTCTCTCTTTCTTGTCGATGAGAGGCCCAAACAGTTAATCATGCAGTCCATTTCGGGCGGGAACGTAGACTTCTCTCTGCCCGGATCGCGGCTGGACATCGGAGTAGGTATGACAGGATATGCCGCAGCAAGTGGCAAAACCCAGATCAGCAACGATGTCAGCAAAGATCCTCATTATGTCTGTTTCGGTACGGAAAAAACAAAATCAGAAATCGCTGTTCCCATCAGGAGCGGCGATAAAGTGATTGGAGTTTTCGATATACAGAGTGATAAATTGGAGGCTTTTGACGAGACAGATGTGTCAGCCATGGAGACACTCAGTAATCAAATTGCCACGGCTATCGAGAATGCCCGCCTCTACGAGAAAGCCCAGCAAGAAATAAGCGAACGCAAGAAAGCGGAGTCACAACTAAGCACCTCGCTCAAAGAAAAAGAAGTGCTCCTCAAAGAGATTCATCACCGGGTCAAGAACAACATGCAGATCATCTCCAGCCTGCTCAGACTCCAGTCATGGCAGATCAAGGATGAAAAGATGCAGGAGATATTCAAGGCCAGTCAGGACCGGATAAAATCAATGGCGCTCATCCATGAAAAGCTGTATCAATCCGATGACCTGGCAAGGATCGACTTTGCTGAATATGTCAGGAGCCTGACCAACAACCTGTTCTCCATGTACAGACGTGAAATGGAATCCGTAGACATTAAGCTGGATATGGAGAAGTTTTACCTGGATATCAACTCAGCCATTCCTCTTGGATTGATCGTCAATGAGCTCGTCTCGAATTCCCTCAAATATGCTTTCCCTGAGAAACGGGCAAGGGAAGTGGAAAGAGAGTCCAAAGATGAGATATGCCTCAGCCTTTGTTGTGAGAACAAGGGGCGGGCAACTCTCGTTGTGCGCGATAACGGGGTGGGTTTGCCGCCAGATTTTGACTATTGCAAGAGCGAATCACTCGGCCTGCAACTTGTGACAGATCTGGTAGACCAGCTCGATGGTTCGATCGAACTCAAAAGAGAGAAGGGCACAGCTTTCATCATCACCTTTGGCATCCCTAAATAAAAAAATGGCTTTCAGAAAAGAATATTTGAGGATATTGATCGTCGAGGACGAAAGCATTGTGGCAAGAGACATCCAGGGCATGCTGTTCAGACTGGGATATGGACTCTCACCGATAGCCTCCAGGGGACAGGAAGCGATCGAGAAGGCCCTGGAGCGTCAGCCTGATATCATCCTGATGGATATCAGGCTAAAGGAGAACATGGACGGTATAGAGACCGCAAAGAAGATCCGAGAACATTTTTCTATTCCGATCATCTACATGTCTGCCTTATCCGATGAGGAAAGCCTGGAGCGAGCCAGGAGGGCAGAGCCCTCCTTCTTCATTTCCAAACCCATAGAGGAAAACGAATTGCAGACCGTTATCGATAAGGTCTATGCCCTGAGAAAAGGATCCCCCAACTCCAAATAATTAAAGCCGCAATTATC
>CAYSCW010000015.1:3847-27946 GCA_964429795.1 uncultured Eubacteriales bacterium
GAGAAGGTCATCCCTGGTAAGCAGAGAGACAAAAGTGTAGCCATCCTTTTCTAGATTCTCCCTTCCTCCTTCTAACCTGTCCACCAGAGCCAATGCCACAACCACCTCACCGCCTTCTTCCTCTACGGCTTTACATGCTTTCAGAGTGGACCCGCCTGTGGTGATTACATCATCAACAACAGCCACTCTCCAGCCGTGCTGAAAAGGACCTTCAATCATTTTCCTCTCCCCATGCTTCTTGGGCTCCTTACGGACAATAAAAGCTGGAAGGGGCCGCTCCGTCTCCGCACTTAATGCCGCCACTGCACTGACGATGGGATCAGCACCAAGAGTATACCCGCCAATAGCATCGATATCGTAGGACTTAAGCACCTCCAGGAACAGACGAGCCGTCAGGTTTGCTCCCTTTGGATCGAGTGTGGTCATCTTGGCATCAATATAATAATTACTCACCCTTCCAGAAGTAAGGACTCTCTCGACATCGGTAATCAGTGATTTTTCTTTAACAAGTCGGATGAGATCCTTTTTTAATGTCTCTTGGTCCATTACTTTTCCGCCTTTTTGGATTATCTGGTTTAATAGATTTTGTCTATTTTAATCCCGCGGTAATACTTTTTCAATATTTCTTTGTAATCGGCACCGGCACGAGCCATCCCGAAAGCACCAACCTGACAGAGTCCTACACCATGACCCCATCCTTTCCCTCTGAAAACAAAATGGGTTATGCGGCCTGTATCATCATACTCTCTATCCACAACGAAAAGTATCTCCTTCAGACCTAGAACTCTGCGAATCTTGAATCCCTTGACCAGAGCCTGGGTTTCGCTCCCCTTGATGAGGAGTTCGATTACTCTCTTTGACTGTCCTCTCTTCTGAATAATCAAATCATGAAGTTCTCCGATAGGATAAAATTCATTCACCCTTTTTTCCAGTTTCTCTCTCGACTTGCGTACTTGCCAGCGATGTAGAGAAGAACTTCTGTCCAGGATATTGGAATAAGGGGGATAGACAACCTCGAGCAGTTTGACTTCTCCATCGTTTGCGATCCATCTCACTGTGTCCCCTCTCATGATGGAAACCCGCTGAGCGAAGCCACATTCACCATCATTGTTTCTCAGCAAAAAAATATCAGGAGAAAGGCTCAAATCCTTCACCTCCCCTTCTTCCTCTACATATACATGATTCTGTCCCCAGTTGATGAGTGTTCCTGAGTCAGCCAAGTCACGGTAGCTTTTGATGATTTTACTCAAATAGTAGGCCAGTTCTCCTCGGCTCAAAACCGCCTCTGGTTCTCTCACTTTTTGGGATGAAGAGAAGATCCCGGACTGGATC
Organism: uncultured Eubacteriales bacterium; assembly: GCA_964429795.1. Lineage (GTDB taxonomy): Bacteria > Acidobacteriota > Aminicenantia > Aminicenantales > Aminicenantaceae > CAYSCW01. The sequence goes on from CAYSCW010000015.1 coordinate 5,180, forward strand.
ATATAGGCCAACTTATCCCCATCCTCACCATTCCACTTTTCGTAATCCTTGAGGATGAATTCCTTCTCACTCTCAATCAAGAGATTCTCTACTCTTTCATTCCAGTCGAATGCATCACCTACCAGCCTAACAAAAGCAGCCATATTCAGGGTAGATGGCTGGGTTCGGAAATTCTTTCTCTTTTTACCCAGCCAGCCCAAAGCATTTGTTATCCAGGATGTGGCTTCCTCAAAGGAAGCTTCTTTCTGGAAGAAAGCAGGATCAATCTGGTCGGGGATGATCTTCAGGCTGATGAGTCGCGCTACTGCAGAGTTAATATTTATCCCTTCTACTAAAATGGGTGGGACTCTTGGCCGGCCGATAAGCTCCCATTCTTCCTGTTTTTCATAAACGCACTCAGTGCTTCTCAAGTAAGGAAAAGAGGGGCCTCCAAATACATTCTCCACATCCTCGGTCATGCCGCCACAAGTGCTGGTGTAGAGGGCATCGATCAGCTCTCCCTTATACTTAGCCACTTCACCGCGCGTCATCGCTACGGCCAAGGTGCTGAGGGGATGCTCAGCACTCATCCCCGAATAAAATTGCATAAGAGGAGTGTCTGACAGATCAAATCCCAGATCACCGTTCATGCCTAATTTCTTGATGGCATAAGTGCGGGCAGCCACAGCCTGGGCTTTGTGAGCCTCCAGCTCACGGAAATCATAAGGGGAGAGCTCGCTGGGCACCACCCCTTTTAGATAATTCTCAATATTCAGAATATTGATCAGCACCAGCCCTTTGGGACTGGCTTTGAGTACAAAAATGCCACGGTAATCTCTACCGTTGTAGGAGAGATAACTCTGTTTGCTCTTGGGGATGAAATAGAGAACTGTGGTCTCATGAAGGTTCTTCAGCTCATCGTTGACTAGAATCCAATGCGGCTTGGCTTTGTCCTCGGTGATTTCCTCACAAAGAATCCAGCTTTCCTTGATCCCGATTTGATTGAGCCTCTTGATGAAGCTCAAGGCATCTCCTCTGGTCAGAAAATCCCCTACTTTGACTTGATAAAAACCGCCGATTTCGTTCTCTCTGTCCTCTGTCACATATATCTTGTTATCGACTTTTGTCTTTAACTCCTCAGCATAGAGTTCGGCCTCTTCCTTATCTTTGGTCTGAAATACTTGGAGGAGGAATTTCTCCGTCAGCTTTTCCTTGTTACCTTTGATGTGAACTTCATCGGCATCATCTGCGATCATCTTGTACTTAGCATTGACCTCATAAATCTTCATCCCGGAAGAGGCAGTGATTTTTATATCGCTTAAGTTTACTCCTAGCCCGATCTTTATGATCGGCTTTTCGATCAGATAGCCGTGAAAAAAGGTTTTTTCTGTGCCGAACTTAACAGGTTGGCCGCCTAATATAAAGAAAGACAGGATGAGTACGGCAGTGAAATTGAAATGATTGCGGGGGGTGATTTTCATGAGCTGACTTATCCTGGCGTGATTATAGAAGAAACTTTGTCCTTATGTCAAGGAATAAATTCAATATATAATACATCATCTTATTTTCTATACAACATGTAGTATTCATTTTCGTCTCTCAAGAACTTGTTAGAATAGAGGAAAAGGAAGCAATTGTCCAGCCCTTCTCTCAAACGTGTCTTTTTTATTTGAAAAGTCCGTGATTTATTATAAAATCCAGAAAAAATGAAAACAGTTGATCTTTTCATACGGCTAAAAGAAATCATCATCTAAGGAGGCATCCATGAATCGCTTTTCTAAAAAATCAACTCGTCCCATCCTTCTTATTTTCCTTTGCCTTCTTCTCTTGCCCATGACTCTCACCGCCCGCCAGGAAGTTGATAAAGAATACACCCAGAAGATCCTTGAATACACCACGGAAAAATTCTTTCTCACCGAGCTGGTGGATTATCTTCCTGCATCTCCGCCAATCCCAAACCCTAAAGAAATCCTGGGAGAAGTCATAGGTGCTCCTGATATTCTTCATTACACAGACGAGATAAACCGCTACATGAAAGCTGTGGCGGGCAAAAGCTCAAGGGTCATGGCCTTCTCCTCCGGTCTGAGTGATGAAGGAAAGGAGATGATCACAGTTGCAGTCTCGGATGAGAAAAACATCGAGAGATTGAAAAGAATCAAAGAAATCATGACGCTTCTGGCGGATCCCCGCAAAATCGAAGAATCTGAGGCAGATAAGCTTATAGCCGAAGGAATTCCAATTTACTGGATCACCGGCGGTCTTCATTCCTCTGAATGCGGCTCTCCGGAAATGTTGATGGAGCTTGTCTATCGTCTGGCCGTGGATGAAAAGGACTTTTTCCAGACCATCCGCAAGAACATGATTGTGCTCATCACACCTATCCTTGAAGTCGATGGCAGAGACCGTTATGTAGACACTTACCGTTACAAAAAGGAACACAAGGACAAGAAAACTCTTCCTCTTGTCTATTGGGGAAACTATGTGGCTCATGACAACAACCGAGATAACATCGGCCTCGCCCTCAAATTGACGGAAAACATGATGAAGACGTACTTCGAATGGCATCCAGTTATCATGCATGACCTGCATGAATCTGTACCTTACCTCTATACTTCAACCGGAACCGGTCCCTATAACGCCTGGCTCGATCCCATAACCATAAACGAATGGCAGGAGCTGGCTTATGCTGAGATTTCAGAAATGACAAAACGTGATGTGCCAGGAGTTTGGACACACGGATTCTTCGATGGCTGGTCCCCCAGCTATGCCTTCTATGTTGCCATGTTCCACAACTCCACTGGACGCTTCTATGAGACTTTCGGAGGGACAGGAGCGGATACCATGGTCCGCAATGTGGGAAGACAGTCGCAAAGGGCCTGGTTCAGGCCCAATCCTCCTCTATCCGCAGTCAAATGGTCATTCCGCAACAATATCAACCTCCAACAGAGTGCTCTGCTTTTTGCTTTAAAGCACACGGCTGACAACCATGATAAGTTTTTAAGGAATTTCTACCTCAAAAGCAAACGCTCCGTGGCCAAAGCCACCACCGAAGGCCCGGCAGGTTGGGTCATCCTATCAGAAAAACGCCCCTTAGCTGCAGCTGATCTGGTTAACCTGTTGAGAAAACATGGTGTTGAGGTCCATCGAGCCAAGGAGGAATTCACCATCGAGAAAGAAAAATATCCTCCCGCAAGCTATATCATCCGTATGGATCAGCCTTACAGTCGCTGTGCTGACATGCTCCTTGACATCCAGTATTACAACCCCACCGATCCCCGTCCATATGATGATACAGGATGGACACTAGGAGCTTTACACAATGTGGAAATCAGGCGGATAGTGGAACAAAAAATTCTTGATGTTCCCATGACACTTCTTGAAGAAAACGTCAAGATTCAAGGCCGCATGCTCCAGCCTGAAAAAGCCGTGGCGTTCCTCATCAATCATACAGCCGAAAACACTCTGATGAATCTCCGCTTCGCCCTCAAAGATGTGAAGATGCTGGCCGCAGAAAGAAGCTTCAAGGTCGACGATAAAAGATTCAACGCCGGAACCTTCATCATTCCTGTTGAGGAAAATCCCTCTGATATGGCCAGCCGCCTCAAACAAATCGTAGAAGAACTCGGGCTCACCGCTCACGGAGTCAAATCCATGCCCAAGGTAAAAACTCATCCTCTCGCTGTTCCTCGAATCGCCATCCTCCACACCTGGATTTTCACCCAGAATGAGGGCTGGTTCCGTCTTGCCTTTGAAAAGCTGGGTATTCCCTACTCTTACATTTCTGTCCATGACATAAGAGATACCAAGGATCTAAAAAGTTTGTACGATGTGATTATTTTCCCGCCTGTGATGTTCGGCAAAGCCCAGCGGCTGGTCAATGGAATCAGCGGCAATTCCCCCATACCCTGGAAAAAATCGGAAAAATATCCTCATCTCGGCGGCCCGGACTCCAGCGACGACATCCGGGGCGGCATGGGACTGGAGGGAGTCGTTCATCTTAAAAAATTCATCGAGGATGGCGGTCTGTTTGTTCCCATCACCAACACAGCAAGCATTCCTATCGACTATGGATTAGCGGAAAGCGTTGCTGTCATCAAGCCCACAAAGCTTAAAACCGCCGGCTCAGTCTTAGAAGCACGCTTCAGCGATCTCAACAGCCCTGTTGCCTACGGTTACGACCACACTCTGGCTGTGCATTTCAACGGAGCCCCGGTGCTTGAGACGGGGATGAAGGCAGCTACTGGAGGAATAGACCTGGAGGCCATGATGGACAGCGAAGCTAAGGAAAGAGCCAGCGGCCGGGGAAGCCTAGAAGATCCAGATGTCATCCAGGGTCGGCCCCACAAGCCCCCGAAAATCAAAGGAGCAGGGACCGGTATTCCTCCCGAATTCCGCGATATGCTCAATCTCTATATGCCTCCTGATTTGACCACAATCAGAGTCATTCTGCGCTTCGCCCGTAAAGAAAAACTCTTGGTAAGCGGCATGCTGGCGGGAGAAGAAGACCTTCAGAATCGAGCCGCAGTAGTTGATGTCCCATTAGGCAAAGGCCATATACTTTTTTTTGCCATCAACCCTATGTGGCGTTTCCAAACCCAGGGAAGTTTCTTTTTGCTTTTTAATGCGGCTTTGAACTATGATAATTTGGGCGTTGGGAAACCCAAAGTCCAATCCACAGAATGAATAAAAAAAGGAGGAAGTGATGAAAAGAATCATATCATTAAGCGTTTTAAGCCTTTTCCTTTTAAGCTTGGCCGTTTCAGCTCCTTGCCAGACCACTGAAGAAGTGGTGGAAAAAATGATCCAAGCTCAGGGAGGAAGAGACGCCCTGGCCAAGATCAAGGACTCGACCTTTACCGGCACCATCGAAATGATCCAGATGGGCATTTCGGGTGCAGCTTCCATGTACCAGAAGGAACCCAATATGATGCGGATAGATGCCGAGGTTATGGGAATGACTTTCACCCAGGCCTACGACGGAGAGACAGCCTGGACGACTAATCCCCAAACTGGAGAGACAGCCAAGATGCCTGAAAAAGAAACAGTGTACATGAAGCGACAGGCGTTGGGGAATGATGCGCTCCTCAATCCCAAAAAATACGGAATCACCTACAATTACGCAGGCAAGGAAAAAATCGGAGAGAAAGAGTATCTGGTTCTGGAACAAACATATTCTGACGGCTACAAGTCTACCATATACCTTGATCCCGAAACTTATCTAGTCTACAAAACCAAGGGACTCACGCTGAATCAGATGAGTGTCGAAGTAGAACAGGAATCTATTCTCTCCGATTATAAAGAGGTGGAGGGAATGATGATTCCCCACACCATCACCTCCTATCAGGACGGCGAGGAGTTCATGACCATAACCCTGACTGGAATGAACTTTAACACAGGATTAGAGGATTCCTTCTTCAAGATGAGCGAATAGAGGAGAAAATCAAGGGAGAAAACCAGGGACATGTACCAATCTTCCAGGATCGGTAACGTGTCCCTTGATTTTATATGCCATGAAAAGATCCGTTAGCTTATTTTGCTTCTTTCTCATCCTTCTTGCCGTATCATGCGCAGTGAATCCGGTCACCGGAAAACAAGAGCTCAGCCTCATCTCAGAAGGCCAGGAGATTTCATTAGGAGAAGAGACAGATAAAGAGATCCGGGTCCAATACGGAATCTACGATGACCCTTCGCTGGAAAAATATGTGAGGCGGGTGGGAGAGGAGCTTGTGCCCCACACTCATCGCCCTCATCTTACTTACCACTTTTCAGTCCTGGACACTCCGGTGGTGAATGCCTTTGCCGTTCCTGGAGGGTACGTTTACGTCACCCGGGGCATCCTGACCTTGATGAATTCAGAGGCGGAACTGGCGGCTGTGTTGGGCCATGAGCTTGGCCACATCAACGCCCGCCACAGCGTCAGACGGATGAGCAAGCTAATCCTGGTCCAGCTGGGACTTTCTGTAGGGGGGGCCTTGAGCGAGACATTCGCCAAAATCTCCGGTGTGGCCAGCCTGGGCATTCAGCTTCTCTTTCTCAAGTACAGCCGGGACGATGAAAGAGAAGCCGATCGTCTGGGAGTGGAATATTCGAGAAAATCTGGCTTCAACCCCGGTGAGATGGTGGATTTCTTCGCGTCCTTACAAAGACTAGGAGATCTCTCCAAGGGAGCGAGCCTTCCGGGATTCCTCTCTACCCATCCCCTGAATCAAGAACGAATTCAAAACGTGAAAGGGATGCTGAGGGCCGATGATCAATCTCTTCAGGTTCGAGATCACCCCTATCTTTCTCAGATAGATAATATCGTCTTCGGCGATGATCCCCGGCAGGGCTTTGTAGAGAAGAGTACCTTCTACCATTCCCAGCTCCGCTTTTCCTTTTCCATTCCCGAAGAATGGGAACTGAAGAACACTCCATCTCAAGTAGTGATGAGTTCAAAAGACGGCAATGCAGCAGTAGTCCTCCAAGCAGATAAAAGCTCAGAGAATCTCTCCGACTATGCCCAAAAGAAAGCCATTTCCATCAAAGAAAGACAGTTTATTGGCGAGGAAAGCCTCACCATTAACTCTCTTCCTGTCCATCAGATACTCCTGGACGTCATTCAGGAAGAAAAGGAAGACCTGAGGATTCGGCTCACCTGCATAAAGAAGGGCGACTACATTTTTTCTTTCACCGCTTTGAGCACTCTCTTTGATTTCCGTAAATTCGAGCCCTCATTTCAGTCTATCGTCCAGTCCTTCGATGAACTTCGGGATGAAGTCCGTCTCAACCGAAAACCCAAAAGAATTAAACTGATCCGGGCCAACGGGAAGGAGAATCTTCGCCAGATTTTCGAAAAGGCTGGAATGGAAAAGGAACTGTGGCCCAAGATTGCCATTCTCAATGGCATGCAACTCGACGAGAATCCGAAACCCAATCAACCGGTTAAAATAATCAAATAGTCAGGACGCACCCAAGAGAAACGCTGTTACTGAAGAGATGGTTATGAAACTTATGAAAGCCTGATCCCGTTGCCTCTCTGCTGCTTTATATTTCTATGTCTTCGAGAACTCTGTAGGCGAGTTTGAGGGCACGAAGCCCTTCTTCTCCGCTCACCTTGCTCGTTTTCTTATCCCGAACACACATGAAGAAGTTCTCGAGTTCCTTCTTCAGGGGCTCTTCTTTCTTGATCTTCAAAGTCTTGATATCGGTCTGGCTTCCGTCGAGAGCAAACACTTTTACTTCCTGGTCAATATAATCGATGGAATAATAGGAAGTGGGCTCGAATATACGAAGCTTCCTGACTTTTCCCTGGTGGACACGGCTGGCGGTGAGGGTGGCTATGCAGCCAGATTTAAACTCCAGACGGGCGTTGGCGATGTCGATCTTTTCTGAAAGCACATGGATGCCGGAGGATTTTATGGCCTTCACATCGTCCCTAATTAGAGCAAGTATGATATCCAGATCATGAATCATGAGGTCAAGAACCACATCGATATCCAAGGAACGGGCAGAGAATGACCCCAGCCTCTGGACCTCGATGAACTTTGGCTCCTTGATCAGGTTTTCAATAGCTTCCACTGCCGGGTTAAACCTCTCCAGATGCCCGGTTTGGAGGACTAAACCGTTCTTGCTGGCCATAGTCACCAGCTCTTCACCCTGGTCTATGGTTTCAGTGATGGGTTTCTCCACCAAGACAGATTTTCCTTCTTTAAGCAACTTCATGGAAATGGAAAAATGTTCAGAAGTAGGTGTAGCAACGATAGCAGCGTCGATCTCATCCAACATGTTCTCATAATTCTGGTAGTACTGCACGCCATGACGGTTGCCGATCTCTACGGCCTTTCGAAAATTGATATCCGCCACTCCTTTGAGCTCGGCCTCCTCCAGATAGGAAAGGATCCTTGCATGCTGCATTCCCAGATATCCTACACCGATGATCCCCACTTTGACCTTATCCATGGCTACTTTACCTCAACCTACTATCTTCTTTGGCTATTATAGATATTTTATGAGTATTAGCCAAGGAGACGGCTTCTTGCCTCTGGAAAAAAGGCATCTTCTGGGCCTCGAAACAAAGAGCACGACTTCCTGCCTGGACAAGACTCTTTACTGTATCCAAGCCAACGGCGGGAAGATCGATCCTGAAATCCTGTCTTGTGCGGGCCACTTTGACCACTACCGTGCCTTTTCCCGCAAGTTCTCCCCCTCGCTTTATAGCCTCATCCGTGCCTTCCATTCCTTCTATGGCCACTATTGATTTGTCCTTGACGACGACGGTTTGGCCGACATCTAAATCAGCCACACTCTTGGCCATCTTCCAGCCAAAAACTATATCCTCTTCCACTTCCGAAGAAGGCTCTGTTTCTGTCAGGATGCCCTCATCACAGAGGAAGGAGGAAAGGAATCTTATTGGATTCTCGATGGTTATCCCTTCCTGAGTCATATAATGGATAGCCGTTTTTAAGAGGGCCGAGGGAGTTTTGTTTTTTAAGGTAAAAGATTCTTCATCCAAATTCTTTTTCTGAAAAATAATCCGGTGGTCCACTTTTCCCGCAAAGACAGCCTCCTGGACTCCATGCTTTTTAAAAAAAGAGACGACTCTAGTTATTTCATCCACATCGAACCACTCTAGGAGCTGTGTTCTCTCCTGCAATGTATTCTCAGCGGCTCCTTTAATCGCAGCCACCGCGCAGCTGTATCCTTGATTTCGAGCTTCCTGGATAACCAAGAGAGGGAGGGCGCCCGAACCGGCGATTATCCCGAGTTGACTTTCCATTCTTCACCCGTTTTCTTGATGAACCCTCTTTTCGAAGCTCGGATAAAGCCGATGATCTCTTTGCGCTCTTCGCTGGCAGCTGTATCCTGTTCGATCTTTTCTATGGCCTGTGCGGTATTCAGGTCTGAATAGAAAATAATCCTGAACACCTCCTTGAGATTTTTGATTCTCTCCCTGGAAAAACCCTTCCTCCGAAGCCCTACCACGTTCAGCCCATAGATAAGAGCGGGGCGACTTCCTGCCACCAGGCAATAAGGAAGAACGTCCTGAGTGATGACAGAAAATCCCCCGATATAGGCATATTTGCCGATCCGGCAGAACTGGTGAACTCCGCTGAAGGCACTCACGGTCACATAATCATCAACGGTGACATGTCCTCCTAAAGTGGCTCCGTTGGTGAAGACGGTTTCACTTCCAACCATGCAATCGTGGCCCACATGAGAGTAAGCCATGAAATAGTTGCTGCTGCCGATGATGGTTTTTCCTCCTCCTTTGACCGTGCCTCGGTTGACAGTGATGAATTCCCGGAAGACATTCCGATCGCCGATCTTGGTGAGGGTATCTTCCCCTTTATAGGTCACGTCTTGCGGTTCAGTTCCGATGGAGGAGAAAGGAGAGAAAAAACACTTCTCCCCGATTTCTGTCTTCCCAGAGATAAAGACGTTCGCTTCGAGGACGGTCTCCTTGCAGATGGTGACCCTCTCTCCTATGTAACAATAAGGGCCTATTCTGACTCCGGCTTCCAACTGGGCCTTGGGATGGACGTTGGCTGTCTCATGGATGAAGACTTCCTTCTTACTCATTCAAATCCTCGACATCCAAAACAGCAGCCAAAATTTCTCCCTCGGCAGCTACCTCTCCCTCAACCTTGGCTTTTCCTCTGATCTGACAGATTCTGTTTTTGAGCTTCAACATATCGACTTCAATCCTGATTTGATCTCCTGGAACAATGGGTTTTCTAAATTTGGCCTTATCTATTTTGCTCAGAAAAACAAGCTTGTTTTCCGGCTCTGGGATAGAATAATAGAGAAGAATACCCCCTGCCTGGGCTATAGCTTCTATCACTAATACCCCGGGCATCACCTTCAGATTTGGAAAATGCCCTTGGAAAAAAGGCTCGTTGTAGGTCACATTCTTGAGAGCGATGATCGACTTACCCTTCTGGATCTCTATGACTTTATCGACCAGCAGGAAAGGATAACGGTGTGGAAGGATATTGAGAATTTTTTCGATGTCAAACAACTCTTTTTACTTCTCTTGACTTTTAGAGGCATCGTATCTTTTGATGACTTCCTCTGTCATCTCAATAGCCGGATTGAAGTAGATAGCGCCGCTGCCTGCCAAGTCGAAGATAATCTCAATGTTTCTTTCCTTTCCCAACTGCTCTATGATGGGAAGAAGTTCACTCTGGACTTTGTTGAACAGGCGAAGCCGCATATCCTGTATCTCCCGCACGGCATCCTCGGCCAAACGTTTCCTGTCTGTACGCTTCTTCTCCAGATCAGAACTCATTTGAAGGATGGCCTCATTGGTCAGGGTAAGCCTTTGGGTGTTCAGTTTTGTCTCCAACTGGCGAATTTCCTCATCCAGCTTACTCAACCTGCTCTGCTGACTCCTGTCCTTCTCTTGAAGCTGGACGATGGCCTTTTTCCCCTCACTAGACTTTTCCAGCACTTCTTGGGAATTCACTACCCCAATTTTAATCTGTTCTTGGGCAAGGGCCAAAGAGAATAACCCCGCAATAACAAGAACGAGAAAACTGCATGTACGAATGCTTCTCTTTATCATCTCATGCCTCCTTAATTTGAATCTTTCTCTAATTATAACCTAAAAAGTTGTGCCAATCGCAAAACGAAAGGCAAAATTGGAATCATCGGGACGGATTTTGGGTGTATTGTAGGAAAAAATGAGTCTGAACGGAACCCTCAAAGCCGGGACAAACACTCTAACCTCCAGCCCCTTAGATGTGTAAAGGTCCCCGAAATTAATTTTCTGGTTCATGGAGAATGAATTGCCCGCATCGAAGAAAAGTATGGCATACAGGGGGCCGCCGACATGAATGATGTATTCCGCATTCATAACGATGGACTTATCTCCGCCAATATTGGATCCGTATTGATTGCGAGGTCCGATAGTGTAGATATCATAACCCCGGATGGATCTTTCGCCTCCAAGATAGAATTTCTCCCAAATGGGAATGTTTGATTCTCCGATTGTCTCTATGAACGAGTACTCAGCGTGGAGCCCGATCACATGATTCCTGAATATAGGATGGAAGAAAGCCCACTCGAAGCGCGGCTTGATTAGGCTAACGTTACCACCTAAAAACGAACCAGCAAACTTACACGAGGCTAAAATCAGAGTTCCCCGGCTGGGCGTAAGAGGGCTGTCCACTGTGGAACGATAGATGATGGGTATAATGCTGCTGACTGCATAATTACCTGTCCGGCCGTAATAGTAGGACGGATCATACCCGCCCTCCTCACTGTCGGGAACATTGATGCTCACATATTCATAAGTGTAGGTAAGGTTTGTCCTCCAGTAGCCCAGGATTCTTGCCCCCATTATCAGGTCCAATCCCTTGGTCTTTTGATCAAAGAGGGCTGGCCAAGGATAGCTGATATAGCGGTTGTACACGTTAAATCCCAGAGTGACAGGATAATCGAGAAAATAGGGCTCAGTAAACCCGAACATGTAGTTCTTGATTCTCTTTCCGTATTGAAGCATGACCTGCAGATTTTCTCCAGCGCCCAGGAAATTAACGGTGGAGTAACTGAGGGCCACAAAAGTGCCTTCGTATCCGCTGTATCCTGCGGTGAACTGGATATTATTTCGCTGGAGCTCCCTAACATCAAGGGCGACGTCGATTTGAGTGGGATCCTCGGGATTGGGCCTTATGTCAGGCTGTTTGCCCTCTTCCAGGTCCACTAATCCGAGCTGTCTGACTCTCAGTATGCTGTCTTTGAAGAGAGCAAGGCTAAATCTGTCCCCTTCCCTAAGGAGGAATTCCCGCCTGATGACTTTATCCTTGGTGTAAGCATTTCCCCGGATTTGCAACCTATGCAGATAAGCCAACTCGCCTTCGTAGATGTTAAAAGTGACGTTGACCTTTTTCCGCTTGGGGTCAAGATTCTCTACAGGCATAACCTGAGCATAAAGATGGCCCCAATTCTGATAGAGTTCCGCAATCTTCTCCACGCTTTTTTCCCTGTCCTTTGTGCTGTAGATTTGTCCTTCCTCCAGTTGGATAAGCTTTCTCAGATACTTTGAGGACATGACCTTGTTTCCCTCTATTTTTACGTCACCCACCATATAGTGATAGCCGGCGTCAACAGGAATTATAATCCTTTTCATCTTCTGTTTTTTGAAAAAAATAGATCTTTTGGTTATATTCTCTATCTGGGGATCTCCCACTACTGCTTCCATATAGCCATGCTCCTGAAGCTTCTTCTTGATATTGGCTAAGTCTTCTTCCAGCTTATTCATCTTGAAAACATCTTTTCCCATTATCCAGGAAAGAACGTTGTGGTTCTTGTTCTCCTTCATCGCTTCTCTCAGCCGGCTTTGGAGCAATTTCGGCTTTCCCATGAATACGACTTCTCCCACCTTGATTTTTGGTCCTTCGTCGATGTTAAAAGTCACTTTGAGCTCATGCTTTCCCTCTTTTTCCACATCCGCTTTGACCTTTCCGGCTTCAAGACCTTTCTCTATAAGAAGGTCCCTGATGGTTGTCTCGATCATCTGGATTTTGTAGGGATCGTAATAGGAATATGGAAGGATGTATTCATCTTTCTCCTTTAGCTTGTTGACAATATCGTCTTCTTTCAGCTTTTTCCCAGTCTTATAGATGATGTTCTTGATTATGGGATTTTCTTCCACGATTATCCTGATTATTTTGCCCCTGGTTCCATCTGCCTTTTCGATCTTGATGTTGGAGAAAAATCCTGTGGACCACAAGACTCTAAAATCTCTTTTTAATAATTCTTCATTCAAATAATCTCCCACTTTTGAAGAGACATAGTAAAAGATGGTCTCCTGAGTTACCTTATCGTTGCCGACGATTTCAATCTTCTCCACTAACTCCTGTCCGTAGAGAAGAAGAGGGAGTGTGAAAACAGCCAGAAATAAAATTAACTTTCTCATTTTTTCTTCCTTATACCATAAATGTCTTTTTTTTTCAAAGAGATAGGCCTGTGTGGCTTGCATAAAATCAATTGCATTTCCCTCATAAAGGAAGTTTTTGGGAATAGACAATCTTTGAGGGAATGGCGTGGAAAATCTGAAGGAAGCAGCGACATCTCCAAAAACCTCTTTTATACTATAACAAAGTATTGGTATGTTTTGAGTCTACGTTAACTAAAACTCTAAAGGCGGGGCAAAAGTTTCAGGCTTCCCTTTTCCATCAAATACACCCTGTGGCAGAACTGCGCCACTTTTTCATTATGAGTCACGATGATGGAAGAAAGGCCTTTACTTGCGTGAAGATTACCAATTATCTGAAGGATCATCTGTCCTGTTTTCCAGTCCAGATTTCCTGTAGGCTCATCGGCAAGAAGAAGCTTTGGTTCGTTGACCAATGCCCGGGCAATAGCCACTCTTTGTTGCTCTCCTCCAGAGAGTTGGCTGGGCCTGAGAGGGACTTTGTCTTCTAGAGAGAGTTCCTTCAGAATAGCCTCTGCCTTCCTCTGCGCCTTCTTCTTTTCGACACCTCTAATCAGAAGCGGAAAGCTGACGTTTTCAAGGGCGGTAAACTCAGGCAGAAGATGATAAAACTGGAAGACAAAACCGATCTTTCGATTCCTTATCTCAGCCTTCTGTCTGTCGGTCTTGACGAAGATATCCTCTCCGTCCAGGTAGATTCTCCCTTCAGTTGGTTTATCCAGAAGGCCCAATAGATTGAGCAGGGTGGTTTTCCCTACCCCAGAAACACCCATGATAGCCACCAGGTCCCCTCTTTCCAGGCCAAAATCTATCCCTTCAAAAACGCAAAGTTTTCCCTTGGGTAACGCATAATCTTTTGCCAACCGCTCTGTTCTGATGATGCTACTCATATTTCAAAGCCACCACAGGATCCACCTTAGAAGCCCGATGAGAAGGAAAGAGAGTAGAAAGAAAGCTGATCAGGAAGGTAATCCCGACTATGAGGATCAGATCAAATGTTTTGATATGAAATGGGACATAAGCGATTTGATAGATGTCCATGGGCACCTTGATGAGCTGGAAAGTATTGGCCAACCAACACCAAAAAAGGCCCAGCGCCACGCCGATAGCCGTCCCAACAACTCCGATCATGGCTCCCTGAAGAAAAAATATTCTCTTAATATTCTGGGCAGTCGCTCCCATGGCTATCAGGATCCCAATATCTCTGGTCTTTTCCATGACCATCAGGATGAGAGTAGCGATGATGTTCAAGGCAGCCACAAAGACGATGAGAGCGATGGTGAGAAACATCACGTTCTTCTCCAGTTTCAAGGCAGAAAAAAGAGACTTGTTGAGTTCCATCCAAGTTGTCACATAGGCAACAGGAGGGATTAAGTCTTTAATTTGGCTTGCGATCTTTGGGGCCTGGAATATGTCCTCAATTTTGACCTGAAGGAAGCTTACCCTTCCTTCTAAATTCAGAAATTTTTGTGCTGTTTCCAAAGAGATCAGGGATCTTGAAGAGTCATACTCAAAGAGGCCGGTTGAGAAAATTCCTGTCACCACAAATTTTTTTGTCTTGGGAATAAGACCGATGGGGGAAAGACGTGAGGAAGACGTCAAAACCGTCACCACATCTCCTACCCCTGCACCTACCTGAAAAGCCATTTCTTCTCCCAGGAGGATTCCTTCCCTTTTAGAATCAGGCTGGGGAATCTGGCCTTTTTCCAGATTCTGAAGCCAAGCTGAGCTTCTCTTCTCCAGCTCAAAATCCATTCCCTGGAGAACAGCCCCAGAAGCTTTGTATGGCCCCTGAATAAGGACGGTTTCATAAACCACCGGAGAAACAGAGACGATTCCCTTTCTGTCTTTGATTTTCGCCATCAGTTGGGGATAATCTCGCAATCCCTCGCCGCTGAGGTCTGAAACCATGATATGGGATGTTGAGCCCAGTATTTTATCCTGAACGTCTCCTTGAAAACCTGTGATGAGAGCGAGGGCAATGACAAGAGCCATCACTCCGATGACAATGCCCAGGATGGAAATAAAAGTGATGACCGAAATGAACGCCTGCTTCCTTCGAGCGGTTAAGTAACGCCTGGCGATGAATAATTCGTATTTCATCTAAACTCGACTAGGATCAAACTTCATCATTGAATTATGCTTAGAGGCTTCAAGCTTGCTTTAGGCATCTGTTCTTGACCAAGTCTGGCCTCGACCTCTTCATTTCGGGCGGAGGAGTGGGAAGAGGATGACTTCTCTTATGGACCTTCTGTTCGAAAAAATCATCACCAGACGGTCTATTCCGATGCCCTCCCCTCCAGTTGGAGGCAGGCCGTATTCGAGCGCCTGAATGTAATCGGTGTCTATCCAGTGAGCCTCCTCGCTTCCTTTTTTCCTCTCCTCTGCCTGCTGTTCAAATCGCTTCTGCTGTTCTTCCGGATCTGACAGCTCACTAAATGCATTGGCAATCTCCATCCCTCCCATGATCAACTCGAAGCGCTCAGCCTCTTCGGGATTCTCTTGAGAAGCCTTGGCCAAAGGAGAGACTTCTTTAAGAGGATTGACAATAAAAGTGGGTTGGACAAGGTTCTCTTTCACATATTTATCAAAAATGATATCCAAAGCCTTCCCATAAGAAAGGGGCTTCTTGTCTGGTGCCAAAGTTGAGGCCAATTCGATCAACTCACTTTCTACCTCAAAACGCCGGGGAGCGATTCCACTGTAATGGATAAGGGCCTCTTTGAATTTAATTCTCTTCCATGGCCTTTTTAAAGAAATCTTTTCCTCTCCGTAGACAATTTCTTCCGTGCCTAAAAGAGCTCGAGCCAGGAAAATGATCAGCTCTTCGGTAAGCTCCATCATATCTTGGTAATCGCTGTATGCCTGGTAAAATTCGAGCATGGTGAATTCTGGATTATGTTCGGAGGATATTCCCTCATTTCGGAAATTGCGATTGATCTCGTAGACTTTTTCGAATCCGCCGACAATCAATCTCTTCAGGTACAGCTCCGGCGCAATCCTCAAGTAGAGGTCTACGCCCAGGGCATTGTGAAAAGTCTTGAATGGCCGGGCCAGAGCCCCTCCAGGTATAGGTTGCATCATAGGTGTTTCCACTTCGACATAGCCTCTTTGGTCAAAAAACTCCCTGATTTTGGAGATGAGAGCACTCCTCAAACGGAACACCTCACATTCTTCCGGATTGACAATAAGATCCAAATATCGCTTCCTGTACCGCAACTCCATATCCTGCAGACCATGCCACTTCTCCGGAAGCGGATGTAGACATTTTGCTAAGAAAGTGAAGGAATCGGCAAAAACCGTCAGCTCACCTGTTTTGGTCTTGAAAAGTATTCCTTTCACAGCAAGGATGTCCCCTATATCGATGAGCGAGAATAATTCGTAGGTTTTCTTTCCCACATCATCTTCCCGCATATAGGCTTGTATCTTTCCCTGGCTGTCGGCGATATGAAAAAAGGTGGCCCGCCCCATTCGACGGATAGAAATCACTCTTCCAGGGACCATTACTTCGACCTTCTTTTTTTCCAGTTCTTCCTTGGAAAAGGAAGAGTAGCCGGATGCAACCTCAAAGATGGAGTGGGTTTTTCCAATGTTGTGGGGAAAAATCTCAACTCCTTCTCGGCGAAGTTCTTCCATCTTTGTTTCACGGGCAATTTCCTGGTCGCTTTTCCTGGATTGCGTCTCTTTTTGGGGAGGCTCATTTTTTAGGTTATTGTTCTTTTCAATCATCGGTTCCTTCCTTGTCCGTCTTCCTTTCCGATGCAAGTTTCTTCCTGGCAGCATCCAGAAGGCCGTTGACAAATGTGGCCGCCTGCTCGTTACTGTACTTCTTGGCAATTTCGATAGCCTCGTTAATCACTATGGCCGCAGCGACATTCTGCTCGAAAAGAAGTTCAAAGACTGCCATCCTCAGAATATTTCTGTCGACCACAGCCATCCGGCTGATGCGCCAGTGCTCTGAGACAGATTGAATGATTCTATCGATATCCTTCTTATGGGAAATGATTCCTTTGACCAACCAGTCGGTGTACTGCCTGATTTCCTCAGTAGCTTTCCTGTGTTGCCAATATTGTTCTATGATCTTTTCAGGCTGTGAGTCGTCAAACTCGAGCTGGAAAAGAATCTGTAAGGTACTCTCCCGGGCTTTCCTCCGCTTGCCCATGAAGACTCAATCCTACTTCAGACCGGCTTGTTTCATCAACTGAATGGTTTCCACCAAAGAAAATGCGGAATCATAGCCTTTGTTTCCGGCTTTTGTTCCAGCCCTTTCTATCCCCTGTTCAATGGTTTCCACGGTCAAAATGCCATAGGCAAGCGGGATTTCCTCATCCATACTGATCTGAGCCAGCCCTTTAGTCACCTCAGCGCTCAAAAAATCAAAATGCGGTGTATCGCCTCTTATTAAGGTACCCAGACAGAGAATTCCATCGACTTTTCCCTCGCGGGCCAGCTTCTTGGCCACTAACGGCACTTCGAACGCCCCCGGGACTTTGTAGACTGATAGGTCTGCGTCCTCAGCACCCAGTTTGTTCAATGCATCCAGTGCTCCCTCAAGGAGTCTATCGGAAATAAACTGGTTGAAACGGCTGAGAACGATTCCGATCTTTAAGCCTTTTGCCTGTAGTTTTCCCTGATAGACTTGCATTTTCTTCTCCTTTATTTTCCCCTAAAGTTTGCCTTCTGTTTCTCCAAGAAGGCCTGTGTTCCTTCCTTGCTGTCTTCGGTGGCACAGGCTTTGCCGAAGAGTTTGGCCTCCAAGCGCAGGCCTTCTTCCAGAGTCTGATCCAAACCTTTGTTGATGGCTTCAATGGAATATTCAAGAGCGAGAGGAGCATTGGCCATGATTTCTCGAGCAAAAGCTTCGCAGGTTGAAGAAAGCTCTTCGGGAGGCACGACTCTGTTCAAAAGACCAATGGTCAAGGCCTCCTGAGCATCAATCATCTTTCCGCTCAGGATGAGTTCCAGGGCTTTACCTTTCCCGACCAGCCTCGCCAGCCTCTGAGTGCCACCAAATCCAGGAATGAGACCCAGCTTCACTTCCGGCTGGCCCATCTTTGCCTTCTCAGAAGCGATGCGGATGTGGCATGAAAGAGCCAATTCCGTACCTCCTCCCAGGGCATACCCGTTTACTGCCGCGATGACGGGTTTTTTGAAGTTTTCGATGAGAATGGTCAGCTTCTGTCCTTCTAACACATATTTTTCTCCTGTGGACATATCAAGACGGGAAAGCTCACCTATGTCTGCTCCAGCCACAAAAGCTTTCTCTCCAGAGCCTGTGAGAATGACAGCCTTAACCTCAGAGCCACCTTCAAAGGAAAGGAAGGCTTGGTACAGTTCCTTGATAGTCTCCGCATTCAGAGCGTTGAGCCTATCCGGACGATTGATGATGATCCAACCAAGACCATCTTCTTTTTTTGTCAATACATTTTTGTATTCCATAAAGCCTCCACTGATATCCAAATTCTATTCTTTTATAGAATATACCTGGATTATTCATGAATTATTCAGGCTCACCTGTGGAAATCATTTCAGACTATTCTTTTTTCAAAAATTCTGTATTTTTTATAAGCTCTCCCTCCAACAGATTCTACAAACCTGTTGATGGCCTCATTATCCTCCAGCTGCCAGGATGTCTCACCCCACTGGTACCCCTGCTCGATGACACTCCTCTCCAGCTCAGAATAAAGCAGGTAACTCAATCCTGTCTGCCTGTATTTTTTGATCACTCCAAAGACAGCCGCCCGCATCCCCTTTATTTTGTTGCGGTAGATGAGGAATTTAAGGATGCTTAAAGGATTGATCCTGCCATTCATCCTCCTTAACACCTCATTGTAATTAGGCAAGCCAAAGGCAAAACCTACTGGCTCCTTCTCATCTTCGGCCAATATAATCAGGTTAGGGTCAGCAAACTGTTTGAGCTTGTTGATCATGTAATCCATCTCCAACTGTGTCCAGGGGACAAAACCCCAATTTTTCTCCCAGGCTTGATTATAGATGTACTGGATTCTTTTTGCTTCCTCATCGAGCTTTTTCATGCTGATTTTCCGGAGTTTTATCTGAAGCTGCTTTTTGGCCCTCTCCACGATTGCATTGACCTTTTGAACGGTATCATGATCTCTCGTCATGTAAAATGCGTAAAGGTCTTTGGCCTTGACCATCCCGCACTTTTCCATGAGCTCAATATAATAAGGTGGATTATAAGACATCATAATCACAGGAGGGGAATCAAATCCCTCCAGGAGGAAGGCACATTCATCGTTCATGGAAAGGTTCATGGGACCTCTCAACACCTCCATGTCCCTCTCTCTCCCCCACTCGGCAACTCTTTCCAGAAGGGTTGAGGCCGTGGATAAATCGTCGAAACTTTCATATAGACCAAAAAAGACGATTTTCTCGTTGTGGAACCGGTTATGATTTTGGTCCAAAACAGCGGCAATCCTTCCCATCACCTCATTATTTTTATAAGCCAGAAAAAGATCCACTTCGGCATGCTCAAAGAAAGGGTTCTTCTCTTTATTCAATCTCTCCTTTATCTCCGAGATCAGGGGAGGCACCCAATTAGAATCCCTCTTGTAAACCTTCCAAGGGAAGGTGATGAATGTTTTTAGTTCTTTCTTTGTGTTTACCTTCTTGATATGAATCTCATTCACGCCACTGCCCTCCGAAATTTTTCCTATTTTATCAGATAAAGATTATTTTTGCACGGAGATATTCGGAAGAAATAGCATTCCCATTTCATTGATAGCTAATGATAGAGTACATAATCAGTCACAACGACCGGTCCCCACTCGTCCAAGACCCCCCTCTTCTTTATGGGCTTCGGACGGACAGGAACCGTCGCATCAGCCTCATGGGTATGACTGTACTCTATTAAAGGAAAATATCATAATTCCGAAAAAAAGTGCTTCCGAGATATTGCGTTATATTGAGTCATCTCAACTTTTGTGTTACATTTTCAGAAAGAAAAGTTCCAAAGTGTAAAGGAGGTCGAGATGAAAGAAGCTTCAAATTTCAAAGAGCTCTCAGCCGATCAACTCCGCTGGAAACTTGACCCGGAAAAGATCGATTTTAAGACAAGCGACGAGTGCAAGATCTGTGAAGGAACCATCGGTCAGGACAGAGCGATCAAGGCCATCCAGACTGGTCTGGATGTCAAAAGCCTCGGCTACAATATCTTCGTAACCGGAATGGTAGGCACAGGCCGGACCACAACCATCAAACAGCTCTTGGAAAAATTGGAAAAGGCTAAAAAACCGCCAGACGATATTCTCTATGTCAATAACTTCAAGAATCCTGATGAACCGATGCTGATCACTCTTCCAGCTGGAGAAGGAAGACGTTTAAAAGAATCCATGGACCATCTTATCAAAATGCTGGAGACAAATATTCCCGCTCTCCTCAAGAGCAAATACTACACAGAAAAAAGGGACGCCATCATCGAAAGTCAGCAAAAAAAACAAAAAGAGATTATGAAAAAATTCGAAGAGGAGGTGGCAGAGGAAGGATTTTCCGTCATCCAAGTTCAGATGGGGCTCTTTGTCAGACCCGACCTCGTTCCTCTCATCGATGGAAAACCGATTTCTTTTAAAAACCTAGAAGCTATGGTTAGGGAGGGCAAATTCCCCAAAGAAAAACTGGAGGAGCTGAATAGCAAATATGAGGAGTTGACAGACAAGCTGGAAGAAGCCTTTGAGCAGATGAAAGAAATCGAAGAAAACACTCGCCAGTTGCTCGATGACTGGGATGAAGAATCCATCACCCCCATTATCAGAGGGGCCATTTCCGAGATAAGGTCAAAATTTGAATCGGATAAAATCTCTGAGTATCTCAGCGATGTGGAGAGCCATCTTGTTAAAAATATCGACCGTTTTAAAGCCCAGAAAAAGGACCAGAAAGAAAGAGAAATCATCGATCCCTTCTTAGAATACAAAGTTAATCTTCTCATCGATAATTCCGAACAGAAAGGGGCTCCCATCGTCTTGGAAACAAATCCTAACTATGTTAACCTGTTTGGATCCATTGAATCGACTCTCAACCGCTTTGGAATCTGGCAGACCGATTTCGCCAAGATCAAAGCCGGCTCTCTGCTCAAGGCCAACGGAGGGTACCTGGTGATGAATGCCCTGGATGCCCTGGTAGAAATAGGTGTATGGCCCACTCTTAAGAGAACGCTGAAACACCGGAAAATGGAGATCCAAAATTTCACCTCCCTCTATCTCATTTCCGCCAGCCGCCTGAAGCCTGAACCGATTGAAATCGACGTTAAGGTGGTTATGATCGGAGATGCCTATATTTACAACCTCCTCTACTTCCTGGATGAGGATTTCAAGAAAATCTTTAAGGTTAAGGCTGAATTTGACTCGGAGATGTCCAAGGACACCCAGACTATCACCGAATACGCCAGCTTTATCAAAAAAATTACCGAGGAAGACAAACTTCTTCCTTTTGATAAAGGAGGTATTTCTGCCATCATCGAGTATGCCACAAGGTTAGCGGGAAGACAGAAAAAGGTCTCCACGCGTTTCCATATCATCGCCGACGTTATCCGGGAGGCCAGTTACTGGGCAGAAAAAGAGAAGAAAAAGATAGTGGAACGCTCTCATGTAGAAAAGGCTATCGACGAGCGTTTTGAGCGGGTTAGCCTTATCGAGGATAAGATTCAAGAGATGATCGATGAAGAGACCATCATGATCGACACTGAAGGCAAGGTGGTCGGTCAGGTTAACGGCCTTTCCGTCTACAACACGGGTGAATTTGCCTTCGGAAAACCCACCCGAATCACTGCCCGGACAGCGGTGGGAAGAGCCGGAGTCATCAACATCGAAAGAGAAGCCGACCTCAGCGGCCGGACCCATAACAAGGGTGTGCTCATCCTGGGCGGCTATCTTAGGGGTAAATATGCCCAGAGCAGGCCTTTCTCTCTTTCGGCTAGCCTTGCCTTTGAACAGTCTTACTCCGGTGTAGAAGGAGACAGCGCTTCCTCCACCGAAGTTTACGCCATCCTTTCCAGCCTTTCCAATCTTTCCTTGAGACAGGATATTGCTGTGACTGGATCGCTCAACCAGAGAGGAGATATTCAGCCCATCGGCGGTGTGAATGAAAAAATCGAGGGTTTCTTTGAAGTCTGTAAGGCTAAGGGATTGACCGGCGATCAAGGCGTGATCATCCCCCATCAAAACACCCAAAATCTGATGCTGCACAATGAGGTGATAGAGGCGGTCAAGGAAGGAAAATTCCACATTTATCCTGTCAAGACAATCGACGAAGGCATTGAAATCTTGACCGGGATCAAGGCCGGCAAACGTAAGGAGGATGGCTCATTCGAGGAGAATACAATCAATTACCTGGTGGATAAAGAGCTGGCCAGGCTAGCCATAAACTGGAAAACTTATGCAGCTGCTGGCGAAAAGGAAAAAGAGAAATAGTCCAATCCGGGTAAGCAAAGTCAAAAGGTCCGGATGATTTTTTCGTAGTCTTAAATTTTTGTAAATTTGTTTGTAAATTTGTAGTCGGGCTGCACCAATTACTTTATTTTCAACATATAAAGGCTCATTTTATATATAAAATTGAGCTTAGATGTGCTTTTTTGGTCCCAAAAAAGTCCGCTTAAATTGAAGCTCTCCTTATATCCCGCTATGACCGCTATTTTATCTCTGAACCTATCTGTCATATCATTCATCTGCATCTGAATGGCCGTCGGATAGAAGCCCATATGGTATGTGGGCAATCCCAGAGAAAGGGAAATTAGCAAGCCAAAATTCCTTAAAATGGTTTTTTACCCTCAAAAAAGCGCTTCTATGGCCATAAATCAGCCCCTAATACAGATTATCTTTATTTAAAACAATAAGTTAGCGCGGCCCGAGAGCTTTATG
>CAYSCW010000015.1:28046-66542 GCA_964429795.1 uncultured Eubacteriales bacterium
AATACAGATTATCTTTATTTAAAACAATAAGTTAGCGCGGCCCGAGAGCTTTATGTAGAGACTTTATATAGAGAAGAGCTTTATTTTATGAGTAAGAGCTTAGACTTTAGATTATTCCTTTATTTATTATTCTTTATTTATTATTTATAAAAGGAAGGTTTCAATCCGACACAACTCATCAGCATCTCTATCTCCCGAGCAGTGAGGTAACGCCACCTTCCTCTCTTGAGTTTTCCTAAAGACAATCCGTCAAACCTCATCCGTCGCAATTCCCTCACTTGGTGACCAACGGCTTCGAACATCCGCCGCACTTCCCTCTTTCGTCCTTCGTGAATTTCAATGCGCAGGCAACTCCCCCTGGAAGAGACAGCGAGGAGCCTGATTTTGGCCGGAGCGGTCTTCTTTCCGTCCAGGATAATTCCTTTCTCTAACCTGGAGAGCTTTGAAGAATCAGGTTCTCCTTTAACCTTGACCTGATAGACCTTCTTTATCTGGAAGCGGGGATGAGTCAAGCGGAAGGCCAGTTCTCCATGGTTGGTCAAGATCAGAAGCCCTTCACTTTTATAGTCCAGCCTCCCTATCGGAAAAACACGGCTCTTCAGAGAGGGAAGCAGATCCTTGATAGTCGGTCTCCCCAGGGGATCTTTCAGCGAGACAAGGTACCCAGGCGGCTTGTTCAGCATCAGATACAAATTGATTTCTTCTTTCTTGACTTTCTTTCCGTCCACCTCCACCCTGTCCTTCCCAGCGTCAATCTTGTGGCCTAAGGTTAAAATCACCTCACCGTTTACAGCCACCCGCCCTTGGGTGATCAGCCTGTCGGCTTCCCTGCGTGAGGCAATCCCCGCTTGAGCCAGGAATTTGTTCAGTCTCACCATCATGGTCAGTATTCTCTCCCCAAAAGATGAATATTTCCGATTCTCACTCTTTTCAGACCCGCCTCTATGGCGACTTGCTTGCATTCTTGAGCGTGACGATGAGAGGTTCGGGGCAGATCATTAAAATAAAAATGTGGATAGAAACCAAGAAGGGCATAAGGAATTTCAGGGTTCAGCGCAGCTATAAATTGGGCTATCTTTGAAATCTCTTCTCTCTCCACATAACCGGGCACCAGGAGAGTGCTGGCCACAACCAGGGGAGGTTTTTTCCTCCTTTTAAACCAACTGGCAGCCAGCTCGAAGTTATCCTTGGTTTGATAGTTGGGCCGGCCACAAAGAGCTTTGTTCAGATTTGAATCATATGTCTTCAAGTCAAATTTGACACAACCGCCGCTCTCGAGGGCCAGATCGAGGATCTCCTCCAAAAACCTGCGGTTCATGCTCCCGTTAGTTTCCCAACAGAATCTCAAAATCCTCCCTCGCTTTTCTGCCATAGCCAGGCGGGTGGTGCGGATAGAATGGGGAAGATGCGGGCTGGGATCTCCTCCAAAATAACAGACACAGGAAGTCTTCTCATCCACGATTTGTGCCAGCTCGGAGGACGATCGCTGTCTCTCTCCCTCCCTGCCCTGTTTGTGGATCCAGTTCTGACAGAAAAGGCAATTCAAAGTGCAGCCATAATAGAAAACAGCCAGGTTCTTGTAACCGTACTCCGGTCCTTTACAGAAAGCGTAATCAGGGAATCCGGAACCGGTTCCTCCAGCACAAACCCAAGCGGCAACACAATTGGTGGGCAAGGGGTCATAATACCAGGAATAGCGGCCTTCCCTGGGAGAAGGAGAGAGCTTCTTTCCGTCTCGGTTTTCCCTCACTCCACAGTATCCGATTGAACCCTCCTCGATGAGACATCGGTTGAAACAATAGCCGCAGGAAATTCCTCCTTCATCCTCAGGAGGCTCAGGGGGAAGGCCAAAGCCCTCTCTTGAAATCCTGTGAATCCTTTGGATATGAGACTTTAGGGAATCAAAATCCTCAAGAATACAGGTTCGGCACAAAGACAGGCTCTCAGATATGAGGCGGCTATCTGTGCCGCAGCGGATGCACTTGGCCATGATGAAGAGACTTGTTAAAAGTAGAAGCTCAACCCCCCCACGAACGTGAAATCTCCGATTTTGAACTCTTCTTCATCGATGTCCAGTTTGACACGATGATACTTGCCTTCAGCCACGAGCGACACTCTTCCCAGATTCACCTCCACGCCTAAGCCGACGTTGTATCCACCGCTCTTGTCTTCGTCGATGCCATGGACATCGGCTGAGTAGTAGCCAAAGCCGGCTGTGATATAAGGATCGAGTAAAACCAGAGGGAAAAAATACTTGAAGTTCAGCCCAATAAAGTTGTAATCGATCTGGCGCTCTCCCCAATCGAGACTCAAAATATCGGCAGGATTCAGGTTGTGTGCCGCCTGAAAGTAGCTTGCCTCTACTCCGATCATTAAAACTCTAATCCCAGCACGCAATCCGTAGACAAAGGTGGCGTCTGTGTTGAATTCCACATCCTTAAGACTGGGCTTCTGGGCGGAATATCCCCCCTGAATTCCCAAGTAAAATCCGGTCTCGGCAAATCCTTCAGAAGCAAAGAAAAGACAAAAAAGAAAGGTTAAAGCCAGGATTATTTTTTTTCTCATTTTTTTCACTCCGTTCATGTGATACATTCTCCTTACTATATACCCTCCTGTATTATACTCGAGGTTTGGCCAATATCTCCATGATTTTGAGATCAAAAAAATTCTGTGCATTGGCCGCACGCAGCAAAATAGCTGTATCCGCCCCTCGACCAGTTCCTCCGATGGATATACAAGGTTCTGCAGTAGGGATGAATCCGGCATCAGCAGCCATGATGGCGATTTCCACTGCCACCTTAGTCCCCTCACCGAAGAGCCTCAGGGTATAAGCGATTATTTCGTCAAGCTCATAAGTTCCCAGTTTTCGCCTCACCGCCCGGTTAGCTCCTCCAAAAGCATGCTGACAGGTAAGGAGCTTGGCCCCTGCTTCTTCAATTTTCTGTCGGTACTCAGGAAGAAGTTCCTGGAAGTTAGGTTTGACAAAACCCGTGGAATGAGTGACCACCACCAGATTCTTTGAAGTCAAGAGCTGCGAAGCCATGGCTCCTGTTCTTCCTGTTGTTGTAGCCACCACGATGTTTTGAATATCGAGCTCATCTGCCCTCCTGGCGACACTTTTCAGAGTCTGATCAGTGTTCTTGGGACCCGGCCTGCGGAAATAAAAGCAGGGCACACGCTCTCCCAAAGAATTTTGCATTTTTTCGTCAGACATAGATGATTCTCCTTTTTCTACCTTATACTTATTTATCGCAGATTCCTGCTATGGGTACTTTGACCAAGGCTTCATTTTCCTGATGCTGGAGACCGGAAACTTCTCTGAGATGTAGTCGGCTATTTCCAAGCACCAAAGCTTTCATTTTTTTGTCATTTTGTTTTCCTGACGCCTTCTTGTCAAGCCCGAGTCTATTTCAAAACCTTTCCTTCATCTTCCCGTATAATATATAATGTAAAGGCTCTAGAACATAGGGCTACCTGAAAATGGCAAAAGTGAACGCCTTCGAATCTGTCTCCATGGCCATGGGCTCTCTGTGGACCAACAAGCTGCGCACCTTCCTGACCCTGCTGGGCATCATCATCGGCGTTTTGACCATCATTGCCGTTGTCTCCATCATCCAGGGCCTCAACAATTATGTGTATTCAAAGATGGCATTCTACGGGGCTAACGATTTTTCTGTGGCCAAATTCTCCATGGCTATCAGAAGTCTGAAAGAGTTCCGCGAACAGATGAAGCGGAAGGATTTTACTCTGGACGATATGAGAATTGTCCGAGACCAATGCCAATCCTGTGAGCTGGTAGGAGCCACCACCACCACAAGCCGGACGGTAAAGTTCGGAAGTCAATACCTCAAGGATGTCACTATTCGAGGAGTCACTCACTTAGAGCACATGATCGGCTCTGTTGAGGAGCTGGAGAGAGGACGACACATTTTGAAAGAGGAAGAGGACCGATCCCGATACGTTTGCATTATCGGAGCTGACGTGGTGGAGAAGCTTTTTCCCTACCTGGATCCTCTGGGAAAGCGGATCAAGGTTGGCAACGCCAATTTTCTGGTGATCGGGATCGGCAAGAAGAAAGGGAAGCTTCTGGGAATGAGCCAGGACGACTATGTCCGCATTCCCATCACCACTTTTCAAAAGATTTACGGCTCCCGCCGAACTATCCAGATCACCGTCCATACTGCCTCTCAAGAACAGATGCAAAATGCCCAGGAAGAAGTAAGGACCATCCTTCGCTCCCGGCGTCATCTTTCCTTCGGCGAACCGGATGATTTTTCCTTTCGCAGCTCCGAGACCTTTATCCAGTTTTACAAATCCGCCACCACCAGCATCTACTTTGCCATGATCGCCATTTCCTCCATTGCTCTTCTCGTAGGAGGGATTGTGGTCATGAACATCATGCTGGTCTCGGTGACAGAAAGAACCAAAGAAATCGGAATCCGGATGGCTGTGGGTGCTCGAAGAATGGATATCCTGTTCCAGTTTCTTATCGAATCAGCCACCATCTCTGCAACAGGAGGGATGATCGGCATTCTTCTGGGGTTTATCATCGCCAGGATCGTGACTGCCGCAACCTCTCTGCCTTCAGCCATCGATCCTGCATCCATTATCATCGCCATCCTGGTTTCCACCTCGGTCGGCCTTTTCTTCGGCCTCTATCCTGCCGGCAAGGCCTCAAAGCTTGATCCCATTGAATCTTTAAGAGCGGAACAATGAGATTGGGAATTTTAAGAGAAATCGTCACCATGGCTCTGGACTCTATAAAAACTCACAAGCTCCGTTCTTTCTTGACTCTCCTGGGCATCGTGATCGGGGTGATGACCGTCATCGGCATGGTTTCCATCATTCAAGGCCTCAACCGCTCTTTCCTCAGTGAGCTCGAATCCATAGGCTCAGATCTGATCTTGGTTTCCAAATACGAACCAGGAATCCAGATCGGCCGTCTCTCTGAGGAAGAAAGGAAGAGAAAAGACTTGACATTTGAAGATGCAGTAGCCATCGAGAAGGAAAGCTCTTCGATCAGAGCAGTGGCTGTCGATCTCACGGTCGATGTCTATGAGAGCATCACCATCAAATACCAAAACATCAAAACCCTAGATGCCTTTGTCATCGGAATGAACGAGAAATTCCCCCAGGTTCTCTCCGTCTATCTTCCTGAAAAAGGAAGATTTATCACAGAATCAGATGTGCTCCATAGCACCAGAGTCTGTGTCCTTGGATCAGAATTGGCGGAAACACTCTTTCCACACACCCAGCCTCTCGGAAAAGAAATCAGAATCGGGCCAGAAAAGTTCACCGTTGTCGGCGTGCTGAAGAGGAGAGGGAGCATATTCGGACAGAGCCAGGACAATTTCGCCGGAATCCCCATCACCACCCTGATGAAGTATTTCCCCTATAACCTGGAGAATTTAGATATTACTGCTGCCCCCAAAAAACACGGTTATCTCCCTGAGGCCATGGAAGAGATCATCAACATCTTGCGCAAGAGGCGTAAAGTCGGATTCGGGAAGCCTAACGATTTTGCTGTTTTTACCCAGGAGACAATAATCGGTCTTTACAATCAACTCACAGGAGCTGCTTACTTGGTGATGATTGTCATCTCCTCCATCGGCCTGCTGGTTGGCGGAATCGGCGTGATGAACATCATGCTGGTCTCGGTGAAAGAAAGGACAAGAGAAATCGGTATCCGCAAGGCCATCGGGGCCCGCTACGGAGATATTCTCAAACAGTTTCTGATTGAGGCGGTCTTCTTGACAGGAGTAGGCGGCGTCCTGGGCATCTTGATCGGTTTCGGCATCGCTTTCCTGGTCAGAGCGGCGACACCGCTTCCCGCCTCGGTGACCCCCTGGTCTGTGATTCTGGGATTGTTCGTTTCTATTTCGGTGGGACTTTTCTTCGGAATCTTTCCTGCCCGGAAAGCCGCCAAACTGGAGCCCATCGCCTCCCTCAGATACGAATGAGAATCAGGGTCAGACCTTCATAACTTTCATAATTTTGGCTCGTCTCAAAAAATGATCAGGCGAAGATGCAAATATTATCAGTTTCCAACTTAAAATACTCTATTTGTTTTACCCCACTCTTTTTTTGACGAATTCATAAGCTTTATCTAAAGCGTGATGAAGAGTATTGGCCTTCTCTCCTGCAACTTCCACCAAGGAGGGGCGGCCTCCTCCCTTTCCTTTTATGATAGATGAAAGCTCGGGAATGAGCTCTCTCAAATCGATGTCAACCGCATCCGATCGGGCAAGGACCAGATGCACACCTCTCTCATCCTTCACCCCATAGAGAATGACACATTCTCCGGCCTTGATGATATTCAAAGCCAGGTGTTTTATCTCCTCCCGGCTTCGCTCCGTGTATATATTCTTAATGATCTTTCCCCCGGCTTTGTGGATGATTTCCCTGGCCTCATACTGCAGTAACTTCTCTCCAAGCTTTCTGTTTTTCCTCTTTTCTGACTTCAAATCTGCAAAAAGCTTTTCCACAGAATCAAGAACATCACTTTCATGAGCCGTCAATCGATTGGAGAGTTCGCGGAGGCTCCTGTTTTTCCAGATGTAATCATCCAAGGCTCTCCGGCCGCAGATAAATTCAAAGCGGATATTGTCTCTTATCCTTTCCCACCTTAAAATTTTAATCAGCCCCACCTCTCCTGTTCTTTTTGGGTGGGTGCCTCCGCAGGCAGAATAGTCATAATCCGCGACTTCAACGATCCGCAGCCGCCCCGTCTTCTGGGGAGGCCTTCGGAGAGGAATCCTCTCAACCTCACTCTCATCGATAAAGTAAGACTTAATCTCCCTGTCTTCGAACACTCTGGCGTTGGCTCTTTTCTCGACTCTCTCCACATCTTCTTCTCTAACCTCTCGCAGATCTATCTCTACAGTGGAGGCCTCATCTCCCAGGTGGAAAGAGCGGGTCGCTGCCTGGAACAACTCGTAGAAACTCTGGGAAAGAATGTGCTGACCGGCATGCTGCTGCATGTGGTCAAAACGGCGCTCCCAATCTATTTTTCCCACCACCATATCAGATGACACCTCTTTTTTGATGAGATGAAGGATATGGTCGTCCTCTTCAACAACATGAACAACTTCTACCCCGTTTATGGTTCCTCTGTCAGCCGGCTGGCCTCCTGATTCGGGATAGAAGCAAGTCTGATCGAGAATCAAAGCCGGCGCATCTTCATATTTCAGCCTCTCCACTACCTCCGCCTCAAACTCTGTGCGGTATGGATTCTCAAAATAGAGCCGCTTTGTTCCCTCTCTCATCGCGTTCTCCTTTCCTTTTTTATTCTCTGCTTATTCTATCCTAACAGATAAAAAAGTGAATATGAATATAGTGCAAGCAATAAATGAGATTTAACCTGCATTATTCATCCGGGATTTCTCGATGTCCTCTGACTTATGTCAGGGAGGTCATTTCAGAACAGCCAATACACGCTGGGTGAGTTTGAAGTGGCGTTTTGCCGTTTTATCGAGGACTTTTTCTCCGTGCTGGCGGACCAGCATCACAGCCGCCTCTTCAGCAAGAGGAGAAGATCCTTTGGGAAGATCCACTCCTACATCCTGGGAAAGAAAATAGAGCCGCCGTAAGAATTCAGCCCTGGCAAGAATCGATGCCGAGGCCACGGCTATATCCTCTTCCGCCTTGGGCCTCTGGATGAGCTCGATATTCTTTCCCTTCTTCATCAAGGCATTAAGCACATAAAGCTTGTCTCCAAACTGGTCGGTGACGGCCTGGACGCAGTGGACCTCCTCCAGGATATTCTCGATGGCCCGCGAATGAGCCCAGGCTAGGATTCTGTTTAAGTTTCGCAGCTTGCCATAAAGTTCATTGTATTTTTCAGGACCAATGACCACCACCGAATGCTTGTAGCCTTCCCTGATCAGCCCGGCGAATTCACGAACCCGGTTGTCAGATAATTTTTTGCTGTCTTTAACTCCCAGCTCTCTGAGGACTACCTCCTGATCTTCCGGGACGAAAACCCCGGCTACAACCAGAGGACCAAAATAGTCACCTTTTCCCGATTCATCTGTGCCGATATGGCCCTTCTCCGGGAGAAAGAGGTCTGACTGTTTCATCTTTCCGCTATTGCAGGAGATGGCGGGATTTGGCTTCCTTGATCAAATCATCTCTAAAATCATGGTGGGCGATGTCGATCAGAGCCTTTGTCCGCTCCTGCAGATTTTTGCCATGAAGGTAAGCCACCCCATATTCTGTGACCACATACTTGACATCCGCACGGGTAGTAACCACACCTGCTCCTTTTTTCAAGAAGGGAACGATTCGCGACATCTCTCCTCTCTTGGCTGTGGAAGGAAGGGCGATGATGGGTTTTCCTCCCTTGGAGTGAGCCGCACCCCGGATGAAATCCACCTGTCCACCAAAACCGCTGTAGATATAAGTTCCGATGGAGTCGGAACAGACCTGACCGGTGATATCCACCTCGATGGCGGAGTTGATAGCCACCATGTTGTCATTGCGAGAGACATTGAAAGGATGATTGGTATAATCTGTGGGATGGGCTTCAAAAATGGGATTATTGTCGGCAAATTCGTAAAGTTTATCCGAGCCCAGCATAAAGGTTAAAATCACCTTATAAGGGTGGAAGGTCTTCTTGGCTCCGGTGATCATCCCTGACTCTATAGCCTCCATCACTCCATCGGAGACCATCTCAGTATGAATGCCCAGATCCTTTCGTCCCTTCAATGCTGAAAGAACAGCATCCGGAATCCCCCCGATACCCAACTGCAGGGTAGAGCCGTCCTCGATCAATTTGGCGATGAAATGTCCGATCTTCCTTTCCATTTCAGTGAAGGGTTTTTTCTGAAGCTGGGGCAAATCTTCAGAGATCTCCACGATCTTATGCACCCGGGAAATATGGATGAAAGAATCTCCCAGCACACGCGGCATTTTCTCGTTCACTTGAGCCACAACCACCTTGGCTGTTTCCGTAGCTGCTTTGGAGGCCAGCACCTCCACTCCAAAACTCATGAACCCATGCTCATCAGGAGGAGAAAGGTGTAAAAGCGCCACATCTAAGGGCATCTGATCCGAGTAGAAAAGATCTGGAATTTGATGAAGGAAGATAGGAACATAGTCTGCCCTTCCTTCGTTAATGGCTTCTCTGTCTGCCGGGCCGACAAAAAGAGAGTTATGGCGAAAATGGCCCTCCATCTCAGGCCTGGAGAGGGGGTCTTCTCCCATAAGAAGGACATGGACGAGTTCCACGTCTTTGAGCTCATCCTTCCTTGAAGCCAGAGCCTTCATCAAAACATAAGGCGTCGCCGCATTCCCGCTGATGTAGACGCGATTTTTACTTTTGATGGCAGCGACAGCTTCTTCGGCAGTTGCCAGCTTTTTCTTGTAATCGTCTATCCAACTCATTTTGATCCCTCTTTAAAGAGGTATGGGAACCGTTCGAGGAACGGCCCCCTACTTTCTTTTTTTATTGCTCAAGTATTGATGTATCGAATCGGCAGCTATCCGTGCATCTCCCATGGCTAATATGACGGTAGCTCCACCCCGGATAATATCTCCTCCCGCATAGACGCCTTCCATGCTGGTGGCCATGGTGTCCCAATCCACCTCGATGTTCCCCCATTTCCCGACTTTAAGCTGGGGAGTAGTCTGGGGAATGAGAGGGTTGGGGCTTTGTCCGATAGCTACTACCACTAAGTCAACTTCCATGGTAAACTCTGAGCCCTCGATGGGAACTGGTCGACGTCTACCAGAAGAGTCAGGCTCTCCCAGCCTCATCTGGATACACTCCATAGCCCTGACCCTTCCCTTATCATCTCCAATATACCTTACGGGAGCTGTAAGGAAGTGAAACTCAATGCCCTCTTCCTCGGCGTGCTTGACCTCCTCCACCCTGGCCGGCATTTCCACCCGAGAACGCCGGTAGACGATGGTAGCCTTCTCCGCTCCCAGTCTCTGGGCTGTGCGGACCGAATCCATAGCCACATTCCCTCCGCCGATGACTGCGGCTCGCTTGCCCAGATAAACAGGAGTATCGTATTTGGGAAAAGCGTAGGCTCTCATCAGGTTGACCCGGGTCAGGTACTCATTTGCAGAATATACTCCCACCAGGTTTTCCCCAGGAATCCTCATGAAACTGGGCAATCCGGCGCCCGAACCTATGAAAAAGGCTTCGAAGCCTTCCCTCTTCAGGTCATCGATGGTGGCTGTCAGGCCCACGATAAAATTTGTTCTTAGTTCTACCCCTAATTTCTTCAAATAATCCACCTCGGACTGAAGGATGCCCTTGGGAAGCCTGAATTCAGGGATGCCATAGACCAGAACACCTCCAGCCTCATGGAGAGCTTCAAAAATGGTAACCTGGTGTCCCTTCATGGCCAAATCTCCGGCTGCGGTCAGGCCTGCCGGTCCTGCTCCGATGATGGCCACTTTATGCCCAGTAGAAGGAGGGATAGAAGGGATATAAACTTCTCCTTTGATTCTTTCGTAATCGGAGGCAAACCTCTCCAGGTTTCCGATGGCTACGGACACTCCTGTAGCTTTCTTGGTCGTGCACACGGCCTCACACTGGCTTTCCTGGGGACAGACGCGACCACAGATGGCGGGAAGGCTGTTGGTCTCTTTGATCTTGCGAACGCTCTGGACAAAATCACCGATCTCGATGAGCTTGATGAAGGCAGGAATATCAATGCCCACCGGACAACCCAGAATACATTGAGGGTTGGCACAATCCAGGCAACGTTGGGCTTCCCTGACGGCGGCCTTCTCATTCAGGCCAAGATTCACCTCATGAAAATCTTTGTTCCTCTCTTCCGGTTCCCTCTCCGGCATCTTCTGACGGCGCATCTTCATTCGTTCCTTGGCCGGAATAGATTTGCGCAATTCCTTGCGCCAGTCTTCGCTGAATCCTTTTCTCAGTCTTTCCTTGACTTCAGGCGAGAGTGCATTTTTTTCAGACATCTTTTCCTTACTTCACTTTATGGAAAATTTTCTCTTTCCCAGTAACAGAGGGATTCGATCTCATCATCAAAATATGTTTTGCGTCTGGAGAAGAGCTCTTCCCAGTCCACAAGATGCCCATCAAACTCAGGCCCATCCACACAGGCAAACTTTGTCCGGCCATCCACACTTACCCGGCAAGCTCCGCACATCCCCGTTCCATCGACCATGATCGGATTGAGGGCTACCAATGTTTTTATTCCGTAAGCCCTGGTAGCCTCCGCGCAGGTGTACATCAAGTAGGTACAGCCCACAGAAAAAACTCTGTCCACTCTTTTCTTATCCTTCAGGATTTCTCCAAGGACCTTGGGGATGTAATTTTTGCAATCATAATAGCTGTCCCTGGCGGAAATATAAACTTCATCACTCACTTCTCTGAGTTTGTCTTCCCAGTAGAGCAGGTAGTTGGCCTTGACATCTATCAAGGTGATAACCCTGTTTCCTGCCTCCTTCATGGCTCTGGCCACAGGATAGATAGCTCCTATTCCAAAACAGCCTCCAGCACAGATGACGGTGCCGAATTTTTCGATTTCAGAGGGTTTACCCAAGGGTCCTACGAAAACAGGAACTTCATCTCCGCTTTTAAGCCGAGCGAGCTTATGGGTAGAGGTCCCCACCACCATAACCACTGTAGTGATAGAGCCTTCCTTCTTGTCCCAATCAGCAACGGTCAACGGAATTCTTTCTCCCCGCTCATCGGGCATGATGATGACAAATTGTCCGGGCTTACATTTTTGGGCTATTTTCGGCGCATGAACCTTAAGTAGGTGGATATTGGGCACCAAACGTTCTCTCTTCAAAATCTTGGCCATTACTTTCCTCTTTTTATCCTAACCGGTATGGGTCCTAAAGACAGCGATTGCGCAGAAGAAAAGGACATAAGGCCAACTGCCGAATGATCAGAGCCATCATTCCAGAGAATGCTTGCTTTCATTCTTCCTTTAGGGAGGGAGACAGAAATTCTGACCAGGCCTTTGCACTTTCCATCCGGAGATTCAACTACGATTTCCTCTCCCCCCTTGACCTGAAGTTCTTCGGCGTCCTCCGGGGATATCCTGATCCACCTGGAATCCCGGATGATACCCATGCCTTTGATTTCCTCTGAGAGGGAAAGATTCCTGTAGTAATCTAAACTGTAATCAAGCACAAGAAGGTAGGGATATTTCTTGCTGGCCTCTGCCTCGGGAGGAGTCGCTCCAGGTAACAGAAACTTCCTTTCTCCCTTTTTCTTTTCCTGAATGAAGATTTCTCTTCCCTTCTTGAGAGGAGGGTAAGAAGCCTTGGCTAATCCTGGGATCACGCCGGATATTTCTTTAAGAATCTGCGAGGACTTCTTGTAGGCAAAATTTTTCTTTCCCATCTTATGAGCCAGTTGGGTAACGATCCACCAGTCGGGCCTAACTTCACCCAAAGGTTGCGCTATCCTTTCCGCTTTTTGAAGCCTTCCTTCTGTGTTGACCAACACTCCCTCTGTCTCTACAAAAGTGGTGGCAGGAAAGACGACATCGGCCTTCTGGGTTCTATCATTCATGAAACTGTCTTGAACCACCAAGAATTCAGGTTTCTTCCTTCCCAGGTAGGGCATCGGCCCCGCAAGGTAGAGGGCCTTCACCTCGCCGCTGGCAATTCCCTGGATGATCTGATGAACGTCCTTGATATTACTGGGAAAATGCCTGCTGATTTCATAGGCGCCTCTCAGGTTGCTTTCCAGTCCCAGGGGCACAAGCCTGGCTCCTGTGAGAAGGGCGAGATTCCAGAGGGAGACCAGGTTCTGCTGGCCGGAGGGAGATCGGGTCAATCCGGAGCCGAAAAGAAACACGGCTGGACCTTCCCCGTAAAGAAGCCGGGAGGCCTCTCTCAAGCTCTCCTGCCTGACACCGGTCATCTCTGAAGCTCTGGAGGAATCCAGCTTATCGACAAAATTTCGGAAGGAAGTAAATCCATTGATTTGAGAAAAGCTGTGCGGACCACTGATTTCAAGCAAGAATTTGGAGAGAAACTGCAAGAGGCGAGATTCAGATCCTGGCTCGATACAAAGCGAAAGGGAAACGTAGCGGCTGAAGAAGGTAGAGAAGCCAGAAGCGACGATGAGCCTGGCCCCTTTCCTGACCGCCTCTAAGACTTCAAGCCAGACAATGGGATGAGAAGCAATAAGTTCCTCATCGAGGACAAAGACAACTTTCGCTTCGGAAATGTCTCTGATTCTAAAATTCAGAATTCCGGGCAGACCATTCCTCTCGGCTACACGAGCAAATGCAGCAAAAGGAGAATGGCCTGAGCCATTCCAGATATTTTTGGTATTAAGAGCGTCCTGGGCAAACTTATGCAAAGCATAAATATCCTCGCAACTTAATTGAGAAGACGCAACCAGAGCCAACTCTTTTCCCTTGTATTTTTTCAACCCCTGAGCGGCAATGTCCATGGCCTCTTCCCAAGTTGTCTCCACCAGCTCTCTTTTCTTTCTGACCATAGGCCTGGTAATCCTTCGGGAACTGTACATAATGTCCCTGACTGTGAATCGACCTCTGAGGCAGGCCTGCCCCCGATTCACCACTCCCTCCATCAGGGGCTGAGAACTCAGGATCCTGTCCTGACTCAGATTCATGTTGAGAGTGCATCCCATACTGCAGAAAGCACAGATGGTACGGACCTCATTATCTGGCAGGGTCTCATACCTTATTCTTCTCTCAAACAGGGCTCCGGTCGGACAGACATCCACACAGGCTCCACAAAACTGGCATCCAGCATCGATGAGGGGTCGATCCAGGACTGTACCCACAACAGCCCTGGTGCCTCGATAGATAAAAGAGATGGCAGAAGCTCCCCGCACATCCTGGCAGACTCTCACGCACCTGCCACAGAGAATACACAGATTGTAATCTCGGTCCAGGAATGGATCTTCTTTCTTGACGTCCAGATGGCGATAAAGAGAAGGGTAACTGACTTTATCCAGGCCCAAAGATTCGACAACGTCCTGAAGTTCGCAGCGGCCGTTGTTGGCACAGAGGACACAGCCCGTCACTTCCCCGACTTTTCGGATGGTGGACTTGTATTCATCGCATTTATCCTTCTCGCTACAGATCAGACAGGCGTTGGGATGTTCAGAAAGGATAAGCTCCAGGATCTGCTTTCTCCACTTCCGAAGCCGTGCTGTATTGGTCTTAATTTCCATCCCCTCTTCCACATAGGTGCCGCAAGAAGGGGGAAAATTCTTTCGGCCCTCGATCTCAACGATACACAACCGACACCCGGTGAAGGGAGCTAGACGGGGATGGTCACAAAGAGAGGGAATGAAGATGTCGTTTTCCCGAGCCACCTCCAGAATGGTCTTATTCTCCTCTGTCTCTATGTGTTTCCCGTCGATAGTAATCTTCATTGTTTTGCTCTTTGCTTGGACGCTTTCCTGAGGATTCTTTCCTTTTTCTTTCCTGTGTATTTGGAAACAGCGCTCACTTTAGGTGGGCAGACGTCAAAACAGGCTCCGCACTTGATGCATAGCTCCTGGTTGATGACATGAACCTTCTTCCTTTCGCCGCTGATGGCTTCAACCGGGCAGTCCTTCAAACAAAGAAGACAACCCACGCACTTTTCCGGTTCGATATGATAGATGATCAAATCCTTGCAGACTAAAGCGGGACAGGCTTTATCTTTTATGTGAGCTTCATATTCATCCCGAAAGTAACGAAGAGTGGTCAAAACAGGGTTAGGAGCTGTCTGTCCCAATCCGCAGAGAGAGGTGGATTTTATGGTTTTGCTCAAATCTTCGAGTGTTTTGAGGTCCTCTTCCTGACCTTTTCCCTTGGTGATACGGGTGAGTATCTCCACAAGCTGTCGGGTGCCCAGACGGCAGGGGACACATTTGCCGCAGGATTCTTCCTGAGTGAAATTGAGAAAATAGCGCGCAACATCCACCATGCAGGTCTCTTCATCCATCACAATCATTCCCCCTGATCCCATTATCGAGCCCGCCTTTGCCAAAGAGTCATAATCAACTTGCAGACCGAGCTGGTTGGCGGGAATGCACCCTCCTGATGGACCCCCTGTCTGTATAGCTTTGAACTTCTTGTTGTCCTTTATTCCGCCTCCAATATCATAGATGATCTTTTTGAGTGTGATGCCCATGGGAACTTCGACCAAGCCCGTGTTGTTGATCTTACCAACCAGGGAGAAGATCTTGGTTCCCTTGCTCTGTGCTGTCCCTATTTGGGAATACCAGTCAGCACCCTCCTTAATGATCAGAGGGAC
This sequence comes from uncultured Eubacteriales bacterium, assembly GCA_964429795.1. Taxonomy (GTDB): domain Bacteria; phylum Acidobacteriota; class Aminicenantia; order Aminicenantales; family Aminicenantaceae; genus CAYSCW01. Next base: position 43,269 of record CAYSCW010000015.1, read on the forward strand.
GTTGGCCCACGTCTCCACATTATTGATGTTTGTCGGCTTTCCCCATAGCCCGGATTGAGCTGGAAAAGGAGGCCTCTGCCTTGGAAAAGCGCGTCGGCCTTCGATAGAAGCCATCAAAGATGTTTCCTCTCCAGAAACAAAAGCTCCCGCCCCTTCAACCACATGAATATCAAAGTGAAATTCTGAACCAAGGATGGATTGATCAAGCAGCCCCACGCTTCTTGCCTGTTCCAGCGCAAGCTTGACGTGTTTGACAGCCAGAGGGTATTCCATTCTCACATAAATAAAGCCCTCTGTAGCCCCGATCGCATAGGCTCCGATGATCATGCCTTCAATGATGCTATGGGGATTCCCTTCCAACAGGCTTCTGTCCATATAAGCCCCTGGATCCCCTTCGTCGGCATTACAGATGATATATTTAACGTCAGATTTTGCAGCGCGACAGATTTCCCACTTCCTTCCGGTCGGAAAGCCGGCCCCACCTCTTCCTCTTAAACGAGAGGCTTTGACTTCTTCAATAATCTCTTCAGAGGTCATATTAAAAAGGGCCTTTTCCAGAGCTTGGTATCCATCCAGAGCAACATAACTTTCAATGCTAGTAGGATCAACTCTAAAATTGTTTTGGGTGAGGAGGCGGAGTTGCATCTGGTAAAAGGGAATCTCCTTTTGTTTTTCCCACTTTTTCCCTGTTTTCAAATCTTCATAAACCAAAGAAGGAATAACTCTATCTTTTAATATTGTTTCATCGATAATCTTCGGGATGTCCTCAGGCTGGAGCTTTTTATAAAAAATCCCATCAGGATAAATGATGATGTTGGGTTCAAGTTCACAAAAGCCATGACAACCCGTTATCTCCAGCCCTACTTTCTTTTTGAGCCCTCTCCTTTCGAGCTCCAATCGTGTGGCTTCAATGATAGAAAGGGATCCACTAGCCTGGCCGCATGTTCCAGAAGAAACGACGATCACCTTTTTGTAAGGGGGACGTGAGAGAAGAATTTCCTTCCTCCAACTTTCTAACGCCTCTGGATTATTGATCTTTTCAGTAATCACTTAAGTCTCTTGATATTCACTGAGAATCGCATTCACTTTTCTTAAAGTTGCGTGAGAATAATATTTATCATCCACAACTACCACCGGGCCTATAGCACAACAGCCAAGACAGTTCACAGTCTGGAGGGTAAACTTACCATCCGCCGTGGTGTGCCCCACTTGAGTGCAGAGCTTGCGTTCCATTTCCTCAACAATCTGAACACCTCCTCTGACATGACAGGCTGTCCCTAAACAGACCGTGACAAGGTGTTTTCCTCTGGGCTCGAGGCTGAATGCCTTATAAAATGTTAACACTCCATATATTTCACTTTCAGATATCCTTAAGTATCGGGATAACTCGGATATGGTTTGGGGAGGAATATAGCCGTATTTGTTCTGAATTCTATGAAGGAGATGGATAAGATTCCTTTGGTCCGGGCTGAATTCTATTAAAATCTCTTTCATCGCCTACCCTTGATTATTCAAGCACAATGTGCTCTTTGTAATCCAGCCCGAATCTCTCCGCAATAGTTTTTCTAACTATGTTGCCCTTGTGGACATAAACACCGCGGGCTAAAGGACGATTTCTCTCCATGGCCTGTTCAACACCCATCTCTCCTATCTGTAGAAGGTAAGGAGTCACCAGATTGGATAGAACTTTGGTCGAGGTGCGGCTGACTGCTGCGGTTATATTGGGCACACAATAATGAATCACCCCTTCCTCCACAAAAGTAGGATGCTCAAGAGTGGTGAGACGGCTGGTTTCAATGCATCCGCCTTGATCGATGGCCAAGTCGATGACCAAAGAGCCCTTCTTCATGCTTCTCACCATCTCCTTGGTAACCATGATAGGAGCTCTTTCCCCAGGACGAAGCACGGCTCCGATGAGGATGTGCGCAATTTTGACCATACGAGCGATATTGTACTTACTGGCCATGAGAGTGATTAGTCGGCCAGATGTCATTTCCTCCAATTGTCTCAACCTATCCATATTGTGGCCCAGAGCTATGGTATGAGCCCCGGCTCCCAGCAAGGCTTTGACAGCGCTTCGGGCCAGGACGCCGCTGCCGATGATGACAGCTGTCGCAGGAGGGACAGTCACCACTCCCCCGATGATCACTCCGCGGCCGCCCTGACTGTTTTGAAGATAATGTCCCGATATGGCAAGACACATCTGGCCAGCAATCTCACTCAGGCTTTCGAGAAAAGGAAGGCTCTGATTTTCTTCCTGAACGATTTCATAGCCGATGATGGTTACCTTCTTCTCCAAGAGGCATTCTAAAAGACTTTTTTTAGCAACAGCCAAATGATGAAATCCGAACAGAATCTGCCCTTCTCGCGCCAGGTTGCACTCCTCCTGATTGAGAGGGGATATATTCAAGACCACATCCGAGCGTCCCAACACTTCATCCTTGGTAAAAACGATTTCAGCTCCCTGCGAAGTGTATTCTTCGTTGGAATAACCTGATTTCAAACCAGCACCAGCCTGGACATAAACGGTATTCCCTTTCTCTGTAAGAAGAGAAACACTGCTCGGAGTTAGTCCTGTCCGATTTTCAATTTTGCCACTTTCGTTAATCACGCCTACATTCATCTTGTCCTCCTCCGCTTAAAGACGGATTATATTAACAAATATTTTTTTTGAAGACAACAAAGAAAAGCATTTCTGCTTTCGTGATAGCTAATGATTAGGGATATAATAAGTCACAGCGCCGGTTCCTTTCCATCCGAAGCCCATAGTGGAGGGTGGGAGGGTCTTGGCGAGGATGGAGGGGAACCGGCGCCTTACTATCTAATTGAACGAAATATCTTCACTCATCACGGTATTAAAAATGCTTATGAAGTAAAACAATCATCTCCTCTTCCCGCCCACTATGTGAAAAGCAGGAGTGTTAAAAAGAAGTAAAGGATATACAGGGCGAAAAGAACAGCGCCTTTTGCTTTTGTCAGACGACAGCCTATATGCACACTGACCAGCATCACAGTGACAATCAAGATCATATAGGGAAAAGTGAAGTTGATCACTTCAAGATCGACTGTTATAGGGTTGGCAATCGACGAGACACCGATAATCCAGAGAATGTTGAGGATGTCCGCCCCTATGATGTCCCCAACAGCAATTTCTCCTTCTCCTCGGAGGGCGGCGGTGATGCAGGTGCTTATCTCGGGAAGAGATGTTCCGAGGGCGATAACGGTCAATCCGATGATGGTCTCCGAGATGGAAAAATGCTGAGCAATATTGACTGAAGCCCAGATCACCACCCGGCTGGATATGGCCACTCCTGCTATGCCTACAAGGAATAAAACAAGCGATCTCTTCATGGAAAAAACCGCCTTTGGAGGTTGATCAGCTTTTTCTTCCCTGGGTGGAATCGCTTTTTCCCCTCCCAGACGGCTGTCCCGCTTTCTGATGATATAGATAAAATAAAGAAACAAGATGAAGATGAAAACAATTCCCTCCAGTCTGCCCACTGTTCCGTTTCTGGCCAAAAGATAAGCCAGCACATCGATGGAAAGGAGGAAGACCGCGGCTGTTCTCAGCAACCGGCAGTTGACCATGATCGCTGATGCAGAGAAGACCGCGGCCAGGGCAAGGGCCAGTCCATCATCGCAGATAACAGAGCCAATGGCATTTCCCAAGGCAATCTCAGGATGCCCCAAGAAAGCCGCCTGAACAGAAACTCCAAACTCGGGAGCGGTGGTGGCCAAGCCGACCAGTACAATACCCACCACCATCTTTGGAATCCTGGTCACGTGGGCTATTCCTACAGCTCCTGAGACGAAAAAATCGGCACATTTGAAGAGCACAGCAAAGGAAAGGATCAACAGGGCAAAATACAGAAAGATCATCTCAGATAACTACCTCTGATAAACGATTTCTCCATCAAGAATAGTGATCATCACCTTGGCTTCCCTGATCTCTTCTGGAGGAATAACGAAGAGATTCTGATCGATGACCACCAGGTCGGCCAGCTTACCTTTTTCTATGGATCCTTTCTTTCTCTCTGCAAATTCCGCATAGGCTCCGTTGATAGTGTAACCCTTGATGGCCTCTTCCAGGGATATCCTCTGCTCGGGAAACCAACCCTCAGGATTCTTCCCATCCAGAGTTCTCCGGGTCACCGCGGCATAAATCCCGGAGATAGGATCTAAAGGAGCCACAGTCCAATCTGAACCGCAGGCCAGAATGGTCCCTCCATCGACCAGCGATTTGAACGCATAGGAAGTCCGGCATCTCTCATGCCCGATTTTCTTTTCTGCCCAGCGCCCATCATCAATAGCATGGTAAGGCTGGACAGAGGCAATGATACTTAGTCGCGCTATCCTCTCGATATCCTCGGGAAGAAGATGCTGGGCATGTTCAATCCGCCAGCGCCGGTCTCTCGGACCGTTCTCCTGGATGACTCTCTCGAAAATATCGAGGATGATATGGTTGGCTTTATCTCCGATGGCATGGACAGCCACCTGGAGACCTCCCCTATCAGCCCTGAAGATGCGCTCTTCCATGATTCCTTCCGGGAACATGTGAGAATAGAAGATACCTCTTTTTGTGGAGTCATCCGTGTAAGGTTTGAAAAACAAGGCCGTGGAAGAGCCTAAGGAACCATCAACGAAACCTTTTAAACCCGCTATCTTAAGAAAGTCATTCCCGAAAGGGGACTTCAGCTTCAGCCGGACAAGAAGCTCAACCTCAGTGATGGGAATATAGAGATACAGACGGGCCAGAAGCTCGCCCCTCTTTTGAAGCTCCTGGTAAACCTCGAAATTTCCGGCAGAGGCCATATCATGGACAGAAGTTACTCCTATTTCGCTGGCAAGCTTGAACGCGGATTTGGCCGCGCTTATTTTCTGGGCAAGGGAAGGCTCAGGGATATGACTTTGGACAAGGTCGATGGCCGCGTCTTTAAGAACGCCTGTCGGTTCTCCTGTGTCCGGGTCTTTGAGGATAACACCCCCCTCGGGTGATGGAGTGTCTCCAGTGATGCCCGCCAGACGCAGGGCCAATCTGTTGGCCAGGACCATGTGTCCATCAAGTCGGTTGACACAAACAGGGTTTCGAGTAGTAACCGGATCGATCCATTCTTTTCTGGGAAGCTCCGGAGGGTCAAACTGCTGATGATCCCAATCCCCCTTGAGGATCCACTCCCCCTCTCCCAACTCCCTGGCTTTTTCTTTCATCCGGGCTGCAAATTCCTCCCGACTCTTGACATCCCTCAACTGGATGCTGGCCAAGGCGAATCCGCCATCGAGAAAATGAGTATGGCTGTCGATGAATCCAGGAAGGAGGAGGCCTCCCTCCAGATCGACAATCCTGGTATTTGGCCCGATGAGTCTCTTTATTTGCTCTGAGGTGCCCACCTCGAAAATTCTCTTTCCAATGATGGCCACGCTCTCAGCCTTTGGATATTCTGGATTGACTGTCCATACAGTGCCGTTAAGGAATACCAAATCGGCCATATTTTTTTTCGATGGATTGTTGCAGGATAGGCCTAAAGAAAAAATGAAGAATATGACCAAAGCATTCAATCCCCTCATAGCCGCCTCCTGTGGAAATTAAAGAAGACGTTATCGATTTTAGAAGATCGGTACATGTTCCTGATTTCCTTCATAGATCTATTTTTATGAGATCCTGAGGAACGATCAGCTTTCCTTCAAAATTTTCCCGTATTTCCTTCTCTATCTCAGCAAGGGAAAAATCCAATTCTCCAAAAAAGTGGCAGGGGATAAGGCACCTGACTTTTGCTTCCTGAGAAAGCCTTCCCAAATCCAGAGAATGTGTATGCATCCTGTAGAGGGAAGGATATTTATTGAAAAAGCGAGAAGGAGCACTGCAGTCATGGATGAGATAATCGATGCCAGCTGAAGCCTTGAAAAGAGAAGGAAACACAGGAGTATCACCTGAATAGGTGAGATCTCTTCTTGTGTCTTCGAATCGGAATCGGTAAGCAAGCGAAGAAGAATCATGAGGGATTCTCATTGCTGAAAAGATAAGGGAAGAAGACAAGCGATAAATCTTATTCTTCTCCGTATTCTTGAAACAAATTCTTGTCTTAATCTTTTCTTCTCTCAAATGGAACAAGTCCAGAAGATCCTGACAGAATCGGATAGTTTCTTCCGACCCATAAAGCTCGACAAGACATTCATCCAACATCAGGCTGTGAACAAAGGAAGGCAAACCATAGATATGATCAGGGTGGATATGAGTGACCAAAATGGAGGTGACACTGCGCGGATCAAATCCTAATCTTTTGATTTTCTGAATAACACCCCCAGGGCAGTCGATTAAAAGCAGTGCCTCTCCTGAGGAAATGACCAGTGCGGTATTGTCCCTTTTCTCTGTAGCTACAGAACCTCCTGTTCCGAGAAAACAAAGCTGGGCCATCTTCCTATCGACAAGAGTCCTTTATAAATGAAAAAGAGAGCAAAATCAAATTTCTGGGGCCAGCCCCCTATTGAACATTAGAGGGCATTTAATATAGAGTATTTCTGTTGAGCCGAAGGTATCTATGAAAAATTTGATTCTAGGCGGGCAGAGAAAATGATCAACGCAACCCAAATAAGAAAAGGAATGATCATCAAAATTGAGGATAGTATCTACAAAGTATTGGAGGCAACCCACATAACCCCAGGAAAAGGTCAGGCTTTGATGCAGACAAAGCTTCGCAACCTCAAGGACCAGACCCTTCTGGATTACAGATTTCGATCCAAGGATAGGGTGGAACAGGCCTTTCTCGAAGAAAAAGAGATGGAGTTTCTCTACCAGGAAGGAGAAGATTACATCTTCATGGATCTGGAGACCTATGAACAGGTCAAATTTTCTGGGGATGTTATCGAAGACAGCATCTGTTATCTCGTGCCTAACGTGGTCTTCACCATAGAGATGCACGAGGGAATAGCAGTGGGAGTCAATCCTCCCCTGACCATAGATCTAAAAGTCGTTAAGACAGATCCCTTTCTGAAAGGAGCCACCCAATCTGCCAGCAGCAAGCCTGCTGTGCTGGAGACGGGAATCACGGTGAATGTCCCTCAATTCATAAGAAAAGGAGACATTGTCCGCATCGATACACGAGAAGACAAATACCTGGAGAGAGTGAAGAGCGGATAGGACTGGATTCTCCTAGGAACCATCATCAAAGTCGATCGTTGTAAGGCTCGTTCTCCTGACGGGCCGATATCCCCCATCTAAAATGAATATCTGTAAACGCCTGTGTTTCCCTGACTGTCTTTCACTTTAAGAGTCACAAACCTTTCAGAATTTGCCGCTAAAGTTATATTGAACTTGAATTCTTCCTGTTTGGAATCGCATATCCCGTCCAAAGGAAATACACTCCGCCATTTATCCGGTCGGATGATGTAAAGAACTTCCTCGATAGAAGACATGCTATCTTCGGCAGAAAAAGTTACTGTCAAGGTATTCTTATCCTGGGTAGCCTGGAAATTTTTGACTGCAGGGAGAGAATTATCGATGATCAAAGGCGAGCTTATTCTTCCAGATTTTAGCTCCATCCCCAGAGGATTAGAAGGACTATCCGTAACCTCCACCTTGATATGATAAACTCCATCTGGAAATGAAACCGTATCAAAAGCAAAGATTGATTCCTCCCAGTTCTCCTTCAGGCTTAGCCACTGTCTGTCATCTTCTCTCTTCAGGTAAAGGGTGTAGATGAGTCTGTCTTCGTTTTCATCAGAAGCCTCCCAGATGACAGTCTGGAATCCCATCCTCTCCGTCTTCTTGGTCAAGAAATAGTTCCTTTTATCTTCAGGTTTGGACTTCTGCGATATATCTACATCCGCCCCCCATATAACATCATCCTGTTCAGGCGGCTTCAGAAATACCTGGTTAGGGGGTAAAAGCTCCAGCCTAGTGATGACCGGTTCGAGGTTAGCCTGAAGATAAAAGAGAAAAGCCTTGGAAAGAAGGGGTGAGACTTTTCCCGATTGGGATTTGAAAATGACTTTGAACTGAATATAGCGAGCCTTTGGACTGAGAATCTGTTCTCCTCCTTCCTTCTGGTAGGGAGGAGACCAGTCTGACCAGCTCTGGTTAGTTTCTGCCGAATTTCCACTCCGGGTTTGAAACTGGATGCTGGCCCCTGTTGGAAGCTCAGCATCCCATTCTATCCTTCCCCAAGATGAAACAGTCTCGGTGTCACAGACCTTGCTAAGATATTCTCCCTCATCTCTTTGTTCGGAAAGAAGAACTGTCAAACCGGAGGGATTATTGGAGAGTACGTAGACTCGGGAATCCGAGGGGACAAGGGAGTACACCTGTTCGGATTCCCTTTGGAGGAGTAATGAGAATTTATCTTCCCTGCTGAGAGCATAGATTCTGCCCTTATTCCCTGTACCAAAGATTATTCTTTTTTCTCTCTCATCCCAGATGAGGCTGTAGGTCAAATCCTCCTCAGAATGCCAAACTCTCTTGGCTACCCCTGCGGGATTTATTCTGTAAATCGCGCTGGGCTGTTTTTCTTCAGAGAGGGATGAAACCTTTGTTTGAGCCGAAGAAGGAGTAACGGTTAAAGTCACCTCTGTTTCATCTTTGATCTTAGCCGGAGAAATCTCCGCTCTCTTGGGGGTGGTGACTTCGCCACTGGCTGCAGCGTAGATATTCCCTCGATCATCCAGGGCGATACTTCTGATTTCTTCATAGGGGGATTCAAAGAGGATGGACGTCTTTTTCCCTTGCGTCAATCGGTAGAGAAGACCTTTGCCGCCGCTTCCAGCGATCAGATCCCCGTTTTTGTCCATTCTCAGGCAGAGGATATGGTTCTGCTCTGCCTTCAGGATGAGATTCCCTTCTCCCTCCTGATTTATCTCATAAATCCCGCCGGCCTCACCGACAGCGGCCAGCAAGATATCTTTATCCGTAAACAACAGATCCCAGACATATTTCTCTTCGGGATTAAAGAATGGGTCGCCTTTGCCTTTATCAGTGATTCTGTAGATCTTTCCATTAGGAGAGGCACCTGCGTAGAGCCTGCCTTTCTTATCCAGAGCAAGACAGTAGATATCCATCTCAGGCACTTGAAAATAGAGCTCCGCTTGACCGGAGCTACTGATTTTATATATTTTTCCTCCATGTCCTGTTCCCAGATAAATATCACCTTGAGGGCTTACTACACAGGAAAGGAAAAACTCCTCTGGAGGGGCTTTGATTTCCTCTTCTTTGGGGGAAAGGGAAAGGAGGCCATCCTCAAAAACAGAAATTCCCTTAAACTTCCCCTCCAAAAAATCATCCCTGCTCCGCAGTTCCCATTTTTGAGGCACAACCGCATGAACAAAGTGAACCAAGAAAAACAGGATCATAAGACCCGTCATTAAGCCCTTTCTCATTCCCTCTCTCCTATTCTTTGATTTTAATAGGTATTATCACTGCTCCTCTGAACATATAAGGAACTTCCACCTGGTATTCTGTGAGCGTGGATTTGCTAAGCTCTGTGGGGCCTGAAGCCGCTGCTCTGGGTGAAGAAAACATCGATTTCATGGTCGGCGGAAGGTTGGGCATCTCCTCCCCTTTCAGGAATAGACCTGGTTTGGAGGCGATGACTTTGAAGTAGATGCGGTTGTTTTTCCTGAGACTGCTCAAAATCCTGATCAACTGATTCAGACTCCGAGGGACGAAGGCCTGCTGTCTATAAAGGCTCATTTCTATTTGATGAATCGAGTTGGCATCGGCAATCACTAACTGGAATTCAGAACCAGGAGGAAGATGGGGTGTGGGAAGGCCCACTTCCCGGATGTCTGTGTCTCCTCTAAAACTTCGGGTATGAACCTGGATATAAATCCTCTCCCCAGGTGAAGCCTCATACTTGTCCAACCACACTTTTTCCAGATAGGAAAGCTTCACCTCTTCTGTGGCATTTATACTTAAATCGATCCGATGGATCCTCAACTCCTCGAACTCATTGTTGACCAAGAAATAGACAACAGCCATGAGAAGTCCGGATAAATCAGTGACAGATGTATCAAAATTACCGGAATAAAGGTCTTCCAGACGGACATTCATCCCGTTCTCTAGATAGATAGTTCCACTGAGCTCAAGGGAAAGATTGCCTACGGATCTGCCTTCAACAGAAATGAGGTTAGCAAGAGAGAAATTGACCAGAACAGGAGTCAGGATCCTGTCTTCGACGATCTTTATCTTGAAATCACTTGTATTGCCTTTTCCGTCATTCATCTTGATATTGATAGGGATAAGCTGGGGATTTTTTCCGATCTCACCCAGCAGGCCGGAGGTGCGATCTTGAGTGAATGCTCCCACTACAGCCTCTGGCGCAGCCAACTTGAACGAGACCGAAAGACTGGGAACGACAGTAATTACTTTTGCCTTGGCCATGGCATAATCCACAGTACCCAAGTTGTAGATAGGGTGTCCGAAGGCCAGCACACGGTTGCCATCCACATAGGAGACCGTTCCCAAGGCTGTCATGCTAAGGTCCCCGGTAATCAGCTGAACCCCAACAGGATCCCCCTCATTAAGAAAAAGATCAGGAGGTGATATAACTGTCCGTTCCTGGCCTGAGGGCCCTGCCATCATCGGACTGAAACCCAGTGGGGTAAAGAAAGATTTTGCCTGCTCGAAAACATGAGGAGAAAATCCGCTGAAGACGAGAGGAACAGGAAGGGGTTTGAATGTCTGTCCTTCTGAATAGAGAGCGGATTGGGAAAGAAAGAAGTCCTTGTTCAGCTCAAAGATTTCCTTCAATTCCATCTGCTTTTTCACAGGAATCTGGGGAGAAAACGAGGCCTTAGGACTCTCTTTGTCTGATATGTCCAGCATCTCCTCTATGGGAGTGATTCCAGCAATAGCTTCCTTAGCATAAGGGAAACTATAAGCTATCGCTCCGATCAACTTTCCACCCACATAAACGGGACTGCCGCTCATACCCTGGATCATTCCAGCGGTATCCAATCTTCCTCCTTTGAGTCTGGCCAGTATAATACTCCTCTTGGGCTGCACGTTGTGGAGAACGCCCAATATTTCAACCTCAAACTGCTCGATCTTGTCCTTTTCAAAAACACTCTTGCCGATTCCTTGCATCCCGGCCTTGACTTCACTGAGGGGAAGAATGGTACTGGACCCATACATACTCAAAAACACAGAGAGAATAAGCAATACAAATAAATAAAATTGTCTGAATTTTCTTTTTAAAAGCATCGCTCTCACCCGATGATTCCTAGCTGTTTTCCACATCTCTGGAAGCTCTCAAGCACAGTCTCCAGCTCTTCATCGCTATGGGTCGCTGAATAGCTTGTCCGAATAAGAGACTTTTCCTTGGGAACAGCAGGATAGATCACTGGATTGGTAAAAATGCCATTCTCTCTCAACATCTTCCACAACATAAAAGTCAATTCATCATTTCCGATCATGACGGGGATAATAGGTGTCTCAGTGGGTCCTGTGTTGTATCCCATCGCTTGAAAACCGGATTTCATCTTTTCTGTGATCTGCCAGAGTCTCTCCCTTCTCTCCGGCTCAGTCTGGATGATCTCAAGGGTGGCCAGTACAGTGGCCACAGAGGCAGGGGTGATGCTGGCACTGAAAATCAAGGAGCGGGCAAAATGTTTGATGTAGGAGATGACTTTCTTTTCTCCTGCCACAAACCCTCCCAAAGATGCGAAGGATTTGCTGAACGTGCCCATGACCAAATTGACTTCCTCTTCCAGGCCAAAATGCTCAGCCGTTCCTCTTCCGTGCTTTCCCATGACTCCGATTCCATGGGCATCATCCACCATCACTTTGGCGTTGTATTTTTTAGCCAAGGACACGATTCCAGGCAGATCGGCCAGGTCTCCCTCCATGCTGAACACGCCATCAACAGCGATGAGCTTCCCTGCATTTTCTCCCAAGGATGAGAGGACCTTCTCCAGATCCTCCATGTCGTTATGCTTGTACTTGTAGACGCTGGCAAAAGACAGTCTGCAGGCATCGATGATGCTGGCATGAACCATCCTGTCGGTGATTATGACATCTCCTTTGCCTGCTATGGTGGAGATGATACCCAAATTGGTCTGAAACCCTGTGCTAAAAGCAAGGGCTGCCTCCTTTTTCATGAATTCTGCCAGTCTCTCTTCCAGTTGAACGTGGATATCGAGGGTGCCGTTCAAGAATCTCGAACCGCAGGTGGCTACTCCGTATCTCTCCATAGCCTGCTGCGCCGCTTTTATCACTCGGGAATGATTGGTTAAACCCAGATAATTATTGGAACCAACCATGATCATCTCTTTACCATCGATCAGAACCTCATTCCCGTTGACCTCCTGGAGGGGGGTGAAATAAGGATAAAGACCGCTCTGCTGGGCCTCCTCGGCTCGTGTGAAGGCATAACATTTACGGAAGATATCCACCATTTCCTCCTTTCAAATGACCATTGCCATAAGCTATATGCACAATCTTCTTTATTATTACAGTTTGACCAGGGCAGGCAATTTTCATAAAATTTGAGCGATGAAAGCATTCATCACTGGCGGCACCGGTTTCATCGGAAGTCATCTGATCGATTATTACCTATCAAATAATGAGGATGTCGAAATCTTTGCCTTGGTCAGAGATCCAGACAATCTAAAATGGCTGGCAGGGCGTGATCTCCATATTATGGAAGGAGATTTGTTTTCCATCCCTTCTCTTCCTTCCGACATTGACTGCGTCTTTCACCTCGCTGGCCTTACATTGGCATCGGATTTGGCAGATTATTATACAGTAAATCAACTCGGCACAGCAAGCCTTTTTCAGTCCCTTCACACCCAAAAGATCTATCCCAAGCGAATCGTTCTCCTCAGCAGCCTTTCTGCAGCCGGCCCCTCTGTCGATTGCTCTCCGATTAAAGAGAGCTCTCCTGCCCATCCCATAACTCCTTATGGGGAAAGCAAATTAAAGGGAGAGCAGGAGGCTCTAAAATTCAAAGATATCTACCCGGTTGTCATTCTCAGAGCCACGGCGGTGTTTGGGCCTCGGGATAGAGATTTTTTGCATTACTTCAGATTCATAAGAAAGGGGATTATCCCCGGCCTCCTTGGTCAAGAAAGGCTTCTCAGCCTCTGTTACGTGAAGGACCTGGTCAGAGCAATCGACCTCAGCATCCAGAAGGACTTAGCAAGCGGCGAAGTGTTCAATATCGCTTATCCTCGACCTCACAACTGGGATGAGGTCGGTCGTACAGCAGGAAAAGCCATGGGAAAATCCCCCCTCCCATTGAAAGTTCCTTATTTTCTCCTCTCCCTCATCAGCATCTTTTCTCGAGCAGCAGGAAAAATCACCCGGAAACCTATCCTTCTCAATCCATACAAAATAAAAGAAATGAAAGAGAAATGCTGGATCGCTGACATCAAAAAAGCTCAGGAAAAGCTCGCTTTCTGCACCCGATATCCCCTGCAGGAAGCCATCCAGGAAACCATCGACTGGTACATCCAGCATGGATGGCTGTAGGCTTTAGACAAAGATTGAAGTTTTCTCAAGGAAGAGTTTACTTCTACTTGCTTATCACGGTCCGGCGGGTGTAGAAAGAAGCCGAAAAAGTCGTGCTGCTTTTTAAACACCACCCCTCCTTCGGACAACAGGCAAAATACTTGATTTTTCCTTTAAGGACGTGATTGCCCTGGTGAGCCTCCAACTTGACCGAGAAGGGAATTTCTATCGGCTTCCCTAAGTTTAAGTATTCCTCACCATCCTGCTCCGAAGTCTCTATTTCCAAGTCAGAGGCTGTAAAGAAATTTTTGGGGAAATTGATCTCTTCAGACGGTTCAAACTCAATCACAAAGGACGGTTGTGGATTGATGGAAATTCCCTCTTTAAGGGAGATTTTAAGGGTAACCTTCCCTTCCTGTCTCCTTGAGAGCCGCTTGGGATTTATCGAGGCATTTATCTTCAGCGAGTCATCTTCTTTGGCGAATGGGAAAAAGACGAGTGTTAGAATCCCCACCAGAGTAAGGATCCACTTTTTTAAGTTCATGTTATTCTTTCTGTCTTCTGGATATTACCCCCTCAGCCTCTTTGAGTCAAGAACCTGCAGATCAAGGATAGCACCTCTATTTCCGTGATCAAAGAAAAGAGCATTGGGGGATTTTTTCGCTCCTGTCAGATTTTTAACGCCATTCCCTCATCAACCTTCTCGGCCCTGCGGAACTGCGCGTGTTTATCAGTTTTCACACCCAGATGTCTCTTAGCTATTCTCAGTACCGTCCTATGTATAGTACCGTGCTCAAACAGTCCTCGGGCCCGACTTCGTCGGGTTCCCTCGAAGAACGATGAGGGAAGGCTAAATCTTCCAATGTCGCTCAATCCATCCCCCAATGCTCTTCATTCCTCGGAATCCAACTCTAAAGCCATCACAGGAAATGGAGACGCCAATCTAAGTACGCGATTATCTTTATTTTTCCAAAATTATTGATTATAATTGAGCGCATCCAAAATGAGTATACGGGCTCAAATAACAGGCATAGGTCATTTCGTTCCCCCTCGGGTAGTCACAAACCTCGACCTGGAGAAAGTGATAAATACTTCCGCCGAGTGGATCCGCCAGAGATCCGGTATCGGCGAGAGGAGGCATGTGGAGGTTGGAGTAGGAAGCTCAGATCTTGCCTATGAGGCTGCCCTCAAGGCCATCCAAGATGCTAACATCGACAAACCTGAAATTGATTTTATGGTCGCCTCCACCCTTTCTCCTGATCATTATTTTCCCGGGATAGGGGTCATCGTCCAGAAAAAACTTGGTCTTGTGGGTATTGGCGCTCTCGATGTAAGAAATCAATGCTCTGGTTTTATCTATGCTCTTTCTGTGGCTGATCAGTACATCAGAACCCAGACTTATAAGAAGATACTTTTAGTTGCAGCAGAAGTCCAATCCACTAATCTGGACTACTCAGACGAAGGAAGAGACATGGCTGTGCTGTTCGGAGACGGCGCCGGAGCCGTCATCCTGGAACCGAACCCGAGTGACGATGGTAGAGGCATCCTTTCCACGCATCTTTTCTCCGACGGAAATTTCGTGGCGGATTTGTGGATGGAAAAGCCAAGCCCTAAAGACAAACCCACTTTCTTCCCCTCCTTTATAGAAAGCAAGAGATATTTCCCCCGGATGAACGGAAGGAATGTCTTCAAGAATGCAGTGGAGAAAATGCCTGAAGCTGTCAGGATCGGCTTGAAACACAACAACCTGACCATAGATGACGTCGATCATCTCATCCCCCACCAAGCAAACGAGAGAATCAGCCTGATGGTCGCCAGGAACCTCAAAATCCCGGTGGAAAAAGTGATCAGAAACATCGATCGCTACGGGAATACAACTTCGGCCTCCATACCTATTGCCCTGGATGAAGCTGTGAAGCAGGGAAGAATAAAGGAAGGCGACATCGTTGTCCTCACCGCTTTCGGCTCTGGATTCACCTGGGCTTCTGCCATCATCAGATGGTAAGCATAAGCCTGTCAAAGGCTTGTCATTGCCTTCGGTAATGATTTTATGGTAGGATTGCACTTCTAACTCAATCATTCTAATGATAAAAATGTCTTTGTGGAGGAGGAGTCAATGAAGAAAGCCATCTATGCCTTTCTAATACTGATCCTTATTTTATTCATCCCCCTCATAGTTACCTCCCAACAGAATGAAGAAGATGGGAAATTCCAGAAGATATTGGAATCCTATCTTGATGAAATGTGGAAATTCTATCCCACCTCAGCAACCATGGCAGGTTTTCACAAGTACGATGATAAACTCGAGGATCTCAGCAGCAAAAACATCGAAAAACGTCAGGAAACTCTGGATAAATTCAACCAGGATTTCGTGGCAAATGTGGATAAAATGAAGCTGAGTCCCGACTTCATGATCGATCATGAAATGATGGTGGATGCCCTGGATTTAGAGCTTCTCGACCACGAAGCCCTGGTTCCTTGGGAATATAATCCTCTTTTCTACAATAAAATCTTCAGCAATTGCCTCAGGAGCTTGACCAAGGAATTTGCTCCCTTGGAAACCAGAGCAAAAAATGCCGCCGAAAGACTGGAAGATATGCCCAAGCTTATCAAACAGGCCAAAGAAAATTTAAAAACACCTCCTCATCTCTATACAGAAACGGCGATCAAGCAATTTCCTGCTATCATCAATTTCTACAGAACAGAGCTTGCTCAATGGATCGAAAATGCTCCGGCTGCCTCAAAATCCAAGCTGCAGCAGAATCTCACAAAAGTTATTTCTGCCTTGGAGGATTATCAAAGCTTCCTCCAGAATGAGCTGCTGGCTCGTTCAACCGGAGCCATCCGGCTCGGAGAACAGGCTCATCGAAGGTTGATCCAATTGACCTTCCAGAACAACATAACTCTTACCGACCTGGTGGCGCGCGCCACAGCGGATTACAAGAATATCCGGAGGGAGATGTTTCTGGTCTGCATTCCCTTTTACAAAATCATGGCCCCTAAAATAGACTTGGACAATCCTCCTCCCAACCTCACCGAAGATCAGTTGATCAACGAAACCATCTCCCATGTGCTGAATAAAATAGAAGGAGATCATCCCAGCAAAGAGGAATTCATTGACCAAGTTAAAGCAAACGCAGAGGAACTAAAAAGTTTCCTCGCTGAAAATGATCTTATCGAGCTCCCAGAAGAGGTTCTCAACATCGAGCCCATGCCTTTGGAGACTCAGGGAATCTCTTGGACCAGAATCCTCTCACCCGGCGCCTACGAAACTTCGGGAACGTTTACCTGTCAAATTTCACCCCTTCCCGAAGACTGGACAGAAGAACAGATCACATCTTTCCTGGAGGAATACAACAATTTCCTGCTCCCCTTCTTTACCGTCCGTCATGCCTACCCTGGCCCATTCGTTCCTCTGTTTTTCACCAGAAAGAATCCTTCTTTGGTAAGGAAACTCTATCCCAACATGCCATTGCTCAAAGGCTGGCCCATTTACCTTGAAGAGATGCTTCCCAGATCAGGGTTTAGAAACTATGACCTCAGGTTGCGCCTGAACCAGCTTAAAATGAAATTGAGAACGGCAATGAATTTTATCACTGAATTCAACGTCCATGAAGGAAGCTGGACAAAAGAGCAGGCTGCGGCATACATGACAAGAGGCGGATTCCAGACTCCCGCTGAAACGGAAAGAAAATGGAATCACATCATCCTCAATCCCGGCGATACAGCTTTTGCCTACGTTGGCTACCAAGAAATCCTGGACATGGAGTCGGAATACAGAAAGCTGAAAGGGAATGACTTCAGCAGAAAAGAATTCCTGAAAAAACTTCTGGATTACGGCGCTTTGCCCCTGCGCCATCTGAAGAAAAAGATACTGGAAGAGTGACATCTGGATACAGACAGACTCCAGAAACGGAGCCCTATCTGTTTGAAGACTCGACCTAACTTCTATCAAATAAAGCCATTCAACAGAAAAATTTCCTACACGAAAAGGCTCTAAAAATCTAAGAAATGAACCCGCCTTCGTCAGGGAAGTGGCCAGAACTCTAGCAGAAATCAAGAATATCTCTATGGAGAAGCTGGCAGAAAAAACAACAAAAAATTTTCACTCGCTTTTTATGTTTGAAATATGAAATCCGAGATGATAAGATAAGTGCCGAAATTGAAGAAATGTACTCCTGAACAGGCTCTGAGCAGATGGTGAAAGAGTCGCTTTACGCCCAAATAAAAAACGACCTCTCTATTAGAGCTCTTTACAAAGACATCCGGACAGATTTGGACAAGGTGGAACAAAATCTCAGGCTCTTTGCCGATTCCCCCAATAGGCTCATCTCTGAGATCAGCGGCTATCTCTTCCAAAAAGCCGGAAAGAGAATCAGGCCTGCTCTCCTCATGCTTTGTACCAAATTACTTGGCTATAAGGGCGAAGAGCACATCTTGATGTCTGCCCTGGTGGAGACAATCCATACTGCCTCCCTTATTCATGATGACATAATCGACAACTCTAAGTTGAGGCGGGGAAGAGAATCCGTTCATTCCAGATGGGGACCCAACATAACCGTCCTCCTGGGTGACTATCTCTACATCAAATCCCTGGGCCTTTCTCTCCAGAGCCAGCATCACCAGATCATCAATATCCTGACCGACATCTCAGCCCGAATGATCGAGGGAGAGCTGAATGAATACTACATGAGTGGAAACCTCGATTTAGAAGAAAAAGACTACCTGGATATCATTAACAAAAAGACCGCGTCTCTTTTTTCGGCATCCTGCCGCATAGGAGGCATCCTTGCTCAGGCCTCTGAAGATACGGAACAGCGTTTAACCGATTTCGGGATGACCCTGGGAATGTGCTTTCAGATAATCGACGATCTGCTTGATTTCACAGGAGAGGAAAAGACTCTAGGAAAGCCTGTCCTCTCTGACATCAGCGAAGGCAGGATCACCCTCCCTCTGATTTACACCCTCAAAAGCGATGGAAACGTTAATCGGAAACGTCTGACCGAATTGCTGAAAGCTAAGCCTTTGGAGAAAAAAGCCCGGGAGGAAATCCTTGAAATAGTTAAATCCAACGGAGCTCTCGATTACACCTACAGAAAGGCTGAAGAATTTTCCCTGAGATCTAAGGAAATCATCTCCTTCTTCCCGGAATCCGTCCATCGCAGGTCCCTGATTCTGTTTTCAGATTATATTCTTACTCGTAGAAAATAATCTGTCCATCGATGATGTTAACAGGAAGAAAAGCGTCTGATGCTCAAATTTCATACCTATTGGGTATTCCCTTCTGATTTTCGGCATGATTGAAACAGAAGTCAAAATAAGAATCAAAGATATCGATTCCACCGTGAAGAGAATCATCCAACAGGGGGCTCGACTGGAGAAAGAAAGATACCTGGAGGAAAATACCCTCTACGACTTCTCCTCCCAACTCCTCTACAAGAAGAAACAGGCCTTAAGGCTCCGCAAGATAAGCAAAAAGACCTTTTTGGCCTTTAAAGGTGTTCCCCAGAAATCCAGAAAATTCAAGATAAGGGAAGAATACGAAGCAGAGGTCAAGAACGAGAGAGAATTCAAAAAAATCCTGAAATCTGTAGGCCTTTCTCCCACCTTTCAGTACAAAAAAAACAGGCGAGTGTTTAGGAAGAAAAGACTGAAAATATGTCTGGACGAAACTCCAGTAGGAGATTTTCTGGAGTTAGAGGGCGAAAGAGAGGATATCGTAAAAACAGCGAAAGCTCTCGGCTTTTCGAAAAAAGAATTTATAAAATCTGATTATATCCAGCTTATAAAGGAAGCAAAAAAGAAAGAGCGCACAGAGAGATAAACCGAAGCCTATTCTTTTTCTTCCTCATCTTCAATCTCCTCTTCCTCTTCTCTTTTCTCTGTTTTTTCTTCTTCCTCTTCTTCTTCTACTTCTTCTTCCTCCTCCTCAACTTCTTCTACTTCTTCATCAGCAGATTCTTCACTCTCTGCTTCTTTCCCTTCTTCCTCGCTTTCCTCCACTTCTTGGGAGGCTTCAGCCCCTTTCAAGATTTCTTCTCCGATAAAATCCTCATCCTCGGGCCTGTATTCCTCTTCCTTTTTTTTCTGGACGATTTCATAATCCACCAGTCCCTTTTTCACTTCCTGTTGGGCAATGCGAATGAGACTTTTAGATTTGGATTTTATCCTGGGTTTTGCTCCTCTCAACAGCTCCTTGGCTCTCTTCGAGGCCACGATAACGAATTTGAACTTGCTGTCTATATCCCCGTAGACTTTCTGCAAATATCAGCTCCTTCTCTATGACGATCAAAAACGATTCAGTAAAGATACCAAAAAAGCTACAGGAATTCAATAGATTTCGAGCTCCAGGCTGTGTTAAAATATTTTACTAACCTGTTCCGATGAGTGCTAAGGAGAAAATACCCGAATTATCCGTTCATCACAGCCCTCAAAAAACCATCTGGGCTGTGGGAGGCGGAAAAGGGGGAACCGGAAAAAGTTTTATCGCAGCCAATCTTGCTATCCATCTGGCTTCCCAGGAAAAAGATGTTGTTCTGATCGATGCGGATTTGGGAGGGCCGAATCTGCATACATTCTTGGGCATGAACGATGCGCGCTTGGACCTGGGGCATTTCTTTACCAATAAAGTCTCCCGGCTGGAAGACACCATGGCTTTTACTCCCTTTGATGGGCTGAGGCTGATCAGAGGAACAGATCAAATCCCCTTCATGGCCAACCTGAATTACTACAAAAAACTCAAGTTTATCCGTCATGTCAAAGCATTTTATGCCAAACGGGTGATCATCGACATCGGCACAGGAGCTTCCCTCAATTACCTTGATTTCTTTATTCTTTCCAATCCTGGAATTTTGGTGGTTAATCCTGAGCCCACTTCAATCGAAAACGCCTATTATTTCTTGAAATCCTGTATCGTCAGGATTCTCAAATCATACATCGAACATTACAACCTGAAAGATTTAATAAGAAGAATTGCCGATCAAATGGATGGCCAATCGAAATCTATCTACAGCTTCTTCAACACCATCATCTCCCTTAACAAATCCTATGCACAGGTTCTCTACAAGGCCCTCAACAAATTCACCCCCTGTCTTATCATGAACAAGGCCAAGAGCGAAAGAGACTACCTCTTGGGGGAATCCATGGCCGATGTCGTCCAGAAATATCTGGCGATAAAAATCAGATACTTGGGTGCCATTCCCTATGATGAGAATATCCAAATTAGCCTGCAAAAACTCAGCCCTTATCTGAGCACTTTCCCGGATTCAAAAGCTACCTTGTCTTTAAAAGAAATCGCGGAGAGATTAGTGGAAAGCAATCCATGATGGAATTTTAACAACAATGGCTTTTAAAAAAATTGAAAATATGGACTATTATGAAATTCTCAACTTGGGCAAGAATGCTTCTCAAGAAGATATAGAAAAGGCTTATTACCTCGGAAAAACCACCTACAACCGAGACTCTTTAGCCCACTACGGCCTTCTTTCCCAAAGAGAAAGATGGTATATGTTGAGAAAAATTGAGGAGGCTTACCAGAATCTGAACAATCCTGAAAAAAGAAGACTCTATGATCTGAAAATGCTCCAGAAGGGCGCAGAGACTGGCAATAGAGTTTACTTCCGAAAATCTACCCTTAAGCTGGAAATCGAAGATGCTGGAGAGAAGAAAAGCCTGTGGAAAAGAATCAAATATATACTGTTTTCACCAAAGCCTAAAAAATAACCCCTCGAAATCTCACTGATTAGTATTCCATGATGATATCGTCTTTTGTTTTAAACAACCTGTCCCTGCCTGCAGATATCAGCCGAAAGCGAGAATCTGAGATTATCTCATACTTTATGGTCATCCCCCATGCATCGAACTTTGCCGAAGTGAGAGGATAAAAATTTCCAAGAGCATCAAGAGTCTCGGGGACTTTCCCTTCCTGTGCGATATAGAGGGTGATCGCTCTCTCCAGGGTAGTCATGTTTGTCCTGGTCAGCTTCTCCTTCATCGATTGGAAGGCCTCTATCTGCCCCGGAAGCTGCTCTTGCTTACCTGACTTAAATATAAACAAGAAATAAACCAGGATCGCCACCAG
Source organism: uncultured Eubacteriales bacterium (assembly GCA_964429795.1). Classification (GTDB taxonomy): domain Bacteria; phylum Acidobacteriota; class Aminicenantia; order Aminicenantales; family Aminicenantaceae; genus CAYSCW01. The sequence goes on from CAYSCW010000015.1 coordinate 64,787, forward strand.
GATGAGCAGAACAAGAAATCCTTTTATCTTCATCTCAGCTATTTTGCTGCGTGTCTTTTTCGCTTGCCCGTTTTTATCACATGAAATGTCTCAAATATTATATTATACCTCTCTCTTCCCTTGTAAAGTTTTAATTTTGTCCTCAAGTTCTCTTATCTTCTGGATAAGACCCTCTTTTTCAGATCTTCCGGACATCAACAGCATTCTTCCCAGAACTCCTAACGTGCAAAGCAAGATCAGGACGCTCAAAAGAGAAGCTTGCAAGAAAGGAACTCTCAGCTCTTGAAGAAATGTGAGTCCCCCCACATCGACAAGATAGGACAAAATGGTCAAGACAGCCAGGGCTAAAATCCACCAAATCATTTCCTAACCTCCTTCGATACATAGAGATTTACTAAAGTGATGAAAATTTCTATTTCTTTGATGTCTTTTGTCTTTCAACTTCCCCCGCTTCCTTATATCAAAGGATAAAACGGAAGTCAAATTATAGTAACAAATATAGTAAGGAAATCATTAATTTTTTTCCATTTCATACTCATGAAAATCGACTAAATAAGTGAAAAAAGTATTCAGATTGAATTAAGCAAATAAAATTATTAAAACTAGGGAAAATGAGAGACAAAAAAGTCCTGATCATCGACCCTGACTTCGAGTCTGTAAAATCTCTCCATCAACTTCTAACAGATTTTGAATGTCAAGTCATTGTTGCCTATGACGGTGAACAGGGATTGGAAAAAGCGAAAACAGAAAATCCGGATCTGATCATTCTGGAAGCAATGCTTCCCAAGCTTAAAGGTTTTGACATATGCGCCATTATAGCTAATGACTTCGAGAGGAAAATCCCAGTAATAATCCTTTCCGAATTTTACCAGGACTTCAAAGATGTGATCCTGCAGAAGTTCGGGGCCATAGCCTTATTAAAGAAGCCTGTAGACAAAGAAGAATTACACTACACATTATTTGACTTGCTCAAGAAAAGCCCGGAAAAAGAGGCATACTACCCTTTTCTCTCTCCATCCAGATTAAACGGACAATCCGATTCAGGAAACAACGGGAAAGATCATAAAAAGAAAATCGATGTGGATTTACTGTTCAAAGAGATTCTGTCTGAATTCGACGTGAAGCAAGAGAAAAAAAGACTCTCCGCTTAAAATCTATTTCTGCTCGCTCCTAATAACGCTATACCATTTTATAAACTATTATATTCAATGATAAAATGACAGACTATGTCTCCTCTGCCAATCGCTTTCTCTAATTTTACATTCACAGGACTATCTAATATCTCCTCAAAAACTGATTTTACAAAACCTCGTGAGCAATAACAAAAGGTGGGGGATAATTTTACTATATTGGATATAACAAGTGGACATTCACATTGCTTACAAATTGAATAGATGATATTACCTTTTTGGATCCAATCACCACACCACATCTTTTCTTTATTCATATAATCTATAATCTCTTCTAAGTCTTTGCCATCGCTCTTCATGCCTTTAATTTTTTCTATATGATTGTGATAGATAGAACAGGCCTTTCCGCACTTTTCTAAAATTTTAATTTTTGTGTCTTCCTCAACAAATTCATCTATGCCTTCAAATAAAGATTCCACCCATGTCTTTATGAGATTAAGTGGAAGTTCTTCTTTATTCATCCTGTTGCTCCATCCTGTTGCCTGTAAATATATAAGATACTATTTGAGGGTAAATTGGAGTGACCCGTGAAGGACTCGAACCTTCAACCTGCGGATTAAGAGTCC
>CAYSCW010000016.1:0-66255 GCA_964429795.1 uncultured Eubacteriales bacterium
GCTGACGAATCAGCTTACCTGACTGTTACTGCATCACGGAAATGGGGATGCTTCCTGTATCAATTGACTCTCCAGTTCAGTACCAGAAGCTGGCACATCGGCGCGGAAGGGCTTACCTTTCGAGTTCGGGTGGAAACAAGCCTTATTTTAATATCAGAAGGGAGAAGGAATCGGGGACAATAATGTACTCACCACTGACAAAACCGCCAACAGCTTCGCCAGGGGTGTCAAAGGAAGCGACTACTCTTGGTGCAACCGGATCGCTGATGTCGATTTTCTTTAAACCTTTTGTCTCCACCGAAACATAGGCATATTTCCCGAAGACAGTGACCCCGTTAGCAAAGCCTTCCATTTCATGTTTTCCGACAACCGTTGGGGCCGATGGATCATTGATATCAAGAACCTGGAGGCCTGAAGGCCCGTCCGCCACATAGGCATAGTCTCCACTCACCGCAACTCCATATGCCATGCCAGGCGTTCTGTAGGATCCGACAAGCTGAGGAGACGAGCGATCACTGATATCAATGACATGAAAACCCGTATCGCTGTTGGCAACGTAGGCGTAATCCTCTCTCACAGCTAATCCGTAGGCAAAACCAGGCATCTCATGAGAACCGACTATCTTTAGATCAGATGTATCGGAGATATCGACGATATGAAATCCGGAATGATCAGCCGTGAGATAGGCATAGTTCCCGCTGACAACGACTGCCCGGGCAACACCCGGCATGCGAAAAGATTGTATCAGTTTGATCTGAGAAGGATCACTGGCATCGAATATCCTCAATGTCCACCTGTCTGTCATATAGGCATAATTCCCGCTGGCAGTCATGCCGTGGACTCCGCGGAAGCGTCCGGCTGTAGCGACATGTCTGGGAGAAGAAAAATCAGTAATATCAAAAACGTTCATACCCGAAAGGTCTCCTGCCGCATACAGGTAACTCCCGACAACAGCAGCCCCAAGGACAGACCCGGGAGTATAATAAAGCCCCTCAGCTATAGGTTGAGAGGGGTTGCTTACATCCATAATCTGCAGACCTGCAAAATAATCAATGATGTAGGCATAGTCCCCGCTTACAGCCACTTCCCAGGCTTCATTATACATGGTGTATTTGCGCCAGGCAGCCTGAACCGGTTTTTTGGGATCGCTTATGTCTATGATCTGGAAAGCCCCATCATAAAGGTTCCCGATATATGCGCAATCCCCACTCACAGCTACGCTATGCGCATAACCAGCGGTAACAAAGGAGGCTACCAGAGAGGGCTCAGAGGGATTGCTGATATCAACGACCTGCATGCCCGGAGAACCATCCGCAACATAAGCATATTCGCCGGATAGAGCGATTCTTTCCGCAGTACCGGAAGTATCGTACGAGCCGACAAGTAAAGGCACGGAGGGATTGCTGATGTTTATGACCTGCAAGCCTGCCTCGCCATCTGCCACGTACACATAATCCCCGCTCAGGGCGAGACCTTCGGCCATTCCCGGAGTATCATAAACCCCGGCAAGGGCGGGAGAAGAAGGTTTACTGATGTCTATAACCTGTAATCCTGCCTCGCCGTCAACTACAAAGGCAAAATTTCCTCTTACAGCTATGCCTCTGGACTCTCCAGGAGTGTCAAAGGAGCCTTTGACAACAGGTGCTTCTGGCTCTGAAACATCCACAACCTGCAGTCCGTTAGCTCCGGCAGCGATGAAAGCGAGGTTATCCTGCAGGGCAATCCCGAAGCCTCCACCGAGAAAGAGCCGGGAAACCAGGGCAGGCTTTTTCTTGTCAGAAACATCCAGAATCTTCAGCCCGTTCAGGAATGAGCAGAAAGCATAATCGCCTTCTATTTCGATATCATAGGCTTTTGTCCACAGCACGCTGCTAACATAATCCAGGCCTTCCTTTTTGGAGAGATTGCCGCAGCCTGAATATCCGAGCACAATGGCCAGAATTATTAAAACCGCTCTTCTTACTGTAAACACCATGTTATTACTCCCTTTGTGTATGAGACTACTACGGTGTGTCGCACCTCGCAAGGATTGACTTTAATCAGAACCATGCCCTTATCCTGAACGGTCTAGATTAAAATATCCTCTTTCCAGCCCAGTTTGATCAGTTCAATTTTGTTGAGATCGCTCGTTCCTATTCCATGCTTAACATCGGCAACCTCTATGTGTTTGGGAACAGGGGGCAGTGCCCTGGACTTCCCCAGCACTTGGCTGCGTTTAGCCATTATCAGTTTAAGCGCAACTGCATCCACCGCCACCGGATCCTGACCGACAAAGAGACCTTTGTAACTCCACACATACCTTCGACTGAAATGATGAGGCCCGCGTCCATGGAATTGAGGAGTCAGAGCGCACAGGATATTCAACCGGGTTTTACCTTTAACCATTGGCAGCTTAAACAACGCCCCCAGATCTGCGCAGCTATTGGGGTGATAAGCAGGCTGGGATTCTGCAAACATGATGTAATTTTTCAAACAACCGCTCATTCCTGCAAGGTAATGGGTCCTGAGGGGCCTGACGTTTATGAGTGAGGTCGCTCTCTGAAAAATCGGGTTCGTTCGCACAGTATGATCATCAACATCGATATTTTCCTTCTTAACACCCACATCCAACAATCGTTGTTCTATGGCTCTTTCTAACTCTCGAGGCGTGGGAAGGTAAGACCAAACATTGCTCTTTATTCCAACAACTTCATGTGGTTTGACAAGCTTCTGGAAAGCCTCTTTCACATCTTTCACACCCAGCAACATAGAAACTGCCTCATCCAGCATCTGCTGCACTATATCTCCGTTTATGACTGAGTTCTGATCTACGGCATCCTTATGGCGGATTAAAACCACCCTGGATTTCTTTTCTGGCTGCATGGAAAACCCCAAGGCAGTTCCTAAAAGAGCAAAGGTACTCCTTTGCATAAAATCGCGGCGAGTAATAATCTTTCTCATGTGTGAATCACCTTTTATTGAATTTTATCTCCAATTGAAATGCATGAGCCCACTCCTTATCCGGTGCTTCAAATACAACTGCAACTTTGTTCTGTTCAACCTTTGCCATCGTCCATTTTCCATTTTCCATTTGAGCAAAGCCCGAATCCTGCGCTTCTGGCATGTACGATCCGATGAATGACTTATAGGCCCTTTGCGCACTGGCATTATTTTCGTACTGAATCAGGAGAAGATATGCTGTATTTTCGCTGTCAACCACATACTCTGCAAATACGCAGCTGGTTCGGCTGCTGAGATCAAGAATATTCTCACTGGCTATAAAAAAGCGGTTGTTCAGACTGATATTGCTGTGAAAATAACTAATTTTTTCTTTCTTGAGATTTTTTGCGGGTAAAGAACCCAGAAGCGCTGGCAGCGTGCCTTCCTGTTTTATCAGCGCAGCCACTACCTTTCCCAGCTCCAGGATCGCCGGCTGGGCAGCCTGTTCGTCGCCAAAAGCGTTAATAGAGACAAAATAGCGGCCTTTCCAGAATCTGAGCAAGCCGAATCCATATGTTGATCCCTGTCCGATACCGGATTCCTCATCTTCACGGTCCAAGGAAAAAATCCCAAATGCTTCCTCTGAAGAATCCATGTCATAAATATCCAGCACGATCTCATTCTCACCAGGTCCTGAAAATCTTCTGACGAAAACCTTCTTGAAATCATAAGCCAGATAAAGTTCAGCTCCTCCGTTCATGTAATCAAAGAGGGTTTTCCGGTCGTATACAGCATCTTCGCCAGAAGCTTTCCAGTTAAGAATTCTCCCAGGAATAGACTGATACAGGTCACCTTCAGACAGATTATTCATCTCTCCCCCACTGCAATGGATTAGAAAGCATAAAAACAAGAGAAAATGAATCTTTTTCATGAATGAAATTCTCGCCTCATAAAATCCAACATTTCCTTAAAATATGGGAATAAAATAAACTCTGCTTGATAAAAAGTCAAAAACAAAAGCATTCCTTTAAAGGAAAATTTTTATTAATGTGCAGAAAGAAGATGGCATGGAAAACTGTAAGGGATTTATGGCGATCCACAAAGGAAATAAATCAAATCGGATTCTCAATCGGTAACATTTGGCAAGCAGGGATATTTTTGGCATAATGGGACAGTTTACGGAGATGCCTCGGGCTTTGCAGGGCTTCTTGAAGAAAAGATCTTTGTCATAGCATTAAATAATGCGCATAACGCGGTAGGTATGTATGAAAAAATAGAAGGAGGAAAATTTAATGCAAAAAACTACTTCCTATTCAAATCTTAAGATTGAGGACATCAGGATTTTTAAATTTGATATCCCTTTAAAAGACATCTTCCAGATTGCCACGATGAGCATAAGCAATGCTCAAAATGTTCTCATCCAGATAAAAACGAATGAGGGTATCGAAGGATGGGGAGAAGCCTCATCATTACGTTCAATTGTAGGAGAGACCCAGCTCATAAATTTCGCCGCAGCCAAAGAACTGAAGCAAATTTTACTCGGGAAAAATCCACTTGAAATTTCTGGTTTAGTTTATGAAATGGATTATTTTTTGCCACATAACACAACAATCAAAAGTGCTTTTGACATGGCGCTCTATGACATTGCTGCTAAAGCTGCCGGGCTTCCATTATACCGGTTCTTAGGTGGAGAAAAACGCCGAATTGAGACTGATCTGACTATTGGAATCGGTAATCCCGATGAAGCCGGAGATAAGGCATTGGCGGTGAGATCAATGGGTTTCCGGATGATTAAAGTGAAGCTGGGAATTAACTATGAAGATGACCACAGGAGGTTGAAAAATATTCGCAAGGCTGTCGGCGACGAACCAATTCTTCGCATAGATGCCAATCAAGGATGGGACAGGGTCTCAGCCGTAAAGAGTCTGAATGCTTTTGAAGAATTTATGATCGAGTTTTGCGAACAGCCCTGTCGTGCTTATGATTTACAGGGAATGAAATTTGTCAGCGATCATACTCCCATCCCTGTAATGGCGGATGAGTCATTATCCTCCATATATGATGCTTTAAATATCATTCAACAAGATGCGGCTCCGTATTTCAACATCAAATTTTCAAAATCAGGCGGCCTTTGCAATGCTCGAAAAATAGCCCATATTGCAGAGGCGGGTGGGCGTCCCTGTATGATCGGATGCATGTCGGAAACGAAATTGGGTATTACTGCGGCGGCACACTTTGCATTATCCAATAAGATTTTTAAATTTTTTGATTTAGATTCCTTTTTCGAGCATGCAGAAAATCCGATTGCGGGTGGAGTGAGTGTTGAGAATGGGATAATCGACGTTCCCGAGGATGCCGGGATTGGGGCTTATCCTGATCCGGATTATGTGGAGAGATTAGAGGAGGTGAAATAATGTTAGGCCCCCCATTGAAATTCGTTGAGAGAAATTATGTCATCTACGAGAATAAAAAACTCCTTTATTTTGGTGGGATTGACTATCATCGAATGTCAAATAACCCGGAGATTCTGCGAGTCTTTTCTGAAGCTGCATTCGAGTACGGCTTAAGTCCGACAGGATCCCGGACTACCACTGGTAATCATCCGCTTTATATCAAGTTAGAAAAAAAGGTGGCTGAATTTTTTGATACGGAATCTGCCGTGGTTTTTGCCAGCGGGTATTTAGCCAACATAATTCTGCTTCAGGTGATTGCCAGAGATTTTGATGTTTTTGTTCTTGACAAAGTGTCTCATTCCAGCATCGTCGATGCAGCCATGCAGTTTGACAAGAAGATCGTCTATTTTGAACATCTTCAGACCCAGGATCTAGATGAAAAGCTCAAAAAACACCTAAAAGGATCTTCTAAGCCATTGATCATGACCGACGGTGTGTTCTCGGCTCGCGGAGAAATTCCCCCGCTTGACGAATATGTACAGGTCATGGAAGGCTATGAGGCAAAACTGCTGATCGATGATGCGCATGGTATGGCAGTGGTAGGCCCCACTGGTAAGGGAAGCTGGGAGGAGAAGGGAATTGCTAGAGATTTGGCGTATCAAACTGGTACATTAAGCAAGGGATTTGGAGTTTTTGGTGGAATTATTCCCGGAGAAACTGACTTGATTCAAGAAATCCATCAAAAAAGTTCAGCTTTTGTGGGAAGCACGGGTTTATCGCTTCCGTTGGCTGCGGCAGCAATTCACTCCATTGATCATTTGGAATCGAAAAAAAATATCATCAGAGAATTACAGGAACGATCGATTGAACTAAAGGAGAAATTCCGTAAACTGGGATTCGATATCCCCCTATCGCCTGCTCCGATTATATCCATCACATTTTATGATGAAGAAAAAAATAATAGACTGTTTCGTACTCTTATAGAAAAGGGAATCTATCCACCCTTTATCAACTATCCCGGAGCACCTCCCGGTGGTCATTTTCGATTCGCCATTTCAAGTAATCATACACCTTCGGATATAGATTTACTCTATTACACTATTGCATCGGCGATGTGATGTCAGAAATTTACCGGTTCTCCTCCAGATGCTGAACATGCAGGAAAACTTGATTGAAGACTGGCTCAAACTATGGGCTTTTCCGGATTGACGAACGTGCAACATCCTATGGCTGTTGTTGTGATGAGAGTATCTCCCCAAAGGTGAGGTTCAGTATGGGATATTTCTCCCAACCCTTGTAGTCGAAGTGCCACCACTCAAGCGGACAGACAGAAAATCCCTCCTCTTTCATAGTGTTACGGAGGAGGTCTCGGTGCCAGCGTTGAAGCGACGTTCCTCCCATGTAATAGGCGTTAGAGCGGTCAGTTGTCTCATCTATTCTGCTTGTCATCTCCACCGGCTCATTTGTCTCAAGTTCATACAGAGTAAGCTCCACAGCGCATCCCCGGTTTTGAGGCAATCCTTCGGCTGGATCGGCCACGAAAAGCTTTTTGTCTTCAGGTGTTGCGTCCCAGATCATTCTGGTCACATACCACGGTTGGTAGGCATCGGTGATCATAAGTCCATAGCCTTGTTTTTTAAGCTTCTCATGCACCCGCATCAGGGCTTCGGCTGCCGGCCTTTGTAGGAAAGCTTTTGGCTTCTCATAGACCGCTGCCTGCAGGAAGTTGTTGGTTGAAGCATAGATGAGATCGATCCTTATGCTGGAATCAAGCAGCGATATATCCACCAATTCAGGCTTGAGAAAGTCTCCTTCCTCCCCTGGTGGTTCGACTGCAAGCGCTGCCTCTCTCAGTTCCGCAACGGATTTGAGCGGAGTGATGATGAATGGTTGTTTTTTTTGCGATCCGACAGATCGACCTTTGAACACCACACCGGCGGCTTTCACTTCTTCAGCCACACCATTTTCATTACGCCTGAATATGAGCTTTTCCCCCAGATAGAGTCCATAATCGGGGAAGGCGAAAACATTTTCAGATATCTCTTCCAGGGGATAGCAGAAGAACCACTCAATCAGCGCCTGGAGCTTTCCCTCCCTCTCCAGGATGTAAAGGATGTTGTGATCCCAGCCATACTCGCCGATCAGCCCCTTCCATCTCTCAGGCACAGGTTCAGGCTTTTGCGGTTCTACGCGTTGAAAAGTCAGATCACCTAATTTGAGATTTTGACCCTCCACTTCGATCTCAATGCCATAGTCCAGGGGATCATCGACGATAAGCTTATCGCCAAAAGACCTCAATTCGCGCAGATTATTTGTCGCCATCAAGAACAACCGGCCGTCTTGTTCTATAAGATCGATTTTGCGCTCGCCGCTCATATATCTTCCTCCCAGCCGGCGGGCCAGTACCGGATCAACGGAATCGGTCAGCTTCGATTCAGGAAGAGGCTCTTTTTTTTGAACAGACAGCATTAGCTGATGGGCACGATTGGCAATACGGGTGACTACCGAGTAGGCGGCATCCTTGGTGGTTACAACAACCACTCCTAACTTGGCTTCGGGAAGGGCTGACAGCTGGGTAGCAAATCCATAGATAATTCCATCATGATGGACTTGTCTATAACCCTCGAGCTCTGAGATGATGAATCCAAATCCAAAACGGAGTCTTTCTCCTGGAAAAGCGAACTGGGGTGTCCACATCTCTTCCAGAGATTCGGGTTTTAGGACCCGACCTTTCTTCCCTTTTCCTCCATTGAAGAGGACGCTGATGAATTTTGCCAGGTCGGTTACCGATGAGTACATACATCCAGCCGGGGCCATGCCCAACTCAAAAGTGGGCGCTTTAAAGACTCTGCCGTCCAGCGTCCACATATACGCTGTAGCCAGATCCTTCATCAGGTGTTTATCGGATCCAAACGCGCTTCTTTCAAGTCCCATGGGCTCAAGGACTTGTTGTTTCAGGTACTCCGGAAAAGGCTTTCCTTGAGTGTATTCAAGAAGGTAGCCAACCACACTGACTCCGGCATTGGAATATTTCAACCTTGTTCCGGGTTCATAGACAAGCTCTGTCTCGTTCAGGCTAGCAACGGTCGGGGCCAGCGATGATTCAGTATCGTCAAAGTAACTTCCTGCCGGCGGTTCCCTGAGAAGACCCGAGTGGTGAGACATGAGCTGGCGGAGGGTAATGGGCTTTCCATAGGGATTCTGCGGCCTGAAATCGGGAAGATATTCAGTGATATCCGTATCCAGGTCAAGCTGGCCTTTCTCCACAAGCTGCATGATAGCAATATCGGTGAACATCTTAGACACCGAGCCTATACGGTAGATGGTTTCTGCTGTGGCCGGAAGCTTCTCTTCAGGATCTGCCCACCCGAAACCTTTGGCCCACACGATTTCCTGGTCGTCTACCAGAGAGATGGATAAGGCTGGAAGATCCTTACTTTTCATTTCGTGCTGGATAAGCTTTTCCAGTGCTTCTGCAGCTTGGGCATACTCGGGCTTGGGTCCGATGACCGAGGGCTCTGTTTTGCATCCTGTGGTTAATAAAAGGGAAATAAGAAAGAAAAGGATGATCTGTCCGATGGACTTTGCATGTCTTTTTTTCATCTCAGCTACCTCCGGATTTTTTATTTTTATCTCTATTTATGAAGTTCGTCAGGAACTCGATAGAGATCAAATCATAAAGCAGTCTTAGATTATTAAAATTTGAGAGACCTTTGTCAATCCGCAGTTCATGATTAAATGGCCCGTATTGCTACAAATATTTGGATAAGAAGCTAAATTTTAAATTTCAGCAAGGAACCGTGAGAGATCCCGCCCATCATCTCTGTGGCAATTTTGTTATATGGCATGAATCTTGATTCAAATCCTGTGGAGACATCGATGGAGAGAAACAAATTACGAAGCCTTTTATTGCTGGATCTATGCGCTTTTGCTGTCACGCTTTATGATGGGCAGTCTCGCAAAGAACTCCTGAAGGAATACGAGCTGGCCTATGACATTGCAAAAAAATACGATCTGCCCCAACTCCATACCTATAAGGAATTCATAGAGCGCTTATAGATCAGGGATTGAATGCGCTGATTCATTTTAAAAACAGCGCTCCTATCCAAACTCAAAATTGTCTAATCTCTTTACACTCATGACCTTCTTCTGCCATCAGGCTGGCCTTGCTGAGCCCGGCTGATAGTCTGGAGTGCAAACAATGATAAAAAATAATTGGTTGGAGATGACAGGCGAAAAAGTGGATTCGCTGAAATGGAACAAGCAAAAGCCTAATCATGGACTTCAGACCAGTCTTCTGCTATAAATAGGATTCTATCCAAGATGAGCCTTTATCTGAAAAAAGAACAATCCGATCCATCAAAAATGAACAAGGATCCCTTTTTTTAGGAGAAATCAGAATGTTGAGAAAAATAAGCTTTGTTCTTGTTTTCATCTTTTTCATTTGGGTGAGCTGTGTTCCTCTATCTCAAGAGGATGAGGTACAATGGGTTACCATAGAAGAAATTGCCCGGAGCTTGGAAAACTTTTCCCCCTTCAATGTGGGATTCGACGTGGATGACACCGTCATTTTTTCCAGCCCTGGCCATTACTACGGGCAACAAAAGTATTCTCCCGGAAACGATGCTTATCTTGACATGGAAGAATTCTGGGATGAGATGAACAACGGCTTGGACAAATTCAGCCTTCCCAAGGATTGTGCCAGGAAATTGATCGAGTTGCACAAAAAGAGAGGAGACGCCATTTATCTCATCACCGCGAGGACAAAAACAGATAACGAAACAGTAACCGATTACCTCGCCCAGATTTTTGTCATAGACAATCTCCACAAAACTATCTTCACTAAATTCAAAGCCCAAGCCATAAGAGAGAATAACATTCAGCTCTACTACGGAGACTCTGATTCCGACATAAAGGCTGCCCTGGAGGCAGGTATCAGAGCCATACGTATCATGCGGGCAAAAAATTCCATCCGCATACCTACCCCCAAGTACGGGAGCCTGGGTGAGGAAGTTCTGAAGGATTCAGAGTTCTGAGACAATGGATTATGCAGAGTGTTCTTCAATTATTTAAGCTAGAAGACGGATAGGTCAGAGTGAGAAAGCAAGGATTATCAAGTATACCGTTCGGGATCCTGATAATAGCTGTAATCAACCAAATATCTTCACACATCACGGAAATGGAGATTCTGTCTTTCTGATGTTGAAGGTGAATAAAAGGAAGATAAAGATGATATCTTTACTTCTCTATCACTTTGAATGATCTACCATGTAAAAGAGGAGAATTTATGAACAGCTTGGTTTCACCTGGCGATCACTGGGTCTTATGGACAGCCCTCGTTACTGCGGCCGCCTTGAGTATTTTTTTAGAACAAAAAAACAAAATTGCTGCAAAACTGACAGGTCCTGTGTTGGCTCTTATCTTTGGAATGCTCATGTCAAACCTTAGGATTTTGCCTACCGAAGCGACAACCTATGATATTGTTTGGGATTATGTGGTGCCCCTGGTCATTCCTCTTCTTCTGATGAAGATGAATATCAGAAAAATCATCAAAAAAACAGGCAGGATGTTTGGCGCCTTTCACTTGAGTGCTCTTGGGACTGTTGTGGGCGGCTTTATTGCAGTCATCTTGCTCCATAATCTGATCACAGAAGTTGCTAAGATTGGAGGGATTATGACTGCGAGCTACATTGGAGGAGGGGTTAACTTTGTGGCCATGGTCTCTACTTTTAAACCACCTGAGAGCCTCGTGAATGCAACCATCGTTGCCGATAACGGAGTAATGGCTCTCTACTTTCTTGTTCTTCTCGCTCTTCCCGCATCCGTTCTGGTCAGAAAAATCTTTCCCCTAACTTCGGTTTCAAAGGCTTATTATGATGAGGATTCTCGACAAGGAGCCAAAGCTTTCTGGAAGCCCAAGCCCATATCTTTACTGGATATCGCTATTTCTTTAGGCTTGGCCTTTATCATTGCTGCTGTCTCCGTTAAAGTAAGTTCATTCTTTGGGACTGCTCATATGCCTTCAATTGTAAGGTCGATTTTAGGCCAAAAATACCTCGTCCTTACAACCTTTTCCATTACTATCCCAATATTATTCCCGAAATTTACAGAAAAAATTTCTGGGTCTGAAGAATTAGGAACTTTTTTGATATACATCTTCTTTGTTCTTATTGGCGTCCCTGCCAGTTTTAAGACAGTTATCATGAAAAGTCCTTTGCTTCTATTATTTTGTGCCCTTATGCTTTTTATGAATTTCCTTATTACCTTTGGATTAGGTAAGGTATTCAAGTTCGAATTAGAGGAGCTGGTTTTAGTGGCAGCTGCAACCTCAGGAGGACCCATGAATGCAGCTGCTATCGCTATTTCAAAAGGATGGAGGGCGCTTATTTTCCCTTCTTTCCTGGTTGGAATCTGGGGATATGTGATCGGGAATTACATAGGATACATCACGGGGATTTTCTTGATAAACTTGATGAAATAGGGAAAAGCCGAAAGAGATCCTTTATTCTTCAGGTTATTAAGGCAAAGCTCCTGCTTCAATTTCTTCAGGAGTTATGGAATCATAGCATTCAAAAGCAATATTCAGCTCTTCAGCTAAAGCCTTTAAATCTGCTAGATAGTCGCCTGCGACCGTCATGGGATGATTGGAATTGAGCTTCCATTCGATTCGGCCGCAAAGCTTTAGATACCAGTGAGGCCACTCAGGGTTGCAGCGTGCGCAACGCTTCTGCCATTGTTTTTCTGAAGGGATATCCGTCACTCCACGCCCAGCACAGAGATATAATTGATGATTGCGATAAGAGAACCGCGCCCAGGTGACCACTCCCGGGATACGAACCACAACCGAACAGGTGCCTCCCCCTTGTTTGAAATACATGTAAGTTTGCCGCTCTGACCAGGCTCCTTTCAAGGAATCATGACTGCCGTAGGCAAAATAGGGGGCCAGAGCCCCTGAGTTGACAAACCAATAGAGGCCTTTTTTTGAATCCCAATAGCGGAAGTCATTAAAGCCCACAGGCTCGCCTCCGCTTAAGAGCTTCAGTACCTGCATGGTAATGGCTGCCCCGTCATCCGCCTCAGTTGCGGCCACTATGGTCTCACCATCTGAATCTGGCCTGAGTTTATTGTTTAGAATTCCTAAAGTAAGGTCTGTCGTTGGATAATGTTCTATCCAGTCCAGCTGATCCTGAATTCCTAAGAAGTCGAGGCCGAACTCTTTTTTAAGCTCAAGAAGGCCAAAATAGACCTTCATCTGAAAGATGATCATTTCCCTGGTTAAATTTTGGACCGGATCAGTGCCCAGACGAATATCCATTCCCTTGTCCACCAGAAAATTCAGGGCTTCTACTGCTTTACTATCCGGCACCTTCTCTGCCATCTTCGACAAGCGCAGTCCATCAAATCCTTCCCGGGCGATACCGAAATACTTAAGGAAGTCAGCTTCTGAAATTCTGTTCCACATCTGCATCGAACGCGGTCCGACAGCTCCATAGATAGACCCCTTGAGCTTGTCGACCGTTTGCTTTGCTCTTTCTCTATTCTCTTGGTTGACAGAGAACTTAATGGAAGATGGATAATGCTCTTCATAATGCCCTTTGTTTAGAAAGGTCTCGATGGCATCGATATAATCCTCATGGTTTTCAAAATTTTCAATAAATAATCTGTAGGTGTCGATCCCGACATGAGCAGTCCCGGATGAAGCAGCTAAAAGCCCCACGGCTCCAGGAAAATCTGGAATAGAGCTTGCAAGCATCAGTTTGGGAACTTCTTCTGAGAGCTGCCATATGGGACTTACTGAAAAATCAGGAAAAGCCCATCCCGCCATGAAATTGATAAATCGGTCAGCCTTTGCTTCTTTGATTATCTTCATTCCTTCAGCAACACTCGTTACAGGCTTATTTGGATTAAGGACGTTGGCCTGCCAGCCGCATCTTTCGATCACTGTGGTTAATTCTTTTAGTTGAGTTGCAGCAATTGGCCAGACTGCTCTGATGGCTTCTTTGCGGCTGTCCAAAGGCAAGTATATATCGACAATTTTGTTCAAATAGAGCCTCCCTTCACTTGATTTTTTAATTTTTTTAAACGTTTCATGACCTCCGGTACTGCTTTCCCGAAGTAGTCATGGCAGTGTTTATATATTTCAAAAAGCTGGTACGGACTCAATCAGCCTCTTCCTTCAACCATTCTCCTCCCTTATCAATGTTTTTTCCGGTAAATACTCTCGAGGGAAGCGTTATTTCTTTAGGTACTGATTTACCATTCAAAATATCAAGGGCTGTCCTGATGGCTTCTTTTCCTCCTGTAGGGTATTCGAAACTTGCCTCCAGAATTCCCTGCTTGACATATATCTGGCCTTCTTGAGGTAGTCCGTCTATACCGACAAAGATGATCCCTTTTTCTCTGCCGGCTGCCTTTGCCGCCAGATAGGCTCCATGAGCACCCGGGTCGTTGTGAGCATAGACCAGATCTATCTTCTTAAAGCGAGCCAGGGCAGATTCCATCTCATTGCGAGCTTCTGGCTCGAGCCATTTCATATCAGCTTCAAAGATGATATCGATGCTGCTTCCTTTGATTCCTTCACGGAAGCCTGTATGACGGTCCTGCCCAGGGGTAGAGGTCATCAGTCCTTTCAGTTCCACCACATTTCCTTTGCCGCCGAGGCGTCTGACTATCCAATTCCCCGCGGCTTTCCCGATTCTTTTGTTGTCTGCTCCTATAAAACAGGTGTACTCCTCTCCCAAGACCCTTCGATCAAGAACAATAACAGGAATTCCCTTGTCATAGGCAGCAGCCACAGGAGGTGTTAAAGGGGCTGCTTCCTTGGGTGAGACAATGATAAGGTCGACACCTGCATTGATGAATTCTTCTATCTGAGCTCTTTGTCGAAGAGAGTCGTTTTGTGCGTCTTTAAAAATCACCCTGATTTCGGGATGCTTTTCTGCTTCTTGCCGGATGTCATGGTTCATCTGTACTCGCCATGGCTCGCCCAGATTGCATTGGCTCATGCCGATAGTCCATCGGAGCTCTTTTTTTTCAGTCGCTTTTTCCCTGGGCGATGGGATTTCTTCTTTTTTTGAGCATCCCGTAAACATCAGGTAAAAAGACAATAAGACAATCAGCCTATAATTCCGAGTTCGCATAATATTTCTCCTTTTTATCTTCGGCTTCTCTGGAATAAAACTGCTCCGATAATGATAGCT
The DNA here is from genome assembly GCA_964429795.1 of uncultured Eubacteriales bacterium. Lineage (GTDB taxonomy): Bacteria > Acidobacteriota > Aminicenantia > Aminicenantales > Aminicenantaceae > CAYSCW01. Next base: position 14,513 of record CAYSCW010000016.1, read on the forward strand.
CCTGTGAGCATAAGCCGGCTTGCTTCTCCCACAGCGTTGATGCTTAGAATTTTTTCAAGATAGCCGATAGTCAAAGCTCCTATGAAGGTAAGGCCAATACTTCCTCTTCCTCCCATCAGGTTTGTGCCTCCGATGACCACAATAGCAATGGCTGTCAGCTCATAAGTCATGCCTGCTTCAGGATCGCCTTGGAGTTCTTGGGCTGCCTGGCAGATACCTGCCATGGCGCTGAAGAACCCACTGAGTCCGTAGGCAAGGAGTTTGGTGGCGATGACAGGTATGCCGGATAATCTTGCCGCTTCCTCGTTGCCGCCGATGGCGTAGATATAACGGCCTAAACGGAGTTTGGCTAAGATTATCCAGCAGATGAATACACTGCCAAAAAAAACTAGAGTGACTACGGCAATATTTTCATTGAGTATCTTTGAGTTTAAAACATTAAAAATTGAAGGGACTTCAACATAATGGTAATTTCCATCCGGCTGCAAGACAGCGGTTGAAATTTTTTGTCCACCTGAGATCCACTTGGCCATTCCCCTGGCAAAGACCATCATAGCCAGGGTGGCGATGAAGGGCTGTATTCTGAATTTGCCTATTAACCCTCCAGACATCATTCCGAAAACTGCGCCTGCTAACAAACAGGCAGGAATTGCCAGCCATGGAGACCATCCTTTGTGAATGGTGAGAATTGAAAATAAAACAGCTGTCATTCCGAGCAAGCTTCCCACAGAGAGGTCAATTCCAGCAGTGATAATGACCAGAGTCATTCCACAGGCAAGGATGGCGAATACGGATAACTGCCTGAACATGTCACGATGGGTGTCCCATTTGAAAAAAGTTCCCTCTGCATTAAAGAGCACTCCGAGGATCAAAACAAACATCAGGGCAGCGAAAGCACGAACAAAAGGAGAGCTAAGCCATGAATTTGTTTGAACAGATTGGGTCTTTCTTTTGAAAAGAGATTTCATATTGTTACTCTTTTTCCCATTGCAGCCTTGATAATTTTTTCTTGATTGGCTTGTTTCCGGGGAAACTCAGCCGTTATTTTTCCCCTGTGCATAACAATGATGCGGTCCGACATAGCCAGCAGCTCAGGCAGCTCCGAAGTGATGAGAATGACAGCTATACCTTGAGCTGTCCATTGATTCATCAAATTATAAATATCATATTTAGCTCCTACATCAACGCCCAAAGTCGGTTCATTAAGGAATAAAACCCTGGGTTGAGTCCCAATCCACTTGGCCAGGACAACTTTCTGCTGGTTCCCTCCGGAAAGCGTATTGACTTCTTGATGGAGAGAACGGCTCTTGATGTCAAAGGATTTGACCTGTTCTGTCGCTGCTGCTTCTTCTTTATGAGCTAACATCCAACCACCCTGGGAAAAATCTTTTAATGAGGCTAAAGAGATATTTCTGGTGATGTCCATGGCCAGAATAAGGCCAGTGCCTTTTCTGTCATTGGTTAGCAATGCCAGTCCGCACTCAATAGAATATATCGGAGAACGAATAGTATAGGGCTGGCCGTCAAGGAATACTTTTCCTTTGGCTATTTTCCCGTAAGAGCCGAAAAGGCCATGAAGAAGTTCGCTTTTCCCTGATCCCTGAAGGCCTGCTATTCCAAGGATCTCTCCTTTGCTTAAAGTCAATGAGACATCTTCTACTGCCCAGCGTTTGCTGCCGGTGGGGTCGGGAAGATAAAAACTCCTCACCTTCAAGAGTTCTTTGCCCGGATGAGAAAGCCTTTCTGGAAACTGTTGGCTGATTTCCCTGCCAACCATCCATCGGATCAATTCTCCAGGAGGAAGGTCCTCAGGTGTTGAGGTGCCTATATATTTCCCGTCTCTAAGGACACTTATTCTCTCAGCAATCTGGTAGATTTCATCAAGACGGTGCGAGATATAGATGATACCGCATCCTTTACTTTTCAAATCCATGATTATTTCAAAAAGACGCTGGACTTCGATATCGGTAAGAGAGCTTGTGGGCTCGTCCATGATGATGATTCGGGCCTCATAGACAAGAGCTTTGGCAATTTCAATCATTTGGCGGACAGAGAGGGGACATTCTTCAACAGGTTTCGAAAGGTTAATATCGATGTTGAACTGTTCGAGCAGAGCTTTTGCTTTTTTGTGCTGGGAATGATAATCCATCCAGATTCCTGCCCAGGCTTTTTCCCTTCCAAGGAAAATGTTGTCAGCAACTGTCATGGAATTGATCAGTGACATTTCCTGGTGAATAAATGAAACGCCGTAAGAGGAAGCTTCAAGGGGAGATTTAAACCTGACATTTTTTCCGTTAATCCAAATTTTCCCTTCGTAGTCAGAGTAAACACCCGCTAGAATCCTCATAAGTGTCGTTTTCCCCGCACCGTTTTCTCCGGCCAGAACGTGTACTTCCCCCGGTTTTAGAACGAAATGGACATTATCCAGAACGCGTACTCCAGAAAAGGACTTCCTAATTTTTTCCATACTTAGCATCAAAGACCTTCTTTATTTAATATCGAGAACTTTTCGAAGAATGCGCTTTTTGTTTTTGAGTTTTGGTTCGAAGGGGAAGGCTGGATTCCGATGACAACGAGTGCGGTAGAGAGTGCCTTCAGCCGGATCGTTGACAAGCTTAGTTGTCGGTGTATTTAGAATAAGGCTTTTCCTTTCCAGGTTGCATAGATGAAACTTAAATTACTCTCTATTATGTCAACTGCTTTTTCTACAATCGATGCTTTTTTACGGATAGAGGAATGATGATATGATATTCTTTTCGTGCCCGGTACTTGATTCTGTCAAGAAGAAGCGAAACAGCAGCGCTAGCCAGTTTCTCCATATCCTGATCCGCACTGATAAGCGGACGTTTAAAAATATCAGCATAATAGGCGATATCAAAACCTGACATCATGATTGAACGCTTATACTGTTTTTCATAGCTCTGGACTACTTTCATCGCTCCGAAAAAAACAAGATTATTTATACAAAAAACAGCTTCTGGACTGATATTTTGACTCAGAAGCTTTTCCATCATCTCTTCTCCCGCTTCCTTCGAGTAGCCTTTAAATAAAGCTAATTTCTTGTCAAGTTTTAATGAATTCTTTTCCAGCGCTCTTTGATAGCCTTTATATCTTACACTATTTATATATGTTCCAGGCATTCCCCCTAGAAAAGCTATCCGGTTATAGCCGAGCCTGATTAACTCACTCGTCAATTCTTCTGCTGCTCGTGTGTTTTCACTCGTTACCCAAGGCAAATTAGTGCTAAAAAATATGCGGTCAACCAAAACTATGGAAGTATCCCTCCTTATGGTCTCCATATCTTCCCATTCCTCAGTATGAATAGGAGCTATTATTATTCCATCTACTTGCCTGTCAACTAGAATTTTAAGATAAAATTCTTCATTTTCAGGCAATTCGTTAGTGTTGCATAAAATCGTGCTGTAGCCCTCTTGTCGAAGCAATCTTTCTATTCTTGAACCAAGTTCACCAAAGAAAGGATTCTGAATATCGGAAACTATGAGGCCGATGCTCATAGATTTTCGAAGCCTGAGGCTCCGCGCTAAAATATTGGGACGATATTGGAGCTTTTCTGCCGCTTGGAGTATGGTTTGACATGTTTTTTCAGAAATTCTGAATTCTTTTGCTTTCCCATTAAGAACTCTCGAGATTGTTGAATAGGAGAATCCCGTAATATTATGTATCTCTTTAAGACTCATTTTAAGTTATTGGGATGAAGCATAACATTAATGCACAATCGTTTGCAACAATCGTTATTCTATTCATCCAAACATCACTGCGCAATCGTTTGCTAGGTATTATTTTATCCATACACAATGTTTTATTTTTTGTCAAGAAAATTTCAAAAATTTGTTTGATAATCATTATAAACGGACTATAATCCATACAAGAAGCTCCCAAACAAACAGGTTAGGTCACTTCTCAAACGACTTCTGCTAGATGCCAATCCAGATGTATATTGTCCGACAAATAATACGAATGATGTCTCCGATGTTGAGTAATTGTTATCCATGATTGCCTTCAATTTGAATCTGAGCCAGCACCGGAAAATGATCTGAGACGAAACCATATTTAATAGCAGGCCTTGACTGTGCCTCAGTTGTAATCCCTAGATACAGTTAGCGAAGAGACTTTCTTTTTTTACTCCACCTCTCTCGTAGCCGAATAGAATCAAAGCCAACACAATTACCTTTTGAGAATGGGTTCTTGCCAACACATTCAAAACGAATTGTATGTCTACCTTTGGAAAGCTTTAAGCTTCCGAGGTAATGATCTCTTACCTCTAATTTCTCAGAATAAAAATCTATAAAATCTTCTTTTTCATCCCATAAGTAACCCCCAAGTTGCTGTATGTTCTGACCATCCAGAAAGATTCGATACATACCATAATCATAAGAGTGAGTAAATCTAAAGACTAAGCCTCGATATTCCTCTTTTTCTATATTAAAATCCACCTCAAGAAAAGGCTTTTCAGTTGAAGGCTTAAAAAACAACTGGCCATCTCCGGTCCAATCATATCCTTTCTCCAGTTGTAAGATGCCTTCTGAGTGCCGCACATTCTCTACCATATCCCTTCCTTCTATGATAATATCCAAATTTGGAAAAATGCGCTCTTTTAATGGGGGAAGCGCAGTAAAACGCTTTGGCTGCCCAACCTGATACCAGAAAGCCACTGTGGCTATATCATCCTCACGCTCTACATGACCTTCTACCTTACCAGATTCTGTTTCATCAGCAGTAATCCAGCCTTTATGCTCGATTTCAAAACGAAGAGATTTGGTAAAACGAACAGGATCTGCAATATGCCAGCGATAAAGAGTATATCGGGCACCAAGATCCTCCATATTACCACTCATATAGGTACACCCAAAGTAGGAGTACGAACATTCTTCTAATCCCCACGCACAAAGAAAATAATCTTCCGTTCCTGTCCCCCTTATGGAAGGAGTTTTCTCGCCATCAATATAAAACTTCGCATCTCCCTCACCAAACCAGTTTGGACTGCGCGGACGAACAGACATTACAGTGCCAACATAATGCCCTTCTCCTTCAGCCTTAAGAATCAGATAGTCAGAAGTCAGCTTTTCAGGGAATTCCTGTCTATATTGGGCACAGAAATACGCTGTTCGGGGAGGAAGTTTATCGAGCTCTGTATAGTCAATTTGGTAATAGAAACTGCGAATCTTTTTTTTGCTTTCATTTGTTATTGTTATCCTTGCTCTTTTATGAAAAGGCATTGGCCAGAAGCAATTATAGGCATCTCCCCCCTCAACAAGAACAGGGACAGAATTAACATCACGGCGCAAACCAAAGCCTGCGGCAAAAAAATCACCCAATGGAGCTTCAACAGCGGGATACTCTCCATCATCCCAGTACATGCGTAAGACAATTTCTGCTGGATTTGCTGATCCCTCCTCTGATATCCAGTTAGGTCGAGCTTCATTAAAAGTCAGCCAGATATGATTGATTAAGCCTGGTCCTTCGATATCCGCAAGAATTCTTGTCTCACCTGGCTCAACAGAACCAATCCTATCATTATTGCTGTCGGGATTCTCTGAAGCCGAGGAAACAGCACGAGATCTGCCCTGCTTTATTAGAATTAAATCCGATAAGCCGTCACCAATCTTCTCTTCAGCAAAGGAGGTTAAAACAAATAAATTCAGTAAAAACAGAATACTAAACACTTTTAAAAATTTCATATTGAATACTCCCTATAAAAGAACAAACGATTGGCGAAATCATTTGTGCTTCAATAATTATTAAAAAGTTTAAATTTGTTGTCAAGTCCCTTTTCAATATTTTTTTAAATCCTTAACCTTCTGCAACCATTTAGCTTCGATAAAGGAAGTTAATGAATCCTTTTCCGGATGGCTTAATGATTTCAATTTTTCCTATGAACACAAAGAGATATTCTAGTAATTTCCGGCTGAACTGTGTATTTCCTTCCTGCATCAGCTGACGTCTGACGAATTAGATTTTATATTAGTCCATGAAAAGCCACAAGAGGTGAGGAAGGCGGCTACAATTACATACTACGGTCATTATTACAGAATATCTGGAGAATATATAGATTAAAGAGCAGGAAGAAGCTTGAAGAATTTTCCCAGATAATCGAATGTGGAGAAGAGGTTATAGCATGTCATTAAGCAGGTAAAAAAATATAAGAATATAGCAAAAGATCAATTATGAATTAAAGCATACTTTGATTAAAAGGGGAGCAATTCAAATGTGGAAAAAAAGATCATTTCAAATTTGGCATAACAGCCGAGGATGCTGTTGACAATTGGTACTGCCTATGTTATCAAAATATGTTATCGATAGCGATAACAATCTGTTAAATAAAACGATTACAGATAGATTTTATGGAGTTTACACAGTGGACCTGAAGGAATTAGGTAAGATGGTTCGCCAGCTTCGATTAGAAGCTGGCATAGGCCTGCGAGAATTAGGCAGGATGGCAGATATATCACCAGCGTCACTTACGGCAATTGAGCATGGAAACCGCAGTCCCACACTGGCAACATTGCACAAGATATTGAAGACCCTGGGGACAGATTTTTCAGAATTCTTCGCCAACTCATCAAGTAAACCGAGAACGCCGGTTTTTGAGCCGAAGGGGATGGTAAGTATCTCCGACCAGCATCGTATATATAAATTTCTACTGCCTAAGCGTCGTGATGTGCGGTTTGAGATGGTTGACGAAACCATCTCCCCTACTGAAGTGCGGAGTGAATGGGAGGTGCATGACTGCGATGTTGGAGGCGTGATTTTATCGGGCGGGCCAGCCCGGCTGGAAGTGGAGGGCCAGGGGCAGTGGATTCTTTACAAGGGATATTCGTTTTATATCAAATCCGGTCTGAAGCATCGCCTTGTTAATTTGGGCAAGCGAGCCATTAAACAGATAACCGTTTTTGATCCGGCGAGGTACTGATTAGAAAGGAGGATGATGGTGAAAAGTGTTAAGGCTGTTCAAGGAGAGAAACTGGCGATTGAGGGAGGCAAAAAAGCGGTTGAAAAACTAGGGCCACTGCCGACTAAAATCGGCAAAGATGAGCTTCTTGAGATAATTGATATGTGGGAGTTCAACCCACAAACACAAGCCAAGATAAAAGAGCTGATTCAGAAAGAGCCTGACGTTAAAGGGCCACATTTGTTCAGGTATTACAACCCCAAGCCAAGCAAAGTTGCAGCAGCTGAGGCGGCAATGAGTGAACTCATAGGTACGAAGTATTGCCTTGCTGTGAATTCATGTACATCTGCACTTGTGGCGAGTTACAAGGCACTTGGTATAGGTTGTGGTGATCAGGTAATTGTACCTGCATACACATTTTTTGCGACATCTGCAACAGTAGTATCTTCCAATGCAATCCCTGTCATTGTTGATATTGACGACAGTTTGTGTATCGACCCATCAGCGATTGAAAAGGCAATCACCAAGAGGACCAAGGCAATAGCTCCGGTTCATATGCGTGGAGCACCTGCCCAGATGGATGCAATTATGGAGATTGCTAACAAGAAGGGTATTCCAGTTGTTGAGGATGTTGCTCAGGCGGCTAGTGGGTCATTTGGTGATAAAAGGCTTGGTAGTATTGGGACGATGGGGTGCTTTAGTTTCGATTACTACAAGATTATCGTCAGCGGAGAAGGCGGATTTATTACCACAGATGATGAATGGCTTTATATCAGAGCACAGAGCTGGCATGATTGTGCTGCCTGTTGGCGTCCGGACCGGTTTGCAAAAGAAAGAAGGGATGGAGAGCTATTCTGTGGCGAGAACTATCGCATGAGTGAACTGGAAGGAGCGGTTTCCATTGCCCAGATACGGAAAGCAGATAAAATGATTGCAGGTTACCGTAGAGCCAAAAACCGGATAAAAGATGCCATTGAAAAATTCCCAGGTCTTAGTTTCCGCAGACTGGCAGACAAGAAAGGTGATACAGGAATTTGCCTTGTGATGTTTTTACCCGATGCGGCCAAAACCAAGCGCGCGCTTGAGTACATAAAGGCAGAAGGAATACCAGCTGGCGGTATTTTTGATTCGAAAGTAAGAGATTGGCACATCTATTCTTACTGGGAGCATATTTTGGATCTAAAGACGGTTTCACATGATGGTATGCCCTGGAGTGGAGTGGTAAAGCAGGAGCTTCCAAAATATTCGAGGGATATGTGTCCGCGGACGCTTGACATACTAAGCCGATCTATTTTGGTGGATATTGACTATAATTACTCAGACGAGGATTGTGATGCGATAACAAATGGTATCAACAAGGTATTGCGTGTGATACTTAAATAAATTTGTGTGAAAAGGAGCAGTACAAATGGAACTTGGTCTGTGTATAGAGATGGTATTTGCTAAACTGCCTTTTGAGGAGCGGCTTAAAAAAGCAGTGGAAACAGGATTCAAAAATGTCGAGATGTGGTTTGTAGATATGAGTTTCAAAGGTAGCCCAGAGGAACTGGCCGGATTAGCCAAACAGAACAAGGTCAGGATCACAAATACAGTTATTGGTGCCCCTGATGGTTCAATTGGCGGGGGACTAACCAATCCTGCAAACCGCAAGCAATGGCTTGACAGAGCGGAGATGACAATCAAATTTACAAAAAAGGCTGCAATACCTGCGACGATTGTCTGTACAGGCAATGAGGTAGCTGGGATGAGCGACTCAGAGATGATGCGGTCAGTCATCGATGGTTTAAAAGAGACAGTAAGGATAGCTGAGAGGGCCGGTATTACTTTATATCTGGAACCGCTTAATAGCAAATACGATCATCTGGGCTATTGGTTAACAGGCAGTGACAAAAGCGCTGAGATGTGTCGAAAGATAAGTTCTGAACGAATGAAGATGCTGTTTGACTGTTACCATATGCAAATAATGGAAGGTGATCTTGTAAAACATATTGCAAGAAATATTGATGTAATCGGACATTTCCATTCTGCTGGGGTACCGGGTAGGAACGAGCTATTCAAGGGAGAGATAGATTATCCATTTGTACTATCCTGTATCAAAAAGATGGGCTATAAAGGGATATTTGGACTTGAGTACACACCATCTATGAAGGATGAGACATCGTTGAAAAAGACAATTGAGTATCTTAAATAGTCCGTTGGAAAGGGAGAAGTTAAAAATTTTAGTTTGGAGGATGTAGGAATGGCGGATGTATATCGTTTTTCTTTTGGGCCATGGAATATCCATCCTGGAGCTGACTCATTTGGACCTTCAGTTAGACAAAGTATCGAGTTCGCAAAGAAACTGAAGATCTATCGGGATCTCGGTTTTGAAGGCGTGCAGTTTCATGATGATGATGTGGTACCTGATATGAATGAGCTTTCATCAGAGCAAATAACTAAGAAAGCCAAAGCTGTAAGTGATATTCTGAACGACGAAGGGCTTAAGGCAGAGTTTGTCGCGCCGCGGCTCTGGGAGGATGTGCGAACAATAGATGGTGCATATACCTCCAACGATGCCGCCTGTCGTAGATATGCAATGGAACGGAGCAGGCGGGCAATTGATATTGCCAATGTGCTCGGGACGAGGCTGATAGTTTTGTGGCTTGCTCGTGAAGGGACTTATATCAGCGAAGCCAAGGACAGCAAGATCGCTGTTGAGCAAATAGTAAAGGCCATCAACGATATGCTTTCATATGACTCTGAGATTAAGATAGCAATTGAGCCGAAGCCGAATGAGCCAATGGATCATGCATATATATCTACGACAGGCCATGCGATCGCAATTGGGTATCTTTGCAGCGATCCGAGCAGAGTGGGAGTAAATATCGAAACGGCTCATGTGATTTTGTTGGGGCTGGATCCATCGGATGAGATGGGTTTTGCCCTTGCATATGACAAACTCTATACGGTTCATCTTAACGATCAGAACGGGCTGAAATTTGACGAGGACAAGTGCTTCGGTGCTGTGGATCTTAGAAGGGCGTTTAATCAGGTGCATATACTTGACAAATACAATTATGGACAGAATGGCGAATTTGTAGGGCTTGACGTGAAGGCAATGCGAACACAGAAAGACCGAGTGGCTACTAAACACCTTTCCAACAGCAGAGAGATTTTTCTAACTCTTGTAGAGCTTGTTAGAAGTCTGGACAAGAAAAAGACTGATCAATTAATAAAGCAGCGTGATTATGAGGAATTGGAAATGCTGATAATCAGGCATCTGATGGGCAGGAGCGGATCGAAGGGTCGGAGGTAAGGATGAAAAACTTAAAAGCAGGAGTGATAGGAGTTGGGTACATCGGGCCAGCTCATGTTGAGGCACTGCGACGTATAGGCGGTGTGGAAGTTATAGCAGTATGTGATGTCAATGCTGTCCGGGCAAATGAATACGCGAAGCAGCAGGGGATATCCAAAGTGTACCTGAATTATAAAAAGATGTTACAGAACGATCAGATAGATGTTATCCACAACTGCACTCCCAACCATATGCATTTTGAGGTCAACAAGCAGATACTCCGGGCAGGCAAGCACGTGATAAGTGAAAAACCTCTCGCGATCTCCAGCAAAGAATCAGCTGAGCTTGCGAGAATGGCCCAACGCAGCGGTGTTGTAAATGCTGTTAATTTTAATTACCGCTATTATCCGCTGATTCAGCAAGCTGCGGCTATGGTAAGACAAAAAGCCCTTGGAAAGGTTTTTGCGGTGCAGGGCTGCTATATGCAGGATTGGCTTCTTTATGATACAGACTGGAACTGGCGACTTGAACCTCGATATGCAGGAGCCGGCAGGGCGATAGCAGATATAGGTTCGCACTGGTTTGACCTTGCTTGTTTTTTGTTAGGCAAGAAGATAACACGCGTTTTTGCAGATTTAGTTGCTCTGCATAAATATCGTAAGAAACCCAAAAAGCAGGTTGAAACTTTTGCAGGTAAGACGCTGAAACCATCGGACTATGAAAAGATTAAGATTAATACCGAATGTTATGGCCAGGTTTTGATGGAATTTGAAGATGGCATAAAGGGTATGGTTTGTGTGTCGCAGGTTTCTGCAGGGCGGAAAAATCATATTGTGTTTGAATTAAACGGGACAGAACAGAGTCTTTGGTGGGACCACGAGAGGCCGAATGAATTGATGATAGGTCGGCGTAACCAGCCTAATCAGCTGATGCTTAAAGACCCTGTACTGCTGGATAAATCCGTAAAGGAATATGCACACTATCCTGCGGGACATAATGAAGGGTATCCGAGCTGTGTAAAGAATTTCTGCCGTAATGTGTATCGCTATATACGAGACCATTGCGGCAAGATAGATTTTGCAATTTTTGAGGATGGCCATAACGCTGTAGCAGTTGTCGAGGCTGTGCTTGCGAGTCACAAAAGCAAGAGGTGGATTGAAGTTAGATATTAGACTTCTGACGAGGGTCTGAAAGTAATCGGTGTACTTGGACATGTCCCAGGTGAGTGATTGCTTAAAGATTACAAGGCAATACAAATAATTTGTAAGGAGCCCCAGAGAGTATGAATGGATTATTCGGCACGTATGATGCGATTTTCTTTGTGGCTTATATGGTTGTAGTTCTTTGGGTTGGATTTGCTGTAGCTCGAAGGGAAAAGAGGACAGTAAATGACTACTTCCGTGCAGGTAACACCCTTCCCTGGTATGCGGTTGGCGCATCGATTGTAGCTGCAGGGATAAGTTCGGAGCAATTTGTAGGCGAGGTTGGATACGCTTATAAGCTTGGGATGCCGGTTTTTAACTGGGAATGGTTGATATTTCCAGCAATATCGGTTTTGCTCCTGATTTTTGTGCCGATTTATGTGCGAAACCGAATGACCACGATGCCTGAATATCTGGGAAAGCGATATGGACCGCACGCAAGGACGATATATGCACTTCTTATAATAACAAGTTATATTTTCGCCAATTTTGCCCTTGTTTTTTACACAGGTGGGTTTGCGATGGAGAAGATGTGGGGAATAAACAGAGTGTTTTCAGTTTGGATACTGGCGATACTTACAGGTGCGTATACGATATATGGTGGTATGCTGTCTGTGGCATGGACAGATTTTCTCCAGTGTTTATTGTTGCTTGGGGGTGGTTTATATGTGTTTTTTACCGGAATGCATCATATTGGCTGGGATTTGTCTGCGATTTTAGGAGCTGGTCAGCGTGCTCATCTTTTTGCACCACAAGGTCATGAGGTCCCGTGGACATCGCTGGTTATATTGGCGTTATCAACCAACGTCTGGTATTATGCAACGGACCAGTTTATCAATCAGAGAATCCTTGGCGCGAAGAATGAATGGCACGCAAAGATAGGGGGCCTTTTTGCAGCTGGTCTTCAGTTATTTATGCCGCTTGCAACTTGTGCTCCGGGACTGATTTACTATGTTATGAATCCGAATTTGGCGGACTACAATGCGGCTTATCCAAATGTAGTGGCGGCTTTAGTGCCTGTGGGATTACGAGGATTGGTGGTGGCAGCGGTTTTAGGTGCTATTATGTCGACGGTATCTGGATTGGTTAACTCGACGTCGACGATGGTAACACTGGATATATTCCGTCGGTGGAAAGGAAAAGATTGGCCGGAAAGCAAGCTGGTTCGTTTTGGCCAGTGGGCAGGAGCTGGTGCTTTGGTAGTTGGAGCATTGTTTGCGCCAGTTGTTATGAAGTGGGACAGTATATTCCGCTATTGTCAGGATATATGGGGACCAATGGCAGCACCGGCAACAGTGGTGTTTCTGGGGGGAGCATTTTGGAAACCGGCACGGGAGCGTGCAGCGGTCGCATGCCTTATTTTATCAATAATTAGTGTACCGTTTACATTTTTAAAGCTATTCTTGAGTGATAGCGGTATTGTTATGTTGCCGCCTAATCTGGATAATGCTCTGGTATTTTCCTGTGGAATATTTATGGTTTCAGTGGTGATGCTGGTGACATTTTCTCTGATGAAATCAGTATTGAGGGCACTAGTGGTAAGCGTGGTGATAGGATTGTTTATATTCTGGCTGGTCAATCTGAATCCTGCAATAGTTGCGATACTTATTCTTGTTAGTTTCATCAGTGCAATAGGTTATTTCGGATTAAGGGCAAGAAGCGGCACAGTTAAAGCTGGAATGTGGGATCAATCCATGCTTAGACTGCCGAAGGGTGAGACTGAGAAGTGGTATACCAGCATTTGGTTATGGTGGCTTGTGCTTGCGGTAATTTTTATCGCGATATATATAAAATTTGCCTAAAATGAGATGGACGTTATAGAGACTTTCTGTCCTGGAGAAGAAGAACGTGGATAAAAAGATTGTGCCGTATTAGAGAAGGAGATATACACATGAAGCTTACAACACTTAAGGTGCTTTCGAATGGGGAGATAAAGAAAATTCATGAAGCTTCTCTGAATATCCTTGAACAGTGCGGTGTGAAGATTCTTAGCCGCAAGATGCTCGATTTTTTAAAGAGTAATGGACTGAATATTGATAAGGAAAAACAAATAGTTCGTTTTCCCCGAAGCTGTATAGAAGATGCGTTGAGCAAAGTCCCTCCACGGTTTGATGTGTTTGACCGTAATGGGAGATATATTTATACGCTTGGTGACAGGATTCCGAGGATTGCAGCTGGTCATAATGCGGTTTTCTGGGTTGATACTGAGACGGCGGAGACCCGTAATTCCCGCGTATCTGATGTTGAGCTTTTCAGCAGAATTTGTCAGGAGCTTGAGTGCTTGGATATGATAGGCATACCTGTTATGCCACAGGACGTGCCAAATCCTAAGGCTGCACTGTTATACGGAGTAAGGGCTGTGATAGAAAACAGCACAAAGCCCATATTTTTCTCCACCGATAATGCGAAGATCAACAATGCGTGTATTAAAATGCTCAAAGAGGTCTTTAAGGGTGATTTACATCAGCATGTTTATGGAATTTCTCAATTTTCGCCAACCAGTCCACTGTTCTGGGAGGAGAATGTACTTGATGCATTTGCAGATATGGTCGACACAGGTGTACCGATATCCATTTTGCCAGAGCCTACAGCAGGCGTGTCAGCACCTTATACACTGGCAGGTCTGTTGACGATGGATAATGCAGAGTTTTTATCAGGAATAGTGATAATCGAATTACTAAAACCCGGGACGAAGATCATGTACGGCAGTTCATGGACTACCTTTGACATGAGAGCCGGCGCAGCCTTGGTGGGTTCGGCTGAGACTACGATATGTCGGATTGCTGCAGCTCAGCTTGCACAATTTTACAGCGTGCCATCGCATACAACAGCCCCCAATTCTGACAATCATGCTCACGATGAACAGAATGCCTGGGAGAAGGCTTTTAGTCAATTTTGTGCGATAGCAGCTGGGCACGACCTGATTGTCAACTGTGGAATGTTCGCAACAGGTATGACTTGTAGCCATGAGCAGCTTTTAATAGATGAGGAAATAAGCGCTATGGCCAAGAGAATAAAAGCAGGTGTTAAGGTCAGCAAGGAGACAATAGCGGGTAAACTGATTAAAAAGATCGGGCCACAGGGGGAGGCATATCTTACAACGGATCATACATTGAAGTGGTTGTATTCGGACGAGTATATAAAAACGCGATTATCAGTAAGCGGGCCTTTAGCTACATGGCAAGCAAAAGGCTCGAAAGATACATATCAGATAGCCCGGGACAAGGTTAAAGAATATGCTCAGCTTGCTGTGAAAGAACCACTTGATGCAAATGTGAAGGCAAAGTTGAATGAGATAATTGCATCATTCTGAAAATAAAGTGCTTCAGATGAGTAAAAGTGATAGGAAGAAAAAGTTAAAATTTTTATAAATAATGTCTGAGGAATAGATTTTTGATGGATTGGCAATAGATTTTGCACACTAAAGGATGACGGTATGGACAAAAAGGTAATGGTAGCAGGTCATATCTGTTTGGATATTGTGCCAAGGTTCCCAGAGACGCTAAAAGGGGATTTTTCGCAGATTTTTGTGCCAGGAAAACTGCTCAATGTCGGTAAGGCAGCTTTTTGCACTGGTGGTGCAGTTTCAAATACTGGCCTTGCAATGGCAAAACTTGGCATGGATGTGTTGTTGAATAGCAAAGTTGGTGACGACCAGTTTGGCTTGATTATAAAAAAACTTATAGGAAAGGAGCGGGCAACGGCGATTAAGACCGTCAAGAATGAAGGGTCTTCGTATACGGTAATACTTGCGCTGCCCGGTGTGGATAGGATTCTTCTACATAATCCCGGTACCAACGATACTTTTAGTGCAGAAGATGTAGATTATCAAGCAGCGGAGGGATGTGTGCTGTTTCATTTTGGGTATCCACCCCTTATGAAAAAAATGTATGAAAATGAAGGCGTTCAGCTTGTGGAAGTATTTAAGCGGATCAAGAGGCCTGGTTTAACCACCAGTCTTGACATGTCGCTGCCGGATCCCACAAGCGAATCAGGTAGAGTAAACTGGTCAAGAATTCTTGAGAAGTTACTTGAATATATTGATATTTTTGTACCGAGCATTGAAGAAGTAACGTTTATGCTCGACAGGCCGCTTTTCGAAAAACGCAAATCACAGGCAGGTTATGGGGATCCTGTTTTTGCCTACACTCCGGAGGATTATACAGCTATTTCTGACAAGCTGCTTGAGATGGGAGTAAAGATAATATCTTTGAAGAGTGGAATCAGGGGATATTATCTTCGGACCGCTGGGATTGATAAAATAAAGCAACTGGGCAGAGCAGCTCCAGTTGAGGCGGCGTTGTGGGCAGACAGAGAGTTTTGGGCTCCATCTTATGTGGCAGAAGAGTTTAGTTCTGCAACTGGAGCTGGGGATGCGACAATAGCAGGATTTCTTTGTGCATTAATAAGGGGTTTTTCACCCGGAGATTCGCTGCAGATTGCCAATGCGGTTGGTTGGCAGAATGTGCGAGCTATTGATGCTTTGAGTGGAATTGAAGGATGGAAGACTACACTGAAGTTGTTTGAGGATAAGACCAGATCGCATAATTCACCTGAGCTTAAATCAGGTGGATGGCGGTATGATAAGAGCCTGGGTATTTACCGAGGGCCTAAGGATGCAGAAGGAAAGAGATAGAGAGAAGCATTTTTGGAAGAATGTCTGCGGAACAGTTTAACACCGTGAGGGATCATTGAGCATTTGAATTGTTAATATCTTTTGGTTTTGCTTGGATATGAAGGACCATATTTTGACCGGTTTTGGATTCGGACCTATTCAGGGGGGGCTATTTATAAATGAGGCATTTGCGAGCGGTAACTTTTGTCGGATTGTGGTCGCTGAGATAAACCAGAAGCTTGTTAATGCGGTAAGACAGGAGGGAGGAAAATATTTTGTTAATGTGGCAGAAAAGAACGGGATAGAAGTAATAAAAATTGAAAATATCGAGATATTTAATCCCTGCTTATCTGCAGACAGGGAAGGCCTGATTGAAGCTTTATCGGATTCAACCGAGATAGTCACTTCCCTGCCCTCGATTAATTACTATGATGATGGCGGTTCGTCGAGTGTATCAGAGCTTATTGCCGAGGGTCTTAAAACATCCAGAGCCGATGCGACGATAGTTTATGCAGCGGAGAATAACAATCACGCTGCTGAGATTTTAGAAGGACTTGTGCAAAAAAAGTTGGGTGCTGTTGAATCTAGGCGTGTGCAATTCTTAAATACTGTGATTGGCAAGATGAGCAGAGTTGTAACTGATGAGGAGGAGATGGAGCGGCTAGGTCTTGTGCCTATTTCTTCTGGAATAGAAAGGGCCTTTCTCGTTGAGCAGTTCAACAAGATACTTGTTAGCAGATGTACATTGGAGAGGTTCCGGCCAGGGATAGCGGTTTTTGTGGAAAAAGACCAGCTGTTGCCATTTGAGGAGGCAAAGCTTTATGGTCATAATGCGATACATGCGCTTCTAGGATATCTAGGATTGGTAAAAGGATATAAAAAGATGACCGAGGTAGGGGCTGATCCAACATTGATGAACATTGCAAGAAGCGCATTTTTGAATGAGTCTGGTGCGGCACTTATAAAAAAACATGAGAATCTAGGGGACGAATTGTTTACTGAAGATGGATATAGACATTATTGTGATGATTTGCTGAAAAGGATGACAAATCCTTGGCTGGAAGACACACCGCAACGCGCTGCCAGAGATCCGGTCAGGAAAATGGGCCTTGATGACCGGATTTTTGGAGTGATGGCTCTTGCCAGCGAGTTTGGAATTGAACCTAACAATATGGCAGCAGGGGCTGCAGCGGGACTTTGGTATCTGCTGGAAAATGCATCTGAATGTTGTCTACCCGAGCAATTGAGATTTGACGCACACAATAATCTTGAAAGGGAACAGATTAAGGAATTACTTCTGTGGCTGTGGCAGGGGCAGTATGGTCGATTTGGAGCAGAAGTTACAGGGCTAGTATACAAAGCACAGGATAAACTTAAACAAATTGCTTATGTATAAAATAAATATAAAACACATCATGCAAACTGCTTCTGTCGACTTTCAAGAAAAAAGCAGATATAAGACAGATTTAATTTAAATAAAGTGTTTCATCGATCTCCACGATGATTAATTCTAGAAGGAAGATTTAGCAATGAAAAATTTTGATATTCTTCCCGAATTTAAGCCCGGTTATATTGAATTTAAGCCCATCCCCCTGTTTGTTTATCAGTCCAATCTCAGTAAAGCCCTGAAGGATGATTTTCTCACCGCCGAAGAGGCCGTTCGTATGTACAAGATCATGCTCATGAACCGCTTCTTCGAAGAGACTATCGTCAACATGAAGCAGGCGAAGTTTCTTCCCTTTGAGAATTTCCAGTTCACCGGCGCCACGCACCTTTCCATAGGCCAAGAGGCCGTTGCAGTAGGAACAATGGCGGCCATTCGCTGGACGGACTACATCACATCGACCCACCGGGGCCATGGCCACTCGATTGCAAAAGGGGCTTACCGGATCTACGCCATAAACCGGAAGGAGCGGCTTCAATTCTTAAGCGAAAAAGGCGATTTTTCCAACCTCAAGGATGAAGATCTCCTCGAGCGCGCTCTCGACCATCATCTCTGCAAGACGATGTGCGAGCTCCTAGGGAAAGAAGCTGGCTACTGCCGCGGCCGGGGCGGGGGGATGCATATAGCTGACTTCAACGCCCGGCATTTGGGCGCGAATGCTATCGTCGGCGGAAGCTATGCTATCGGCGTTGGTGCAGGCCTAGCCCAGCATCTTCTCGGAACGGGCCACATTGTCGTCATTATGGTCGGCGACGGCGCAGCCAACAACGGCATTGCCCACGAGGCCATGAATTTCGCAGTCCAGGGTCAATTCGAACGAGGCCTGCCCGTGATTTTCCTCGTGGAGAACAACCAGTACGGTATGACGGGCCAGCAGTATCTCGAGGTCACAGGCGTTCAGCACCTCGCCCAGCGGGGAGCCGGATACAACAAAGCCAACATGAACGCCGAAGCCGTGGACGGAATGAACGTCCTGGCAGTCTACGATGCGGTGCGAAGGGCGAGTGAGAAGTGCCGTAAAGGCGAGGGACCGGTTCTTCTTGAATGCATGACCTACAGGTACATGGGCCATTCCCTAAGCGACAAGCGTACGAGCTATCGTTCTCCAGAAGAAGAGAAGGCCTGGAAGGAAAAAGATCCGCTCCAACATTTCCACACCCAGCTTGTTGAGTCCGGAGTGCTTACAGCCATCGAGGCTGCCGACATAGCCAAGAAAATCAGTCAGAAGATCCGTAAATTGACGTGCGAGGCAGCAAATTCTGCGGATCCAAGAGTTGAAGACATCGAGCAGGGTCTCTGGGCGGATACATCGATGGCTGCCGTCGATGAAAAAGAAAAAAGGCCACCGTCGGTGCTCCTCAGGCCGCTTCGTAAGATCAAGAGGATGCCGGGCGGAAAAATCCTTTACCGTCACGCCATCTGGGAAGCCCTTACTGAGGAGATGGTCAGGGACAGCCGGGTCATTTTCTACGGGGAAGATGTAGCTGACTACGGCGGAGCGTTCGGTGTCACTGCAGGGCTTCTGGAGATTTTTGGCCGTAAGTGCGTTTTCAATACCCCCATCTCCGAGGCTGCCATCGTTGGGACGGCCTGCGGCGCAGCCATGGCAGGACTGCGGCCGGTAGCCGAAATCATGTATATCGACTTCATCCCACTCGCCCTGGACCAGCTTGGAAACCAAGTAGCCAAGGTGCGCTACATGTTCGGAGGGAAGGCGAAGATTCCTTTAGTCATCAGGACGACGATCGGCGGCGGCAAGGGCTATGCAGGGCAGCACTCTCAGAGCCTAGAGGCCCTTATAGTCCATTTCCCGGGATTGAAGGTTATTGCGCCCTTTACCGCTTACGACGCCAAGGGTCTGCTCAAAACGGCTATCCGTGATGACAATCCAGTTGTCTTTATAGAGCACCAGCTGCTTTATGCTGACCTCGGTTTTGTCCCGGAGGAGGAATATCTTATTCCTTTCGGGCAGGCGTCCCTTCTGCGGGAGGGCAAGGATGTAACGCTCATCAGCTATCTCTTCCTCCTGAAGAATACTCTGAAGGCTGCGGAGTTGCTAAAAGAGCGCGAAGGACTGGAAGCGGAGGTCATTGACCTCCGGACCCTTGTTCCGCTGGATACGAAGACAGTCAGCGATTCCGTCAGGAAAACCGGCTGCTGTATCCTCGTCACCCAGGCGCCTCTCGCCTGTAGCTTTGCTGAACATGTGGCCTATGAACTCCAGCGGATCATATTTCCGGCATTGAAGAAGCCCGTCGAAATAGTCTCTGCTTTCAGCATACCGCCGCCCATGGCCGCTCCCCTCGAGAATGAGAACATCCCATCGCCCGAACGGATTTTCAAGAGCATCATGACCATAATGAAGGATTAGGCAATGATTGACATTCTAGAGAAGAATGTTTACATCCTCTCAGCGCAGCGGACCCCAATCGGATATTTCAATGGTGTGCTTTCCCCTTTTTCTGCACCTGAGCTCGGCGGAAAAGCCATTGAAGGGGCCCTCGAATCGGCAAGAGTCGCACCTGGCGAGATCGAGATGGTCACTATGGGTTGTGTTGTGACTTCTGGTTTAGGGGAAGCACCGGCCAAGCAAGCGGCTCTCGCCGCAGGGATTCCCGCTACGGTCTATTCCCGCACCGTCGAGTCTGTCTGCGGTTCAGGGATAGAAGCCCTCGTCTCAACCTTGGATGTCCTCCGCTTGGGCAGAGCGCAACTTGCGCTAGCCGGGGGAATGGAATCGCGAACGAATGCACCCTATCTTCTCGAATCCTGCTTCATGAGAACTGGTGCTCATTATACCAAGGGGGAGCGTCTCCATCTGAAAAAGGCTGGAGCCTACCGCTGGCAGTATGATGAGAACCTGGAAGAGCAAGCAGGCCTCGCGAGCATTGTCGATGCCACAACGTATGACGGCCTATACTGGCCGGTGGAAAAGAAATTCATGAGAGAGTACGCTCTGGCCTTTGCCAAGGCCCATAAAATATCGCTTGAAGCGGTGAACGTTAAGGCAGCCCTGAGTTATGAAAAGGCTCGAACCGCCCAAACAAAGGGATACTTCAAAAAAGAGATTATTCCTATGGCAGATATTGAAAAAGACGAACTTCCAACGGATGATGAGCTGGAAAAGATGAGAGAGGAAGCGCAGAGGGATATAGCTTGTGCTTATAATACATCGATTCCAGCAGACAATGGCGCTGCTGTAGTTCTTTCAGCGGAAGGTTTTGTTAAGATCCGACAGACAAAGCCTGTAGCACGAATCCTAGGCTATAGCCGCGTGGATGGGCCAGCGGCTGATTTCATCGACTCACCCGTACGGGCTCTAAAGGGGCTTTTCGCCGCTCTAACCGAGAAAGGATATGATGAAGAAAAATTCGAACTTCTGGAGATTAACGAGGCCTTCGGAATCCAGCTTCCCTTTTTCGAGCAGAATTTCCCCAGAAGAGCGATCAACGTTAACGGAGGGGCCATCGCCCTCGGCCATCCCTTCGGCTCAGCAGGGATCCGACTCCTCACAACCTTGCTCCATGCTATGGCCCGCCTTGGTGTCCGCTTCGGCGCGGTGGGGATCTGCTTCGGTAGCGGCGGTTCTTACGGCCTCGCCGTTGAAATGATCTGATGGGGCTCTCGTGATCTTGGGATGTGTGGAGATTTTTTATAAATGCGTTCGATATAATCTTGGGAGGAGGATTCTATTTTGAAACTTACCAATTATAAATCTCTGAAAAAGTCGTCAGCCAAAATCCCCAAAGAGATGTGTGCTCTCGTCCTTTCGGGCAAGGGATTTGTGAACCTCAAGCTACAGCGTGTCCAGGTCCCACGCCCGGGAAAGAACCAGTTTCTGGCCCGCGTGAATGCCGTCTGCGCATGCACATCAGATAGTAAGCTCATCGAGAGTGCTTCGGCCCATCCTTTTCTCTACGGTTGGGACATTCGCCGTTGGCCCGTGTCGATCGGCCACGAAGGCTGCATCACAGCCGTCGAGGTCGGGAAAAATCTCAGAGGGATGTTCCGAGCCGGCCAAACCTTCGCCCTCCAACCAGCCATCAATTGCGGGCCCATCAACTACCGGGAGCGCTACCAAAACTCCGATTCAATTGAAAAAATCGCCGTTGGTTACACACTAGGCGGCTTTTTTGCCGAATATATCCTGATCACCGAAGAGATCATCGAGACTGAATCTCTAATCCGCTTTGATGCATCAAAAGTCCCCTATTTTGCGGCAGCCTTCAGCGAGCCCCTCTCCTGTGTTTATTCTTCCCAGAACCAAGTAGCACACTTTTATAAAAAAGGGCCCCTGCATCCACGGAAAGTCCGTGCCGGGCTCAAAGAGGGTGGTGTCGTCCTGATTCTCGGCGGTGGACCGATGGGTATCCTGCACGCCGAACTGGCCATAATACATCGCCCTCGAGCGATCATAATTTCCGAGTCTTTGGAAGAGCGGAGGCAACAGGCCTGGAAGATGATCGAAGCGAAGGCCAGAAAGCTGAGGGTAGTGTTTAGAGTAACAAGCCCTCAAGAGCTCACTCGAGTGTTGAATGAGATCACGGGCGGCCGTGGTGTTGACGACTGCATCTCCGCCCTGAGTGTTGCCAAAGTCCAGGAAGAGTCGATTTCTTATCTAAGCAAAGGAGGGATCGCCGTCTTATTCGGCGGGACAAAAGCTCAAGAAAGTCTGATTACTGTTGACGCAAGGCGTATCCATTACGACAGCGTTTCCATAGTTGGATCTTCGGGTGGTGAGCCTTCAGACGTCCAGGTCGTAATGAAACTTATCGAGCAGGGAGAAATCTCTCCCGGGACATATGTCAAGCGCGTCGGCGGCCTCGACGCTGCCCTTGATCTAGTCAAGTCCGTCAAGGCCCAGGAGTTTCTCGGTAAGGGCTTGATCTATCCTCAAATCAGACATTCGCTTTTCGCGGTCGATTCCTGGTCCTTTGAGAAAGAAAAAGACTTTCTCAAGAAGAATTTGAGGTAAAACTTCACCTCCATGAAAAAAGATCATCATACTGATCAAGGGAAAGATCAGATCATTGTCTGTTTCCCGGCTTACAACACGCTGACGCGGATAAAAAGGTATCCAAGGAGGCTGGTTCTAGATATGTCGAACCTCGGTACCAATAACAACATGAAAGCCCATGCTAGACGGAATTCTTTCATTAACAAACCAGGCTACGTCTTGATCACTTACTCGGAGCTCAGTAGAGGGAAGAATACACATACTTTCCAGAGTCAAAGTATCCCTTCTTATGGATTTATGCCCTGTAGGAGAAGGTCAGAGATGATGGGCGAGTCATTACCATGTCAATAATGATTGGCTATAGGATAAATCAGGAAGGAGAAATATAAAAAAAATGAATATTCAAGAGACATTAAATCAACTGGCAATTTGTGTTGAAAGGGGAAAAACAGATAAAAATACTTCTTATCCTCCAGACATGAAAGGCCAGGACGGGGCTTCAGAATTAACAAAAAGTTTATTAGACAATGGAGTTCTTCCAAATGATATCATTAATAAAGCTTATATGGTGGGGATGAGACGAATTGGTGAACAATTTAGCCAGAGAAAAGTTTTTATGCCGGAGCTTCTTCTGGCCGCAAAAGCCATGAAAAAGGCAATGGTTCATTTAGAACCCTTTTTTAAAAGCGGAAAAGCTTCATACAAAGGTACTTGTGTTTTAGGAACAGTGGCTGGTGACTTGCATGACATCGGTAAGAATATAGTGAAATTAGTGCTCGAAGGCGACGGCTGGAAAGTTATAGATCTAGGAGTTGATGTTTCCACACAAAAATTTTTGCAGGCAGTAACCCAAAATGATCACTGCATTGTAGGCATAAGTGCGCTTTTAACAACTACTATGGTTAATATGGAAGATTCGGTTAAAACAATCAAAGCCCAATTGCCCGATATAAAGATTTATGTTGGAGGAGCGCCTTTAAACCAGGAATTTAATAATAAAATCGGTGCAGACGGATATTTCGCTGATCCGCACAAATTCGTACAACACCTTTCTTCCAAGGCATAAGCAGCTCTGAATGACGGATACAATTTTCATCTTTACTCTCGTGGCTTTTTGGCTCTTGAAAATGTTGTTGATTGATTGATGATAAAGTGTTAGAAATAGCGAACAAAGAAGGAAAGTCCATCACTAATCGCTTTAGTCCCTATACCGCAACTTGAATGTAATAAAGCAACAAAAAATTTTTACCTTCTGCAAGATAATTTTATCGGGATTTTTTTAACCACATGTCCATTAATGATCCCTGCACAATCAGTCATCAGGCTAATTAAGATTGGATAAAATGGATGGGAAAAGATTATACTTGTAGCCTATGGATTAGATACGATTATATCATGCTCAAAAGTGAATGATCAATACAATTGAACAAAATAACAAATATATTGAAAAGAGGTTATGATATTTATGAGAAAATACAATTCTTTAGCTATTAACGATCCAAATGATTTAATTTTCGGAAAGTCTCTTTATCCGGTGAGAACAAGAAGAGGTTTAAATATTGGAGGGAATATTGTTTATCCTGAGCTGAATTTCACTTTACCGCCCATTCAGATTAATGATAATACTTTTCCTGACATAAGAAAGATGTATCATCAAATTACAGAAGATGCTTGCATAAGGGCACTTGAACTGGAAAGTGATGGGATAGTAATTGAATTCGAGTCGCTGATTGAAATGACCTTAACGCCCCGTTATTCAATTGAATTGACTGGGATTATAAATGAAGTCTTAGAAAATTTCTATCAGAAAAAAGGGCTAAAAAGTGCATTGAGAATTACACCTAATGATACCAGACATAAACTACGCCCACCGCTCATGCGCTCAGGTAAATTATTGGCAGAT
Organism: uncultured Eubacteriales bacterium; assembly: GCA_964429795.1. Classification (GTDB taxonomy): domain Bacteria; phylum Acidobacteriota; class Aminicenantia; order Aminicenantales; family Aminicenantaceae; genus CAYSCW01. The sequence goes on from CAYSCW010000016.1 coordinate 38,818, forward strand.
ATTTTTAAATCGTTTGAAGGATGTGCCCGAGAAGGAGCTGAATTGTTATCAATTGAATCGACAGGGGGGAAGGAAGTACATGACGATGCGTTAATATCATGTGATCTCGAGCAGGTTATCTTTGCCCTAGCTGTAATGGGTACACGGGATATGAATTTTTTGTGGGAAAGGATAGTTAACATTGCGAATCAAACCAATACGATTGCAGCCGGCGATACTGCATGTGCGTTTGGAAACACAGCAATGGTTCTGGCAGAAAAAAAGATGATCCCTAAAATATTTGCTACATTGGTCAGAACAATTTCTATAGTCAGGAGCCTGGTTGCCTATGAGAGGGGAGCTATCGGGCCGGGCAAAGATTGTGGATATGAAAATCCTTTTTTGAAAGCCATTACTGGATTCCCAATGTCGATGGAAGGGAAAAGTGCTGTTTGTGCACACACAAGTCCTCTTGGAAATATTGCAGCTGCTACATGTAATTTGTGGTCAAATGAATCGGTGCAGAACATAAAGCTTCTTGGAGGCTATGCGCCGATTGTTAGTCTGGAGCAGTTAATATACGATTGCAGGCTTATGAATGTGGCAACTAAAACCGGATGGGCGGTTGAATACAGTAAATTAATGGTCGATTCTGATAAATCACTGGATACCCAGGCCTTTATACTTGCCCCTGAACACGTAATAACCATAGCAAGAACTGTAGTTGAAAAAGAAAATTATTATGAGCAGGCCAAAACAGTGGCCATTAAAACGCTTGAAATTGTAGATGAGGCTTACAAAAATAAAGAAGTATCAATTCCTGAAGTGGAATTAAGCTGGCTTGAAATTTTAAAAAGCCAGGCAGATAGTTTGCCTGATGATGAAAATACTTTTATTGAGCAGGCATTGCCAAAGATTGATAAATCAAAGTTTATTAAAGAAGACTATGAGCTATAATAAAGCCCGATAACTTAAACTAAAAAGGTCTTGATGGATAGGAAATTCCTTCTTGCGATCACAACAAATCCCTCACATCTTTTCATGTTTTCAGCTGCTGGCATTCTGTAATTAATATATTTCAAGTAAAACACAACAGTCAATTTGCAAAGAAATAGAGACCTTACAACAAAAAAAACAAATCCATCAGCAAGAGGATAGGCTCTGCCCCTAACGACAGAAAGCAATTTAAGATACGCTCAGACCTCTAAAAATATGTAACAACCGTATAACGACTCTCAATTGTTTCTGAGATGTACCTCTGCCCTGCAATGATATATTTTTCATTTAGAAACAATTATCAGGGATTCTGTTACGCTATATTTGAATTGTCATACTGCATTACTTAAGAGAAGCCATCCTTCTTATTTGAATTTGAGCACTTCACGAGAATCCGCCCACCATATTGTGCTTCTGAATTAGATGAGGCTCATGAAGAAGGGGCTCATTTCATCTTGACAATTTATCCTAAAATTCATCGACCGCTGGAGCCCATTGTGATTCAGGAGAAGCTAATCGAACCCGTCTTTACAAAAAAACTGCCTTATTTGCTAGCCACAAAAAGAGTCGCCGGCGCCCGATTTCTCAAGCGCCGGCCTGATATGAATACATTCAAAAGGAGGCATAAGAAGATCTGAGTTTTTTTAGAACTAGAACTTGTAAACTGCTCCAATTTTCATACTGCGGGGAGACATGATTCCGTAGACTTTTTGCCAATCAAAGCCGGTCGTTGTACCGATCGAAGTCGTTTGGTTGCTGTTGAAGAGATTGGTGATATCGAGTTGGAAGCTGAGTTGTCCCCTCCAGATGTTGAACCCTTTTTCAAGTCTGATGCTTGGTGAATGCTGGGATGGAAGTCTGTGCGAACCTCTGGGTTCAGCAAAGATGCTCACAACCCCTTGATACAGCGAGCCGATTCCTGCCTCTAGAGTTCTGATTCGCTTGGTATAAGGTATTCCGGTACCGAAAAAATAATAAACCCCGAGATTAATTCCAAGGGGAGCCCGGATAGTCAACAAGAGTTTGACCTGATGTTCCCTCTGGTTTTCCAAACGGCCGAAGGCATTGATCATGACATTGGGATCATCATAAAAGGAGGAGTAGCCTGTGGACTGATCTCGCGAGGTGTTGAGAATGCCTTCGCCCTTGGACCAAACATAGCTCAATTGCATCGCCCAGTTGTGCGACATCCGCTTGGTAAGCTTCAGCTCCAATCCTCTGTATTTCCTGGACGTTCCAGGAACATTCGTAAGGATAAATCTGTAATCGCCGAAATCATCGCTCATCTCGTAGAAGGTGACAGAACTCCCGGTATCAGGATCCGTTCCTGTAACAGGATGGTAGCCGCTCCAAACCAGCTCGCCGTTTTCTTTGAACTTTGCGATATCGACATGGGCCTGGTCCACATCTTCCATCAGATTCCGTTCCCACTTTCCGATGAAAGTCGCTGCAAAGGAGATATCCTCAGAGATTTCCCTCTCAACCCCAAAACTGACTTGATCAGCATATGGAGAGCTTATATCTTTGTCAATCGTGTTTAGAGATGGTGCCGAGGGCGGAGTGGTATAAGCAACTGACCAATCCGGATTGAGCCTAGCCGAAAAACCGGAGTATGAGTTGGGATTATAGTTATCGAATACAAGGGTGATTAGCGGAGAATAATACCGACCATAGCTGGCCCTGAGAACGGTTTTGCCGTCTCCAAGGGGATCATAATTAATCCCGATTCTCGGGGAAAACATATGGTAGGACAGAGCCTTGATGGTCTTTTCGTTGACCCATTCACCTGTGCTCTTTTTCTGAGGGGGGAAGGAGCCTTCAGCGAAGTCATAACGGAATCCAACGTTTATCGTGAACTGTTTTGAGGGAGACCAGCTATCCTGGATGAAAGCTCCCAACTGGGTGATATTGGACTTAATTATCGGTGCCGTGCTGACCCAGGCCCATTGGGGAACTCCGTTATCTAGTTCAATCTCGGAAGCATAAAGCCCTGATGGAAAGACGCCCTCAAGATGCGGGTCCGAATAGTATCTGTCTTCTGAGTAATTAGAAGCCCTCTCGAAAAAGACGCCGCCTTTAAACTCATGGCTTCCAAACCAGTTATCGAGAAAATAAGTCGCATCACCATTCGCTGAAAAGCGTCCATTCCTGCCCAGCCAGTCCCAGCCAAGGCCTCCCCGTGTAACATTATCGACCCAATCGATATGAGCGGGCTGATCGTTCAGAGCAAAAAGATACTGGTGAAAATGGTAATAGGAAACTTTGAGGTCTATGAAGAAATTGTTGGTGAACACTCTTGACCACTGAACAGTTCCCAGAGCACCCAAGCTTTTTTCTTCGGCAGTCGCCTCTTCTACGTGATTATAATAAGCGATTCGATGAGCGCAGTACCATGGGCTCATGTAACCAGAGGCCACAACCTTGTTTTTTTCGTCAATCTGCAAGGTCAATTTCGAGAAAGGTTGGATGAAACTGCTATTGATAGGTTTACTCGGAACAGAAGCCCCACCCATAGTTGGAGCTGCGGGAAAGCCCTGGCTGAAGGATTGGCTTAGGTCAGCATTAAGGCTTACGAAAAACCAAAGCTTATCTTTTCTGATCGGCCCGCCAAGAGAAAATCCAGGCTCTAATTGCCGGTTAAACCCAACAAACGTCTTTCCCTCAAGAGGGGTGCCTTTAGTGTTGTCGGATTGAAGATCCTTGTTACGAAAATAAAAATTCACATCTCCGCTAAAATCGTTGCCACCTGATTTAGTGAGAACCTGGACGTAGGCGCCTTTTACTGTTCCGGCCTCTGCCTTCTGGTTGCTTGTCTCGACATCGATTTCATCGACAGAGTTATAGGGGACCACTAGATAAGGATCGCCTGTAACCGGGACTTGCATCTTGACTCCATCCACGAGGAAATTGTTGGAACGGTCATCACTGCCGTGGGAACTTTGAAACAACATCCCAGGCGCTAGAGTAAAGAGATCCGTCAAATTCCTCCTCAACGGAAGTGACTCGAACATCTCTTTGGTTATAGTTGTCCCAGTGTGTGTTTTTTCCAAATCCAGGGTGGGAGATTGGCCAACGACAGTAATGGTCACATCTATAGGGCCCTGTTCCATGGTAATGTCAATAGTTGTCGTGTGAGCAGTGCTTATGACAATGCCCTCCCGGATAACTGTTTTCATCCCCGGCATCTCAAACTTGACAGAGTATTTCCCAGGAGGGAGGTTGAAAAATTTATACAACCCACTTTCTGTTGTTACAAAAACCATTTGGGGCAAGATCAGAGAAGGGCTGCTGATTGAGACATTCACTCCTGGTAAAGGCCCTCCTTCTGTATCTACTACAGTGCCTGTCAGTTTTCCCGTCGGGATGACCTGTGCTTCAGCCAGAACTAAACCCATAAAAAGTAGCATAACTATGAAAATAGATTTTTTTTGTTTCATTGTACGAAGACCTCCTAAAAAAATGAAATTTGTGAAAGAAAACTTTTTCGGTTTTTCAGATTATTCATCACCTCCTTCCTTCACTTCCGAAATGCTTCTTCCTAAAAAAAATTCCTTACCCTGGTAAAATAGGATGTTTTTCCCGCTGTGCTGACCTCCAGCTCCATATTTTCTGTCTTGAATCTTCATCATAGCAAGAACAAACGATTGGCGAAATCATTTGTGCTTCAATAATTATTAACAAGTTTAAATTTGTTGTCAAGTATCTTTTGAAATTTTTTAAAATTATTCTTGATCTTGAAAATAATGACTTTCATGGAACGGCTCGCAAGGAATTAGCTTATTCCAAGGTAAAGCACCAAATCTATCAACGGAATTTATAATTCTGTGTGTATAAAATCTTTAACCTTGCTTAGAGAATCTCAACTGACAAGAGAATGAGGAAGCAAGATCACAGCACGTTATAACTAAGCAGGAGAGGAAAAAATATATGATAAAAATATACCAAAAGACCAATTATGAATTTAAAGCATACTTTGATTAAAAGGGGAACAGATCAAATGTGAAAAAAAATCGTTTCAAACTTGGTCTAACATAAGAGGAAAACTTGACAAAGAGCCAAGATAACAGATAGGATTATTATATCAGCACAAATGATTTAGCAAAACGATTGTTCTGATTTTGAAATAACTCACTTATTAAAGGAGCTAAATCTTTTAAACTTTTATGAAAGGAGTTACTAATGAAGAAGAGCCATAATCCAGAACCATTTCATAAAGGCACGATGATACGGTTGATCCAAATTATCTGTGCGATTATCTTCCTAAGCCTTATCCTGCCTTCTGCTACTTGTTTTTCTGAGCAACTGAACAGGGCGATTGATGTTGTACCATTCGGCGAACTAAAAACCTGGGATGTGGGAGGTAAAGACTACGGCGTCATCTGGGAAGAATCCCGCGACATTTTCAGGGTTGTCGTCAAATTTGCCGATCTAAATAACCCGCCAGAGCCGGAAAATATCCGCCTCGAATATTGGCAATCCACTTGGCCAAAATACCGCATCCCACGCAATGAACCATCCGGCGCTGGCCGCTCCGGTTGGCTCAATATCGGGGACTGGCTCCAAGGTAAATGGTTTGAAGCCGATACAAACCTCGATGTCAACGCATCCACATTCACCTTCACATTTAATCCCCTTTCCTCAAAAGAATTCACCAGTATGAAGGATTTCCCTGTCACTTATCGTTCGACACTCAAGCTCCGCATTATTTCTGATAATCCCCTTCCCAAAATCGATTCATTTGCGGCCTACACAGATTCGACCTGGGACACCCTTGAGTTCGAGGTCGAATGGGGAGGGACTGCAAAAGAACAACAACAATCATGGGATGGCCAACTCGAAATCTTCAATGGCCTGCTCCAACAGCTCCAACCAATTTCATCTACAAGCGATGTCAAAATAGCATCCGATAACAATTGGACGTCAACAGTCCACAATAAAATCGACGGCATCCGCACTACCATTCTCTATGCCAAAACAGAAGCATATAATTCTTTTGATGAGACTATTGTTACTGTTAGGACTATCTGTGAAACATTTTCTTTTGCAGCTCCGGACCTAATCAAATATGGCCACATCTTCATCCCCGACTTCGGCGTCATAATCCGCAAGGCCGGCGATAATACAGCCTACCAGGCAGCTGAGCAGACCTGGAAAAGCAACAAAGATAAGAATATTTATCATCATGTCTCGCAGGTCGCAGAGCAAACATTCCCTCAAGCGTGGGCTGACGTTCCAAAGAAGGAATCTTTCTATATCCCTCTGGGATTTGACGGCGGCAGACAATATTTTGGCGTCGATCCGGACGGAACTGTCTTTTGCCGCTTACGCTGGCTCAAGCGAATCCACGGTAAGGATACAAACCGCTGTCTGTATGACGGCGACTCGATTAAATACAGCTTCGGTTTGTCAGATGCCAATTTGGTTGATAGAGGCCTTATTGATGGCTGTTTGCCAATGGTTGTGGCCCAATGGGAACGCGAGGGCGTCTCATATCGGCAGATCGCCTTTGTGATTCCTTTTGATGGAGTGCCTTCAGGTGACGGTCGCATATGTGCTGATGACACGCTCGTGCTTATGTCCCGATTCGAGATTTCATCCGCTGAAAAGAATAAGTGCCAGGCAAAACTTGATATTAAGGTTGAAGCCGATGGCACCGAACCTCTTACTATCAATAATGGAATGATTTTTGTTACCGCAACCGATCCAAAACGCCTGCGGATGTTCGTTACGTCTGAAGACCCAACCGATAGCTACTCGCTCCAAGCCCAGAATAATAGCGTTGCCTATCGAGCTAACCTGACACCACAAGAACCAAAACGCGTACTCGATATTTCGATTCCATATATCACGCTGACAGAGGATAAGGAATGGAAAAAGCTGAACACAATCAAGCTTGATAACGCGTTTGAGGCTGTCTGTAACTTCTGGCAAAAAAAGGTGGCTGAAGGCACGAAGATCACAACTCCTGAGCCGATGATAAATGACTTTTATAAGGCGCACATTTCGCACCTGTTGCTCAACACCGACCGCGAAGTCGGAAAAAGCGACCATTACGTTGCTAGAGTGGGAACATTCAAATATGGTGCATTCAGCAACGAATCCTGTATGATGGTAAGCGATCTTGACCGCCGCGGTTATCACAAGCGAGCTGAGCAGGCTCTCGAAACCTGGCTTTATTACCAGAGCACGGTGGGATTGCCCGGCGATTACTCAACCAAAGAAGGAGTGTTCTACGGTGCCGGCGGCTACGAAGACGGCGGCTACAACCAGCACCACGGCTTCATCCTCTGGTGTCTCGGCGAACATTATTGGTACACCCGCGACAGCGAATGGCTAAAATACGCCGCTCCAAAGATTATCAAGGGCTGCGATTGGATTATTACTCAGCGAAAGCGTACCATCCCCGAGGAATCCACCAACTCTCTTGAAAGGATTCGCGCGATTGAAAAGGGGCTGCTTCCCCCCGGGAGTTTGGAGGATATAAAGGACTGGAGGGCCTGGCTTTCTACTAACGTCTATTCTTGGTGGGGAATGAACAACGCCGCAGCTGCACTCAATGACGCTGGTATTCCTGAAGGAAAGCGCCTTTTGGAAGAAGCCGCTGCTTACCGTAAAGACATTCTCGCTGCCTTTACTGAGGCGATGCAACGCGCACCAGTTGTGCGGCTGCGCGACGGTTCTTGGATACCACACATTCCGCCCGAAGTCCACCGCAGAGGCCGCACCTTTGGCTGGATCACCGAAACCCTTGAAGGTTCAATCCATTTGATTTACACCAAGCTGCTGGAACCCTGGGACAGAAGGGCCACCTGGATCGTTAAAGACTATGAGGACAACCTGTATATCTCTGAGCAATATGGCTATAACATCACTGGCGATGACTTCAACCACTATTGGTTTAATAGAGGGGGTATATCAATGCAGGCAAATCTATTGTGCAATCCGGTTGTGTATCTGTTGCGCGATGAGCCAAAACATTTTCTACGTGCTTATTTTAACGCTTTTGCTGTAAGCTATTGGGCGGACACACGAATGATGACTGAGCATGCTCTCCCCAATATCGGCGACCACTTCGGCGACCACTACAAATCCTCCGATGAAGCCAATTCAACTTATTGGTTGCGATTGATGTTTGTCCAAGAATGCGGCAATAAACTATTGATCGGTGGAGCTATCCCCCGTTATTGGCTGTCCGATGGAAACGAAATCGGAATCGAAAAAGCAGTTACCTACTTTGGCCCGATGTCCGTTAGATTTGAGTCGAAGATTAACAAAAGCATTATCGAGATGATACTCGATCCTCCTCTCCGAAATCCACCAAAGAAAATCTATGTCCGTTTCCGCCATCCAGATGGGAAAAAAATAACTCGCTGTGAGCTTAATGGCAAACTCCACACAAACTTCAACCCCGAAAAAGAATATGTGATCCTGGACGAATGCCCGAAAAAGACCAGTCGGATCACGGTTTACTACAACTAAGAAATTTTTGGGGCCGGAAGTTTCTTCTCCTGGTTGTCCAGAGATAGCTGGTTCAAGCTGCACACTCCACTTCCTATCTTCTAAATCCTAAAAGAAAGGGATCACGAAAAGGATAGCGGTAAGACAATCAGCCCGAATTCGCACTTACAAAATGTCGATCAACCTATCCCGAGTTGCCTTCCGGATCCACCCTATGACTTTTACCTGCCCCTTTTGGACTCGTTTACTCTTCATCTTTGAAAGGAAAGATGAAAGCTGCTCGGACGGGGGCTGGCATCTGTGAATAGGCACCCCGTACAGCTTTCCAGATAATCTCATTGAAGGCGATGTCGTCTGCCGCATCTTCAACTTCAAGGTTCATTTCTTTTGTCCGCTGAGCTCCCCAACTCTCGGCTGGATTTCTTTGGGATATATCAACCTGCGCTGCAAGGCATTTGTAAGGGGAAAAGTCGGGCTTCATGGTGAAGCTGGCAAACATTGGAAGAGCGGCAGCATCGAACTGACTCATGGGTTGTAGCCCGAGGATGAGTTCCATAGTTCTCAACATGCTGGCAGTAGAATAAAGATGGCTATCTACATAATGCCTCTTACAAAAAGGGCTTACTACAAAGGCCACCGTTCTATGAGCATCCACGTGATCAGGTCCATTCTGTGCATCGTCTTCAACGACAAAAATCGCCATCTGTTTCCAGAATCGACTGCGGGAAAGAGCTTCGATGACCATGCCCAGAGCAAAGTCATTCTCTCCGAGATAGGCCGTGGGCGTGAGAAAGTCAGGCATGGCTCCAGCTGTATGATCATTAGGTAGACGCATCACTATAAACTGAGGAAGGTCTCCTTTTTTCTCGAACTGCTCGAGTTCTTCAATGAACCTTCTAGCTCGGTCAAGATCGCTGTAGCTCATATCAAAACTTCGGAAGTAGGGATCAAAATGACCTTCCAATGTGGGGACTGCTGCGGAACCCGGGTCATCAGGAGTGGCTCCGTTTCTGATAAATTCACCGTAACTTCTGTAGCTGATGCCCATCTCGGCACAACGATCCCAAATGTATCCTGCTGAAGGCAGTCCGATTGCAAAATTGCCATCGGCAGGATTTCTCATGCTCCACCGTCCCTCGTGTCCAAATTCGCTCGGCCAGGTTTTCTCTATAAAGTCAGTGGCATAAGCTCCCATGGACCATTCATGGCCATCTGCACTCACTTCAGATTCCACATAGAAATTATCAAGGAGTACAAATTCTTCAGCGATCGCATGATGGTTGGGGGTCACCTTCTTGGGAAACAGGCAGAGAGATGGATCGCCGTTGCCTTTTTTCACGTCTCCCAGGATTTGGTCATATGTTCGGTTTTCCTTGATGATATAAACACAGTACTTGATCGGCGATGGTTCTCCTAGCTTCCACGGTACGGGGTTTTTATCTTCAGGAGGGCCACTCTCCTTAGCCATAGAAAAATAGGGGGAGCATTCGTAGGCAATCCGAGTATATTCTTTGAGCTCCTTCTGATCTGGCCAATCGATGGTTTCAAATGTCCCCTGAAAAAGCTCTACGATATATTCCTCGATTGAGCCAAAAGATTTGCCTGGTTGAGGGCCTAGCCTGTTGGGTTTTGACGATTGGCCTTTACCATTAGCCACATAAATCCTTCCAGTTTGAGGATGAACTCTAACTGATGTGGGATACCAGCCAACAGGTATGAATCCGCATCCTCTGCTCGGTTGCCCCGGTTCCACTCTGAAAATAGCAATGTTGTTGTTATCGGCATTGGCCACAACCAGATAATTCTCATCCTTTGTGAGAGCAAGGGAATTGGGTGTGCTGCCTTCGGGCGCATCCGGGTAGAGCGCTGAACATAAAGTCTCCAGGACTTGGCCGCTTGAAGTATCGATCAGAAAAACTGTGTTTTCGTTGGCATTGGAAACAAAGAGAAATCTGCCATCTCGAGTCAGCAGCATCTCGTTTGGATGGCTATCAGTCTCAATCAAGCGGCGCAGAGTGCTGGAAGAGAGGTCAACCTCAGCGACTTGTGATCTTCCCCAGAGACTGACATAAAGAGCTTTTTCATCCGGGCTCAGTAAACAGGTGTAAGGATAGCTCTCTGGCGGCAGTGTTATGAATTCCATCTTCGGATTCTCTGATGAAAGGTTCACAATCCCGACCGAATGGTCACGGTTATTGGCTGTGTATAATCTGAGGTTATCGGAGGAGATGGCCATTCCCGCTGGAAGTATCTTCTTCCCTTCGTGATAGACATCAATCGATCGGCACCGGATTAAATACCCTTCTTGAAAATCAAACTCATAGATGAGGTCGTCTTTGCCTCCAGCAGCATAGAGTTTTTTCCCATCCGGGCTGAAAACAAGCCCATACCAAAGGATGTTCATTGTAATCCGGGAGATTATCCTCTCCTGATCCTGCGGATTATCGGGAATCTTGACTGTGATGATCTCATTGGCACCGTGGCCGCCATGAGTGATGGCCAGATAGTGGCCATCCGGGGATAATTGCATGTTTAGAGGAAGATCGCCGATCAGAATCTGGTATCCGGCGGGATGGAGCGACCACTGATTGGGCAGCAAAACCTTCCCTTCTTCTGAAATGCCCGGGAGCCGGCGGGGTTTATCAGAAGTATCGTCCTTCCTGCAGACGATTTGGAAGCCGACCAGAAGAATCACGATCATAAACACCGAAAAAAGCCTCTCTAACTTTTCCTGAATCATGGAATCTCCTTTTTCTTATTGTCTTTTCCTCCACAAATAGTGGAGTATTTTAAATCACGGTAAGAAAGAAAGTCAACCTTAATCTGCCTTCAAAAAGAACTCTCGCTAACGTTACACAATAAAATAGAACAGAATAAAAATACCTTCACCTATAGGTGGAGAAAACTTGCGGGGTAATGAAAATATGTCACAAAAAGACTGTATTGATAAGAATGCATTGTTAGAGAGACAGACCGAGGAAGACCTCCAGCGAGTACTTTGTAAAGGATGGGCTGGGATTATGTTGAATCGGGTTGATCCCTAAGGTCCATGAAGCTAATCCCCTGTTCTGTCCTAAATGCGGTGGAGAGATAGAAGCCTGTAAAATTCCATTAAGATATGGAGAGAATTACCGAGCCCACAAAAATAAATTTCTTCTCCCTTGTAAAATATTTTTAATGGATATTGTATGTATCTGTTAAAGCATTTGGATATATGTCCCACTTAGCGGACAAGTTTTTATAATCTTCTCGGCAAGCTCTGGCGCCGTGTGGAGAGAGCGATCCAGAAATATTTAAAAGCAAACAACTCTAAAAATTTTTTGGTATTAGCCCCTCCGGATAGTTCTATTGTAAAAATTACCAGTAAAATATTTGCCTCTCTTTGAAAAAAGAAAGAAAAATGAGTAGGATGGAAGACCGAGAGGAGGTATTCATGAAAAAAATCATAACAATCGTCATCTTCTTCTGTCTAGTGGCTTTTTCAAGTTTTATCCTGGTTTCTTGCCAATCCAAAGAAAAGCCTGAGGAAAAAGCCGTCGAGACGCAGATGATACAGATCGGTAACGAAGCGCTCCAAAAAAAGAATCCAGCCGTTTACAAAACCAGGGAAATCCGAGGAAAAGAGCGTCCATACCTTTCCACAGATTTTACCCAAATCCAAAAGCCGCTCTCTCCGGAGGCATTCACACAGTACTTCCATTTTCCGCCCATCCGCCAGGACAGAACGGGAACCTGCTGGTGCTTCTCCACCACATCTTTCCTGGAATCTGAATTGAAACGCTTGGGACGACCAGAGGTCAAGCTCTCCGAAATGTACACGGTCTACTGGGAATACGTGGAAAAGGCCAGGCGATTCATAAAGGAGAAAGGCACCTCTTTCTTGGGACAGGGATCAGAACAAAACGCTGTCATTGCTCGGATGAAAAAGTACGGTGCTGTCAGAGCTTCGGATTACACGGGACTGTTGTCCGACCAAACAGAACACGACCACTCCAAACTTTTCCAGGAAATAAAGAATTTTCTCAATTTTTGCAAACAAAATGACGACTGGGATGAAGAAAAAGCTCTTTCCTATGTGAAGATCATTCTGAACAAACATCTAGGCTCCCTTCCAGAGACTATCGAAGTCGACGGACAGGTCATGACGCCGAAGGAATATTTGGAAAATACCTTACAGCTCCCGTTAGAAGATTATGTCTGCTTCATGAGCACCAAGTCCATTCCCTTTTATACTAAGGGAGAGTATAAAGTCCCTGACAATTGGTGGCACAGTGAGGAATACTACAACCTTCCTCTTAACGACTTTTACAACGCTGTTATTGATTCTTTGAAAAAAGGCTACACCGTAGCACTTGGTGGAGATGTTTCCGAACCTGGGATCAGCGGATCTGATGACATAGCTATCGTTCCTACATTTGACATCCCCCAGCCCCTAATCGATCAAGACAGCCGGGAATTCCGTTTTTACAACAGAACTTCTTCTGACGATCATGCCATTCATGCTGTAGGATACAAAGAAGATCAAGACCAAACCTGGATCCTGATCAAAGACTCCGGCAGATCAGCCCACAGAGGCCAGTTCAAAGGCTATTATTTCTACAGGCAGGACTATGTTAAACTCAAAATGCTCTCCTTCATGGTCCACAGGGATGCCCTGGCCGAGCTGCTTGCCAAATTTACGGAATAAACGCCGCCATTTCAGCCAATTCCCCTGGATGACGGGAATACTCACCGTTCATTCACCGATTTTTAAATTTTTCAAACCATACGCAGTCTTGGCATGCGTTGACATCTCGTTCTCTGCGCATTTTTGGAGTTGAAATCGGTTCGACTATTTTTTGATCCATTGTTTCTGAATCTCTCTCTGGAGCTGAATTCTAAACTCATGTCCGTGGCAAAAAGATCATAGTCCGCCGTTTGAACGGGAATTTTCATGCCGATAAATGATTCGATGGCCTCGAGGTAGCCAGCCGTGCCTTCGCTGGCCAATGATATAGCCTTCCCAGACTTCCCGGCGCGGGCCGTCCGTCCGATTCGATGGACATAATTTTCACAATCCTGGGGAAGATCATAGTTGATGACCATTTCCAGGCCGTCAATATGGAGCCCTCGGGCGGCAACATCCGTTGCGACCAGAAGAGCGAACTTTCCAGCCGTGAAATCATTAATGACTTTTAGTCTTTTGCTTTGGGGAAGGTCACCGGTCAGGTATTGGCTGCGGAACCCGTTGTACTGCAGATTCCTGGCCAGACGGCAGGCGGCATGCCGCATATTCGTGAAAATCAGGGCGTTCTGGGGAGCCTGAGCCTTGAGGATGCCTAACATGAGATTCATCTTGATGTGGCTTTTCACATGGTAAAGTTCCTGAAAAATCGTATCAACGGTCAGCCGTTCCGGAGTCACTTCGATGAACACCGGATGGTTCATGTGTTCGGAGGCGATTTTTCTGGAGATGCAGTTCAGTGTCGCGCTAAAAAGCATGTTCTGCCTGGCATTGCGGGGAGGCATTTTTTGAAGAAGTCTTTTGATGTCCGGAAGAAATCCCATGTCGAATAAGCGATCAGCCTCGTCGATGACCAGGATTCCGATATTTTTCAACTTTAAATGGTTTCGTTCGCTTAAATCCAGTAATCTTCCTGGCGTGCCAATGACTATGTCCAGGCCTTTCTTCAACAAAGCCAGTTGGCCGACATATCCCACGCCGCCGAAAAAGCTTCCGATAGCGAATCCCAGATGGCGGTTCAAAAGCCGGGCTTCTTTTTCAATCTGAACCGCCAGTTCCCGGGTCGGCACAATGATCAGCGCCTTTTTTCTTTTGGACACGCTCTCATAGAGCATACGCTCAAACAGTGTGACCAGGAACGCGGCTGTTTTACCGGTTCCGGTTTGGGATTGAACGGCTACGTCCATACCCTGGAGTGTTTTAGCTAGGGTTTTTTCTTGGACAGCCGTCATTTGCTTGTAGCCTCTGTTTGCGATTCCACGCAGGAGCCGTGTCTCGAGTTTCAATTCATTAAAGTCCATTTATTTGCCTTTGTATTGGATTAAAACATGAGGGGAAGGACGTCAGAGGAAATTATCGTTCAGGCGGGAAAAACAATTTGCCTTGACTATATCCTGCCAGATGTTTAAGTTAGCAGTATACCCTATACATAGATATATAGCAAGAAAATTATCTCTGCTTAAAATATTTTTCCAAGCGATCGCGGAAAAGATCACTATCCTCTAAGCTTCCTCCATCTCCAGGAGGAGGGAGATCCTGGCCTCCTTGAAGTTTAGGATACGAGGAAGAGGCGGGCTGGGCTACAAAAATATACTTAAGCGCTGGCTTCCCTCAGAAAGGAAATGAATCGATGACAAAAGAAAAAGAGATAAGGGACAGAGAAAAAAAAGAAAAGGCGAGGAGAAAAAGAGAAAAAAGAAAGAGAGAGAAAAGGAAAGGAAAACGGGAAGGAATTCAAAAAAAGCTACCCACTATCCTTGCCAGCCACCTATGAAGAGGTGCCAAAGGATGATACTTTTTTAATTCTCGATATTGGGTGAGAGTGTATTTTTCTGGAATATGGAGATAAAAGATTAGTATTCAATAATTCCCTTTTCTTATTTAAACATAAGTCTTTACTCTAAGCCAGACTTCTTTCAGCGGAAAAATTATATCTCTGCACAAATAAACCGGCAAATTGTTTTCATAGGGCATAGCATACTTGTGCCTTATAACCTCGACCTTCTCGACTTCCCTAAATACCTCTTTATGGTCATCTTCATCTCCACCAATCACGATCATGATTTCACCGGTGTATTCACGAGGCCCCCAAAGCCAGTAATTATTATGTCCGGAAATTGCCTGAGGCAAGTCATATTTTTTACCAAAGAAATCGATCGCCCCTGCTTCACCATAATTTTGAGCGAAGATACCACATTTGGATTTCTCCTCGGGGGGAAGCCGATGATAAACTTTAGCCAATACATACCTATAAATTTCTTTCCTTTCCAATCATCTCTCTTAGTTTGAGAAGGATCCAGGAATAAACAACGACAATGAACAATATCCAGAGCTTCTCAATGATCCAGTGATCTGATAAACGGTGAAGGTTGAAGCCAATCATATCATGGCCAAAATGCCACAGCATAGCAAACAGCAAATACTTTTTCTGGGATTTTAGAAGGCTAAGCAAAACTACCGATGTAAAACAGCCATGGATAAGAAGCCCTACTAAAAGCCGCTCAAGAGAATTATACAATCCCTGGTGAAAACCAATATCCAGTACCTCTTTACTCTTGTTCAACACCTCAGGCGATAATAATTCTGGCGAATACTTCACCACCAAAGTCGTTAATAAGAGAGTCCCGCCGACTATGATAGACTCCAGGCCACTATGTCCGATGGCATACATAATGCCTGTATTCCAATTCCTCTTTCCTCGTAACACCTTAAAGATTCGAAAGGCAAAGAACCGGCTGGATTCTTCAAAAAGCCCGGCAGATGCAGAGACTACGAGCGAATACAATATTGTTCCTTCTTTAAGTGACTCACTCATGGCTGCGGGAACCTGGGTAACAATAAGAATGCAAACCCATGCCACGAAGAATGCAAGCATACCAACAGCAAAAACTCCGAATTTTACCCCGAGAGCCCTTCTTCCCAAAAAAAATGCGAGGAGGAAGGGCCCAAAAAAATAAATGATATAGGGTATGATATCTAGCACATGGAGTTCCTATCTACCCATAAATATGGCATTCAAATTTTATCATAAACAGTAGTTTGAATATTATGTTGAAAAAACTCAAAAAGCAAATCCCTCCAGAAAGGCGCATTTTGGGAATATTTATGAGCGGTTAAAAATATCAATGATTATCTGCTTTGACCGTTCTCAATTGGATTTGCGGCTAGGCTTCGAAGAAAGAGTTTTTCTGATTCTTTTTTCCCCTTCCTTCTTCTTTTCCTTTTTGAGCCGAACTACATTTGTCTCGGCGATCTTATCGTGCATGGTCAAGGAACGTTTAACCCAGAGAACTTGAAGAAATCCAACGAGCAGTAAACTGAGCGAATAGGCATAGCCATGAGTGCGTTCGAAAGCGTTCCAGAGTGAAAGCTTCGATCCATCCTCTTTGACCACTTTCAGACCCAACATCTTCTTGCCCAGTGTTTGTCCTCCCAAAAAGAAACAGAGAGTAAAGTAGATATAAGCGACAAGAATTTCACGAAGCCATTTGTATTTCTCAAAAGAGAGAGCAACAAACTCAGTTTTTTCACTCAATTCTTGAGCCAATCTTTCTTCAAATTCTTGGGCGAAACTTGCTTCCCTGCGTTCTTGTCGAATCCTCTCTAACTTTTGCTCGCTCTCTTCTATTTTCTTCTGTAATCTCTGTCTTTCCTCTGAGTTCAGTTCCTTTTTTTTCAATCTTTCTCTAGCCTTTGCAACAGCCTCTTCCAGGTTTTTTTCTGATTTTTTCAAGATCATTTCGCCAAGCGGGCTTATCTTTTTATCTTCGGATTTAAGCCTGACCGCTTTTTTTATCTCCTCAATGGGGTTCTGGTACTCAGGATTAAAAAGGGAAAGTGCCCAAAAGAGGACAACATACAAAGGGAGGCTGAGCAAGCCGATGAAAATCAGATCAAATAAGAAAGCAAATCCCCGTCTGAGAAAATGGGTCTCAGCCATTCTCTTTCCAAGATGAACCAGTTTCTTAGGTCTTTTCATTGGCAGCCTTCCTTGATGATGAGCTTTTGCTCAAAAAGATTAACCCAAGACCCGGATGGCTGTCAAAGCATAAATCCCTGGGTACTTCTTTATGTCTAATTCGATTCCGATTTCCGATTCAACTCATTGACTTTTCAAGCTGTAAACGATATGATTCTTCTTAATTTTATAGCCTATAAGTACTTTGTGCCTTGAGGGAAAACAATCTATTCATTGCTTCTGGTGATCGCTGATCATAATTCGGCTTGGACTAATCCAATGGAGCAGATCAATAAAATATAGACGACGGAAAAGAAGGCAAAAACGAAGGGAGTCAACAAATTGAAGGAGTACGGCAGGAAAGCCTTAGCTGCTAATGAATGACTTCGGTCATAAATATAAATATAAAAGGATAGAGGAAAATAAGAAAAAGCACATTTGGCATCATAGTTGGAAAAAGGAGCTTCTTCCCCGGTAAACTGATTCGTCAGGGTTATAAGGATATTGTACAGACTTTACAAAAACTCGGGTACGATTCTGTAGTGCTTTCTGAGAGTCAAACAGAGTATGGTGCTGTAGAGAGCATTGGAGATGTTGAAAGATGTGTTGAGCTGTTTAAATCCAGAGCTGATGACATCGACGGAATAATTGTGACCCTTCCAAATTTTGGCGATGAGAAAAGCATAGCTGAAGTCATCAGACGAGCTCATCTAAATGTTCCGATTCTGGTGCATGCCGAACCGGACTCGCTGAACAAGATGACGTTGGCTGAAAGGCGTGATTCGTTCTGCGGAAAGTTCAGCGTATGCAACAATCTCTACCAAATAGCGGTTCCATTCACTTTAACCAGTTCACATACAGTAAAAGTTAAATCCGTGGAGTTTAAAAAGGACCTGGACTTTTTTGCTGCAGTCTGCCGGATCGTAAGGGGACTCAGAAATGCTCGCTTCGGCGCAATCGGGACTCGGCCGGGGCCGTTTAATACTGTTCGCTACAGCGAAAAAATACTTCAGCGCTATGGCATATCTGTTGATACGATCGACCTTTCAGAAATTATTGGCAGGGCCTCGAAACTTGAGGATGGCGACAAAACAGTAAAGAACAAGTTGGTTACAATAAAGAAATATACTAACACTGATGCCGTACCGGCCGAAGCCTTGGCGAAGATGGCCAAGTTAGGATCTGTCATTGATGAGTGGGTGGCTGAAAACAAATTAAACGGTACTGCCATTCAATGCTGGACCAGCCTCGAGCAGTTTTATGGAATAACTCCCTGCACTTTGATGAGTATGATGAGCGATAATCTCATACCCGCTGCGTGTGAGGTTGATATTACGGGATTGCTCGGTATGTACATCCTGCAGCTTGCCAGTGGAACTCCAAGCGCGATTTTGGACTGGAATAACAATTGCGGTGATTCTAAAGATGAGTGCCTGCTGTTCCATTGCAGCAATATACCGAAGACAATGCTCAAATCATCTCATATGTATCATCACGAAATCATCGCTGGTACAGTAGGGCGGGAAAACGCTTTTGGTGTTGTGAAGGGCAGGATAAAGGCCAGTCCCATGACGTTCTGCAGAACCACAACCGAGGACACGAAGGGCGTTGTAAAGGCTTACGTGGGCGAAGGTAAATTCACTAATAATAAACCGGATACTTACGGAGGTTTCGGGATAGCGAAAATCGCAAATCTTCAGAGTTTGTTGAAGTTTGTCTGTTTGAACGGCTTCGAACACCACGTGGCATTGAATTTGTCACAAACAGCTGATGCTGTCGCTGAAGCCCTTGGTACCTATATGGGCTGGGACGTCTATCGACATCGATAAGCCATATAAAAACGGAATAAATGGCTCTTTCTGAAGAGGCCAAACCAATAAAAGTCCATATAAAAAAACCTGGTTTCCCACCTGCTCGACTCGTCGGTCTCACAGTCAAGCTCCCTTATGCCTTTGCACTCTGCGGCTGATTTCCAAACAGCCTGATTGATTTAGGTTTTTTCACATCAGAGGAAATATTTAAATGAGATGCTTACTTTATATCTCAAAATATTCTGAGATGTATCTGAATATTGTAAAATGGATACATATGTCGTTATTTTAGGACAGCTAAAAGCCCTCTAAAAAGTCTTCTAATTGGGGAGAAATTCTGTTGGCACATTTTTTGCAGATAAGAATTTAAAACGGACGGATAAGTATATAAATAAATCAACATAAAAATATTGATCGGTACGGAAATAAAGAATTGCAAATGAATTAGCGAAATAACTAAAATAACAAATAGATAGAGATTTATATTATAACTAAAATTGTAAAAGGGAGGGAAAAATGAAGAAGGGGACTGCATTAATTTTTATAGCGGCATCAATATTAATCCTCTCTCTTTATGGATTTCAAAAACAACAAAAGCAATTTCCACCTGAAAGGCACGAGGTTGAAGTCAGGCTGACTTTAGTTGACGTCATCGTGACAAAGGATGGGGAATTTGTAAAGGATTTAACCCAAGAGGATTTTGAGATATACGAAGACGGAAAAAAAGTTCCCATAAACTCGTTTGAACTCATAAGTTTTGAAGAAAGAGAGCTGAAAATTTTAGAGGAAGAGCCTGAGAAAAAAAGACCTGACCTTCCTGAGAGGAAGCTTGCCGTACTATTTGACGCGGTCAATTCCTGGAAAAGAGAAGTCAAAATAGAAAGCGAAGAAATCGTCGAACAACTTTTTTCTCTGATCAAACTTGGCCATGAAGTGATGATACTTCAGCTTGACAGGAGAAAGGGTCTTGAAATCCTTCAGCCTTTCACAACCAGCGAGGATTTCATAAGAAAAGCTGTTGAGAAGGCTTCAGGCAACATTTGGAAATTAGGGTATGAAATAGCTGAGCCTCCTGATGAGACAATACCAGAAGATTTCAAGCCAACTGGTTCTGTAGCAAGAGAGAATGTAAAACTCGTCCCAGAACCTGAACGCTATCAGGGCATGACGAGACTGGAATACATGTATTTGGAACGACAGAGATTTGAGAAGACAATCGGCGGAATCTTGGCCTCGTGTAATATGTTAAGGAACCTGCCGGGCAGGAAATCCATCCTTCTCATAAGCGCCGGCATCCCAGACCTTGCTCCAGGGGACATGCTTCCCGAAATTCGATCTGGTATTGAAGGTGAAGAGATAGAAAAGGTTCACGACGATAAATTATATTCAGCAACACAAAATGTACGCGTATTTGATCAGTTTAACATATTGGATAAGAAAACCTTCAGGTATGGAGAAGAAGTCATAAAAGAACTGATCCGCTTTGCTAATGCTCAAAACATCTCCCTCTATTCCTTGGACTCTGATATATATGTAAAAAATATTTATTCTGGCACCACCGCAGAATATTACCAACAATACCAAGCGGACCATCTCAAGACCAGGGAGCAGGATAAGATAAGGAAAGTCCAGAATTTATCCTGGATATCTGAAGATACAGGGGCAGAGTCATTGAGAGGAGCTAAAAAATTTGATCAATTCCAACAGGTCATGAGTACAGACTTAACCTATTATTACCAATTGAGCTTTTATCCCCAGAGGAAAGAGGCGGATGATGAATACCACAAGATAGAAGTTAAAGTAAAACGCAAAGGTGTTGATACGCGTTTTAGAAAAGGATACACAGACTACTCCCTGGAAGAATCCAATAAAATGCTTCTCGTCACTGCTTTTTATAACCCTTCTGTGTTTAAGCAATTGCCTTTTAAAGCAGAGTATGTTCCCTTTATTACTAAAGCCGGGAAATACGAGCCCTGGATGAATATCGCTCTCCCCACAAAGGATATATTCATAGATAGATTCACCGAGTATGCTCCAAGGGTATTTAACCTTAATATCTGGATAAGCGATAGAAGAAGCGGAGAGAAAAGTTTCGGAGGAGAAATCAGACTTCCCTTTGACATAAATTCTTCTTTCATGGATTTTGTAAAAAAAGTTGACTATCTAACCTTTCACTTCAAAGGTCCGGAGCTTCCTTTCAAGCATATTGAGTATAAAGCAGTTTTGGCTCTTGTTGACCCTCAAACCAATGAAATCGGCGCCTGGGAATCATCCCTTGCTATTCCTGACTTTAGGAAGAGTAATGAGGTAGCAGTGGTAAATTGTGTTTTGGGGGATTTGACTCAAAATCCCAAAATGGCAAGGAAATCCTTTTCTCTCTCCAAAGAAGATGGAGGCCTTGAGTACGGCCAAATAAAGTTCTATCCAAAAGTGACCAACCAGTTCTTCAAGCAGGAAAAAGCCTCTGTCTTTACGCAGGTCTATCTTCCTCAGGGGAAAGGGAAGATTCAGTCCCAATTTATAATTAGAGGTGAAGACAAATCCATCCGTCATGTTCCAGGAGAGCTTGTGGCAGAGTCATGGGATAAAAAATCAAACATCTGGAGTGCAATATTTTCTTTAGATTTCGACCAAGCAGCCCTCGGAGAAAATAGTCTCCGTATTGAAATGGCTGGAGCTGAGGGAAAGGTTGTTTCAAGCAGAGAGATACAACTGACCATACTCTATTAACGATATCAATAATCTAGGGACACGATACCTAATTCAACCAAATTCAGACATGTGTCTTAAATTTAGGACAGGGAAAAGTCTATTAATCCGGGAAATTCTACTTGGCATATTTATTGCAAAAAACTTAGATTAAAAAGGGATTCTATTTGTCTTTGAGATATGAAAATTATAAGCGAGATTCCAGAAAGGGGGATAAAAATGAAAAAAGGGATTACATTGTTTTCCATCTTGATTTTAATTCTATTCTGCTTTCTCTATGGATTAGAGGAACAACAAAAATTATTTCCCCCCGAAAAGCACGAAGTTGAAGTCAGGCTGATTTTAGTTGATGTCATCGTTACCAAAGACGGGGAATTTGTGAAAGACTTAACCCGAGAGGACTTTGAGATTTACGAAGACGGAAAAAAAGTTCCCATAAACTCATTTGAGCTTATAAGCTTTGAAGAAAGAGAACTGAAGATTGTAGAGGAAGAAAAAGAGAAAAAACCGCCTGCGCCCCACAAGAAAAAACTCGTCGTCATATTTGATGCCATCAATTCCTGGAAAAGAGAAATAAAGTTAGCAAGTAATGAAATCATTGATCAACTTTTTTCTCTGGTCAAGCTTGGACATGAAGTTATGATACTCCAGCTTGACAGGAGAAGCGGGTTTGAAATCCTTCAGCCTTTCACCACTGATGAGGATTTTATAAGGAATGCTGTTGAGAAGGCTTCGGGTAATATATGGAGGTTAAGAATCGATATCCAAATTCCTCCGGAGGAAGAAGAATTCGAGCCCGCCGCTAAGAGTGAAAGAGAAACAGCCGGGCTTTTAAGTAAAGAACAAATTGAACATATTACGAAAATGACGAGACTGGAATACATGTATAGAGAACGACAGAAATTTGAAAAGACTATCGCAGGACTTTTATCTGCGTGTAACATGATAAGGAGCCTGCCTGGCAGGAAATCCATCCTTCTTATAAGCTCCGGTATTCCCGACCTTTCTCCCCCAGACATGATGCCTAAACCTAAACTGGGGCATAGCGATCCAGATTTGTCATATGAAAATATACGCGTATTTGATCCTTTTAATATACTCGAGAAAAAAAGCTTCAAGAATGGCGAAGAGGTTATAAGAGAGTTGATTCGCTTTGCCAATGCTCAAAATATTTCCTTCTATACATTGGACTCCGATATATATGTAAAGCATCTTTTTTCCGGCTCTTCTGCAGAGTACTACCGGCAAGGCCAGATGGCTCACTTCAAGACTATAGAAGGAGATAAGAAAAGAATGGTTCAGAATTTAAGATGGCTTTCTGAACAAACCGGTGCTGATCATATGAGAGGCGCGGATAAATTTGACCGTTTCCGTCAGGTAATGAGTACAGATTTAAAATATTATTATCAATTGAGTTTCTATCCCCAGAGAAAAGAGGCGGATGATGAATACCACAAGATAGATGTTAAAGTGAAACGCGGCGGAGTTGAGGCGCGCTTTAGAAAAGGCTACACAGATTACACGAAGGAGGAAACAAATAAGATAGGCCTCGTGACAGCTTTTTATAATCCATCATTGTTTAAGAAATTGCCATTCAAGGCTGACTTTATTCCCTTTTCGACAAAATCAGGGAAATACGAGCCCTGGATGAATATCGCCCTCCCGTCAAAGGAGTTATTCAGAGACAAGTTTGTTGAGTATGCTCGGAAGAAATTTAGCCTTCATATCTGGATAACCGATAAAAGAAGTGGAGAAAAGGGCTTTGGGGGACAGATCAACCTTCCTTTTAATATAAATTCTTCCTTTATGGAATTTATTAAGAACATTGACTATCTGAGCTTTCATTTCAAGGGCCCAGAACTCGCTTTCAAGCACAATGAATATCAAGCAGTTTTTGCTCTCGTCGACCCTCAAACAAACGAAATAGGAACCTGGGAATCAATGCTTTCTCTTCCTGATTTTAAGAAGAGTAAAGAGGGAGCTTTCATAAATTGTGTTTTGGGACAGATAACTTTAAACTCCGAAAAGCGATCGAAGTCCTTTGCGCTTTCAAACAAAGATGGAAGTCTCGAGTATGGTCAAATCAAGTTTTTCCCAAGAGTAACACATCAATTCTCGAATAGAGAGGAAGCTTCTGTTTTTCTGCAGATTTATCTCCCTCAAGGAAAAAAAGAGATTCAACCAGAATTTTTAGTCAAAGGAGAAGACAATCTTCTTCGTCCTGTCTCTGGAGTGGCATCTGCAGAATCGTGGAACAAGAAGTCAAAAGTCTGGAGCGCAATCTTCAAGCTTGATCTCAGCCCTGTAAAAGTTGGCAATAATCATTTTTATGTCGATGTTCTACTATCTGAAGATGGAGCTGTTCTAAGCAAGGAATTAAAATTTTCTGTACTCTACTAGCGATCTCCGGTTTATTTCCAAAATATTTATGTGTTAGACTGACAGCTGCCTTCTCGAAAAAATTCACAACCGTCGATCGTCAACCAATTCCATCCGGATCGCGTCTTACTCTATGGGAAATGTTTATATTCAATTTTTCAACTCCGGATGAACAGTGGCAGTTTACATGAAAAAATTCACAATTATGTCAAAAGGGAGCTGATATGAAAACATCAAGACTATTCACCTTCTTTATTCTGGTGTTATCGTCTTTCTTATTGATGAGTGCTCAAAAAGTGGAGCAAAAAGTGGTAGAAGCCATCAGGGCTACAGAAGAAATAAAAATCGACGGGTTTTTAGAAGAAAATTCCTGGCAAACCCTGGGATACAGTGATTTTACTCAGAGAGACCCTAAAGACGGTGAGTCCCCGACAGAAAAGACTGTCTTTTGGGTGGCTTTCGATGATGAAGCCATTTATGTTGCGGCCCGGATGTTTGATTCTAATCCGGATAAAATTGTCAGTCGTCTGAGCCGAAGGGATGATTCTGTTGATTCAGACTGGTTTATATTTTCAGTAGACCCTTATTATGATCGACGCAGCGGATATCAATTTGCCGTATCCCCTGCTGGTTCTATCATAGACTGGACCATCTATAACGACGAATTTAGAGATACCACATGGGATGGCGTGTGGGAGAGCGCCGCTCAGATCGATGATCAAGGCTGGACGGTTGAAATCCGCATCCCTTATAATCAATTGCGCTTCAAAAAAAAAGATAACTATACCTGGGGCGTTAACTTCCGCCGCGTCATCCAGCGCAAGAATGAAGAGGTGGTTTTTTCATGGGCTCCTAAGGAAGAGAGCGGGTTTGTCTCTCATTTTGCCAAATTGGTTGGGATTAGCGACATCAATCCCGGCCGCTTAATCGAACTCCTCCCTTTCACCGCGAATAAAGCCGCCTTCAGTCCTAAAGAAGAAGGCAATCCATTCGAGACAGGAAGATCCTTTGTTGCCAACGGCGGTCTCGATATGAAGGTGGGATTAAAAAGCAATTTGACGCTTGACCTAACCGCCAATCCCGATTTCGGCCAGGTTGAGGTTGATCCGGCGGTTATTAACCTCAGTGCAGCCGAGACCTACTATGATGAAAAGAGACCTTTCTTTATCGAGGGGGCCAACATATTTTCATTTGGCTACGGAGGGGCCACCAGTCACTGGGGAGTGAATTGGTCAAGTCCCAGTTTTTTTTACAGCCGGAGAATCGGCCGTTCACCCCAGGGTTATGTCAATTCAGATGGCTATGTCAGATATCCGGATTGGTCAACCATCCTTTTGGCAGCGAAAATAACGGGAAAAATTGGTAAGGACTGGAATTTTGGCTTATTAAGCGCCCTCACAGAAAGAGAATATGCCGAGATTGATTTAAGCGGACAGCGTCTTTCTGAAGAGGTTGAGCCCTTTACATATCATGGAGTCTTGAGAGCACAAAAAGAATTTAATCAAGGAATGCAGGGATTGGGTTTTATCACCACGGGTGTAGTCAGAGATTTACAAACGGAAACCCTGGAGAATAGTCTAAGCCGGAACTCTTTCAGCTTGGCCCTTGATGGGTGGACCTTTATGGATAAAAATAGAACTTGGGTATTCTCAGGTTGGCTTGGAGGTACTCGGGTTTCAGGAAGTCAAACAGCCATTTTTAATCTCCAGAATTCTTACCCCCACTATTATCAACGACCAGATGCCACCCATGTGGAATTGGATGAGGAGGCGACTTCCTTGAGCGGTTGGGCAGGTCGATTTCTGATAAACAAGCAGAAGGGAAACATCATGTTCAACGCGGCCCTGGGAGCCGTTTCTCCGGGTTTCGACTCAACGGATATGGGCTATCAATCGAGTGGAGACATCGTCAACGGCCATGTCATGGTGGGATACCGCTCACTCCATCCTGGGAAAATCCTCCGCAGCTGGAGTCTGTACGTTTTTACCCAGCGGAATTACGATTTTGGAGGGAATAAGATCGGTGAGCAGCGCCTGATCCTCTTCTCCAATTTCCAGTTTCTCAATTATTGGAGTGCCTATTTTCAGATGAGCGTTAATGCAAAACAATGGTCCCACACTCTCACTCGTGGAGGCCCACTGACATTAATCCCGACTTACACCTGGTATGATTTTTCACTGAGCAGCGATGACCGTAAACCTGTGGTGTTTTATTTCGGCGGATTTTATCTCACAGGAAAATCCGGTGATCAAGAATGGGCAGGTTATACAACCCTGCTATGGAGACCGAAGAGTAATATAAGCCTTTCTCTTTCCCCCGAATATTCTTCTGATAATACTGTCGCCCAATGGGTCACTCGGATCGAAGACGAATTCATGACTGAAACCTACGGTAACCGCTACATCTTTGCTCATATCGATCAAAAAACCTTATCCTGCAGCCTGCGCTTGAACTGGATTTTCACGCCAAAACTCAGCCTTCAGGCCTATATTCAGCCCTTTATTGCTGTGGGTGATTACGACAGGTTTAAAGAATTAGCACGCGCTAAAAGTTTTGATTTTAATGAGTTCGGAGACGGAGACTCCACAATTTCCTACGAGGATGGAATTTATACTGTTGATCCTGACGGCCAAAACCCAGCTCAGGCCTTTTCCTTCGGCAATCCCGATTTTAATTATAAATCCCTGCGGGGCACAATAGTGCTACGTTGGGAATACCGACCTGGTTCTTTACTTTATTTAGTTTGGACTCAAAATCGCTCCGATTTTTCCAATCCAGGAGATTTTAAATTTAGCAGGGATTTCGGGAACCTCTTCACGGCCCCTGGCGACAACATCTTCATGTTGAAATTCACATACAGGTTCAAATTATGATTTTGGGCTGAATATAAAAAAACCCGGCAACGACCTACTCTCCCACTCCGCGCCCGGAGCAGTACCATCGGCACTGAAGGGCTTAACTTCCGTGTTCGGAATGGGAACGGGTGTTTCCCCTTCGTCATAGTTGCCGGGATTAATAATCGGATTTTTTGTCTTGGTAAACTTTATGGTCAAGTCTCACGGGCTATTAGTACTGGTTAGCTCAATCCGTCACCGGACTTACACACCCAGCCTATCAACCTCGTAGTCTGCGAGGGCCCTTCAGCCCCGAAGGGTGGGAAATCTTATCTTGGGGAGAGCTTCCCGCTTATATGCTTTCAGCGGTTATCTCGACCGGACGTAGCTACCCAGCGATGCCCCTGGCGGGACAACTGGTACACTAGAGGTCCGTCCGTTCCGGTCCTTTCGTACTAGGAACAGATCCCCTCAAATTTCCTGCGCCTACCGTGGATAGGGACCGAACTGTCTCGCGACGTTCTAAACCCAGCTCACGTACCGCTTTAATGGGCGAACAGCCCAACCCTTGGGACCTGCTTCAGCCCCAGG
>CAYSCW010000017.1:0-56732 GCA_964429795.1 uncultured Eubacteriales bacterium
TTTTACCAGTATATATTTACATAACGCATAATATGTGTTCTGTTAACAATGAGGAACGCATTAAATTAACGAAAACAATTAAGGGAGAGAGAAAATGATTATACTTGTGGAACAGTCAGAGGAAAAGGCCGTTCATCCATCAGAAGTGAAGAATCCTATTTGTCCCCATTGTTCCCAGGAAATCAAGACGATTTACATGCGGGAGATCAAATCCTATCTGGGAAAGCGCTATCTTTATTATTGCTCAGCATGTTTGAAAGTTCTCGGGATTTCTCATCGTAAAGGCTTCTGGATGGGATGAGAGGAGTTAAGCCGCGAATCTGGAACTTCTTTTAATTATAAAAATTATCAAAGCCTGATCCCGGAGTTTGACAAGGCTTGTGTTGACAAAGTCTGATCCTCTCCCCTATAATTTAATTTGATGTTACGGGGGCGAATTGGGTTCGACGGAGATAGTGAGGCTGAGGTTGCATGTCGAGGCTCCACCCACCTCGTTAAAAAGTGGAAACAAACTAAGTGCAGAATCACTACCTGTAGCTGCCTAAAAGTAGGCATGCCGTTTCTCTTACGCTCTCCTGCGGCGTTTGAGAGGCGCCGACTAGCAGGATAGTGAGCCAGGGTTGTCCTGACCCTGGCAAGCGAAGCTTGATCGGGACTGGTTCTGGAGTGCCTCTCCTTGTCAGACACTTTAGAACGAGATTAAGATGAGGATAAGCATGTAGAGGCCTCTCGCTGAATGTCTCCGGACGCGGGTTCGATTCCCGCCGCCTCCATTCTAGGTCCAAGAGACACGTTTTTGAGAGAAATTGTTGAGTCGAGAAAAAAGCTATAGCAGGTTCATCTGGACATTTGTCTTTTTCTTTATCCTTATCTCCTTCTCATTTCCTCAAGATCAACCCACACTGAAACTCTCTGTTAAAGATTTTGAGAATTTCAGCCGGGTGACTATCGAAGCGCCTGTCTCCTTTGTTTCCCAAATCGAGAAGAGGTCTTCTTTTCTAATGGTCAAAATAAGGCCAAACGTTTCCTATCGCTTTCAAAGGAGTCCTTCTCTGGGTCGAACCGTTGAAGCCGTGGGAGGTGCCAGAGGAAGGGATTATTACCTTATAAACATCCGGATGAAAAGCAGAAATTTCAGCTATGACCAATTCACTCTGACCAATCCTCCCCAGCTTATTATCGACATCACTCTCACCGAAGAAGAATTGCAAAGAAGGGAGCAGGCTTCAAGGGAAGATGAAACAGAAAAAAAAGAAAGTCAGGCGTCCCAGCCTCCATTTCAATCCTCCCGAGATAAGAAGGTCATAATCATCGATCCTGGCCACGGAGGATTGGAGACAGGGGCTAAAGGAAAGTCAGGCACTGAGGAAAAAAACATCACTCTGGCTATTGGCCTTAAGCTGAAGAGCATTATAGAGCGGAATCTGGCAGCTCAGGTTGTGCTGACCAGAGATAAAGACATCGATTTTTCCCTCGACAGTCGAGCCGCCATCGCGAACAATAACAGGGCTGATGTCTTTGTCAGTATCCACACCAACAGTTCCTATCGAAAGGATGCGCGCGGCTCTGAAACCTTTTTTCTCAGCCGAAACGCCACCGATGAAGAGGCCAGGAGGCTTGCTTATTTGGAGAACAATTCGGCGGAGGTTGAATCCGGGATAGTCGATGACAACAAGAACGAAATCCAGATGATCTTGTGGGACATGGCCCAGGCTGCCTATCTTAAGCAGAGCAGCCAACTGGCTGAATTCATCCAGAAAGAGCTGAATGTCCTACTGGGCACAGAAAACAGAGGTATTAAACAGGCTCCTTTTAAAGTCCTGACAGGTGTAGCTTGCCCGGCCGTCCTGGTTGAAGTGGCCTTTATCTCCAATACTGAAGAAGAGAGAAGACTGGGAACCGATGAGTTTCAGAGTAATGTTGCCCAGGCCATCTATCGCGGGCTGGTGAATTTCTTAAGGGTTTCCTCTCGATAAAAAATGGATAAAAGAAGGGTTATCATTGTCGGTTTTCTTTTCGTCCTGCTGGTCGTGCTGGTGGTGCTTTTTCTGAGCAGAAGCGGTGAAGAGAGGATAAAGAGAGCTAAAGAAGTTTCTCCACCTGAACTGGAACGAGTACCAGGAGAAGCTGGAGAAGCAAAAACAGTTGTTCTCTTTTTCCCTGCAGAGGAAGATTCCTTTCTCCATCGCGAAGAAAGGGAAATTTGGTCCTCGCCTTCGGTGGTTGGGGAGGCAAAGCAGGTGGTGGAAGAGCTTCTCAAAGGCTCCAAAAATGGCTATCTTTCTCCATTCCCTCCAGAGACAAGTCTCAGGGAGATTTTTCTCACTCAAGAAGGGATAGCTTATGTGGATTTTTCCCGGGAAATTCAGGAGAATCATCTGCACGGCTCTTCAGCGGAGATGGCCACTATCTTCTCTATTGTGAATTCTCTTACTTATAACTTCAAACCGATAAAAAAGGTCTTCATCCTGGTCGAAGGAGGAGAAAAAGAGACTCTGGGTGGTCATATCAGCCTGGCACAGCCTTTCCTGCCCAAGTATGATTTAGTAGCTGAGTGAGAGGAAAGGTACCTGTCCCCGTTTTTAATAATGAAAAAACTAGCCAAAGTGTCCATCATCGGTTTCCCTAATGTGGGGAAGTCCACTCTTTTCAACCGTCTTTTGGGAGAAAAGAAATCGCTGGTTCATAATCTGCCAGGTATGACCCGGGATCAGGTCTCTTCCATCTGCCGATTAGAAGATAAAGAGTTTGTCCTCACCGATACAGGAGGTTTTTTCGATACCCAGGAAGATCCTTTCTCTTCGCTGGTCAAGGAGAAAGCCAAGGAGGCCTCCCTTGAGGCAGACCTGATTCTCTTCGTCCTGGATGGAAAAAGAGAGCTTTTGCCTTCAGAGGAGGAACTTTTTCTGACTCTGAGAAAGCTGAACAAGCCAACCCTGGTGGTGCTCAACAAGATTGATTCGCCCTTTGAAGAACAGAAGATTGGCGATTATTATCGGCTGGGCATAGAGAAGATCGTGGCCATATCGGCAGAGCATAAGAGAAATCTGGAAGATCTGGAGAAAGCTATTGTGGAGGCTCTTCCCCCCGCATCTCCTCCAAGGGAGCAGCTTAAATCTCTTAAGATTGCCATAGTGGGCCGTATCAATGTGGGAAAATCTTCTATTGTCAACCGGCTCTGCGGTGAAGAGAGACTGATCGTCAGCGAGATTCCTGGCACGACTAGAGACAGTACGGATACCTTGATCATGCGAAACAAGAAAGGTTTCACTCTGGTCGATACAGCGGGTATAAGAAAATTGAGCCGCACTCGTGATAAAAGAGAAAAGGCCAGCGTCATCAAAGCAAAAAAGAATATCGCCCAGGCGGATGTTGTCTGTCTGGTGATGGACGCCACCCAGTTTCCCACACGCCAGGATACAGCGATCGCCCATCTGGCCCATCAATCGGGAAAGCCCCTGTTGATTACCTTGAACAAATGGGATTTGATGGAAAAAGATTCTCACTCAGTGGAAGAATTCAGGAAAAGGGTTTTCTTGAAGCTCGATTTTGTTCGCTATGCTCCGCTTCTCTTTATTTCAGCGCTTACTGGAAAAAGGCTGGTCAAAATTCTTGATGTGGCCGAGCAGGTTTATCAAAACGGATGCAAGAAAGTAAAAACTTCTCATTTGAACACATTTCTGAGCTGGATAAACGAAAATTATCCTTCCCTCTCCAAGAAGAAGAGAAAGGTGAAGATAAAATATATGACTCAGATAAGGATTCTTCCTCCCACTTTCATCCTGTTCGCTTCCTCCAGCGTCTCCCTCGCCCCTTCCTATGAAAAGCTGTTTATCCATCTCCTGCGGGAGAGGTTTGATTTTTGGGGAACTCCGATTCGCCTCATCTTGAGAGAGAAATAATGGCGGGCCGGGATTTATGTTTCCCTTGACTTTAATCTGTTTATTGATTATAAAATTTTTTTCATGCATAATAAGAATCCAGAGGGAAGGAGGTCGTGATGTCCCGAAAAAATACAACCGTTGTCCTAACGATTCTTCTCGCTGCTTTCGTAGTCTTCTTTGCCAGCAGTTGTAAGAAGCTCAGTCCAGACAGGCTTAAATCAAATTATCATTTCAACAAGGCCAACAGTCTATTTTCTGACGCAAAATACCGCGATGCCATCGAAGAATATGAAGCTGCCCTGAAATATAATCCAGAACTTTCGGAAGCCTATCGTTATCTAGGAGAATCCTACAAGAACCTCTACAAACCAGGTGTGGATTCCCCAGATAACATGGAAAAAGCGGAGAAGGCTTTGGAGGCCTTGAAGAAG
This sequence comes from uncultured Eubacteriales bacterium, assembly GCA_964429795.1. Taxonomy (GTDB): domain Bacteria; phylum Acidobacteriota; class Aminicenantia; order Aminicenantales; family Aminicenantaceae; genus CAYSCW01. The sequence goes on from CAYSCW010000017.1 coordinate 4,316, forward strand.
GCCTATGAGATTGACCCCAAAAACAGAGAAATCATCCACTCCTTGGGCAACATGTATGATATGATGCGAAATCTTGAAGAGGCGGAGTATTATTATCTCAAGATCCTGGATTTGGAGCCCACCAATATGGATAATTATTATGTGGTAGCGGGATTTTATAAAAGATATGCCGCCGAAAATGAAGAGCTAAAGAACAAAGCAGAGCAAATGTATTTGCGAAGAATAGAGCTTGATCCGGAAAGCCCCAAAGGATATTCCTATATCGCTCAATACTATGGTGAGATGGCTCCTATTCCTGACTTTGATAGAGCCTTTGAATACCATTCACGCCAGGCTGAGTTTGAACCTGACAATACGCTGATCTTATATACCATGGGAGTGAATCGGTTTTCTAAGGCATATCGTCTCCAAAACGTATTGTCTCTCCAGGAGAGAAGAAAATTAGCAGATGAAAGTGAAGCTTACTTAAAGAAGTCTATTGATATTGATCCGACTTATTCATATTCCTATGCGTTTTTGAACCTTCTTTACAGAAATGTCTTTGCCCTTGTCTATCCTGAGAGGCAGGCCAGGTATATCGCTGAAGCCGATGCATGGCAGGAAAGATTTAATGATGTGAGAAAGAAAGAGTTGGATAGGCAGAGGCTTGAAGAGGAGTTGAAAAAAGGGGAGATAAAGTAGACCAAAAATATATTTCTTTCGATTAACTCCACAGCTATTCCTTTTTGATCTCAGAGCAGAATGTTCATTCCCCTCAAGGACGAAAGCCCTACTTATCGCTTTCCTTATGTAACCGTACTTTTTATCGGTTTAAACATCCTGATTTTTTTCTATCATGCCTTCTCTGCTCCTGGATTGCAGTATTACGTCTTTAAAATGGGGGCCATTCCTTATGAGATCACCCACTTCACCACTCTTCGCGGTATTCCCCGGATTTCTCCTGCTCTATCCTTGATCACCTCCATGTTCCTCCATGGAGGTCTCTTCCATCTTTTCGGGAACATGCTCTATCTCTGGATTTTCGGCAATAACATCGAAGATTTCCTGGGACCTTTCCGGTTCGTTCTTTTTTATCTAATCTCAGGCCTGGGAGCCAGCCTTACCCATATCATTTTTAATCCCAATTCTCAGGTTCCCATGATTGGAGCGAGTGGGGCGATTGCAGGAGTTCTGGGTGCATATTTGATTCTCTATCCAAGAGCAAGGATTTTAACCTTGGTCTTTCCCTTCTTTTTCATCCGGATCATTCCCATTCCCGCATTCTTCATCCTGGGCTTTTGGTTTTTTCTTCAAGTGTTCAGCATCAGCTTTGGGGGCGGAGTAGCATGGTTTGCTCATATCGGAGGCTTTTTGATCGGGATCGCTCTCATCAAACTCTATTCCAAAAAAGGAAGAAGAGGCAAAGTCTGGATCCATTGATGTTCGAAGCTGTTTTGGCGAGGGTAGAGGGGAACCGGCGCTATGACTGATTATATCCCTCATCATTAGCTCTCGCAACAATTGAGATGCTTCCATTTTTATTTCATTAATTGTAAAGAATTCAGGTAATTATGAAGCTTGTGAAAGCCTGACACCAATGTGGATCGAGGTTGACAATAATCTTACAATTTAGTATTTTAGAGCATCGCTGGTACTTAAAAATCATAAGGTCAGATTGAGAGATGAAAACATACGTGCCTAAAAAAGATGAGCTGGAGAAGAAGTGGTGGCTCATCGATGCTGAAGGAAAAGTGCTCGGACGACTAGCTACAGAGATCGCTGTTCTTCTGCGTGGTAAGAAGAATCCTAAATATATCGATTTCATGGACAGCGGAGATTTTGTGGTGGTGATTAATGCCGAAAAGGTCAAAGTCACAGGAAAAAAGATGGAGCAGAAGAAGTATTATTCCCATTCCGGATATCCTGGAGGATTAAAGGAGAGGACTCTTAAAGAGCTTTTGGCAAAAAAGCCGGAAGAGGTGATAAAAAAGGCTGTTTGGGGAATGATTCCCAAGAATAGGTTGGGTCGTTCAATCCACAAAAAACTCAAGGTCTATCGAGGAACCGAGCATCCCCATCAAGCTCAAAAACCGCAGGAATACAGATTTTAGGAGGAAAGTTGAGTTTAATACAGTATTACGGAACAGGAAAAAGAAAAACTTCGGTGGCGCGTGTGTTCCTTCGCCCCGGCAAAGGAGATTTCACTCTTTTCGTCAATAGAAGATCCCGTCCCTTTTCCGAATATTTTCACTTGGATAGTCAAAAACACATCATCAAACAACCTCTCCTGCTGACCGAGACAGAGAGTAAATTTGATATTTTTATCCGGGTCATCGGTGGGGGAAGAAACGGGCAGGCCGAAGCCATCCGGTTAGGAGTTGCTAGAGCGCTGGTGGAGTTCAACAGAGAATTGAGACAGACGCTGAAGCCGGCCGGGCTGCTGACCAGAGATGCCAGGATTAAAGAAAGAAAGAAATACGGATTGCTGGGTGCTCGGAAGGCCCCTCAATACCATAAGAGATAAGAGGAGGTTTTTCGTTGGTTACTGTCACTATGAAAGAGCTTCTGGAGGCTGGAGTGCATTTTGGTCACCAGACAAGACGTTGGAATCCCAAGATGAAAGATTTTATCTTCGGCCAGCGCAACGGGATCTACATTATCGATTTGCAGAAAACGATAAGAATTTTCAAGGATGCCCTCCAATTTGTATCTAAAACCGTGGAGAATGGAAACGCAGTCCTGATGGTGGGGACCAAAAAGCAAGCCCAAGATATCATCAGGGAATATTCTTTGAGATGCGAATCCAATTATGTTAACCAGCGGTGGCTGGGGGGACTGTTGACCAATTTCGATGTGGTGAGACAAGGAGTGGAGAGGCTGGTTGAAATGGAAGAGATGAGGGAGGATGGGCGCTGGGATCTTCTTTCCAAGAAAGAGCAGTCTAAGCTTGACAAGGTTTATAGAAAGCTCTCTAAAAACCTGGGTGGGATCAAAAATATGGTCGAACTCCCGGGAGCTTTGTTTGTCATAGATTCCATCAAAGAGGAAATATCAGTCAAAGAGGCTCAAAAGCTAAAAATCCCCATCGTGGCTGTGGTAGATACAAATGGTGACCCGGAAGATATCGATTTTCCCATCCCTGGAAACGATGATGCTGTAAGGGCCATCGAGTTGTTCACTTCAAAAGTCTCTGAAGCTATCATCGAGGGCAAAAAGAATAAGATAGAAAAAGAGCTACAGGAGGCCAAAAAGGAAGAGATGGCAGAAGCCGAGGAACAGCCCTCTCCGTCGTCTGAAGAGAGTCCGGTAATGAACGAAGAGGAAACAAGTTCTTCTAATTCCGAAGAATCTGCTTAAAGAAGGAGAAGATATGGAAATTTCAGCTGATCAGGTCAAGAAACTCCGTCAGCGGACCGGAATAGGATTCATGGAGTGTAAGAAAGCACTTGAAGAGAGCGAGGGAGACGTGGAAAAGGCCATCCTCATCCTGAGAAAGAAAGGATATGCTCGTGCCGAGAAGAAAATGAGTCGGGAAACTGGAGAAGGAATAGTAGGATCCTACATTCATCTCAAGGGCAAGATAGGCGTGCTTGTTGAGGTCAATTGCGAATCGGATTTTGTCTCCCGCAATAAGGAATTCGGGGAACTGGTCAAAAATATTGCCATGCATATTGCTGCCGCTGATCCCCAGTATGTTTCTTCAGAGGAAATTCCAGAAGAAGTGCTGGATCAAGAAAAAGAAATCATCCGTGATCAGTTCAAGGATTCGGGCAAGCCACCTGAAATCGTAGAGAAGATCGTTCAGGGGAAATTGGGGAAGTTTTTCGAGGAAGTCTGTCTTCTGGATCAGCCCTACATAAAGGATGATAAAATTTCCGTCAAGGAGCTTTTAACTTCACATATTGCCAAATTTGGGGAAAACCTGATAATAAGAAGGTTTGCCCGGTTTGAATTGGGCAAACCTTAGAGCTAGGTCATGCCTCAGTCTGAACCTGCCTATCAAAGAATATTGCTTAAGCTCTCGGGTGAGTCTCTTCTCGGAAAGCATAAATACGGAATCGATCTGGATATGACAAAATCCATTGCAGTCGAGATAAAGGAAATCCACGATTTGGGTGTTGAAATCGCCATCATGATCGGCGGCGGGAATATCTTTCGTGGCATCCATGGGAGTGCGGCAGGAATGGATCGGGCTTCAGCCGACTACATGGGTTTGCTGGCCACGGTGATAAACGGCATTGCCCTCCAGGATGCCTTGGAGAAAGAGGGCGTCTTCACCCGCCATATATCGGCTGTGGAGATTAAGGCCGTGGCTGAGCCTTTTATCCGCAGGAGGGTAGTTCGACATCTGGAAAAGGGGAGGATCGTCATCTTTAGTGCCGGAATTGGCAGTCCCTACTTCACCACGGACACGGCAGCGGCCCTGAGAGCTTTGGAGATCAAAGCCGGCGTGATATTGAAGGCGACAAAAGTGGATGGGGTCTACTCTGCCGATCCATTGGTGGATAAAACTGCTAAGAAGTTCGAGTCCATAAAATATCTGGATGTGATAAAGAAAGGTCTGAAGGTGATGGACACCACAGCCATCTCATTATGTAAAGATAACAATCTGCCGATCATCGTGTTCTCGCTTAAAAAGAGAGGAAATATCAGAAGGGCTGTTTTGGGCGAGAAAGTAGGAACTCGAGTGGGGTGATAAAGAGGGATCAAAATGGTTAAGGACATATTAAGAGAGCTGGAGAAAAACATGAAGGGCTCTGTAGAACATTTCCGCAAGGAGCTGAGCAAGTTGAGGACAGGACGGGCGAGCCTCCAGATTTTGGAAGATATAAAAGTTGCTTATTACGGAAATATGATCCCTGTGAATCAGGTCGCCACACTGGGTGTGCCTGATCCCACCTTGATCACCATCCAACCCTGGGACCCCTCTTTGTTGGATTCGATCGATAAGGCCATTCGGGCAGGGGACCTCGGCCTGAATCCTATCAACGACGGGAAGATGCTCAAAGTCCCCATTCCCCCCCTGGATGAAGAGCGGAGAAAGGAAATCGCCAGGCATATCAGAAAGATGTTGGAAGAAGAGAAGACGGTTCTGCGCAACAAGAGGAGAGAGAGTAAGGAAGCAGTAGAGGAGTTGGAGAAGGAGAAGGAAATCACAGAAGATGACAAATACTGGGGTTATGATAAGCTTCAAGAGCTGACCGATGAATACACCAAGAAATTAGAAGAGCTGGCCGAAGCCAAAGAAAAAGAAATCCTCGAAATTTGACAGATTTTTTTCGATTCTAATCCCTACCCTTTTCTGAACCAGTTCTCTGTTGTTCCGAATTTTGTCCGGATGGTTACACCCCAGCCGAGGATACTCAGCACGAAGGAGAAGAGGGAACCGAGGATGGGAATGAAACCGATGATGCCCACCAGGATAAGGCCTATGACAACAGAGAGAAGCGGCGAGGGTCGCTTGGATCCAATACCCCTGGAGATGCTTTCGCCGAAGAAATAGAAGAGGGTGACCCGGCCAAATATTTTTATGATTATGGCGATGAATATGAGAGCAAGCAGAATGGGAATGCCTATCAGGATAAAAGACAGGAAGACAGAAAAGATAAGCAGTCCGGTGAAGATGATGATGGCCAGCAGCCCGGTACCAAAAACAGGCCAGAAGGATTTCCGGATTTGAAAAGAAGACAGAGATAGCTGACGGGGAAAGACAGCAGCAATTATCAGAGCAAGAATAAGCCATATGAAAAGGGAAATCAGCTTGATGATGATGATCAGTGGGATAAGAGGCGCAACACCGAAGCCGCCCAGGAACCTTCCCAGGTCTTTGAAGCTATCCATCGGGAAGTAGACAGTATCTCCTTTGACCACTGCTCCCGGCACTTTGTCCAGGGTTCCACCCAAAGCCACCACATCTCCTTCGACCAAGGCGGTCGACTTCAGAGTGATATGCGAGCCAAATCCTAAAACCAGCTCTCCTACTTCACCTTCCACAGTGATGGTGCCTCCGAAGGCGACCACACTCTCGGTGACCTTACCTTTGATCAGGATGTTTCCCCCAAAGGCAACCACGTTCTCTTGGACTTCGTCTTCGGCCACATAAATATCTTTTTGGATCACAACGCCCTGAGCGTACAGAGGAAGATATCCTAGAAAGATGAGTAGAAGGATGAAGGGAAGGAATGTTTTATCTTTCATGATTTTTCTCCACCAACGAATTTTCTCCTCACCCCAAAGATCAGAGTTACAGAGAGAATGACGGTGAGGACGATAAGGATAATCTGTACTTCAGGGTTTAAGATCGAAGTTAAACGGATGAGGCCCTTGAAGAGAAATCCCAGGAATTGATTGATGACCTTGATGAGAAGAGAAGCCAGTTTGAACACTTTGACCAAGAGAACAGAAGCGGTTCGGACAAGATCCAAGAGTCTATGACCAAGACCGAATACCACCTTTAAGAAATTCTCACCCGAAAACACAAAGAAGATAGAAAGTGCAAGGGAGATTGAGAAAAGTCCTGCAGCCGCTGCGGTCAGCCAGCTTCGAAGTGTGACTTTTTTGGGAGAAATCCGTTCCATCACCTGGCGGGCAAAATCTGGAGGGATTTCCCACAGAGGAAGATTTTCCGATGCCTGCAGCAAGATCTTTCTCTCTTCCACGGCCTTTTGACACTTGGGGCAGGATGTGAGGTGCTCTTTGATCTTCTGGAACTCTGTAGGAGTGAGCTCTTTCTCGAGATAAAGATAAATCTGGTCGGCTTTTAAGCATCTCATGTGTTTTTCTCCAGAAGGCTTCGTATCAATTCTTTCGCCTGGAAGACCCTGTTTTTGACTGTTCCTACAGGAAGGCCCTTTATTTCTGCCATCTCGTCGTAGCTAAAGTCATTGATATGCCTCCAAACAAAAAGTTCTCTCAGCGAAGGGGGAATTTTTTTCAATGCCTGTTCGATTCTTTCCTTTAGCTGAACGAGTTCGTACTTTTTGGCAATCGAAGGTTCGTCATCAGGAATTTGGAAGCTGGCTTTTTCATCATCGCCAAAAGGCTGGTCGGTGGAATAGGTGTCGAGTTTTTTCTTTCGCCAGTAATCGATCACGAAATTGGAGGCGATCTTGAAAAGCCAAGTTCGGAATTTATACTGCGGCTTGAAGGTATGAAGGGAGGAATAAGTTCTAATGAGAACCTCCTGGGTAAAGTCAAGAGCGAGTTCTCTTTCTCCCACCATACGGCCCATGTAGTTGAAAAGCGAGGTTTGATATTTTTGGATGATCATTACAAAGGCCTCTTCTTCACCTTTGAGCGTCCGTTCGACTAATTCCTTATCCTCATCCATGGAGGACTTCCTGTCCTCAAATCTTTATACGTAAGTCAGGGGGAATGGTTTTACCAAGATCTTTTGGGGTCAAGTCAGGCATGATCACGATGTTCGATGATTTCCGCATCCGGGGGCAGTCTCAATTCAAAGAAGTCATGGGTGAATTTCACGTTGGTCTTTATGCCTGAGAAGATATACTCGGTCTTGTTCCCTGCCCAGTCAAAAAAGATGGCTTTCTGGATGAGAAAATTTTTCTCATTGATCTCGAGCAGAATGAATGACTCCTCCTCTTCTTTTCTCGGCGTCAATTTGAGTTGATAGGCTGATTTGTTTTCTGTAGGGAAGGGGCTGAACTCCACCTGATAATTGTCCAGAATTCCCTTTTGGCCTGAGAGGAGGGCCAGGATATCCGATTCATATCCTTCCCTGGCTAAGTCGTATTTGGTGGCTTGATTTTCTTCTGGAATATATTCCCAGAAGATGCCTTCTTTAAGGAGGTAGGTTTTTTCCTCCGGGTCCTTGTACTCCCAACGCATCAAGTCAGGCTTTTGAAAATTGAAATTTCCTTTTTCTTTGAGTGGCATTGAGACGGCAGAGGAGTAATAAACCTGCTCAAAATTGGCTTGTATGGAATGGAGGGAACGAATTTTTTCTTCGGTTTTAAGAGCTACATCTCCGGCAGTGTAGGATGTGATAAGCGAAGATAACAGAAGAAGAGAGGCCAGAAGCGACATATCCCCTGCATTATAGCATATTTAAAAAAGGAGACAGCCTTCTTTTTCTGGGAAAAAGGGATGTCCAATCTCAAATAAACAAGTTGCCAGTCCTCTTCTCCTTTGTTATAAAGGGCTGGATGAGGCCCGAATTTCTTTTCTCACTCCTTGTCTACTTCATTGTTATTCTCTTGGGGAGTTTCTTTTTCTCGAGGAAGATGAAGAGCCTGGAGGATTTTTTCCTTGCTTCCCGTAATCTTCCTTTCCTCCTGGTCTATTCTTCTCTTGTAGCGTCTTGGTTCGGGGCAACCTCAGTGCTCGTTTCCACCGATGAGGCCTACAACCAGGGAGTAAGTGCTTTTTGGGTTATGGGTGTGCCGGCCATTCTCACTGTTTTGATCTTTGGATTATTACTCGCTCGCCCGATCCGCAGTCTCCCTCTGGTCAGTCTTCCCGACCTGGTGGAATTGCGCTACGGGTCTGTCGTCCGCCACCTGGCCTCCCTGTTGATCATCTGGTACATGGTGCTTCTCGCATCATCGCAGATGGTGGCCATGGGAAATTTTTTTAAGATGCTCCTGGGAACATCCTACTTTGCCAGCCTGCTGATTGTCACAGCAGTGGTTCTTCTTTATTCTACCTTTGGCGGTTTTTTCTCTGTAGCTCTAACAGATGGTATCCAATTCTTCCTGCTTGTGGCAGGCATGGTGGGGCTCTTCATTTTTCTTTCGGAAGGGTCTTCTCTAAGGGAGATTTCCCGGCTGGCAACACAGACAGGGAGACCTCATTATTTTGATTTTTTCTTCGATATGAAGAGGAACATCCTGATCGTCCTCTCTTTTACTCTGGCCTGGACGATCTCTCCGATCGTATGGCAGAGAATTCAGGCTGCTAGAGAGGAGAAGGAAGCCAGGATGGCTCTCTTTTCAGCCTGCGGAACATTTTTCATCCTTTACGGGATAGTCATTTTTATCGGCATTTTAGCCCTTCCTCTTTTTCTATCTCCAGGGCTTCAGGGATCACTCCTCTCAGAGATTATTTCTTCAAAAACAGGAATACTCTTGGGTTGTCTGCTGTTTGTGGCCGTTGTGGCGGCTGTGATGTCGACTATGGATACGGCGATCAACACCGGGGCCTTGTCCCTGACTAGAGATGTCTACCAACAGATCTATCCCGCCTCTTCCCAGAGAAGTAACATTTGGGCCAGCCGCTTTTCTACAATAGTCATAGGGATTCTGGCTTTTCTTATCGCCACTCGATTCCAGAGTATTCTGAAAGCGCTGGGGCTTGCTTCTGAAATCATGGCGGAAGGTCTCTTTGTTCCGGGTATAGCCATGATCTTCCTTCGAAAAAAGCTGCCAGCAGCAGGATTCCTGAGCCTTCTCTTCGGGGGAGGATATGCTCTTATTGGATTCTTATGCCAGGTGAGGCTCCTGCCTATTCAGTGGATACCTTGGCCGCAATCTGTTCCCTATGGAATAGCTTTGTGTGCCTTGGGCTTTGGTCTTGGGGTTATCATTCATAGATTCACTAGATAAAACGAGCGACGGCCTTATTTTTTTGATCCTCGTTTTCTCCGTGATGGCTGTCTTCCTTATTTAATAAGGATGGGTGGTACGGGGTGCTCCCCCGCAACGCCCGCAGCGGAAGGGGTTCCCCACGGGGGGATGGGTGGAGCGAGGACGGACGGGGGACACCCCGTGACAGGACCCATCCTAAAAAAAAGAACAGCCATCATAGAAAAAATAGTACCTATGTATTCCCTTTTTCTCCTTTACCCCTTAGTGCGATTTGTATATCATTTGTGACAATGCATGTCTTGGAGAACATTCGCTGGGCTCTTGTCGGTTTCTTCGGGAAGATTATTCTCTGGCTGTGGGCAAAATCTTGCCGGATAACGCTCTCAGGGCATGAAGAGTACCAGAAGTTGAGAGAGGAAGGAAAACCTGTGATTTTCCTCGTCTGGCATGGCCGTATCTTTCTGGTCCCCTTTTTTTTCCGCCGAAGGCGAGTCGCACCTCTAGTGAGTCCGAGTCAAGACGGAGAGATCGCTGCTCAAATTATGGCCAGATGGGGATACCGTCTCATCAGAGGGAGTAGCTCTCATGCCATAATAAGGGCCTGGAATCAGATGAAAAAGGAGCTCCAAAAAGGTGGAGAGGTGCTTATTGTGCCTGATGGTCCACGCGGTCCGAATCGTAAGATAAAACCCGGCGGCCTCAGGCTTGCTCAGGAGGCGGGGGCTTATCTCGTGCCTTTCACCTTCTCAGCTTCAAAGAGAAAATTATTGAAAAGCTGGGATCAGTTCTTGATGTTCTATCCTTTTTCCAGGCTGGTAGCCATCTATGGGAAATCCTTTAAGTTGGATTCCAGTCTGACTGAGACTGAGCTGGAGAGGGAAAGGCTAAAGATAGAAAGTTACATGAAAGAGTTGGATGAGAAAGCGGACAGATATTTTCTGTGACTGACTATATCCCACATCATTAGCTATCACGGAAAAGGAGATGCTGTTAACTCCCAGGAAATAGATTGTCCTGGTTTACGAATTATGCTATATATACAGGCAAAAAAAGGAGAGGTAAATGCGGGTAAGAACATTTTTTCTCATCTTCGTTTTTATGAGTTCTTCTTTTCTGTTTCCCCAGGGGAGTGAGGAATTAATCGCTCAGGCAGACCAGCTCTACGATCAGATGAAGGATATGGAAACAGCCCAGGCGGCTCTGGATTTATACCGGAAGGCCGTGCCTGGAACAGAAGATAAATATGAGGCATACTGGAGGCTGTCTCGTATCCTCTACTACGTCGGCGCCCACACAGAGAGCAAGAAAGAGAAAAAGATCATTTTTTCCCAGGGAATATACTATGCCAAAAAAGCAGTTGAATCAGAATCAGAAAAGCCCGATGGTTACTACTGGCTGGGTGTCAACTACGGTGTCTACGGCGAGGCGAGGGGAGTGCTGAAAAGCCTGTTCCTGGTCGATGATATCAAGGAGGCAATGAACAAAGTTATTGAACTGGACCGCTCCTATGAAGACGGCGGCCCGGATAGAGTGATGGGCCGTGTGTATTTTAAGCTTCCCGGATTTGCAGGAGGAAGCAAAGACAAGTCCCTTGAACACCTCTTAAAGTCGAAAGAGTATGGACCCAACGATGCCCTCACCCGCATCTATCTTGCCGAAACTTACCTTGATTTTAAAGAGATCGAGAAAGCCAGAGAGGAGTTGGAATATGTGCTCAACATGGAACCTGATTCGCACTGGATTACAGGCGTAGATGAGTATAAAGAAGAGGCAAGAAAGTTGCTTCAGGACAAAAAATTTAAGAAGAAAGAATAGGCTTTAGATTCAGCATCCATTTCAAGGTAATAAATCGACCTTTTTGGAAAAGCGTTTCTGGTGCGAGACAAACGCTCTAAATAGATGCCTCTCAATATGTCAATGAAGAAAAAAGTCGTTTTTTGTTTTTTCTGTGTTTTTCTCCTTATCATGAAAATGGAAGCCTCCACCTTAAGTGTCAAGATAACTGGAGGGATAAGCTGGATTGGCGGAGGAGATCTCAACCGGCATATCCGTGGATGGAAGGACTATTTCCATGATCGCAACGAACAACCTTATTCTTATGATTTTAATCTGGGAGAAGTTCATCTCTTGTGGGAAGGGGGACTGGAGATGGTTTATTCCCTCTCTTCCAGGTTTCAGGTAGGCTTGGGGTTGGAATATCTGGATAGGAGCACAGAAGGAGAAATGTCCTCCAGCGTGGAATATGAGAGGGACTACTTCAATTCGTCCCAGGATTTCGGTGTCATTTCTCTCGAGGAACGCCGGCTTCAACGTCCTCGTTATCAGTTGAGAACAATCCCCTTGAACCTTACTCTTTATTATTGTTTCCCTTTCAGCGCTGAAGGGAGAGCCTTCATCGGCTTGGGTGCAGGATACTACTCAGGAAAATTGAGTTATAGAGAGGATTATCAGTATGACTTTGATTATAAGGATGACAAAATGCTTTCCGGTTCGCTCTTGAGCTTTGTCGAGCAATATGAGACTTCAGGGGTATACGTCGAAGAGACTCATGCCCGCAGACTTGGTCTTCATGGCAAAGCAGGTCTTTATTTCAGAGTTTATAAAAACTTCTATTTTGAGCTGGAAATCATGGGAAGATGGGCCAGCCTTGAAAACTGGGAAGGCAGCAAGCGGGATGTATTCGACTGGAATCATACCTGGGGCTTTTGGGGAGTGAACACCGAACGTGGCTCCTCGGATGAAGAATATTCAGGAAAGCTCTGGATGGTTAAATTTCGGAGCGATGTCACTAAAAAATCCTATCCCCGCTTTGTCTTTTCTGAAGATGAGCCTCTCTTTTCTTCCTACTCGGAAGTGAGGCCAGCCCGGATCGATTTGAGCGGAATTTCCCTGAGAGTGGGGATTCGAATCGGCCTCTAGACAGTGTTCTGCTTCTACCTTGATACTGATATCCTCAACGTTTCATAGAGGGTGAGGCTGTTGGGTCCTTGGACAGTAAGACGGAAGACCAGGTGATGGCCTAAAAAGGCAGCGGGTATTTTCACCACGAAAGGTTCGACTGAGGATTGTTCTGCGGATGGAGGTATCAAGGGAAAGGTAACGATAGGATTCAGGATGATAATTTCCGGATGAGTGGAAGCCAGGTGTCCTTCAAGGGAAAGAGCGGGACTTAGTCCTTGATTGCTTAGAGTCGGTGAAATCTCGATTGACTCTCCAGGTTCGACTCTTCCGTTGCCATTTCCGGAGCTTTGGCCTTTTCGGTCATCATCTATGGAGTAAGAGAGGAGCTTGGGAAGGGCGTATTCGATTTCAGCTGCTGCGGTGGCGTCGACAATGCCCCATCCGTAATCATTGTCAGGATTCTGGGCACGGCTTGCGGTTTGGAGAAGAGCCGAGCGGACCTGAGTCGGAGTCCAATCTCTGTGAATTTCCAGAATCAGTGTTACCACTCCTGCCACAAGTGGGGTAGCGAATGATGTCCCCGAGCCTGTGTCGTAGGAATCGTCTCTGTCTTCGCTACTGTCGGCAAGCCAATTACCAACGCCAAGGGCACAGACTTCGGGTTTGATCCTTCCATCGTGAGTGGGCCCAGGGGAACTGAAGGAAGCGATTTGACCATTGCTGTCCACCGCTCCCACCGAGATCACATCAAATCCATCGGCAGGAACGATGATATGTCCCCAGGAGCTGTCTCTCTCGTTGCCAGCAGCGTTGACCACCACAACTCCCAGGCTTGCGGCGCGATTGGCGGCGATAGTGGTCACTGCCACTTGGCCGTTCATATCCTCATAGGTATACCAGTCTATATATCCAAGCGAAGATGAGACCACCTCAGCTCCCAGAGACTCTGCCCATTCTAAACCGGCGACCCAGTAGTCTTCTTCGATGGGCTGTTCGAAAAGCGTGGTCTCTGTCTTTGCCAGAAGAAAGTCGGCGCCGTAAGCCGGCCCCACCAGTTGGCCTGGGGCATAGCCGCCCAGGATTGACCATGTGCCAGTCCCGTGGGAGTCGGAATAATCATCAGGGTCGAGAGGATCCTGCTGGACGTTGCCGTCGTTGTTGACAAAATCCCATTCGTCCACGATATGGGCTTGCTTGAAGATATCATGGCTCTTGCAGAATCCTGTATCCATCATGCAGACAAGAACGCCCTTTCCGCTGTATCCCAGCCTGTGGAGAGGGAGAACGTTAACCTGATTGAGCTGAAAGTAAGAAGGCCCATAATTGGGGATCGATTGATTCTCATCACTGGAGATTAATGCTCTCTCATGAGTGGCAAGCAGATCTTTCCTCTGGAAAGAAAGGGCCAGGTCGATCTTACTGACAAAATCCAGTTCTGCGAGGGAGAGGATCTGTGAGGGATTTGCCTCGGCACTGATGGCATTGAGCCAACGGGACTCCGTTCTTACCCGGATGACCAAAGACTCAACCTGTTCGCGATAAGGCGGAGAAAGAGGAAGATCGCAGAAGTCCACCAGATCCTCTTTTCTTCGAACTTTGCTCCGCCGCCAAAGGCAACGCTCCTTGAGATTTTGGCGAGCCTTGAGCAAACCTTTCTTCAACTCTGCTTGGGAAGAGATTCCTTTATCTGGGAAATAAACCCATATTTTTAAATTCTTGCCCACCATGGAGGGATCAGCCATCCTGGTCTGCAGTCTCAGGCTGATTTTGGAACAGAGAGGAAAGGCTTGGGCGGATTCATCGATTTTTTGTGGTTTGTTCGAGGAGGCGGCGATGAACAGAAAAATAAGAAAGGATGATAATGTTGTGATGTATTTTTGTGAGATGTGCTTTCTTGGTTTCAACTCTAATTTATTCCGAAAAGACCTGGGCTTCAAAGATTTCGATCTGGGCTTCCTTTTTCCATTCATCCTCTGGCAGGCCCGCTTTCAAACAGCCGTGGCTGAGAAAAGTTTCCACATCCCAGTCCCATTCGACAGGAACCTGAGGCAGAAGAAGCCCTTTGTTGAATCCTTTGGAGATGACAATACCGTGCTTTCCGATTTCGATCTCTTTGATATCCTTGACAGGCCTGGGAAGGGACAGCACTGAGATCTCGACTTTGGTCTCATCGAGTTCTCCAAGGTTAAGAGGCTTAAAACGGAAATCCTGGGTGGCAGCCGAGATTGCCACCTCGGTAACGGTCTCAAACAGAGGCTTATAGGGAAGGGGATATCCGATACAACCTCTCAGTTCATCGTTCACTTTCAAAGTCACGAAAGCCCCTCTTTTTTCTCTGAGCGTTTCATCCTTGATCTTGACCTTTAGAGTCTTCCCGCTCTTCAGGTATTCCCTGATAGCTCTCCGGGCTAAGTCCAACAGGAATTCTTGTTGGTCTTTGTTCAAAGGATTTGTCATGATCTCACTTTTCGGTTTTCAGTCGAATCGGCGAGAGAAAAAATTCCTGCTCATAATCTATAATAAAGGAATTAATGAACATTTTTTTCTTCTGGTGATGGATTTTGAGAAAAAGTTTTCCATAAGCAAAAGGAGCTAATAATTTTTTTATTCTCTGCTGCTCGGGTTTGAAGGAAAAGAAGCCGATGAGTCTTCCTCTGAACAAATAGTCAAGATCGAAGTAGTTTTGGGGAAAGGAAGAAAAATTTTTTAATGCGGGAAAGACCCTTTCCACAAAGTATCGGTGACCTCTTTTATGTCCTATGAGCAGTCCATCTGGATTTCGATGCGGGCCAATAAGGCTCAGGGCTTCAAAAGAGAGGTAGGCTTCCCTGGAGAGGTAAGCATCCATCGCCCAGAATTATACCAGAAATTCAAAAAAAACCGCAAACCGTCAGAAGGTAGGGTAAGCATCCTTATTTCTATTTAAAACAGGCCTAAAAGCGGGGAGATAACTCTGATGCCAATCCAGATGAGGATGATGCCGGCGATGTTCATCCAGATTCCATGTTTCATCATCTGGGGCAGTCGCACCATGCCAGAACCGTAGATGATAGCGTTTGGAGGGGTGGCTACAGGAAGCATAAAGGCAAAGCTGCAGCCGATGGCACATCCTAAGACAGGGGGAAGGGGGTTGATGGCGGCTGTTTTTGAGATGGCAATGATGATGGGAATGATCATGTTAGCGGAAGCGGTGTTGGAGGTGACCTCTGTCAGGAAAATACTGAAGGTGATGGTCAGGAGCGTGATCAGGGAGAGGCTGGCCGTGGTTCCCGGTGAGATAAAAAATCTGCCGATCGAATCGGCCAGGCCTGTTTCAAAGATCTGGAAACCCAAGGACAATCCTCCTCCAAAGAGGAGAAGAGTCCCCCAATCTATCTGTATGGCTTCCCTGAGAGTGAGGGTGAACTGACCTTTTTTGAAGTCAACGGGGAGGAGAAAAAGAAGGCAGGCTCCGATGACAGCGGCCACAGATTCGGGAAAATGAGTGTGAAGCCAGAGGGATAGCGCCGATTCCTTTCCCCAGATGAGTGAGACAAACCCGGGAACTGTCCAGAGGGAGACGGTTATCAGAAAGGCTGTCAACACATTTTTTTGGGCGCGGCTCAGCCCTTTTTGAGCCATTTTGCTCTCTGGGGGAAGGATCATTTTGCCTTTCGGCAATCCTTTTTCTCTGCCTAATTTGGATTTCATGAACAGAAAGAGGACCAGATACATGGGGATCAGGATGATGAAGCCAATGACCATCCATTGGAAGAAAGTAATCCTGTAGTCTGCCAGATTTTCCAGCATACCGATGGCGATCAGGTTGGGAGGGCTGCCGATGGGAGTGCCGATCCCCCCGATAGAAGCCGAGTAGGCAATCATCAACAGCATGACAACGCTGAAAAGGGAATGCCCTCCTTCTTTATTTTGGGAAGGGAAAGCTGCGAGAATCCCCAGGACAATGGGATACATCATGGCTGTGGTGGCGGTGTTGCTTATCCATAACGAGAGGAAAACCGTAGTTAAACCCAGAGCAAAGAGGATCCTCGTTTTTTTGAGAGCGATGGATTTGAGCGAGAGGATGGAGAAGGCGAGCTTTTGATCAAGACCGTGAACACTCATTGCCCGGGCCAGGATGAAACTTCCCAGAAAGAGCATGATGATGGGATTGGCAAAAGGAGCGAATGCCTCTATGACAGAAGCCACCTTGAACGTGGTCACAAAGACAGGAATGAGGAGGGCTGTGGCGGGGATAGGAATGCATTCTGTCACCCACCAGACCACAATCAAGAAAAAGATAGCCAGGAGGCGATGGGCCTTTGGGTTGTGGGAAAGGATGGGGGAGAAATAAGCGACCAGGAAAAAGAGGGGACCGAGGATGAGTCCCCAAATCTTTCTGCCTTCCATTTTCGATCTTAAGGATTCAAAGGATTTTTCGCCAAGGATATATCAAATAAGAAATGTTTGAAGGTTTCTTTCTTACTTTAAAGATTTTGGAGGATTGAATCTTCCTGAACACTTCAGGCATGAAGGTGGATTATATTTTTTTTCTATCCAAAAAACAAGTTATTAGAGCATCATCATTTCCATGAGGATTATGCTTTTTTTTAGGATGGGTCCTGTCACGGGGTGTCCCCCGTCCGTCCTCGCTCCACCCATCCCCCCGTGGGGAACCCCTTCCGCTGCGGGCGTTGCGGAGGAGCACCCCGCGCCACCCATCCTTGCTTAACAGAGATTGGGGGTCAGGCTTCATTACGCATAGATGCATAGGACAAGAACAATGTCCATTAGCTTTCTTTGATGGAGAAGCCTGACCCCAAAAGATCCTGGATCTAATTGACTGGAGTGAATTTAAGATTTATCATGGACGGAAGAGTATGCGAATGAAGTATGAATCGGTGATTGTAGGCCCTTTGGAGACAAACTGTTATCTTGTTTATTGTCAAGAGAGCCTCGAATGTGCGGTGGTGGATCCGGGTGCAGAGCCGGAGAAAATATTCCGTCTGATCGCTGAAAACAACCTTCGCCCGGTCATCCTCCTCAATACCCACGGCCATATCGACCATATTGGTGCGAATAAGGATGTCAAGGATAAATTTGATATTCCTCTTTGTATCCATCGTTCTGATGAACCTATGTTGAAGAGTGTTCTTCAGTCTGAGCTTAGCTTATTCCTCGATGCTAAGGATTCTCCTTCTCCCGACCAATATCTTGAGGATGGAGGCACTGTCAAGATCGGCAGATCTTCCCTTCGAGTCATCCATACACCCGGCCATTCTCCCGGAAGCGTGAGCTTCCTCGGAGATGGATTTATACTTTCCGGAGACACGCTCTTCTTCGGGGGTGTAGGCCGGACTGATCTTCCAGGAGGGTCCTGGACTGTGCTGGAGCATTCAATAAGGCATAAAATCCTGACCTTACCCGATGAGACAAGGGTGCTTCCCGGACACGGGCCTTCTACCACAGTGGAACAGGAGAGAAGATCAAATCCCTTCATCTGATGAAAAATCAATCCTCTCAGCCTGAGCACACTCTGCAGGCTTTCCTTGATTTTCTTTCCGTGGAAAAAGGTTTATCGACAAACACGATCCTCTCCTACTCCAGAGATTTGCATAAGCTTTTTCGTTTTCTCAAGAAGGAAAAGATCCCATGGGACAGCGTGCAGGAAGAAGATCTGGTCAGGTTTATCCACCATCAGAGCAGAGCCGGACTTTCCTCCCGCTCTCTGGGCCGTCTGATTTCAACGCTTAAATCCTTCTATAAATTTCTAGTTCTGGATGATGTTATCAAGAAGAATCCCGCCGTAAATCTCTCCTCTCCCAAGATCTGGTTCAAACTTCCCCAGTTCTTAACGGTCGAGGAAGTGGGATCGCTTCTGAAGCGGCCTGATGAGCAAAAAATCCGGGGCATTCGAGATAAAGCCATGCTCGAACTTCTCTATGCCACCGGATTGCGGGCTTCTGAGCTTGTTTCGCTGAAAATAAAGGATCTGAATATGGAGGAAGGATTTCTCCTCTGTCGGGGAAAAGGGGGGAAGGAGAGAATTGTTCCCATCGGTCGCTCGGCTCGGTATAGTATCCAAAAATACCTAGATGAGGCCCGTCTCCAGATTATGAAGGAACCGAGTGATGTTCTCTTTCTCACATCCCGCAGTGGAGCATTCACCCGGCAGGGCTTCTGGAAAATGCTAAAGAGCTATGCCAAGGAGGCAGGTCTCGGCTTGAAAATAAGTCCTCACATCCTTCGCCATTCCTTTGCCACACATCTTCTGGAAAGGGGAGCGGATCTGCGCTCTGTCCAGTTGATGCTGGGGCATACGCAAATCACAACCACTCAGATTTATACCCATGTCAGCCGAGAAAGGCTGCGTAAAGTCTACGAGAAATATCACCCCCGGGCCTGAACAATTCGTCTTTATTCTATTATTACAGGAAGTATGATACGGATATTTCTAGGGTTGGGGTGAGTAATGGGGGATGATGGTCAAGACAACCTTGACATTATGGAAGTTGGAGAAGGAAATTGGCCTTTTCTTTCCGCTCAGCGATTGGTGGTACTTCCATGTCCAGCAATAGGTTTTTTCGATCATGTGCTGATAGATTTCCTCTTCTTCAATTTGGATGCTGTTTGAGCCTCGCAAGAGAAAGGCGTTGTAATCCACTTGCGAAGAAGGTCTCTTGTTTTCATAAGAGGAGGGAAGAGTAAGGTAAAACTTGGGATCGGAGCTCTCCTGGGGGACGTAAAAGCCATCCACTTGGAAGTCAAAATGGAGGTTCTTATCCCTTCTCAATATGTAGTGAAAATCAAAGCCAGGTCTCTTTGAGAAATCATCCCCAGAAATTATCTGGGAAGAATCAGGAGACTGTACTTCTTCCCGGGCATTCCATTCCACAAGCTCTGAGGTTTCGTGATAGATGATGTAGTCGTCCATATCTTCTTCCATACATCCTAGCCAGAGGAGGATGAACGAGTAGTGACCGATGTTGGATCTTTCTCCGTTCTCGACTGCGTAATCTCCGTTTGAACTGAGAACGAGCATAATCTCCCAAAAATAGGGTTTGATCTGGAGGGAAGGAAGGGACATGCTTGAAGAAACTGAAGGAAAAACATTTCGAGATGAGAAAGCGAGAATCTGGATGGAATCTTGTCCAAGATCATCTGCATAATTAGGCATGATGAGGAATAGGGAAAGGAAAAAAGTTAGGATAGAAAGGCCTGTCTTTTTGACCACTACATTTTATTTATAGAATAAATCGGACTTTTTTTCTACAAAAAAGTCGACTTTGCAAGGAGATGCTGAAAACTTCAACGGCGAATTTTCGTATCTTAAAAAAGGAGATGCCTTTGTGCTCGAAAGGCCTTGACAGAGAGAGAAGTTTTTGCTAAATTAAACCATCTAGTTTAATTTTTAAACTCATAAGTTCAAAAAATAAACTAAGAGGTTTAAGACTATGAAAAAGAAAGATCTCAGGCTGGAAAGAAAACGGCAGAGACGGGAAGAAAACAAGTCGGCAATTCTCGAATCAGCCGAAAGAGTTTTCGCCCAGAAAGGCTATACTCTAGCCACCATGAATGAAATTGCCGAGGAGGCACAGTTTTCCAAGGCCACTATCTACCATTATTTCAAGAGTAAGAGAGATTTGTTTTTTGAGATCATCGTGAATTCCTTTGAGACTGTCCGGCAGAGAATGAAAAAGATAAAAGAAAAGAACGAGACCGCCGAAAAGATGATCGAAGAGATAACCCATTTTACCCTCCAGTTTTTCCATACCAAAAAGAATATTTCTCGAGTCTTCTTGATGGAAAAGTCTTTGATGAAAGCTGCTCTCCATTTGTCTCCCGAAGAACAGGTCACACTCTCACCGACGGAGAAAAAGTATATTGAAGGTATCATAGAAAAGAAAGAAAAGATTTTGCAGATTTTGATCGAGATCTTTGAAAGGGGAATAAAAGCCGGTGAGTTCCGCAGGATGAATACCCATGATGCTGCTCATGCTTTTGAAGCCATGATCCATGGATTCTATTTCACCAAATATTGGTATGAGAAGGAATATAATCTGAAGACGGGAGCAGAACTCATTCACGACTTCTTTCTTCATGGAATCAAAAAAGATAAAAACGTCTGATCAGGAGAGTGAAAATGCAGAAAGCAGGAAGAATTTTTATGATTTCAGTCATATTCTTGGTAAGCGCTAAACTTTCATTTCCCCAGGAAAAGCTGGTTCTGACCCTTGAGGATAGTATTCGTCTGGCTCTCTCTCAGAATCCATATCATCTCGCTTCTGAGGAGAGGGTCGAGGCCGCAAGGTCAAAGCTCAGAGAAGCTGCCTCTGGCTTTCTCCCTTCGCTCAATGCCCAAGGCCTTCACACCCTGGATGAAAAGCTTTTTGTGCTGGAGTTTCCTTCTGTGATCCCTGGACAACCTCCAGAGAAAGTAAGCATCGACTTCACCAAGGACTACCAGTTTGCCCTCTCCTTCTCCCTTCCCCTTTTCACTGGTGGGCGATTGACTTCTGGATTCAAACAAGCAAAATACAACCTCCTTTCTACAGAGGAAGCGGTCAGACAAAGCAGTCATCTGACCGTTTTTAACACCAAAAGGGCCTTTTACGGTGTTCTCCTTGCCCGGGAGTTTGTCAGGGTGGCTGAAGAAGCCGTGGAGGTGGCGGAGAAACACTTTCAGAATGTCAAAAGCCTCTATGAGGTGGGAATGGCCTCAAAATTTGATCTTCTGCGCTCAGAGGTTCAAGTGGCTAACTTGAAGCCTCAATTGATCAGGGCGCGAAACAATCTGAAGATTGCCGAACTTGGCTTGAAAACTCTCCTGGGAATAGACCTTTCCCAGCCTATTGAGCTTAAAGGAGACATGACTTTCCAACCCTACAAACCAGATTTGGAGGAGTGTTTGTCCAGGGCAATGCAGAACCGTCCCGAAATCAGCCAGGTCAGTTATCAAAAGCAGATAGCCGCAGAGATGTTCAAGTTAGCCAGAGCCACAAGGCTTCCTTCTCTGGCTGTTTCAGGCACTTACAATTTCTGGGCAGACCAGTTTAATTTCCAGAAGAATAACTGGCAGAGTTATTATACGGTCAACCTTCTGCTTACCGTTCCTCTCTTTAACGGTTTTGCCGCTTCGGCGCGGATGGCTCAATCCAAAGCCATGATCAGAGAGCTGGAGCTGACCCAAAAAGGGCTTGAAGAGATCATCCGTTTTGAAGTGAGGCAGGCCATCCTGAATTTGCAGCAAGCTCGGGAGTCTCTTCTTTCGCAGGAAAAAAATGTGGAACAGGCTCAGGAGAGTTTGCGAATCGCAGAGTTGAATTTTTCTGAGGGACTGGCCACCACTTTGGATGTCAGTTCAGCTCAAGCAGCTTTAAGTCAGGCCAAAACCAACTATTCTCAGGCTTTGTACGATTATGTTGTCTCTTTGGCTGAGTTGGATAAGGCGATGGGAATTGGTTGGAGTTCTCAAGAAAGTGAGGAATGATGAACAAGAGAAAAAGACGGATCGAGAACCACGGAGGACGAAAATGAAAAAAATCATGTTAGCGATTATTTGTGTTTCCCTTCTGCTCTTCTTGCTTCTTTTTTCCTGCCGGACTTCCAGTCAAGAGCAAGAGAAAGAGGAAGAAAGTTTTGGAGCTGCACCAGTGAAGGTGTTTGAAGTCAGACGGCAGAAAATTTCAGAAAAGCTGCACTACACAGGGATTATCGAGGCATGGAAGAAGATTAACATTACTCCTGATGTCGGCGGTAAGATTGCCAAGATTCATGTGGAAGAGGGTGATATGGTCAGGGAAGGGCAACTCCTGGCGGAATTGGACACCCGTGCCATCCGGCTTCAGCTTGAGCAGGCTGAAGCAGCACTGGCTGTGGCAGAGGCCAATTACAAAGATGCCAAACGAAACATGGAGAGGATGGAACGTTTGGTCGAGGAAAAAGCTGTTTCTGATCAGCAGTACGAAAAGATCAAATTGGCCTATGAGGCTGCAGAGGCTCAGCTTCAACAGGCAAAGGCAACTGTGAATCTGGCTCGTCACAACCTGGATGTTTCTCTGATGAAGGCGCCTTTCAGCGGAGTGGTGGCTTCAAAGAACGCTGAGGTGGGGGATGTGATTAACCCCATGATGGGCGCGTTTTCTCCCAACAGCGGAGTTCTGACCTTGATGGATTTTTCCCGCGTCAAGATCGAAATCGATATTTCTCCCCAGGAGATTGTTCGTATCAAAAGAGGTCAGACTGTGTTGCTTAGTGTGGATGCCTATCCTGGTAGAGTGTTTGAAGGAAAGGTAACCATTGTTAATCTTACAGCCGAACCGTTATCCAGGAAGTTCAAGGTGGAAGCACAAATGGATAATCGAGAACTCCTTCTCAGGCCCAACACATTCGGAGAAGTGACCCTGGAGGTGAGCACCCATGAAAATGCTCTGGTTATCCCTCAAAGAGCTGTGCTTGAGAATCGTATCGTTTTCCTTGCACACAATAACAAAGCGGAAAGAAGAGAAGTGACCCTTGGCCTTCAGAATGCGGAATTAGTGGAAGTCTTAAGCGGAGTTGAAGAAGGAGACTCAGTCATCGTTGAGGGAAATTACGGCCTTGAAGATGGTGCCGAGATCGATATAAAAGAGGTTAAGGAATGAGAATACCAGAATTTTCTGTTCAAAGGAAAGTCACCACGGCCATGATGGCCATGATCCTGGTGGTTTTGGGCTTTATTGCCTACAGCCGGTTGGGGCTGGATTTTTTCCCGGACATTGATTTTCCCACCGTCTCAGTGATCACTGTCTACAGAGGAGCCTCTTCTGAAGATATCGAGAACACTATCACCAAACCTCTGGAAGAGATAGTCAGTTCCGTTAACCGGGTCAAAAAAGTGACCTCCATGACCATAGAAGCGGCCTCGGTGATCATGATTGAGTTCGAGTGGGGGACAAACCTAGATTTTGCCGCCCAGGATGTCAGAGACCAGATCGGTCTCTATCGCAATTACATCCCTGAAGAGGCCAACGATCCTCTGGTGGTCAAATACAGCATGGGCCAGATGCCCATCATTTTCTATGGCATAACCGCCAAAAGGCCCACCTCCGAACTAAAGGACATCATGGAAGACGAGGTTGTGGGACGGCTGGAAAGAATCGATGGAGTGGCCTCAGCTCAGGTCTATTCCATGGATATAAGAGAGATCTTGGTGGATGTGGATAGGGCTGCCCTTGAAGCGAGCAGCCTCTCTCTGGAGCAGATACTTGGGGCTATTGGGATGGAAAATTTGAATCTTCCTGCCGGTCATATCGTGGAAAGGCATTCAGATTTGCTCTTTCGAACGATAGGGGAATTCGAAAATCTGGATGATATCCGAAACACTGTTGTCGGATTCACATCCAACGGGATGCCCATTTACCTGAAGGATATTGCCGAGGTCAAAGACACTCTGAAGGAGACGCGCTTCCTGGCTCGGATTCAGAAAGAGAACGGTATTTTTCTGCTCATCAACAAGCGTTCAGGCGCCAACACGGTTATTGCCGCCGAAGCAGTCAAGAAGGAGCTGGAAAGAATCAAACCGACACTTCCTGAGGACATAGCTTTTTTCTCCTTTTTTGATCAATCAGAGATGATCCAAAGGGTGATTCGTCGTACCGGAAACAACGCTCTGGTGGGAGGAATCCTGGCTATGGTCTTCATCTTGATCTTTTTGCGCAACTGGCGACCGACCATCACTATCTTCCTGGCCATTCCTCTCTCGGTCATCACCACCTTTATTGCTTTTTACATCGCTGGTTACACCATCAACCTGCTCACCCTCGGAGGATTGGCTCTAGGCATAGGGATGCTTGTGGATAATGCCGTGGTGGTTATAGAAAACATATTTCGGCATTTGGAGGAAGGGGAAGAGAAGAACAAGGCAGCAAGTCTCGGGGCATCGGAAGTGGGAATGGCCATCACCGCTTCCACTTTGACCACCATCGCTGTCTTCTTTCCCATGGTTTTTGCTCGAGGTATAACCGGAGAGCTGACTCGGGGCCTGGCCTTGGCCATAGCCTTTTCTCTGCTTGCTTCACTCTTTGTGGCGCTGACTGTGGTTCCTATGGTCGCCTCCCTTATCTTCAAAGTGAATAGCAGGAATAAAAAGGGGAAGGCAGGATGGAAAAAGACAAGGGAGTTTGAGGCTACCAGGAATTTCTACCGCAAGATCCTCCAACAAGCTTTACGCCGGAGATGGTGGGTTCTGGGCGGAGTATTGGCTCTGTTTATTCTTTCCCTCGTCATTATCCCTTTTATGGGAACAGAATTCATGCCAGCAATGGACCGTAACATGATCATCCTTAAGGTGACCATGCCCATCGGAACCTCTCTTGAGGAAACAAACCGGGTGGTCACCATGGCGGAGAACTTGATGATGCAACAGCCTGGGGTGGAAACAGTATCTGTTCAGGCAGGCTCCCAGGCTGAGGAAAATCCATCAGACCTGGCGGGAGGCGTTTCCACTACAGGCACTCATGAGGGACTACTCTGGGTAGGACTGGCGGATAAGAGCGAGAGAGAGCTTACTGATCAGCAGATCTTGGAGACCATTCGAGGAAAGTTGCCCAGGCTGAAGGGCGTGAAGTTCGAGGCTATCGATATCGGACAGGCAATGATGGGAGGGGCTCAGGCACCGGTGGTGATAAAGATCTTTGGAAAGGAGCTTGAGAGACTCAAGGAGACAGCCGACTTGATGGTTGATGAAATCCAGGGCATCGAAGGATTAAGAGATATCACTCATACGCTAGCTGAGGGGAAGCCCGAGTACCATATCCGGATTAACCGTGAACAGGCCTACCGTCTGGGCTTGATGGTCAACCAGATCGCCAACACTGTGCAGACGGCATCCTTGGGCAAAGTCGCCACTCGATTCAGGGAAGGAGATGAGGAAGTCGACATCCGGGTCAGGTTCAAGGAGGAATACAGGGACAGCCTGGAGGATGTTCGGAACATTCCTCTTCGCACTCCCTCAAATGCAGTCATTCCTCTCGAGCAAGTTGCCTCCATCACCAGGGATGAGGGGCCTATCCGGATCACCCGGGAAAATCAGGCTCGAGAGGTCTCCGTCACCGCCAATATCGCCGGCAGGGATCTGGGAAGTGTGGTCAAAGATATTAAAAGGAAAATAGTCACTATCGAGAGAGGACTGCCTCCTGGCTATTTTATTGAGTTCGGTGGTGAGTATGAGCAGATGCAGGAGGCATTCATAATCATGGTTGGTGCTTTTGCCCTGGCTACACTGCTAGTCTATATGATTATGGCTTCACAATTCGAATCCTTTGTCCATCCCTTTGTCATCATGTTCACCATCCCTCTTGGCCTGATCGGAGTAATACTGGCTTTGGTGATAAGTGGACAACCAGTGAGTCTCCCCGTTCTCATCGGCTTTATCATTCTGGGTGGGATTGCAGTCAACAACGGGATTGTCATGGTGGATTACATCAACCAGTTGAAGCGCAGGGGTGTAGAGAAGTTGGAATCCATACTTCAGGGGAGTGTAGTGCGTTTGCGTCCTGTGTTGATCACTGCTTTCACCACCATATTGGGAATGGTGCCTATGGCTATCAGTACTTCTGAGGGCGCTGAGATGAGGGCACCCATGGCCATTACGGTCATCGGGGGACTTGCGGCCACCACCCTTCTTACCCTTTTTGTGATCCCCATCATCTACAGTCTTGTCGATCGAGTGAAATTCAAATAATAATTGAGGGCCCGTTCGCTGAACGAACCTTTATTCCGTGTCCCTTTCTATACTTTATACCGGAGGAAGGCTCCGATCTTTCCATACTTGTTGAGGGATGAAGGCGGGTTGATGTGTTTGACTAGTCCGTTTTTATCCAGTGTGGCCTCAATCGCCTCATCGATGACATCCACCAGCATGTCTGTTTTCTTCTGGCAGGATGGACAGCGCAGCTCATCCACATACAGGAAATGGCAGCGAGGGCAGATCCTTCCGGGCAGGGAAAAGTTGCGGGTGACAAGAAGGCTTTGAACTTCGCCCCGGTTTATTGTTCTCAGGGTCTTTTTCAGACCAGCAGTCGCTCGCCCTCCCTTTTCCAATTCAGAAACAAACCGCTTGATTATTTCGCTGTCTTCCTGTTTCTTTAGTGACTTTTCCAATTCCTCGGATTCTTTAAGAATTTTGTCTTGAGAGTCGCTGGGGCTGGCTTTGATGTGACCCTGCAGCCTTTCCTTGAGATAAGGATGGAGCAGCGGTTCAAACTCTGAACAGTATTCTTCTTTGCACCCGAGAAAGAGCCAATCGAAATGATTATTCTTAAACAGAACGAATGTTTTCTGGGCCACTTTTTTGAAGTGCTCATGGAGGAGGGTGGCGATGTGTCTTTCGATGCGCTTTGATTCATAGCCTTCCCAACCTCCCTCTCTGACTTTACTGGGAACATCCCCAGCGAGGCTGTCGATCTGCGAGATTTGGCCCA
This sequence comes from uncultured Eubacteriales bacterium, assembly GCA_964429795.1. Taxonomy (GTDB): domain Bacteria; phylum Acidobacteriota; class Aminicenantia; order Aminicenantales; family Aminicenantaceae; genus CAYSCW01. The sequence continues at coordinate 31,182 of CAYSCW010000017.1, forward strand.
GGTTGATGTCGTACCATCTGGCTTCCCTTCGATCGAGTGTCAAGGCAAAGATACGGTGATATTCGTTCAGGATAGAGGAGAGAAAGCGAACGTAAGGATCTTTGTCGAAGACAATCTTGTTTCGGGGCGGATGTGGAAGCTCAAAAACCTGCCAGAAATCTTGGCCGCTGCAGGAGAATATGGCTAAACCAGGAAAATTGTAGGAAGAAAGATTCTGGGAGCAAAATTTTTGGATACGTTCCAGGTCTTCAGAAAGAGAATCTTTTTTCTCTTTGCCCAGGTCCATCCCCTCCAATTGAGACTTGCCGTTTTTGATCAGGTTTTTGAAGAAGAGGGAAACCTCCTTTTTCCTCAGGCGGCTTTTGTCAGTGTCAAGATAAAAAGATGTGGTGAGGTAAATTTCGCTTCGAAACCTGGCGAGAGTTTCGATCTGCTCCCTAGTTTGAAGTTTCATCTGACCTCCTTTTTAAAAGAATGAAGGATGATGACAGAAGAATTTTTGGATGATATGTATGGCAGGCGACAAATTTCACCTTGGCTTAAGATAAGATAAGAACAGAACCAGCATTTGTCAAGCACTTTGGGTCATGTTTCATTCACCATGGGCTTTGGAGGGACGGGAACCGCCGAAGATTTCCCTAATAAGATGCTTTCTTTTGTCATGAAAATAGAAATGCTTACCTTTCCTAAGGCTTTACTCTTCTTGCTGTTGCAATTATAATAAAGGCTGCCAGTGATAAAGGAATCAGCGTCGAGTGCGGAAGTGGCGGAATTGGTAGACGCGTAAGCCTCAGGAGTTTATGGCCTATTCATGGCCGTGTGGGTTCGAGTCCCACCTTCCGCACCACAGGATCGTTTCCCTGGGTAGCTCCCTTACACAAGTTAGATCCATAGAACAAGGAGGGTAATGCCTCGGGGAATGTTCCCAACATGGTCACATGCCTTCCGGAAAGGACATTCTCATCGTCAATCCCTGGATTTACGATTTTACGGCTTATGACTTTTGGTTGAAGCCTTTAGGTCTCCTCTATATCGCCGCTGTTCTTAAAGAATGTGACTGCTTCCGGCTGAGCTTTATCGACTGTCTGGATCGGTATCATCCCTTGCTTCCCATGAGACCCAAAGCCAAGACTGATGGGCGAGGGCCTTTTTTCAAAGAAGAGGTGCCTAAGCCATCCATCTTGAAGGATGTTCCCAGAAAATATTCCCGCTATGGCATTCCTGTCTCTCTTTTCCAAGAGGAGCTGGAGAGAGTGCCTGTACCAGAGCTTGTCCTTCTGGGTTGCACCATGACTTACTGGTATCCCGGTGTTCAACTTGCCATCGAACTGATCAGAAAGAAATTCGGAAATGTTCCCGTGATTCTGGGGGGAGTCTATGCCACTTTGGCCACGGATCATGCCCGTCGATTTTCAGCAGCCGATATTGTTGCACAAGGACCTGGTGAGAGAATCATACTTCATCTCATAAGGGATATCCTTGGGGACGGCTCTTGCATCCCTCAGCGGTTTGATAGGCTTGATGATATTCCTCAACCTGCTTTTGAATTCTTGAGGAACAAGGATGCGCTTCCCCTCTTGACTTCAAGAGGCTGTCCCTTTGCCTGTTCTTTCTGTGCCTCTTCTTTGCTTTTTCCAACATTTGAGCAAAGATGCCCATATTCTGTTGTCCAGGAAATAGAGAGTTATCACCATCTCTTCCATACCCGAAACATTGCTTTTTATGATGATTCTCTTCTTCTTGGAAAGGAACGCCATATCATACCCATCTTAAAGAATTTGATAGAGAAGAGCCTTTCTCTGGCTTTCCATACTCCCAATGGATTGCATATCAAAGAAATCGACATTGAGTTGGCAACTCTTTTCAAGAGAGCCAACTTCCAGTCCCTCTTCCTCAGTCAGGAATCTTTCGAGGATATAATCCTTCATAACACCGCGTCAAAAGTTTCAGAAGGAGATTTAGAGAAGGCCTTGGCTTGCCTTGAACAGGCGGGCTACAGCCGTCAACAGGTTAATGTCTATCTCATGGTTGGACTTCCAGAGCAAGATGCCTCAGGAGTGAAAGAGAGCATTCTTCGCGTACAAAGTTTGGGAGCAAAACCCAAGCTGGCTTATTTCTCGCCGGTCCCAGGAACAGGCGAGTGGGAGAAGATGGTAGGAAAAGGCTGTATAGAGAAAAATGCAGACCCTCTTCTCCATAATAAATTGACCTTTCCTTATATCTGGGGAAATTTCTCTCCCCTGGATTTCCTGGAGATCAAAAGCATGGTCAATGCTCCTATTAAAGAATAAAGAAAGGAAAATTCATCATATCAGATAAAGAAAAGCATCAGGTCAGATGTCCTCATCTGGTTACACATATAAAATGTGATCCAGACATGACTTTCTGATGATTGAACAGAAATCAACAGGCATGGTTCGAGGAAGGAGAGGAAGCATGCCCGCTCGCCTCCGGATGGCTTCCACCTCAGCTTACCTGACTGCTGTTGAAACTGTCACGGAAATAAGGATGCTTACGGAAGGAGTTTTGGCATAAATATTGCTTCAATATTCTGGTATAATAAAAATATGCACCTTGAGTTTATCCACACTTCGCTTTGCTGCTCTACGTAGAGATCATAATATGAGCGAGAAAAAGGAGTTATAAGAAATGAAGAAATTTTTCTTATTATTCTTGACCGTTGTTACATTTTTCTTTTTTGTTCAGGCAGAACTGAAGGCCGATAAAAACGATCTCCCTGAGCGCTACAAAAAATGGTTGGATGAAGAGGTAATTTATATCATTCTCCCCCTGGAGAAAGAAGTCTTTCTCCAGCTCAAAACTGACCGCGAGAGAGACCTTTTCATCGAGGCTTTCTGGAAACACAGAGACCCAACTCCAGGTACTCCTGATAACGAGTTCAAGACTGAGCACTTCCGCCGCATCAGCTATGTCAACCATTTTTTCGGAAGAGGAATACCCAAACCAGGATGGCGTACAGACAGAGGGCGGATGTACATTATCCTTGGTGGGCCGAATGACATCGAGAGGTTTGAGGGCAAAAGCCAGGTCTATCCCTCAGAAGTCTGGTTCTACCAAGGGAAGACAAATTTGGGCCTGCCTCCTGGCTTTAATCTGGTCTTCTTTCAGGAAGGGGGAACCGGAGAATTCGAGCTCTACAGTCCTCTCAGAGACGGTCCCCAAGCCCTGTTGACCTCTTATTGGGGAGATCCAATGGATTATATAAAGGCTTATGAGATGCTTCAAGAGATTGAGCCGGATCTAGCTCTGGTTTCCCTCAGCCTCATCCCTGGGGAAGGGGGGGCTTCTTATGGACGACCTTCCCTTTCCTCGGATTTGTTAATACAGAGGGTGGAGTCCACACCAGAGCGAGAAGTGGAGGAAAGATATGCCCAGAAATTTCTCCAGTATAAAGATATCGTAGAAGTGGAGTATAGCGCCAATTATATCGACAGCGACGCTTTAGTCAAAGTAGTGAAGGATTCTTCAGGACTTTACTTCGTTCATTATGCCATCGAGCCTGAAAGACTCTCTGTCAATCAATACGAGAATACCTTCTCCACCAGTTTGAAACTCAACGGTACTGTGGTTGATTCTGAAGGAAGAACCATCTATCAGTTTGAAAAGGATATCAATTTGAGTTTTGACCAGGAGCAGATGAAAAACATAAGCGCCAAGCCTCTCAGCATCAGAGACATGTTCCCTCTGATCCCGGGTGAATACAAACTGTCAATTCTGTTGAAAAACGAGGTTTCTAGAGAATTTACCTCCTTGGAGAGGAATCTGGTCATTCCCCGGGAAGATGGAGTCCCGCAGATGGCTTCTCTTATGTTGGGCTACGCCACTTCCAAGAAGAAGGCTGGCGAACAGAGATTGAGACCTTTTCAGATAGGAGATGATCAGATCTTTCTGCAGTCGAACAGAGTGTTTCTTCAACAAGACAACCTTTTGGTGGCTTTTCAGGTTCATGGTTTGACTGAGGAATTGAAAGAAAGAGGCCAGTTGAGATTCACCTTTTTCAAGATGGATGAGAAGTTTCGCACCTTTACCAAGACGTTCGATCAATATCCGGATCTTCCCAATATTCTGGAAACTTTTTCCTTGGGAGAATTCCCTCCGGCACATTACAGGATTCAGGCTTCCCTTTTCGTGGATAGTCAGGAGGTCCTCTCTGATAGCGATGAGTTCGACATCACTTATAGCGAGGCCATAGCCCGACCCTGGATCTACCAACAACTCCTTTCCCCATCGCAAGACCCCATCTATTCCTACTTGATCGGAGTACAACTCTTTAACAGCGGCAAAATCGAGGAAGCCAAAGCTCGCCTCCTAGAAGCTTTCCATAAAAAGCCCGATTCTATAGAGTTTGCTCAAAACCTGGCCAGGGTCCATATGAGATTGGGTGAATATAAGGAGGTTGAGACTGTTCTTTATCCCTTCTTGAATCGGCTGGAAAGGCCTCCCTATGAATTACTGTTTACCATGGGAAAAGCCTACCAGAACATGGGAAAGCTGGATAAGGCTATAGAGATTTTCGACAAGGCCATCACTCACTACGGTCTCAACATCTTCATTCTCAATTCTATAGGAGAGTGCTATTTTCAACTGGGCAATACTCAAGAGGCTTTGGCAGCCTGGGAAAAATCCTTGGAGATCAGTCCCGATCAACCACAGATTAAGAAAAGTGTGGATACATTAAAGGAGAAAAAATGATCGATACCTTAAATTCAAAGAAAAAACAGAGGATAAGAACTCTTTCCTCAATGCTGTTGCCGCTTGTTATCGTCTCTTTTGTTTTGCTTTTCTTCTCCTCTTCATGCCGACTCTATAAACTGGAGCAAAAGCTGGACCCTGATAATGCAGAGTTTTTATCAAGAGTGAGATACATTATCACTGCCAAAGAGAGGAAAATCTTCCTCGAACTTCCTGATGCTGAGAAGGAAGATTTTAAGAAAGAGTTCTGGAAGAGACGCGATCCCGATCCTTCCACGGAGGAAAATGAGTTCAAGATGGAGTATTTCAATCGCATGGAGGTATCCGAAAATATCTTTGTTTCTGAGGGAAGACCGGGATGGCTGACCGACAGGGGAAGAATCTATATCCTTTTCGGACCCCCTATGGACAGAATAACTTATCCTATGGGCGAGGATCCTTACGGCCGTTGCCGCGAAATCTGGTATTATGGGAATTTTCCCGTGGTCTTCATCGATTCAACCTGCTCTGGAGACTATCGTCTGGTCACTTATGACCTGAGTTCGATTCGTTCACTCAACCTGATGTATATGCACGAACTCAGCATGGCTCAGGCGCGCGCTCAAGATACCATAAGAGGCGAGAGAAAGTTTATTGACTTTGACCTGAATGTGAAAAAGACACTGGTTGAAGAGGATAGATTGGAAGGGGTTGTGACCATAGCTATCCCTTATGCTGATCTCTGGTTCAAGGCTGAGGAGGAGATATTGAGCACTGTGCTTGATTTGAAGCTTGAGCTCAAAGATGCAGAGGGCACTCTTATCTGGGAATATGAAGATTCCTTCGATATTGAAATCAGCGAGCAAGAGCTTAAGGAGAGTAATATAAAGGAATACAAGATAGAGATTCCTTTTGCCTGGGACAAGGATGTGGATAAACTTCGGAAGGGGAAAAATCAGCTTTTCGCCCTTATCAAGAACAGGACAGGCGGAGAAGAGCTGAGAAAGATCAGAGAATTCACCTTCTGATTGGGAAAAAAGAGACAGGCTCATTGTTGTCTCACTCCCTAACTGGATGAAGTGTCTTCACTCATCACCAAAACCATGATGCAGTACAAGTCAGGTAAGCTGATTCGTCAGCCCACGGATTTTCCCCAGCGAGGAAAGTAGGAGAGGAACCATGCCCGCTCGCCTCCGGATGACTTCCTCCTCAGCTTACCTGCCTTCTTTTGAAACTGTCACGGAAATAAGAATGCTTGCATAAACAAAAAAATATTGTCAAAGAAAAACATAAATGTTAAGATTGCTGCTACTTAAACATAGAAGTTGAAAACCCAAAAAATCAGTGTGTATTCATTTTTAAGACTTCTTGCTTGATGACTGAGAAGACAACATCGTTGTAAAAACAAAGTAAGAAGAGGAGGCTCAGAGTGAAAAAAAAGCTGTGCAGAGTCTTTTTGATCATATATTTATTTCTAGGAGTAACCTTTCCAGGATTATCCCAGAGTCAAGCCAGTTCCCTGAGGGGGAAAATTATTGATACCGAAGGACTCCCCCTTCCTGGGGCTTTTATCTATATATCATCGCCAGCTTTAATGGAGATTCAAACCTATATTACTGCCCATACCGGTAACTTCAGGTTTACCCTTCTCCCCCCAGGTGCCTACACTCTCACAGTGGAAATGCCAGGATTTAAAACAATCAACATAGAAAACATTAAGGTCAGCACAGGGAAGACCACAACTATCATTATCACCATGGAGATTACAAAAATCGAAGAGGAAATCACTCCCGACATCCCTTCGCCTACACTTGATGTGGAATCGGCAAAAACGGCAGTGATCCTAGAGCAGAAAATCATAAAAAACATCCCTCTTTCCCGGGACTTACACCATATTGTCAATTCTGATTCTAGTGTGCATTTGGAAGGTACTCCCTACCAGCCCGAAGTTATAGTCCACGGCTCATCAGCCCGAGCCAACACTTACGCCTGGGATGGTTTGAGCATGAACGATCCCTGGGGGATGTTACTTATCACCAATATCAACTTTGACATTATAGAAGAAATAGAACTGGAGACTGCTGGCCATCCTCCAGCTATTGAGTCCACTGAGGGAGGGTACATCAATGTGGTTCCTAAATCTGGCGGAAACAGATTCGTTGGAGAAGTCCTTCTCTCTCATAAAAGCGATTCATTGACCCAATCTCTGCTCTCTGAAAGAGAATTGGATGACCCTGAAATTCTGCCTCTTCTTGCCGATCAGAAGATGTGGGATATGTCTTTATCTTTCGGAGGTTCTCTCCTGGAAAACAGATTATGGTATTTCGGCAGCGGTCGTCTGATCTCTCACGATCGGACCACTGACTTTAATTCCTGGACAGATCCTATGGGCAAGAGTCATGAAGATTATCTCTGGAGTGATAATGAAAAATTGGGCTTCTTCAGACTGAACAGCAAAATCACTTCCCAGGTCACATTTTCCGTCATGTTTAACTATACCAATCGCCATCAGCCAATTTACGATTCCTCTCTGGGATGGAATATAACAGAGGAAGCCACTCGAGTCTGGGATCACGAAAAAAATTACACTTTGGACGGCAGGGCGAGCTACATTCTTAACCAAAACACAGTTGTTGAATGGAAGGCAAGCTACTTATCCAATCAGCTTCCTCTTTATATCAATCAAGAAGCTAGGGAGAGTCCTCAATACATTGATGAAGCCACAGGCTATCTCTGGGGGAGTGCTCCCTTCAACGAAAAACGGCTTGCCAAAAGATTTCAAGTTGGAGCCTATTTTACCCGGTTTCAGGATGACTTCTTGAGAGGTAACCACCAGCTCAAACTGGGCGCAGAATACGAATATGTCCACGGGGAGCAGGATACTTGGAAAAACGACAATCTGTTGATCAACTATTTTGATGGAAGCCCCTATTATTTTGGACTGGACTCATCACCTACCACCGGCAGCATGGTTGGAAAAGGGATGATTCATTTTTATCTAGCCAGTATGCAGAAAGAGGGATTAAATTCCATCATCGAACTCAAAAAACTGGGTTTTTTTATCCAGGAAAGGGTGACCTTTGCTGATAGACTGACTCTCAATTTTGGAATTCGATTCGACCGTAGCGATGCCCGGATGCCAGCCTTTCAAAAATTAGCCAGTGGAAATCCGTTATCTCTTCAATTAGGGGAAGAATTGATCAAACCTGAGTATGACGTTAATCCCTATGATGAAAATATTGTTCCAGAATTGAAAAATCTAATGACCTGGAACAGTTGGTCTCCCCGAGTAGGCATGAGTTTGAATGTTTATGGCAACGGAAAAACAGTGTTAAAAGCCTCATTTGCTCGCTATAACGAATACATGATGTTACACTACCTCATACCTTTAAATCCTTTCTTTCCCGGCCGGTCTCATCGATTCTTCTGGTACGATGAAAACATGAACGGCCAGCCAGATGATACCGATACTTACCTTCTTGACTATGAGGACTATCGCTTATACATAGAGGACTATTATAGAAAAAGAATAGACCCGGATATTAAATCTCCTTATACCCAGGAATGGACTATCGGACTCAACCAAGAGATACTTAGAGATCTTTCGATAGGAATAAATTATCTCTACAAACGCAAAGAAAATATTCTGGAAAACGTCCGCTATTCGCCTGATACAGATAGCGATTGGTACACACTCGATCAAGACTCAGAGGGATGGTGGATACCTTTCCATACCGTGGTTCCAGGAAATCATGATTATCAGGATACCCCAGTTACCGTCTATTTCTGGTCCCAAAACGCTCCTCTGTCCTTCAATCGCCTCAAAAATGTCCCTGAATTGAAGAGGAAGTATGAAGCTTTAGAATTGGCGGTCAAAAAGCGATGGTCACATAACTGGCAATTGCTGGGTTCTGTGGTTTGGAGCAAATCGACGGGCAACATGCCCTTAGGGTATGAAGCCAGTTCAGGATTTACCGAAGCCGCCGACTCTCCCAATTATTTCGTGAATTATCCACCGGAAGAATCCAGGTTGGATTATGACAGGCCTTTGGTTGTCAAGCTCATGGGGACATACAGGTTTCAGTTCGGTCTTCTGTTGAGTTTCTACTACACCCATATGAGTGGAAGGCCATGGGCAAGAAGCGTCACCATCTACCCCCCGGTTTCCTGGATTGAGGATAATCATGCATATGGTTCTTTCGCCAGAGTCTATTTGGAGTCACCCGGAACAAGAAGACATGATTCTTATAACAATCTTGACCTGAGGGTGGAGAAGGAACTGCGCTTGGGAGATTCTACAAAAATAAGTGCCTACGTGGACATTCTTAATGTGCTGGGAAGTCGATATAAAATCGCTCAACAAAATGATGATGGATTCTGGTTTCCAGACGATGAGAACACTGCACAGGGAAAGCGGGTGCTGAGTCCGGACTATGATATGGTGACCTATATTTTGGGATCGAGGATATTCATGTTGGGCTTCCGTTTCAGCTTCTGATCGATAAATCCTTTCTACTTTTTCAATTTTTCAATGGTAGCGATGATGTTCTTAACTTGGGGAACCTAATGTATTCCTGGATAATGGCCGCATCCTGTCCTCCTATTAATACTAGGCTCTTCTCTATGATAATGAATTTTATGCCCTGAGCCAAGCAATGCGCTTTAATCTTTCCTTTTTTTCTTGTAATATATTTTCCTTTAAAAATAGATAATCATACAGGCTATGCATGAGCAGCAAGGAGAACAAACTGTCAATGACTGTTTTCCAGTCTTTTCTCTCTTTCAATGATTGCTAAAGGAGGTGTTTTATGCACAATAATTTAGAAGTAAAGAAAGCTATGTATCGTGTAATGAGTGTGATTGGGAGAACAATTGTTTTGACATGTGTATTCCTTATAGGGGCGAATCTTTTATGGGCGAAGCAGAGACAGTATGAAGAATCTTACCTTCTTCCGCCAGAGCCAGTCCAGAATATCTTGAAGAGAGACAGACATTACGACATGCTCGAGGCCATGAGTCCGGATAGAGACCATTGTATGATTCCGATTCAGCCTTATTTTTCCACATTAGAGCTCATGGCCCAGAAGACGTACCGTCTGGCCATGCTTGAGTTTTGTCCGGATACGAACCGTGAATGGCGCCTTTCCACCCAGGGGATAAAGGGACTGAAGATCTATTCTTTGAGCAAGAGAAAATCCTGGCAGGTTGAGCTTCCCGAGGACATTTTTGTCAGTGATATGATGTGGTCACCTGAGGGGAAAAAGATTGCTTTTTTGGCTCATCTTAAAGAGGGAACACAGGTCTGGGTTGCAGATGTTTTGAGCGGTAAGGCCGAACCTCTCAGCCACGCCTTTGTGATGGCCACCTTGGCGGGAAGACCTCAATGGCGACGCCGACCAACAGACTCATCCCGAATGCTCCAATGGATGCCTGGTGGGGCAGTTCTTGCTTTGTTAGTTCCAGAAGATCGTGCTCCAGAGCCCAAGAAAGATTCTATTCCCAGCACTCCCATTATCCACCGGACTCGGGAAAAGTCCACTCCTACACAAACTTATCCATTTCTGCTCTGCACCCCGACCGATAAAGAGCTTTTCCGCTATTACACCACAGCTCAGTTGGCCATTCTCTCTCCTGGAGAGCCTCCAAGAAAAATTGGAGCCCCGGCCATGTACATGAGCATTTCCCTCAGTCCGGACGGTAAATATATCCTTGCTGAAAAGATGGTTGAGCCCTTTTCTTATATAGTCGGTTACGGCAGTTTCCCCCGGGAATTGCAGGTGATGGATTTGGAAGGAAAGGTTCTTTCCACAATTCGCAAAGTCCCCCTGCAGGAGGCTATGAGGGGAGACAGAGATAGGGAAGGAGAAGAAGATCTTCCCCGAGATGTTGCCTGGCGTCCTGATGGAAAAGGGCTGAGCTTTCTCTGGCGTGAAAAGAAGAAGGAGGAGAAGTCTGAGGAAGAGTCAGATGATTCAAAACGAAAAGATAGACTCATGTTCCTGGCTCCTCCTTTTGACATGTCTCAGGTACAGACCCTTGTTTTAAGTGAAAAGCGTTTCAGCGATGTCATCTACTCCTCCGAGGAGCATTTTGTCTTTGCCACATTGACCAAGAGAGACGGTAAGAAAAGGCAGCAGGAGATCGTAGCTTACGATTTGACCAAAAAAAAGCCTAAGCAGTATGTTTTAGTCAAAGATATCGATCCTGAAGATGTGTTGAAGCTTCCGGGGGAGATTGTCACCCTTCGAACCGGAAACGGCATTATCTTTGCCCTTCTCTCCAGTGATTGGAAATCGGTTTACCTCCAGGGACCGGGTTATAAAGAAGATTTCAAGCCTCAGCCTTTTATTGATGAAACCACTATTAAAAGCAGTGAAAAAATACGTATTTTTGAGAGTAATAAAGATGTCTATGAGCGTCCATTGGTCCCCGTTGATGACAATATGTCACAGATCATTATCAGCCGTGAATCAATGAGTATCTTTTCCGATTACTATCTCTGGCACAAGGACGGCTCGGCAGAAAAGCTGACAGATAATCGAGATCCTTTTTCAGAGGTTGCTCGTTGTAAGAGGATCGATTTTGATTTCAAGCGCAGAGACGGTTTGGTAATACAGGGACGTATTTCTCTTCCTGTAGATTATAAAGAGGGGAGCCGGGTGCCGGCTGTTTTCTGGGCCTATCCGATGGAATACCAATCTTTTGAGGAATACAAGAAGGCGGCCTTCCGTTTTCATAATCACAATGCATTTCCTCACCTGGATTACAGGAATTCTTCCGAGATATGGCTCACTCAGGGATATGCAGTGGTCGAACCCGATATTCCCATTATCGGGAAGGGGGAGAAGTACAACGACAATTATATTGCCCATCTTACGGATTCAATGTATGCAGCTATTCGGAAGGTGGACCAGATGGGCTATGTGGACATTGACCGCATCGGCGTGGGCGGACACAGTTACGGAGCCTTCATGACTGTAAACCTTCTGGCTCATTCCAGTTTCTTCAAAGCGGGTATCGCGGGTGATGGGGCTTTCAACAGAACGTTGACTCCCATGACGTTCCAGAATGAAAAGCGTTTTTTGTGGGAAGCTCAGAATACTTATCTTGAAATGTCACCCTTTTTCTATGCCGATCATATCGACACTCCTCTCCTCATGTATCATGGAGCCCAGGATAATAACACCGGAACTTTTCTCATCCAGTCGGAACGCCTGCTTCAGGCCTTGACCGGATTAGGAAAAAAGGCTGTTCTCTACATCTATCCCTTCGAGTCCCACGGGCCAAGGTGCATTGAGACCTATATGGACCTTTGGGCTCGCTGGATTGACTGGTTCGACACTTACGTGAAGGAGAATGGGGAATAATAAAAAGGGAGGATCCATGAAAAACTTGAAGATTCTATGCCTAAGCCTCTGTTTCTTGGTGGCTTTAGCCACTTTTCCCAACTTTGCTCAACAGAAAATCACCACTCCAGAGGAACAGTTTGGGTTTAACATCGGTGATGACTATCAGCTCGTGAATTACACCCAGCTGGTGGAGTATTGGAAGAAGCTGGAGCAGGAGTCAGGAAGAATGAAACTTGTTGAGATCGGCCGCACCGCAGAAGGACGGCCGATGATGATGGCCGTCATCACCTCACCTGAAAATCATGAGAATCTGCTCCGTTACAAGGATATTGCAAGACGGCTTGCCTTAGCCGAAGGGCTCATTGACGGCGAGGCCAGGAAGCTGGCGAGAGAGGGACGAGCTGTGGTCTGGATCGATGGAGGCCTCCATGCCACAGAAATCCTGGGCTCACAGCAGCTGATACAGCTTGTCTTTGAGATGGCGAGCCAGAACGACAGGGAAACCCTGCGGATCCTGGATGATGTGATTCTTTTAGCTGTTTGCAGCAATCCTGACGGGCTGGAGCTGGTGGCTAACTGGTACACTAGGGAGCCTGACCTTAAAAAGCGCACGACCAGAGGGATTCCCCGCCTTTATCACAAATACATCGGACACGACAACAACCGTGATTTTTACATGGTCACCCAGCCCGAGACAGAGGCCATAAGCCGTGTGTTTTATGATGAGTGGTTTCCCCAGATTATTTACAACCATCACCAGACAGGCCCTGCTGGTTGTGTTCTGTTTGCCCCGCCTTTTCGGCCGCATTTCAACTATAACTTCGATCCTCTGGTGGCTACGGAACTTGAGCTGGTGGGAGCAGCCATGCACACTAGATTTGTGGCCGAAAACAGACCAGGAGCAACCATGCGCTCTGGAGCTGGATATTCTGTATGGTGGAATGGAGGGTTGAGAACCACAGGCTATTTCCACAACATGGTGGGCATTCTGACAGAGACTATCGGGAATCCCACGCCCACCAAGATCCCTTTTCTTCCTCCAAAACAGCTTCCTCATAATGACCTTCCTTTTCCTGTTGCCCCCCAGGATTGGCATTTCCATCAATCAGTCGAATACTCTCTCACCGCTGACCGGGCGGTTTTGGATGTGGCTTCAAAGAACAGAGAGGATTTTCTCTACAACATCTACAGGATGGGGAAGAACTCCATAGAGCGGGGAAGCCGAGACCATTGGACTATTCATCCGGACATGATTACCGCCGTGGAAGACCAGATCAAGCGTGATGGAGTTAAGCTGCAGGGGGTTGCTCGATTCGAGGGTTATCCCCTGAAATATTATGAAATGCTGCACGATCCTCAAAAGCGGGACCCACGGGGATACATCATCCCTTCTGATCAGCACGATTTCTTGACGGCCACCAAGTTTGTCAACGCTCTTATCAAGAACGGAATTACGGTTCTTCGAGCCACCCAGCCCTTCGAGATTGAAGGGCACAGCTATCCTCCAGGCTCCTATGTGGTCAAGACAGCCCAGGCTTTTCGCCCCCATATCCTGGATATGTTCGAACCCCAGGATTATCCTGATGACGTCCCCTGTCCCGGCGGTCCCCCCAACCCTCTCTATGATAACGCAGGCTGGACTCTGGCCTACCAGATGGGAGTCATGTTCGACCGGATCCTTGAAGGGTTTGAGGGGCCTTTCGAGCGGATTGAAGGTCTGGCCAAGCCTCCTGCCGGCAAGGTGGTTGAGAGAAGAGGAGCTCCAGGATATTTGCTCAGCCACAGGGAAAATGACACCTTTCTAGCCATCAACCGTCTCCTTAGCAAGGGAAAAGAGGTTTATTGGTTGAAAAAATCTTTCCAGATGGATGGAAAATTATATCCTTCCGGCACAATTTACATTCCTCGAAAATCCGTCTCAATCGATGAGCTTAAAGAGATGGCAGAAGAGATCGGTCTGAATTTTGAAGCATCTATGACAAAACCCGAAGGGGAAGCCTTCCGCTTGCGGCCGGTGAAAATAGGCTTGTGGGATCAGTATGGAGGATCCATGGCTTCGGGCTGGGTCCGCTGGCTGCTGGAAAAGTTTGAATTTCCTTTCGAGGTGGTCTTTCCCCAGGTGCTCGATGCTGGTAAGCTTTCGGAAAAATATGATGTTCTTATTTTTGTCAGCGGTGCTATTCCCCAGAGTGACGCTGAGCGACCCGATGGTTACCGTTTTTTTTATCAGCCTAAGCCGGAAGATGTGCCCTCTGAATACCGGCACTATTTAGGGAGGGTGACGGTTTCAAAAACTGTACCTCAATTGAAGAGTTTTCTCCAGCAGGGAGGAATCATTCTTGCCATCGGCAGCTCCACCTGCATAGGGTATCATCTGGACCTTCCTATGGCTGATGCTCTTGTGGAGAGACAGAAGGACGGGACGGAAAAACCTTTGCCAAGGGAGAAATATTATGTTACCGGTTCTCTTCTTCGAGCGAAGGCGGACAATACTCACCCCTTAGCCTACGGCATGGCCGATGAAGTGGATGTCTTTTTCCGATTCAGTCCGGTCTTTCGCCTCCTGCCAGAAGCTTCCCTCCAGGGAGTCAAAACCGTGGCTTGGTTTGGTAAGGGAAGTCTCCTCCGCAGCGGCTGGGCCTGGGGAGAACATTATTTAAATGGCGGAGTATTGGTCATAGAAGCCAGCGTGGGCAAAGGGAAGCTTTTCCTCTATGGACCGGAAATCACCTTCCGTGCCCAACCTCACGGCACCTTTAAATTTCTATTCAACGGTATCTTTTATGGAGGGGCTGAACTCAGGGAGTTTTAAAATATCAGGCCCTACATTCTTTTAATTGGTCTTTTGCCCAGAGGGCGGCGCCGATAAAACCGGCATCGTTGCTCAGGGCTGCTTTTTCGATTCGACAGCACGCAAAGGAGGCTGCGAAGGATCTTTTTCTTGCTTCTCTAAGTGCAGGGGGGAGAATGAATTCGGCGCCCTCTATCACGCCGCCGCCCAGGAGTATTTTTTCTGGATTGAGGAAATTGATGGCGATGGAAAGCCCAATTCCTAGATAGTAACCAGCTAAAGCATAGGCTTCGCGTGCTTCCGGGTCTCCTTTTTTCGCCCTTTGGAAGACATCCTCCGCATCGACTTCTTCTTCTGTTTTTTTGAGCTCTTTATAGGTTTTGACGATCTTGGGAGCTGAGACCTCTGTTTCCAGACAGCCACGGCTTCCGCAGGGACATTTATCGCCTTGGAGATTCACCGTGGCATGACCCAGTTCTCCAGCAAAGCCGCGGAGTCCTCCCCAGAGTTTCCCATCGAGGATGATACCTGTGCCGATTCCTGTTCCGATGGTGAGAAGAAGCAGGCTTTGAACACCCTTGCCGGCACCCAATTGATATTCGGCGAAGATGGCCAAATTGGCGTCGTTGTTCAGGAAGAAGGGGGCATCGATGGAGTGAGAGAGGGCAGGATGGAGATCGAAACAGTCGAGTTCTGGAAAATGGGGAGATTGGTAAATCTTTTTTTCTTGCCTATGGAAGATACCAGGAAATCCAAATCCGCAAGCAGCGATAGGCTCTTTGTGTTGTCTTTTAAGCTTTTCCCAGATTCTTTTTAAGTGGCGGATGAGTTCTTCAATCTTTGTGGGTGTTTCGATTTTATCCTTGAAGATGACTTTTCCCTTTTGGTTGATCACGCCGTGCTTGAGCTGGGTTCCTCCAAGGTCAAATCCAGCATAAAGGGACATGCCTTTCCTTATGGTTTGAACCCAATAATGGCATAGTTGGCAGGGGCATAGAGAAGGATGTTTAGCTTGTCGATGTTCTGGTTGAGGATGGTCGTGAGGTCATTGCCTGCTGGAAGCTCTTGGAGCTTTTCCTTTTCCAGAGGCGAGGAATATTTGACTTCGATTCTTTCGAATCCAGCGCTTTCCATCAGGAATTTGAGAGTCTGAGGATGAAGGGGTTTTTGATGGGAAAGGTCAAGGAGATAGATTTGGACAAGGGAAAAGACAGAGGTGGGGTTGATGGTTTCAAGGATGAGGGGAGCGGAGGAGGCAAGCTTGAAATAGGCCAGTTCCACCATCCGGTTCAGGTACTGAGGGCGAAGATGCTCCACCACCTGGGAGGAGAAAAGGCCTCCGAGGGAGCCGTCTTCATGTTCGGTCAGTTTATCCAGGAGGTCGCCTCTCAGGCAGTTGAGACCTTTATCGCGGCAGATCTCTACCATCTCATCGTTGATATCGATGCCTTCCGCCTCTATCCCGTTTTCTTGAAGAAGCTCCAGGAATTCACCGCGGCCGCAACCAAGGTCAAGGACCAGGCCATCCCTTTTGAAGTAAGGAAGGAAGCTGGCCTGTTGGCGTTTGACTTCTTCCTCATAGCCGCGGAAGCGGTTCTCAAAACCCGCATACCGCCAGTCTTCCAGAGGCTCCAAGAGTTCTTTCACTTGAGGGGGTGAAGGCATTTTCTTCTCCTCCAAAGTGGACAGGAGTTGGTTCAATTTCTCCTTGAGATGGAAGAATTTTTTCATCAGAAGCTTGGCGTCTCCATATTCTGCCGCCAGCTTGTCAACCCGCCATTCCATGCTTTTGAAGATCATCCCCACGTGATTACTTCCCAAGGCATCCCACTCTCTGTCTTTGGCATCACTTAGAGCGGTTTGAAGCTCGATGAGTTCTATAAGGGAGAGGAGGAGCTTTTTTATCTCGATGAAATATTTTTCTATGTTGTCACGCAGCTCTTGGAGGGGGATGGTTTCTTGGGTCTTTTTTTTTAATTCCTGGAGCTTCCTTGAGAATTCATCTTCTTTTTGTTCTCGCTCATGGGCGAGCTTTTCGATGACTCTTCTCATTCTTTCTTGGCGGGAGGCTCTGACTTATCCGGAGGAGTTTCGTTTTCTTTATCTTTTGAGCTTATGGATCTTCGGAAGTTCTTGATTCCTTCTCCGAGGGATTTTCCCAATTCCGGAAGTTTGCGAGCACCAAAAATGATGACGATGATGAGCACGATGAGAAGAAGCTCTGTAGGACCGACAGGGCCAAATAAAAACATTGAAACCTCCTATGAGGAATTATTCTCGAATGATTTTTCCTCTAACAAAATTACTTGACTCCTTCCTAAAAGTCAAGCATCGGGGTCAGACCTTTCTAACTTTCCTGATTTGATTGATATATTGGGATTTGTCATTATTCATTGATTCGATCGTCTTAATAGATCGTCTTAATAATTGGAGATGGCAAGAAAAAGAAGGATCGAATTTCCTGGTGCTTTATATCATGTGATTGCGCGAGGTAACAATAGGCAAATGACTTTCAAGGATGACCAAGACTATAAAATCTACATCGATCGTTTGAAAAAATATCAGCAGCGTTATAATTTCGTTCTTTATGCCTATACTCTGATGCCTAATCATGTACATATGGTAATAGAGACAGACATTATTCCTCTGTCAAAAATCATGCAAGGCATTCAGCAGAGTTACACTTTTTATTTCCATAACAAGTATAAAACTGTAGGTCATCTTTTTCAGGGTAGGTACAAAGCTATTCTAATCCAGAGAGAAGTCTATCTTCAGGAATTAGTAAGATATATTCATCTCAATCCATTCAGAGCCTCTTTGGTTGAAAATCCAGATGATTATCCTTGGAGCAGCCATCAGGTTTACATTGGAAAGATCAATCAGTCTTTCGTGAGAGATGATTTAATATTTCAAATGCTATCTTCGGATATAACTAAAGCACAAAAATTGTATCGGCAGCTTATTGTGGATGGTTTGAACAAAAGTCATCTGAGGAAATTTCACGAGGATATTGATACTTGCTTTTTGGGGAGTTCAGAATTTATTGAAGAATGCAAAAGAAAGGCAAAGGAGAATATAGATCCTGATGCTGAAAAAGATGAGAAGAATTTAAAATTATTATATGATCAGATGCCTATTAATAAAATGTCTTTAGACACTTTAGTGACGGCTGTTTCAGAAGCAACAGGAATTCCGACTGAATGCATTTTAGGCAGAAGCAAAGCAGCAAGAGTATCTTATGTTCGTTCTTTGTTTGTTTATATGGCTACGCGATATGCAGGAATAAGCAATAAATCATTAGCTCTATTTTTGGCGAAAGAAGACTCAAGCGTATCCAACATGACCCGCAGATTTGAAGAGAAAATTGTTAAAAACCCATCATTTTTTGGAGAATTTGATAAAATTAGAAAAGTTATGAAGGTCTGACCCTAATGCGGATAAGGAATTTTTCGATTATCGCCCATATCGACCATGGAAAGTCCACTCTGGCTGACCGCCTGATCGAAAAAACTGGCGCCCTTCCACCCCGTGAATTCAGAGAGCAAGTCCTGGATACCATGGACCTGGAGAGGGAGAAAGGAATCACTATCAAAGCCCAGACAGCACGCCTTCTCTACAAGACAGAAGAGCCAGAACCTTACATCCTCAATCTCATAGACACCCCTGGCCATGTGGACTTTTCCTACGAGGTGTCAAGAAGCTTGGCCGCTTGCGAAGGCGCTCTCCTTCTTATCGATGCCTCCCAAGGAGTGGAAGCTCAGACCTTGGCCAATACTTATCTGGCTCTCCAGAATGACCTGATGCTCATTCCGGTGATCAACAAGATCGATCTCTCCCAAGCCAATCCTGAGCTTGTCCTGGAACAACTGGAAAGCATTCTCGGTTTCAAACGGGAAGAAGTGCTCCTTGTTAGTGCAAAAAAAGGGACAGGCGTCGATAAAGTTTTCTCAAGCATCATAGAGCGCGTACCTTCGCCAAAAGGCGATCCTCACTCTCCCCTTAAAGCCTTGATTTTCGACTCCTGGTTTGATTCCTATCGGGGAGTAGTCATCCTGTTGAGGGTCTTTGATGGAGGCTTCAGCAGCGGAGAAGAGATTGAGCTTATGTCCAATGGCGCCCTTTATGATGTGGAAGAGCTCGGTTACCTAACTCCCAAACCTCAGAAGGTCAACCAGCTTACCGCCGGAGAGGTGGGGTACATGATAGCTGGAATCAAAGACCTTAGCCATGCCAGAATCGGTGACACCATCACCTTGAAAAAAAGACGCACCGCCCAGCCTCTTCCCGGGTTTAAGGAAGCCAAACCCATGGTTTTCTGCGGGATGTTTCCTGCTGGAGGAAGCAGCGTGGAAGATCTCAGGAAGGCCCTCCAGAAGCTGCGACTCAATGATTCTTCCTTTCAGTATGAGCCTGAGAACTCTCCAGCTCTTGGCCTTGGTTTTCGTTGCGGTTTTTTAGGATTGCTTCACAGGGAAATCATCCAAGAGAGGCTTGAGCGGGAATTCAATCTCAATCTCATCACCACTGCCCCCAGCGTTAGCTATAGAGTGACAGGGATGGATGGTCAAGCGATGGAAATCCGCAATCCATCTGAGGTTCCCCCACCCCATCAGATCGCAAAAATCGAAGAACCCATGATCGAAGCTCTCATCCTGACCCCCGAAAAATATCTTGGAGCCGTGCTTAAACTCCTCGAGAATCGCCGGGGAGAACAGAAGAATATGGAATTCATCAGCGCCCAGAGGATTTTCCTTACTTACCTTCTTCCTCTCAATGAGGTTGTTTTTGATTTTTACAATCAGTTGAAATCTGTCTCCCAGGGTTATGCCTCCATGGATTATGAGTTTGCTGGATACAGGGAGGCTCCGCTGCAAAGGCTGGATATCCTCATCAACCGTGAGCCAGTGGATGCCCTCTCTCTTATTGTCCATCAGGAAAAGGCCTACACCATAGGGAGAAAGTTGGTGGCGAAAATGCGCGAGCTCATTCCCCGCCAGCAATTCGAGGTATTTCTTCAAGCCGCAATCGGCAAAAGGGTGATCGCCCGCGAAGCCATCAAGCCCTACCGGAAGGATGTCCTGGCCAAACTCTACGGTGGAGATTATACCCGCAAGATGAAGCTTCTGGAGAAGCAGAAGAAGGGCAAAAGAAGAATGCGCAAAATCGGTCAGGTGGAGGTTCCCCAGGAGGCCTTTCTCGCCCTCCTGCAGATAAAATAAAAACCAGATCATTTCTCCTTTCCCCTCTAGAAAGCCTCTTCAAAGCCATGATAATTATAAATGCACATTTTGATAGACAGGGGTAAGGGTGGGGGTGAGAAAGCCCCTGTGAGGGCTGAGCGGGCATGGTTTCTCTCCCTACATTCCTCGCTGGGGAAAATCAGCGTGCTGACGACTCCCACCCTTACCCCTGCTATGGAGAAGGAGATACTTTCCCCTTTACTCTTGTTTGATTTGAATTTATATTAAAGAGAAATGGAATCACCCTCCCTCGATAAAATTGTAGATAAGGGGATCAGTTTTCTGTCTGAATTTTTTCCCAAAAGCACCTCTCTCTATTTCCCGCTCCTTTCAGCCGCCCTTGTTTGGGCCATAAAAAGGAGCAAAGAATGGAAGGAGAAAATCCTTTCCTGGAAAGTCTGGGCTGAGCCTGAACCCATCCAGACCAAGCCTGATGAATTCATCCTCGAGTTCTTCAGACGACATCCTGGCTTAAGTCAGTCCTATCAAGCTGAAATACAGAAAAATGAAATCGAACCGCTGAGAAAGGCCTTTTCATCTCTTTATCCCATCTTGGCCCTGGAGGACCCTTTTCTTGAGGCACTTTTTGCTCAGGAATTGAACTCCGGACAATACAGAAAGATTGTCAAAGAATTCAAGAACAGAGTGAAAAAGGCAAAAGAAGATATCGAATCAGTTGAAGAGAACCGTCTTTTAGAGGGCCTCAAAGCAGTCGCTGATGAAGCCATCGGCCTGCATCTTGAACTCCTCTCCCAGGCTAAACTGCGCAAAACCATCGCCGACCTTGTTAAGAAAAGCTTAAAGAGAGAATAGATGATGAGCAACAGTATCTTTTCGAAGAGAAGAATACTCACCCTTCTCTTTCTCCTTTTCTTCCTGTTCTCAATTTATTCCTGTGTTTCCCATCTCAAAGAGGCCAAATTCTATTATGACCAAGGCCAAAGGTTTTCCCGTTCTTTAGAGCAGGGGAAAGCGGTGGCCTCTTTCAAAAGAGCACTCAAAGAGGCCGAGCTTGAGACAGAAAAGCGTCCTTCAGCCCAAGCCTATATGTTGAAGGGGCTGGCGGAATTGGAGCTTAAGCTGTGGAGTGAGGCAGGAGAGAGTTTTCGCCAGGCTTTTTCCTGTGGTTTTGACAAGGGAGAGGAATGGGCCAAGCAGGTCTCACTCTTGGGACTCGCTTCATCGTTGGATGAGATGGGCCTCAAGGAGGCAGCTTTCAAGATTTATGCCCATCTCATGGAGAGATCCAAGCTTGACCAGATTCTCCTTTTGGCCTCACAGAAATACACGGAGATGGCACTGGAGAAGACTTCCCAGAAGAGCGAGCAAGTGAAGAAAAAGGAGCTATCCTCTCTGCTTAAGAGCATCCAGAAGCTTTCCCAAAAAGATATGAGCAACGGTTTTTATCACTACCTCCAGTCCCAGATTCACAGCCATCTTCTTGAATATGAACAAAGTTTTGAAGAAGCTGTGATGGCCAAAGAGCTCTCTCTTCCCTCAGAGAGGATTACTCGCGACAACGACCTTCAGATTGTTTTCTGTTACCAAAAGCTGAAGGAGAAATTATCCCCTAGGCAGTGGGAGAAATTCTTCTCTTCTTATCTGCAATGGATCAAGAGGTGGCAATGGCAGGACCCTGAAACCCCTGAATGGAAAAAGAGGTGAAGAATGCGGCCCACCGTTCACTGGGATAAAGATAAGGTAGTGATGATCGACCAGAGAAAGTTGCCTCAAGAGGAAGTCTATGTGGAATGCAGAGACTACCGGGAGGTTGCCGAGGCTATCGAGAAGATGGCTATCCGGGGAGCCCCTGCCATCGGGGTGGCGGCCGCCTTCGGCCTTGCTCTGGGCATGCTGAGGGTCGAAAAAAGGGAGAGGCTCGATCAGGAATTTGATCAAATCTACCAAAGATTGAGAAGGACAAGGCCTACAGCCCGCAACCTCTTCTGGGCTCTGGAGAGGATGAAGGCTGCTTTTGATCGAAACCGCCATCTTGGCCTCGTCCAGCTGAAGGAGAGGTTGGTCAAGGAGGCTCTGGCGATCGAGAAGGAAGATGTGGAGGCGAACAGAAAGATCGGCTTTTGGGGAGAACAACTGATAAAGGACGGTGATTCAATCCTCACCCACTGCAACGCTGGCGCCTTGGCCACGGCTGGATACGGCACAGCGTTGGGAATTATCCGGGCGGCTGTCGAGGCGGGCAAGAGGGTTCAGGTCTATGCAGATGAAACCAGGCCTTTCCTTCAGGGAGCAAGGCTGACCTGCTGGGAGCTGGAGAAAGAGCATATTCCCGTTGTCCTCATCATAGACAGCACAGCAGGCTATCTGATGCAGAAGAATATGATCAGCTTGGTCATCACCGGAGCAGACAGGATTGTCCAAAATGGTGATTCGGCAAACAAAATCGGAACCTACACAGTGGCTGTCTTGGCCAAAGAGCACGGGGTTCCCTTCTATGTGGCTGCTCCGTTTTCCACGGTCGACTTCACAACTCATGACGGCAGCAGCATTCCCATCGAGGAAAGAGACCCTCAGGAGATAAGGGAAGTGGGAGGGAAGTGTCTGGCTCCTCCGGGAGTCAAAGCCTTGAACCCAGCTTTTGATGTCACACCAGCGAGATACATCTCAGCCATTGTCACCGAGAAAGGGATTGCCCGTCCTCCTTACCATAGGAGCTTAGAGCGATTGAGATTAAAATAATCAGAAAAGAGATGTATCCATGCACATCTTAGGGATTGAAACCTCCTGTGACGAAACCGCAGCAGCGGTGATAAGAGACGACTTTAAGATCCTGAGCGATGTTGTCCTTTCTCAAGATGAGATTCATGCTCCTTACGGCGGTGTAGTTCCGGAGCTTGCCTCTCGCCAGCACATAGAATCCATCGTTTATGTTGTGGAGGAGAGCCTGAGGCGAGCACAGGTGAGGCTGGAAGAGGTCGATGCTTATGGTGTGACCCAGGGTCCAGGACTTATCGGCTCTTTGCTTGTGGGCCTCTCATTTGCCAAAGGCTTGGCTTATTATTTCCGCAAGCCTCTGATTCCCGTAGACCATCTTGAGGCCCATGTGGAATCAGTCTTTGTGGAAAACCAAGCTATTCCTTTTCCAGCAGTCGCTCTGGTGGTCTCAGGAGGCCACACCACTACTTTTTTTATGAAGCAGAAGCTCGAATACAAGCTCATTGGGAGGACAAGAGATGATGCCGCTGGAGAAGCTCTGGATAAAATCGCCAAGTTTCTTGATTTGGGCTACCCTGGAGGCCCGGTTATCGATAAGATAGCCGAGAAAGGAGACCCGCATTCCTATCGATTTTCCCTTCCTTATATGACGGACAGAAGCCTCGATTTCAGCTTTAGCGGACTCAAGACGGCTGCATTGAACAGGATAAGAAAGGAGAAGATTTCCAAGGGCCACCCCCAGTTTTATGATTTTATTGCCAGCTTTGAACGGGCGATCGTCCGGGCCTTGCTTTCCAACCTGAACCGGACTATAAAGGCATATCACCCCTCTTCTCTTATCCTCTGTGGAGGTGTGGCTAGGAACAAAAAGCTCAGAAGAGAGTTTGAGGAATTTGGCCAGAAAATGTCTCTTCCTTCTTTTGTCCCATCTCCCAGGATGTGCACTGATAACGCTTCTATGGTGGCTGCCCTTGCTTTAGAGAAGCTAAAGAAACATGATCAGATCTCTTTTCCTCTCGATTCGAATGCCTACCCCAGGTTCACCCCTCCTCAACCATTTCCCACCAAGAAAAAGCCCCGTTGAGTCTTCACGCTCATCACGGAGATAAAAATTGTTTTTTTATTGAACCAGAGAAGTTGAATATTCGTATGTAATAATTAGAATGGTTCTGAGTCTGATTTATGCTCTTTTCGGAAAAAGGAGATAAATCACACCATTTGCCATATAAATTTAATTCAGGAGGAGCAAGATGAAGAGGAAAATGAATTTTATCCTTGGCGTGGTTACAACATTTCTTTTCATACCGTATTTTTCTTTGGCAGAGGAGCCCCTTTCTCTTTCTTTAGAGGAGTGTATCGTAAAGGCCCTGAAAAATAATCTTCAGGTTGCTGTAGAAGTCTATAATCCTGAGATCGCTGATGCGTCTTTGACCCGGGCCAAGGAGCTTTTCATCCCCCGATTTGATTTTAGCTATGGAGCCGAGCAGACGGAGAATCCTTCTTATTGGTGGATTCAAGGAGCTGAGACTGTAATAAGCAAGTACAGGGATTATTCTGTTTCTCTCGTTCAGCAGATTCCCACAGGAGGAAATTTTTCTCTCTCTTTATCCAGGAATAAGTATGATACCAACCAAGCCTTTCAGCTCATAAACCCCCGTTTTGAAAGCACGTTGCGCTTTGATTTTACTCAGCCTTTGCTGAAGGATTTCGGCTTTAAGGTGAGCAGGAAGGAAATCATCATTGCCCGGAACAACTTGGATATTTCTCAGCAGCAGCTTAAATCCGTTCTGATGGATACCATCTACGGGGTTCAAGAAGCTTATTGGAATCTTGTCTATGCAATCGAAGATTATAATGTCAAAAACCAATCTTTAGAGTTGGCCAGAGATCTCCTGGCAAAGAATAAAAAAGAAGTGGAAGTAGGGAAGCTGGCGCCCATAGAAATCTTGAATGCCGAAGCTGCGGTGGCCTCCCGGGAGGCGGATATCCTTCAAGCGGAAGCCCTGATTCGGATGTATGAGGATAGCCTCAAGAACATCATCAACATTGCTGAAGAAGAAGGGACTCCTCTCCGAATAATACCTCAGGACAAACCCACATTTGCTAAGAAAGAGGTTTCTCTGGAGGAGGCATTGGAATGGGCCCTTGATAACAGGCCTGACCTGGGCATGAAAAAAACAGAAATCGGTACTAGAGAGTTAAACTTGAGTGTGGCCAAGAATCAGATGCTTCCTGGCTTGAATTTTAATCTTTCTTACTGGAGTCCGGGAATTTCAGGGGATAGACTCCTCTATCTTAATGGTAATCCTCTGACAGGTGTAATCGTCGGGAAGGAAGGGGGAAATTCCATAGATTCTCTTCGTGATGCCTTTAAGCTTCTCTACAATAACTGGTCGGTCAGTCTAACCTTTTCTCTTCCCTTGAGTAGCATCCTGACCAGGGCTGATTATGTAAGGGCGAAGATGGAGCTGGAGAAGAGCCAGCTCGAGCTGGAGAACTTGGAGAAGCAGACTCAGCTGGAAGTCCGGAATGCAGTGCGCGACATCGAGACAAGTGCCAAACGGGCGGATGCTTACAGAGTTGCACGAGAGCTTGCCGAGAGAAGACTGGAGGCTGAAGAGAAAAAGCTGGATGTAGGATTGACCACCAACTATTTTGTCCTTCAATTCCAGGAGGAATTAGCCAATGCTCGTACTCAGGAGTTAAAAGCTTTGGTCGATTACAATCTTGCTTGGAACAAGTTGGAGAAGGCTTTGGGATTGAGTTTGGACAAAAGAAACATAAAGATTTCCCAATTCACCAA
>CAYSCW010000017.1:56832-61794 GCA_964429795.1 uncultured Eubacteriales bacterium
ATACACAAGAAAAGTCTTTCAAAGAAAGTGGGCCAATTTTTCCGACCAAAAGAATTTCGGAAACAGCAAGGCTTCTTATCCCTGGATTCTCTCTTTGGATGCTGATGAGAGACTTTCGCCTGAACTCCGCCGAGAAATCATCGCCCTTAAGAAAAAGGAAGATCCTCAGTGTGCAGGTTTTTCCATGCCTCGACAAGTCTTCTATCTGAGTAAATGGATCCGCCATTCTGGATGGTATCCTGACCGTAAGATTCGCCTCTTCCACAAGGATAAAGCCCGCTGGGAAGGGGAGTTTGTTCACGAGGAGTTGGTGATAGAGGGAAAGGTTGAGAAGCTCAAGGGTTCCATCCATCACTTCACATACCGGAATATCAAAGAACATCTGAACCGGATCAACTCCTTCTCCGAGCTGGGAGCGAAGAAACTCTATTCCCAGAAGAAAAAATGTCGCTGGTATCATCTTCTTTTATTTCCTTTTTTCAGAGTCGTCAAATCCTATGTTTGGAAAGGCGGATTCATGGATGGCTTTCCAGGTCTGGTCATCTCTGTTCTCAACGGCTACGCCATCTTTATCCGTTACGCAAAGCTGAAGGAGATATGGAAAAAAGGAGAAAGAATTGAGCCTTTTCCATATTGATGCTGGAAAAGAGTGGAGGGGTGGGCAGAGACAGTCTCTTCTGCTGGTTAAAGAATTAAAACGGCTGGACTATCCTGTTTTTTTTGTAGTCCAACCCGAGAGCCCCCTTCATAGGAAAGCGGCAGAAGCCGCTCTTCCCATTTTTCCCCTAAAA
This sequence comes from uncultured Eubacteriales bacterium, assembly GCA_964429795.1. GTDB lineage: Bacteria > Acidobacteriota > Aminicenantia > Aminicenantales > Aminicenantaceae > CAYSCW01. The sequence continues at coordinate 57,624 of CAYSCW010000017.1, forward strand.
ATACGAAGCGAGTTTGACATTTTATCCGTCCTCCGCCTTGCCTATCGAATGAGAAGGGAGAGGTGCCTTTTAGCTCATTTTCATGATGCTCATTCTGTAGCTGTAGGATCGGCGGCAGCCTCCCTGGCCAAAATACCGTTGAGAGTCATCTCCAGGCGGGTTGATTTTCCGCTGAAGAAGAATTTTTTCTCGCGAGGGAAGTACTTCAAAAACATCGATGCGGTGGTAGCTATATCTGAAGGGGTAAAGAAGGTTCTTTTGGACGGAGGACTTCCTTCTGGGCTTGTCGAAGTTATTCCTTCTGGAATTGACTTTGCTCCCTATCAGGATGCGATCTCCAGCAATTATCTCCGTCGAGAATTTGGTTTTGCTGAGGATGATTATCTTGTGGGTATGGTGGCCCACCTGGCTGACCACAAAGGCCATAAATACTTGATCCGCGCGGCGAAAATCCTCAAAGAGCAGACACCCAAAATCAAGGTCATCATTGTCGGCGAGGGGCCTCTGCGCATGGAATTGACCAAGGAGGCGAAGGACTCTCAGGTTGAGGATTTGGTGTTTTTCCTCGGATTTCGCGAGGATGTGCCACAAATTCTCTCTTCTCTGGATGCCTTTGTTCTCTCTTCATACCTGGAAGGATTGGGAAGCAGCATCCTGGATGCCATGGCCTGTCGCCTTCCTGTGGTGGCAACCAGGACCGGAGGTATCCCGGAGGTTGTCATCCATAGGGAGACCGGACTTCTTGTTCCGCCCAGGAATCCATCTGCATTGGCTAAAGCAATCCTCAAACTCTTCAACGATAAAGACCTGGCATCGCGTTTAGGGGAAGAAGGATACAGAGTTGTTCACCAAAGATTCTCAGCGGAAGCTATGGCCAACAGGATGGGTGCCCTCTATGAAAGATTGGCATCAAGAAAAGGAGTGAAGCTTCGTTGAGATGAAAATCGAGCAAATCGAACTTTTCCTGCTGGAGCTTCCTTATCTCCATTTTTTTGAGACGAGTTTTGGCCGAGAAGAGGGACGTACCTTTATCATCGTCAAAGTTCAAGGAGAAGGAATTTCCGGTTATGGGGAAGTGGTTGCCGCCAGAAGTCCCTTATACAGTTATGAGACCACCTCCACAGCCTGGATGATGTTGAAGGATTTTTTGATTCCCCTTGTTTTTCAAAAGAACCTAGTCAATCCCAAGGATTTTTATCAAGCGGTTAAAAGATACAAAGGACATCCCATGGCCAAGGCAGGGCTTGAACTTGCCCTCTGGGATCTTTTCGGAAAGAAGGAAGATCTTCCTCTATGGAAAATCTATGGAGGAGAAAAAGAGGAGATCCCCGCAGGAGTGAGTGTAGGGATTCAAGATACCGAAAACCAGCTTTTGGAGAGGATCGAAAGCTTCCTCCAGGAGGGATACCCCAGGATTAAGATCAAAATTAAACCGGGCTGGGATATTCGGATCTGTGAGAAGATAAGGAAGAGATTTCCGGATATTCCTCTTCAGGTCGATGCCAACGGAGCCTACACCTTAAAGGATAAAGAAATCCTGAAAAAGCTAGATGTCTTCGGGCTGCTCATGATAGAGCAGCCTTTTCCAGCTTACGACCTGTGGGATCACAGCCTTCTGCAGAAAGAGATGAAGACTCCGCTTTGTCTGGATGAAAGCATCCTCTCCGAAGATTCTGCCCGAAAGGCACATGAGATGAGAAGCTGCGGTATCATCAACATCAAGCTCGGACGGGTTGGAGGAGTGGTGGAGGCACGGAAGATCCACGATTACTGTCAGGAGCAATCGATTCCTGTCTGGTGTGGAGGAATGTTAGAGTCGGGGATAGGCCGGGCTCATAACATCCATGTGGCATCTCTTCCCAACTTCCGGTTTCCCAATGATCTCTCAGCAAGCCGAAGGTATTATCTCCAGGATCTTATCGAGCCTCCTGTGGAGATCACCTCTAGAGGGACAATTAAAGTTCCCGGCTCGCCAGGAATAGGCGTTTTTGTCCGGGAGGAAAGAATCAGGAAAGCGAGCCTTCAGCATGAGGTTTTCCGAGCAAAAGATTATTAAGAAAACAAACTTTTGGGGGTTTTTTTCGTATACACTGGTGAAGAAATTGGATAATATTCGCTGTGTTTCTCAGCTCAGTCAAAAAGACCCGCCGATTATGTACTCGAATCTCAAACGGCGGGTTAGAAAAAAAATATAAAAAGGAGGTGTCAATTGAGAGGAAAATGGGTTGTCACTTTTGGAGTCTTTTTAATGCTCTTCTCCTTGACTGGTGTTCTTCGAGCGCTCGAAGAAAAGCCACAAGTTCAGGTGAAGACGAGTGACGCTCTCGCTAATCTGACCAAAGCGATGACCGAACGTCTCTCCAGAGATCTTCACGTCAAAAACGTTGTCGGTGATCCGGTGAAAGTAGGCAAGGTGACCATCATCCCCATCATCATGATCGACGTCGGCTTTGGCGGTGGCGGAGGGGGGCCCGGCGGAGGATCTCCTATGGGAGGAAGCGGCTTTTATATGAGTGGAGAAGCAAAGCCCCTGGGTTTCGTGATCATCAGCAAGGCAGGCGTAAAGTTTGTGAGCGTGGGAAAGGTTCCCCGCAAATAAGGAGGATGCCATGAGTAAGAAAGTGTGTTTTACTCTGTTAGCTGTATCTCTTTTTCTTTTTTCAGGCCAACTCCAGGCTCAGGAGAAATCTGCTGTGGATGAGGCGTTTGTGAGTTTCGATAAGATGATGTCCGTCATCAAGGTCAGCTCTGTTATCGGAAAGCCTATCCAATCAGAGAATACAATCGTTATTCCCTTTTCCAAGATATCCTTCGGCTTGGGAGCAGGCGGAGCGATGATGGGGTTTGGGGGAGGCATGGGAGGCAAGGCCGTTGCCTTAGGTGTTCTGGTTATAGAAGGAGAAGAAGTGAGGGTTGAGCTTTTTCCTTTGGAAGAGAAGAAGCCCTCTTTACTGCAGCAAATGCTACCTGTTTTGATTCAGTATCTTCCTCAGATACTGAAACAGAAATTCCCTTCTCCACCTTCACCAGCACCTCCCCCCAAGCCTGAGAAGGAAGCTGGAAAACCCGAGAAGCCTGTCCAAAAGGGATCGCTTGATCAAGCTAAGAAGCTCTTTGATGAAGAAAGGTATCCCGAGGCTTTAGAACTCGTAGAAGGGCTCATTGCCCAGGAGCCGAACAACGCTGAGCTTCATGCCTGGAAAGGCAACATCATGGGCAGCATGGCACAGGGAAATCCCCTGGACATGATGAAATACGGAATGGGGGCTATGCAGGCTTTTGAGAAAGCACTCCAGATTGACCCAAACAACGTCGATGCTCATTTTGGCCGCGGAATAGGACGTTTGATGGCTCCTGAAGGGTTTGGAGGAAATGTCAACGGGGCTATCGAGGATTTTGAGTTTGTCTGCAAGAAGAAACCATTCCCTGAAGCGTTTTATCAACTGGGTGTGGCCTATAAGAAAAAAGGCCTGGTGGATAAGGCTAAGGAGGTTTTCAAAAAAGCCCTCGAGCTAAAACCTGATTACCCGGAAGCAGCCAAGGCTCTGGCCGAGATAAAATAGAGAAGAAAGGGACAGGCAAATTTTTTGATAAAAAAGTCGCCTGTCCCTCCACGGTTATTTGGCCTTTCGGATCAGAATATCACCGTTATAGGTGTTAAACTGGTACTCCGGCCCGCCGCCGTTGATTGTGCCGAGGATGTATTTTTCGAAGCTGATCTTGTACTTTCCCCCTTCCTTTCGTGAATCTTCGACAAACCTTTGAGGTGCTTTATCCAGTTGGATGTCAAAATCGCTGTAGACCTCACCGCGCTCTGATTTCATCTTGACATTGGCCTTGATGTTTGCCGGGAAGGTGACATCGATATCTCCGTTCCAGGTGCTGAATGACATGGGTTTTTCCGGATTGGCTTTGGTAAAAGTCACTGTGATACCTCCGTTAAAAGTATGAGCCACCACATTGCCAGAGATTCCACTGAGTTTCAGCGCTCCGTCATGATGGTTGACCTCGATTTCCCCATTGACATTCTCCACGGTTATATCGCCGTTATTGTGAGCGCTGAGTTCAAGAGATGTTGAGGAGGGAACTTGGATAATAAGGTCAATCGTCTGTTTGAATGAAGAGACGCTTATTTCCATGACATTATCTTCTTCCTCAATCTCCAATCCTG
>CAYSCW010000017.1:61894-64217 GCA_964429795.1 uncultured Eubacteriales bacterium
CCTGGCTCAAAGAGAAGATGGCCACCGCAAAGAAGAGAATTGTTCCCAAAACGTAAATGTTTGCTTTTTTCATCTTCTATCCTCCTCAAATAGTTATTTCTTTTTAGCGATAAGGATATCTCCGTTAAGAGTATCCATTTCTATTTCAGGTCCGCCTTTCCCGATTCGGACGCCGGTAAAGCGGTCGCTTTTATAAACATATTTTCCTTTTTTCCGGCCTTGGACAGCCGGCTTAGCAGGGGTGTATGAAAAGGGGAAGTCAGAATAGGCATCCCCGTTGAACGTCTTCAATCGAAAATCGGCGGAGAGATCATCCAGAAACGTCACTTCAATGTTTCCGTCCACCACCAGCTCCTTTGACTTTGATGGGTCTTGAAAATTCAAAGTCTTTCGGATTTCCTCCTTTTCTTCCACACGAAAATTTCTGGAGCCGAGAAGAATAGTACCTGTCGCAATAAATATCAGTATGATAAAGATTTTCCTCTTCATGCCGACCTCCTTTAAAAGCTGAGCTGCTGTATACTCTGTTCGGCTCGATTTCTGACTTCGGGTTGGAGTTCTTCCTCTTGGATCAATCTCTTGAGCGCCTCCACAGCCTGTCTTTCTCTCATCTCTACCATGAGGCTTATAAGGGCAAGCTGTACCAGCGGAGAGGTCTGTTTCGATAAAGACTGAGCCAGCCCTTCCCGCACAATGGGCTGACCATGATAAAGATAAAGAGCATCCACAGCGGAAAGCCGCACGTTGACATTGGGATCGTTGTTCAAGGTGTGCAGGAGTTTTCGAAGCATATCTGGGCCAGGGCTTTTTATGCCGTAACTCAGGTTAATTCCCTTGATCCGATCGCTGGAGGAGGGTTGATCCAGGAGAGAAACGGCAAGCATCTGGTGCGTACTTTGGACTTCCTGGCGAAGCTGGGCAAGATCCTTTGTTGTCTGTCTGGTTGCATTCAAGGAATAACCAGCAGCCAGCCCGATGATCAAAATCAGGAGGAGCAATGAAAGCTGAATCGCAGGCCGCCGGGGCCACCAGCGGGCAAACCAGCCTTCCATGATCTTTCCCAAGCTGTGTTTTGATTTTTGTTGTTCGAGTTCCTGTTTGTATGATTCGAGCATGGAGTAAAACCCGGTGCGGAGAGACTGGCTGGGATGTTCCTCAGGAAGAACTCCCAGCTTTGTCCACATGGAGCTCAAGTTTTCCAGTTCCTCTCTACAAAAGGGGCAGGTTGAAAGATGAGCCTGGATATCTTCTTTGGTTTTTGGATCCAGGTCTCCGATCAAAAAATCCGGAAATTTTTCTTTTATTACCTGACATCTCATGTGACTGTTCCCCCTGAAAGTTCTATATATATTTTACCTAATTCCTTTATCGCCCGATGGACGTGTGTTTTCACCGTACCTATATGGCAACCCAAGAGTTCTGCAATCTCTTTGTATTTGAGATTCTGGAATCGACTGAGGACCAAAACCTCCCGCTTTCTTAAGGGAAGCATGGCCAGTGCCTCCCTGACCATGACAACATCCTGTCCCTGTTCGATTTTTTCTTCAGGCGTCGGTTCCTGGCTTACAGCCTCTTGTGTTTGCTCTTCGAGCGAGAACTGCCTTTTTTGCTTTCTTAAATAATCCACATGGGCGTTTCTGGCAATCTGGTACATCCAGATGGTGAATTTACTCTCTCCCTTGTAGGTGGAGCGATATTTCAAGATGCGGAAGAAGACATCTTGCACCAAATCTTCGCTGATGCTCCTGTTTGCCGTGAGGCGAAGAAAGAAGTTGTAGAGCATCACGTGATGCCTTTCGAATAGAATGGCCAGTTTTTCCACTTTCCCATCCTTAACTTCTTCCATGATCTTGTTATCTTCGGCAGAATTTGCCAATATTTCTTCTCGCTTTTGACCTTTTCGTTTATAAAGACTTGTCATCTCTAAAAAGGTTACAAAAAAAAAGAAAAATTTTCCATTTTTACCTCGCCCTTTAAGATTAGATAAAAACATTAGATATCATCTTCAAATTCATCCTTAAGGGTGATTGTCCTCTAGTTGAAGCTTTGAAAGAATAATTTCAGGATTCTGAGGATCAGGAAGGATATTAGGGAAAAGAATGAGGATTGCTTGAAATTTAAGACTAAGGGATTACTTTTCCATTCAGGAGAATGCGAGCAGATAGAAGAATGAAAGAATCCCAAAAGAAAGATAAGCCCTATAGGAAGATATTCGATTTTTCTCCTCAAGTCATCGCATTTATCGATAGCAAGGGGAATGTGTTGGATGTGAACAAAAGAGTCTATGACTGGCTCGGCTATCAGCCCAAAGAGGTTGTAGGAA
>CAYSCW010000018.1:0-55323 GCA_964429795.1 uncultured Eubacteriales bacterium
ACTTTCACTCCATCCAGCGGTTCCAGCAGCCTGTTGAGAGACTTCAAGAGAGTAGTCTTTCCACAGCCAGAAGGCCCGATTATGGCTGTGATATTTTTATCCGGAATTTCGAGTGTGATATTCTTGAGCGCATGCTGGCTACCGTAATAGACATTGAGATCTTTTATGCTGATATGTGATTGAAATTGCATGCTTTCCCCCTCTCATCATAATTTGTGTCTTGAATATCTCTTTATTAAAATCCTCGAGAGAAGACTTATAATAAGGATCAGGATAACAAGTATAGTTGATGCTGCATAAGCTCTATTCTGGACCTCTGGAAACGGCGTCCCCAGCTGAAAGAAAATCATCAAAGGCAAGGTCGCTGCCGGCTGAAGAAGAGAGGTAGGAATGCGGTCTGTAAAACCGGCCGTGAAAATAACAGAGGCTGCGTCACCGATCCCCCTTCCGAAAGCGATCAATATGGCGGTCAAAATTCCAGGAAGGCACTGTCTCACGACGACTTTCAGCGCGGTCTCAAGCTTTGTCGCTCCCAAGGAGTAGGAAGCCTCTTTCAGCTCCTCAGGGACCATCCGGATAACTTCATCCATAGCCCTGCTCATTATAGGAAGCTCGAGTAAAGCAACAATCATAATTCCTGCAAGCAGAGAGGCCTTAAGTCCGATGAAGATCATGAGAGTAAATCCAAAGGCACCATAGACAATGGAAGGAACTCCCCAGAGAATATCCAGAGAAAAGCGTGTGAAGGTGGCAATGCGAGAATTTTTCCTTGTATACATATTGAGGAAGATCACAATCGGCAGGCTAATCAACATGGCGAGCAGGGTCGCTCCTGAAGCCAAATAAAGAGAACCTATGATGGCATTAAGAATTCCCCCTTCTTTCCCCAGATAATAGCCGCCCTTAGGGACCTGCGTGACCATTGAAAGGCTGAGTGAGGGAAGTCCCTTCCAGATTATAGTCCCTATTATCAGGGCAAGGATTATGATCACGGTTAGGGTAGAAAAAGCCATTAAAATTTTAAAGATATTTTCTTCGATCTTTTTTTTATTCATTCTGATACCCTTTTAATCACTCCTTATTCCGATTTTCTTTCCAGCTTGACTAGAATAAACCTGGCCACGATGTTAAAAATCAGGACCACAAGCAGCAGAACCAAAGCGGCCAGCATTAAGGCAGAATCATATAGAGGGACAGACATCATTTCGCCGTAATTGTTTGCAATCAGTGCAGGCAAGGGGTATCCGGCTTCAAACGCAGATTTGGGAACAACGGCTACGTTTCCCACCACCATGAGAACGGCCATGGTTTCACCAAAAGCCCTGGACAGCCCCAAGACGACTGCAGCCATAATGCCTGGGCGGCCCTTTTTTAAAACGACTTTCTTAACTGTTTGCCATTTGGTCGCACCCAGCGCAAGGGCGGCTTCTCTTATCTCATAAGGAATGGAAGAAAAAACCTCTATTGAAACATGAGTGATTACAGGAAAAATCATGATGGCCAGGACAATTCCTCCCGAGAGAATGCAGTATCCGCTGGAAAAGGTTCCAAAGAGCGGAGCAAGGTATTGGCTGACAAAGGGCACAATAATCAGAACTCCCCAAACGCCGTAAACAACCGAGGGAATGCCTGCCAGCAAATCAATCAAGGGCTTTGCAGCATCACGTATAAATCTTGGTGCATATTCGGAAAGATAGATTGCCGTCAACAGTGAAAAAGGAACAGAAAGAATCAAGGATGCGCCGGTCACCCATAAAGTGCCCATGATGAAAGGAAGAAAGCCAAACTCGCCTCGCAAGGGATGCCAGGAAGTTGAGAAGAAAAGTTCACTGAACGACTTGACAGCCAGTATCGGCCGCGCGCGGACAAAAAGACCGAAAAGCATGAGAAAGACGATCAGGCTGGCAACAACAGCCAGCAGGAGAGTTATCTTTTTGGCTGCTGAATTTTTTTTCAGCCTTATATTTAATCTTTCTTTCATACCTCTTCTGCTATGCTTCTCCTTTCAGGAAAGCCGAGGTTCATTCTTTCATGCCTATTTTCTTCAAACCGCTGTCCAGCTTCTCTTTAGACAATGGAATATAGCCAGTTTCAGGAACATAGCTTTGTCCCTCAGTTAAAACCCATTTGAGAAACTCCACGAGCACTTTCTTTTCGGGCTTGCCTTTAGTGACGAAGTAGAGATCTCTTGCTGGAGGTGAGGGATAGGCTCCCCTGTTTATAGCATCGGTCAGTTCTTCTCTTGTGTTGTAGAAATTCTCTTCCTCATCTATTCTGCTGTTTCCATTTATGTCAATGGGAATTACCTTAATTCCAGCAACAGGGAGCTTGGTCTTTGCATCGTAGGCATAATTAATGTTGTTGAAACCAATCCCCAGTCGGTCTCTTCTCACAGCTTCTGCCAGCCCGGGGTCTCCGTATACGCCCACACCCAGGAGATCTTCCTGCTCTTTCCCGAGGTAGACTGCCCAGGTCTTAGCAGCACCACAAGCATCGGAACGTGTATAGACGTGTATGGACGTTTTCTCCTCTCTGCCAATAACTTCTCCCCAGGTCTTCACTTCCCCCGTGATCCAGATACCTCCAAACGTTTCCCTCTTGACTCCTCTCTTCAAAATTTCAGTCAGAAAAGGATTCTGGGCATTCACAGTAGGGACAACAGCATCCTTGGTAACAGGAATGGGAAAAGCCCCTTTATCAATCTCTGGAGGATAGATCTCTCTGGACACACTCCCGATATCGACCATTCCGGCCAGGACATCGGCCATGCCCTTTCCTGCTCCCCCTGCCTGGATATCAATGCGAACCTTGGGATAGATTTTCTGAAACTCTTCCGCCCATTTCACAGCCATGGGATAAAGCGCCCATGCACCTGAAATGGAGATGGTTCCCTTTAATTCAACTTCTGCGGTCTGTTCGGCAATAAGGACATTCGAAATCATAAAAAGTAAAGAAAGTAAAATTAAGGTGTTTCTCATCATACCCTCCGTTTTTAAAAACCAAGCTGGAACTGAGCCAGGAAGACATCATTGGAAACATTTCCTGACTCCTCCCCGTGGAATTCATAATTAACCTGGAGTTTCGTTCTCTTCGCCAGAAACCAGTTGACTCCCAATATGATCACATCACTCCGGTCTCCCCTGACATTTCTATTTAAATCCAGGGAATCATATTTAAAAATGCCCTGAATTTTTCTGGGGATGAAATCAAAACCACCCTGTATATACCAGCCATCTTTCTGCACTGGTCCATCCTTTCCGAAAATAAACTCGCCTTTCAGGGTGACTTTGTCTTTCGAAAAATACAGCTCCAATCCTGTCCTTTTTTTATTAAATTGAGTACCTCCGGATGAGGGGCCGTATTTCCCCTCGTAGTGAGCCACTCCCAATGAAAGCGAATCCAGGGGAAAAAAGAGCAGCCTTCCTGCCACATCCTTGGAGCTGTTGTCGTCTGATTTGTTTATCCCTGCCCCGTTGAATATTCCCAAGGTATATTCCAGAACAGAAAAATGACCTGTGACAGCTATTCCAATGTCCCGGCCTTTGTTCTTACTGTCCCTTCCGGGACACAGACGCTCAATTGTCTGAGAACGGTTAATTGTATCCAGGCTTGCACTCGAGGTAAGATTTTCCAGGCTAAAGGGTACCTTAAACTGACCAAAGCACAGTGCCGCCTGCTCAAAAAACCGCGTCTCTACTTGAATATCCAGGAGGATAGGATTTTGCATGGTTTCAACTTGAATCTTGTAATTTATTTTTTTTAGTATTTCTCCGCCCAGACTCATCCTGGCTCTTCTGATTCTGAATCCATCTATTCCCGTTTCAGGGTGGATATATTCCACCTGTGAATATCCGCTCAGTTTCAAAGAAAGCCCGGATACAACAGGAGACTCCTCTCCTGCGTGTACAAAATTGGCAATGCAGCCTACAACAACCAGGCTATAAACCAGAATAAAGACACTTTTTAGGTCCATGTTCATTTGCGGTCCCTTTCTTTTTTTGCTTCCCATCGATTCAGTATTTTCAAAACTGAACTCCAATATTATTCTAAACGTACTACAATTAGAATACAATTGCAATGCTTTTTTTAAAAAAATGGAAAAAAAATGGATATTAGAGGTAACCGAGGTTCTTAAGTCGGAGTCTTATCGCCTCGATTTCTTCGGAAGAGAGCTCTCTTTTCTCTATGTCTTTTGCAGAAATGAGATCCCTTAAAACATAGACCACAAATTCATTGACACTGCTGAACCCGCCTCCCTCGATCACTGTTTTGATTCTTTCGTAAAGAGGGCGGGGAATTTTTAGCGTTACTTTGTCCTTTCCCATTGGAGTAATTCTAATAGGATGGCACTATAATGTCAATTTTCTTATAATTTTAAATTGACAAATAGGAATAACTCCTATATAGTAGTGATATGAAATTAGATATTAAGAATGTTTCAATGGATTTCTTCAGGGAGAAATGCAGAGAAAATAATCTCAAGGTGACGCCCCAACGTGTTATTATTTATGAAGAGTTGCTCAAGTCAAAAGACCATCCTAATGCAGAGGTTCTTTTCGAAAGGGTCAAAAAAATATTCCCCGATATTTCACTGGATACTGTGAATCGAGCGCTTTTGACCTTTTCTCAAATCGGAATTGTCAATATCGTCGAGGGAAATGGAGAACCGAGACGATTCGATCCGGACATTGAAAACCATCACCACTTTAGATGTGTTAAATGCAACACAATAATAGATTTTGATTACAAATTATATGATAATATAGAAGTTCCTGAGAAAATTGATAAAAAATTCACAGTGCTGAATAAGAAAGTTCTCTTACAGGGATACTGCAATAAATGTCGCAATAAAAAAAGTAAATAATTTTCCCTTTACTATAGGAGCAAATACTACTTACAATTAATAACTATATAGGATTGATAATTAATTATAGAGGAAAGCGTAGAGCTTTCTGAGTAATTCCTTTTCTCAAAGACTGAAAAGGGGAATAAAAACTTCATAAATTAATAAGGAGGTTTAACATGGCAAAAGGCAAAAAACCCTTAACCACAGCCTTTGGAATCCCTGTGCCTGACGACCAGAATAGTCTGACCGCAGGCGAGCGTGGGCCCGTCCTGATGCAGGATGTTCATCTGTTGGAGAAGCTGGGCCACTTCGACCGCGAGCGTATCCCCGAACGGGTTGTCCATGCCAAAGGAGCAGGTGCGGGTGGTTATTTTGAAGTCACTGCTGATATAACTAAGTACACAAAGGCCAAGTTTCTCTCTGAAATTGGCAAGAGGACTGAAGTCTTTGCACGTTTTTCTACCGTCGGTGGTGAGAAAGGATCTGCCGACTCGGCACGCGATCCCCGTGGATTCGCAGTAAAGTTCTATACCGAGGAGGGCAACTACGACTTTGTCGGCAACAACACCCCTGTTTTTTTCATCCGTGACCCTCTGAAGTTCCCTGATTTCATCCACACCCAAAAGCGGCATCCAGCCACCAACTGCAAGAATCCTGACATGTTCTGGGATTTTCTGTCTTTGACACAAGAATCTATTCATCAGGTCACCATTCTCTTCTCTGACCGGGGCACTCCGGCTACCTTCCGTAACATGAACGGATACAGCAGCCACACCTACAAGTGGTACAACGAAAAGGGCGAGTATTTCTGGGTGCAGTATCATTTCAAGACCGACCAGGGCATAAAGAACCTTACCCTGAAGGAATCGACTCGATTAGCAGGCGAAGATCCCGATCACGCCACACGAGACCTGTTTGAGGCTATCAAGCGAGGTGATTATCCATCCTGGACGCTCGAGATGCAGATCATGACACCAGAACAGGCAAAAGATTATCGCTGGGACATCTTTGACATCACAAAGGTCTGGCCTCATGGCGATTTTCCGCCTGTCAAAATAGGAAAGTTAGTCTTGAACCGAAACCCCGAAAATTATTTTGCCGAAGTGGAACAGGCCGCTTTCTGTCCCGGAAACCTGGTACCAGGTATCGCTGCTTCACCGGACAAGATGCTTCAGGCCCGGCTTTTCTCTTACCACGATACTCACATCCACCGCCTAGGGCCGAATTATCACCTGTTGCCAGTGAACGCGCCCAAGAATGCTCCTGAGAGCAGCTACCAGCGTGATGCATTCATGCGTACTGACGCCAACGGTGGCGGCGGACCCAATTATTGGCCCAACAGCTTTGGCGGCCCGGAACCGGGCCAAACAAAGGGTGAACTTCCCTTTGATGTCTCCGGTCTTGCAGCTCGTCATCCATTCTCTTATCCCAACGATGATTTCGAACAGGCCGGAGTTCTGTATCGCAAGGTGATGAGTGATGAGGATAGAGATCACCTGATCGGCAATATTGTGGATCATCTAGCAGGTGCACAGAAACGAATCCAAATGCGCCAGACAGCCTTATTCTACAAGGCTAACTCTGACTACGGACGCCGGGTTACCGAAGGATTAGGATTGGATACGAGGGAGATTGAGCGTCTGGCAGAGATGTCACACGAAGAACGCGCTAAGGCCACATCTGAAGGAACATACACAGAGAAAAAATAAACACTTTCAGTCGAGCATGGATGCCACTGGCGATTATGGAGAAGTCCAGGGCTGGCGGAGGAAATCAGGGACATGTTCCGATCTTCTGAGAACGGTAACGTGTCCCTTGATTCCCATCAACAATGCAGGTTAAATAAAAACGCCATCTTGAAGTGTTTGACAAAAACACATAGACAAATACATAAAACAAACTGAAAAGTAAATGGAGGTTTATCAATGAAAAACACAATCCAAAATTTGACCAAAGCATTTATTGGTGAGAGTCAGGCGAGAAACCGTTACACATTTTACTCGAAGATTGCACAGGAAGAGGGGTTTGAACAGATCGCCGAGATCTTTTTGACTACAGCTGACAATGAGAGAGAGCATGCAAAGTGGCTCTTCAGACTGATCAATGAACTGAAACAGAAAAGCGATGAAAATTTGGAAGAAATCAATGTTGAGGCTGCTGCTCCGACAGTTCTGGGAAATACAGTCAAAAACCTGAAAGCCGCGATAGCAGGGGAACATTACGAAAACTCGCAAATGTACCCCGAATTCGCTGATACTGCCGAAAAAGAAGGGTTTCCAGAAATTGCCAAACGACTAAGAGCCATCGCCGAGGCCGAAGTTCATCACGAGCAAAGATACAGGAAGCTGCTGAAAGAAGTCGAGAACAGCACAGTATTTAAAAAAGAGAAGGAGGTCTTCTGGGTATGCCGAAAATGTGGATATATTCACGAAGGTGAGGAACCGCCTGAGAAATGCCCTTCCTGTGATCATCTCGCAAAACATTTTGAAATCAAGTGTGAAGAGTACTAAGATTTTTCAGACCCGAAATAGTTTTTCCTCAGGCTTTTAAGTTGGAGTCATTGATCTTTTCCTTGGCAATTTTTCTCTTCGATTCTTTCATGGCCTCATTGACCAGATTGATTGGCATCCTCGTACAGGCTTTGCAGTAAAAACTCATGGATCGTCCTTCATTGTAATTTTGCAGTAATTCTTCAATCAATGATTGTCTCTCTTTCTGTTCTTTTAACCACTTTTCTAAGCCAAATTCTTTAATTTGGCGTAAATTATCAGCTGCTGGAATCCATTCAGCAACTTTTCTTCTTAAAAAGATTTCACAATTAAATATTTCACTGCATTCGGTACAGATCTCAAATGTTGAGATGCGACCCCCAGTTGCTAACACTGTCTTTGTGTCAGTTTGATACGTTTGTCAGGCGTCATAATTCTTTTCATTTTTAAAATTTCTATCTCTTAACAAAATCAGGACAACGCCTAATAAGCCTGCAATGATTAGACCTATATCTTCTAAAATTCCTCTGTATACGGCCAAAAATCCACCAATTGAAACTATTAAAGGAACAACAAGGAAGTATTTAGAAAACCTTTTATTCGTTAGTAATAATATTCCAAATGTAAAGATTGCCGTGGGGCAAGGAACCAATCCAAATGGAAAAAATTGTGGGTAAACATGGCCTAAGAAATAGCCAAATAATGAATATCCAGCCATCGCATAAATTATAAAAAGCATGCCTATGATTGAATACAGATTGGCTTGGAAATGAATTGAAATATTCGATTTAATAACACTGCTAAGGAATAAAAATCCCTGGATAATACAGAGGGCTCCAAAAATATATGCATATTTGTAAGTTGGGGCCCAGTATATTGGGCAGAAGACGATTCCATTCCAAAACCAATAAAATGACAAGATTGCTAAAATGATTTTATTAGAATATTTAATTCTTTTGATAGAAAAAAATATGGCAAGGATGCCAAAAATATAAGCAAATATTTGGAGTGGCCAAACGGATAAATTATAGTGCTCCAAAACAATCAAAAATTCTTCGAGATTAAAGGATAACATCTTTTCCTCCTTTAAAATGACTTATTGTTTTAACGCCTAACGGACTTGCGCGACCCCCTACTTGACGATCTTCTTAAATTTCGGGTCATCATGTAGAGTTTTCAAATCATTATCACCGATGGCTTGCTTTTTCAATCCTGGATTCAACGTGACCGCCTTCTCCAGTGCTTTAAGAGCCATCTCCTTTTGCCCCGCAGCAAGTCGAATTACAGCAAGATCATATAATACCTCCGGATTCTCCGGCGCTAATTTTGCTGTACGCTCCATGTGAGGAAGAGCTTCTTCATACTTGCTTTGGGTGAAAAGGGTCCAGCCTTGATTCCAGGAATAATTCATTTGTGCATAGTCTAATAATCGTCCTAATTCCTTGAAGGGCTGCGGATGATCATCAACCCGAATGTCTATCGCCCGGTCCGTATAACCCCCATAGCCGGCATTCTCCTTTACCACCAATAATGCTGCTGACTGTTTTCCTCTGGCGTCACCACCCCGCCTGTCACCTGCCACTAATGCCGTGTACATCCGTTCCGCTAAGGTGCCTTTGGTTTTTAAAAAGGTTTCCTCCATTGAGGTGACGACAGTTTCACCAGCCAGAATATTTCCCTGAATGGCATAATTTATGCCGCTTCGGCCACCAGCCCAAGGCAGGCATTTGATTCCTGAATAAGTAGCCGATTTCCCATCAGAAGAAACTATGCCAATTTGCCGTCGTTCAGGATCATCATCGTTCCTGATCAAGATTTCTATGACTTCTTCCGGGGTAACACCTTTTTCTAATAGCTCTAATCCACGCCAACCAAAAGTTGTGTTAGCAAATGATTGGGTTGCTACAGCACCCACGCCCGCTTTTGCCCATGGTACAACTGACCCAACAGCAAAAAACCGGGAGGCAACTGCAACGCCTAATTCTCCAGTTGCAGGATCCCTGGCAACAATTGAGAAAGTGGCTATCGCGTTATTTCCTGATATCTGGGGGAATAATGAAGACTGATTGAATGTTGTGGAGATGCTTAAAACACCAATAAAGATCAGACATTTTTTCAGAAATCCACTCTTGATAATCATTGCTAAAACCTCCTTTTAAATTCTCAATTTAGTATTGCTAGCCTGACTATTAACATATTGCACACAGTTTTTTATGCAAAATTGCACATGAAAATCCCAAAACACGGAAGATCCATTTCCGTGATTCCCTTAAATGCAGTGATATCTTAATAATATCTGTATTGTATTGCAATACAGCATCCATAATATTAAGATAATTTTGCGCTTGCCTGACGTATACTGATGGGGTCAACAAATAAAAACGATTGTAAAGTGCATTCAAACGGCAGGCGGTAAAAAGTATTTAAGTAGTAAAAGGAGAGCATCTGATCATGATTAATACAGGTCTCAAGAATAAAGTGGTTATTGTCACAGGTGCTAATCATGGAATTGGGGCGGCAACTGCGATAGCTTTCGCTCAAAAAGGTGCAAAGGTATTTATCAATTATCTGCGTCAATCGCCTGAACTATATGGTGAAACAAAAGACAGCGCTGATAGAGCGACTACTCCTGGCCGTGCCTATTATTGTAAGATGATTTCTCGATCGGCAGAGAGAGTTATAAGCAAAATAAACGATTTAGGCGGAGAATGTTATGCATGGGAAGCGGATTTATCTCAGCCAAATAATATAACTACAGATGGTGCACGCTGTCATGCTTCTAATGTGTCCTATGGAGCGAGTAAATACGCAATTGAAAGCTATACTCGATCAGCTGCTGTTGAATTGGGACCTTACGGAATCACCGTTAATGTCATTTCTCCTGGTGCAGTTCAGACAGGCTGGATGCCAAAAGAGCTAGAAAAAAAATTAGCGGAAAGTTATCCATTAAGGAGAATAGGCAAACCTGAAGATATAGCAAAAGCAGTTATCTTTTTTGCTTCACAACAGGCAGGCTGGATAACCGGACAGGTTTTATATGTTGGCGGTGGTAATAGAATGTGATTTCACATAATCCGGTATCCATCCGAGTGTTAAGGGACTTTCAGGTCAAGAAGACTCGCGTTTTTTGTCGTGCTTAACGGAATCATCCAGTGGAAGTCCGAGTTTTTTGTAGAGATCCCTCCGTCCGGCCTTATCCTTATCCATGATCTCTCGGGCGTATTGTGCTACCTTTTCAGCGTGTTCCCGCGGTACGATGATCACGCCGTCTCCGTCGGCGACAACGACATCCCCAGGCATAACCAGAACACCTCCGATTTCCACAGGACGGTTAACAGATTCAATCTCGTTTCGTCCAGGACGGATTCCGCGTCCGGGCTTCCGCAAATAAAGAGGCACTCCTACAGCAATGATTTCATCGGTATCCCGCGCTGAGGCGTCCGTAACCACTCCCACACAGCCCCGTGATGCCCATTCCATGATGTTGTATGAACCGATGCTGCCGACGTCGGCATCTTGTGCATCGTCCATGACCAGGACTGTTCCCTTGCGGATGATCTCCATAAACGGTTCAGAAGAATAGCGGGAGTAAAAGTGACCCTCCCATTCATCAAACTGTTCCGGTTCCAACTTCCCTGCGGGCGGCTGCTGCGTTGGGACATAGCGCGCGGTTACGGCGATACCGACAATCCTATGGGTGAAATGTTTGGTGTCTTTCCACAGAGGTCGAATCTTCGGGTCGACCAAACCAATCCCATGGAGTCCGGATTTGTCCATGCCGTCGGAAACATCAGCCACACGCAGGCCTTTATAGAGCTTTAAAAGCGCCAGATCTTCTTCCTCGCTATAGACTTTGGTTGGCATAAAACTCTTCCCGGAATGCAATTCCTCTGCGGGAACCTGCTGAGCCCTGATGGATAGACCAATGCTGAGAATCCCAACAATGCAAACCAAGAACATTATGCGTACAAATCTCATGGTTTCACCCCTTCAAAATGTGTATTTATATCTCGGCACTCGACAGTTTGTCTTGTGCCATGTAGCGAATATATTGCACTCCGTATCACGGCTTTGCGCTTATCTGTGCATCAAAATAGAGCGCTGCAGTAGTGCTCGATAATGTGATCCTTGTACGATATGGAGCCAAATTCCCCGGCCCCAACAGAGCAATGGTCAGACAGATGAGTGCTGCGCTTGTGAACCAGATCAACACCCTGCGACTGTCAAAAATTTTCAGCAGAAGAAGACCGAGCACACAGCCGGCGGTCAGCATTCCCCAGAAGTAGGAGACCGTATCCGCACCCACTGTCTGGGGATTGTACCCGTGATATGCAGACAAAAATTTTGAAATCCAGTTGGCAATCCCCTGCTCGGAACCGACGTAGACAAAGATACCGAAAAAATAAAGGATCACGATCTTTCTTTTAAAAAGCCCGGCATATGTTTCTCTGGTGCCGATTCGTTCGTCTTCCTTGAGTTTCACCTTGGGCATTCTCACCGATGTTATGATCAGAATCATGACCAAGGTGATCACGGTAAAAACCCAATACAGCGAAATCCAGGGCAGGTTTGAAGGAACCACTCTTGCCAGCGACTTGATCAGGAGATTTCCCCCGCCCGTGTAGCTCTGGAGATTCTGAACAAGATAAGTGTACACCTGAGGACTCAGGAATGATGCCAGGCCGAATATGAGCTGGCCCAAAACCGAGTTGAAGGCAAAATGTTCTTCGCCGCCTGCTACCCGCAAAAGCGGATTGATGGCCACCTGGAGCATAGCCATCCCGAGGCCGATCAAGAACAGAGAAATCATCGCTGCGGGAAAACTTGATAGTGTCGCAAACAAAAGAGCACCCAGAAAGGCGATGACGAAAGCCGCGAGTATGATGCGCTTTTCCTTGTATTTTTCGACAAGAATTCCCGCAGGAATAGACATTACCCCGTAGGCGATAAAAAAGGAAAAGGGAAGAAAACCAGCGAGGGTCAGGCTCAGGCTGAAGCTGTCTATGATGTCCGGGATCAGAGGCCCCAGAATATTGGTCAGGAATGAAATGACAAAGAATATTAGGAGGATTAAGCCGACGATGAAATAATTTCTTTTCACGGTTAGCAATTTCCTTTTAATGAATCTGCAGTTAAGCCCCGCATATTTTTATCGGTATTCTTGACTTAATTCCATACTCTTCACATTCCATCCGCTCCAGCGGAAAGCCGGAGCTTCACCTTTCAGATCTTCCTTCGAAAAACGGGCATGGATGACTCTGGTCTCGCCGGGAAGTATTGAAACGTAATTGTCCTCCCAGAATATGGGGAGGACTGAATTTCCGGTCTCTGCGCCGAAGATATTTAACTCAATAAAGAAAGCGATCTTATTGGAGATGTTCTCCAGTGTGACCTGTATTTCCTGGCCACTGCTTACATCCATAAATTGGTGTGCGGCCTTAATCCGAGCCTCTGGCAATGTTTTAAGTCCCGTTAAATCGGCAAAAGCTTTGTTTGGCGTGTGAAACCAGGTTGAGCTTTTTTCGTCGAGAATATCTTCTCTGGTCGAGAGCCAGTAAAAATTTCTGCCCCTGATTTTGTCTGTTCCGTCTTTGAGTTTAAGATCGATAAAATAGACGGTGCTCAGGTTCTCGATGAGCGGCATTTCAAGAATCTTCTGAGATCTATTCTCGCCGATACTGACCGGGATGTCCTTGGTGAAGATCACCTTCGAGTCGATGTCCAGGATGCGGACTTCCGCCTTCAAGTCGTCGAATGAGAAAAGAGTGTCGTTGACGACATAGACATCTTTGTCTCCGTAGTTATAGACGATGTTGAGAGGTTCAGAGCCGGTCTTGGTGCCGTAGAATGCGCCGCTGGGCATCAAGTAGTAGTCGAAGAGCTGCCAGAACATCGCTGGCCATGCCGAGTTGTACATCCACTGGATGATTCCCGTGGTGCTGGGCTTGTTCACTCTGAATGCTTCAAACATGGCCCGCATGGTTTCATAATTGGCTGCCTGGGCCACGCGGGCATATTCTTCCACGCTCCCAGGTGCTCCGTACCGGTTGTTGAGGGCGAGATTGTAGCGGTCGAGTGTGTTGAACTCGTTTCTCGCGCAGTGAAAATCCCAGTAATCATCTATGGGCCAGAGATGGTCTTCTGGAATCATCTTTTTGATGCTCTCCAGAGGTGGCGGCTGTGGTCCGGGTCCTGTTTCGGTGTTGAACCCAAAAGCGCCTCCCCTCCTCCTGTCCACATACCAGTAGTTGGGTGTCACATAATCGTAGGGCCCATTCATTTTGACAGCGGTTGGGCCGCTGATCTCGCTCTCTGCAGAGCCGCACGCTACCAGGGTTGGCCGTGTCGGATCCACCACAGTCAAATATTCATAGTATTTCTTCTCCAGCTCGGGCCGGGGAAGCATATCACTGCCCAAGACCCAGACAAAAATGCTGGGATGGTTGCGCAGCCAAACAACCTGGTCCCTCAAAGATCGAGAAACCAGATCCATTTCCTCCGGTGTCTGGATGCCGCCGAATTTGTCGGTCGGCTTCCCAAGATAGTGCGCCCATTCCCAATGGCAGCTCCATCCCGCCATGATGAGGATGCCGTACTCGTCGGCCAAATCATAGAGAGCCTGGCTGCTTCCCCAGAAACCCTCCAGACGGATCGCATTGAGATTCATGTGTTTTGCATACCTGATCTGGGCTTCGACTTTTTTCGGGTCTTCGACCAGAAACAGGTCATCCACCCATCCGCCTCCCCGGATAAGCACTTTTTTCCCGTTCACCGTGTAGCCGCGGTGGCCCTCTTCATTTATGTAGTCTGAGACATCTCGGATCCCGAACCTTATTGACTGGATGTCGGAGACATCTCCATCGATTGCTGCCGTCAATTTCAAAGTGTAAAGGTTGGGATCTCCCAAATTGTTCGGCCACCACAACCGGGGATTCTTCAGGTTCAGGGCCTTATGCTCGTCCGGTTGAAAAGTGATCTGTTTTTTTTCATCCGGTCCCAGAGTAAACGGCTGGTTGAATGTGATGGTGTCGATCTCGCCCCGGAGTACTCCCGAGACTTCCTGGCTGCTGTGATTGACCAGGTCGGCTGAAACCGTCAACCGGGCTTCATCCAGAGTTTCGAGGTTAACCTTGCTCTGTACAAAGGAGTTGTTGATGGATACAGGTCCGCTCAAACGGAGCTTTACCTCCCTCCAGAGCCCCATATTTTCATCGGGCGGCCTCGGATTCCAATCCACGAATCCGATGGTAAAATCCCCTGGTTTTGGCGGTTGCACCTCAACAGCAAGTGTATTGGGTCCGCTGACAAGCGCATCCGTGACATCGATTTCGAAAATGCAGAAGGCTCCGATCATCCGGTCTGAGGATGCGATTTTTTTCCCGTTCAGCCAGATGTCGGCGCTGTAGTTGATTCCTTCGAATACAAGACGGGCATTTGCGAAGGCATTGTGACCTTGAAGCGAAAACTCCTTGCGGTACCACCATGCCTGCTTGAATTGCTCGGTCGGGATACTTTCCAGATTTTTACCGAAAAACGAATCTCTATACACGCCCTTCCGGACAAGAGCTGCCAATACGGTACCGGGGACATTGGCGGGATACCAGCCCTGTATGTCGAAGCCAGGGGTTGATATTTGAGCCCCGGTCGCGGACAATTCCGCAACTGACTGAATATGCCAGCCTTCATCGAGCAGGATTTGGAATTGAGGAACCTCAGCAGGCCCCCGGCAGGCTGAAAAATAGACGATGACCAGGACCATTAAAAATAGCATGCCGACAATTTGTTTGCACATACTGGAAATCATTCCTTATGACCTCCTCTCAGAGAACTCATCTATAATAATATTTGCAGCAACACAGCATAGGGGATAAAAAAATAAGGAACACAGAGAAGATGCGCACCTGCTCAGTCATCTTTTTTTCTCATAATGAAGGCAGGACATCTCTCAGAGTGAAATCAACCCAGAAAATACCGCACTTCTGTTTGATCCGTTGGGCAATAGCCAGCCCGATATCCAGAGGAGGATTTTTCAATTTACTCCACCACGGCTTGTCCGATTTATAACCGATCTGGAAAAATACCGTATTGGGATAGAAGTACGACGCCCAGTATTCCACAAACTCTTCGAGCATAGCATCAAAGTCTTCGAGCATCTGGCTGTCATCGACGAATACGATATCCCCTCTGTAGCCTTGGGGCATCCAATTCCTGTCCCAGTGCTTCAAAAACAGCCTGTAATGGGCATTGTGTGACTTCACTCTTTCTTCCCATGCTTTGGCCATACCATCATCAACCGGAACGCCCCGCTTGGGATTTTCCGATTCCCTGTGCCATTCAACGTCAACGCCAAATCCGACGACGCATTCGTGATGTTTGTATCTCTCGAGCACAAGGTCGATGAGGGTCAACATGTCGGCGCTTGCCGGTTCGACTTGAAGAAACACCCTTATCCCCTCTTCATCAAAATAGTTCAAGTACCTCTCATATTGGTCGAGAGCGTCGAATTCTATGTTTGTGTATTCATTCCCATCCGAAGGAAAATAAAGATGACACGCTTTGTCCCAGCGGAATTTACCCACAATCCATATTGCACAAGGGACTGATCCTTTAAAATATCCGCTCATAACCTGCATGGCGTTCTTCCATCCCAGAGGTTCTGGGAACTGCTTTATGCCGTAACTGGAGGACCTGACGCCGGCGTAAATGACGTTGCCAGGGCTCAGCGGAACATCAGGTTCTTGCTTGATGATTGGATTTTTTGCACATCCAATATTAAATAAATTCAGCAAAAAGATAAGCAGGATAATGGGGTGATGCCTGATTGATTTTTTAATTTTTCTTATCCCTTATTGAACAATCTTTTTGTGTTAGAGGATAGCATAATGACTGGGGAGAATTTGTCAAGTTCGCAGAGCCATGTAAGCATTTTCAGAACAGTGATGAGTGAAGATATTTCATGCCGAGCTGGAAAAGACCAAAGGAAATTAGAAAAAATTTCACCTCAAAAATACTCATCTAGAATCTAGACAAAAATCAGAGAATCGGGTTAAATGAACTGTTCAGGCATTGATGTCGTATTGAGATTCTTTCCGCTGCTTTTATTTCTTCATAAACAGAGAAGACAAAGATAATGAAAGAAAAACATTAGAGAGGAGGTACAGAATGAGGAAGCGAATCTTTGGAGCTTCAGTCGTCCTTATTTTCATTTTGGCTGCTGGGTTATTTGCCCAGCAAAACAAGAAATCCCTTTCCCTGGAAGATTGCATCGTCGGCACCATAAAAAACAATCTTCATATTGCTGTCGAAGTTCTTAATCCGGAGATAGCGGATCTATCCGTATCTCGGGCAAATGAAAAATTCATGCCCTCTTTATCTTTCAGCTATAGCAACCAAGAGACAAACACGGCTGCCTATTCCTGGATTGATGCGGCAGATCAAGTCAAATCAGCCTACAGAGACTACTCAGTAGCTTTGAATCAGACCATTCCAACTGGAGGGAATTTCAGCATTTCACTCGATTCATACAAAAATGAAACCAACAGGAGCTTTCAGACTATCAATCCCAGATATGGAAGCACTTTAGATTTTAGTTTCAGCCAACCTCTTTTAAAGAATTTCGGATTCAGGATAAACCGAAGAGAAATTATCATTGCAAAAAACAATAGAGAAATTTCCGAGAATCAGTTTCAGCAAGCTCTCCTGGATACCATTTACAACGTTGAGGAAGCCTACTGGAATTTAGTCTACAGCATCGAGAACCTGAAGGTAAGAAGGCAGTCCTTGCAGTTAGCTCGGGATCTGCAGGAAGAAGACCAAAGGAAAATCGAAGTGGGGACGTTGGCTCCCATAGAAATCTATACGGCCCAGTCCGAGGTGGCCAATAGGCAGGCCGACATCCTGGCTGCCGAAGCATTGGTCAAGAACAACGAAGACCGCCTGAAAACAATCATCAACCTTTCTGTATCCGAATATGGAGAATATACAGAAATTTTTCCTTCTGATAAACCAGCTTTCGAGAAAAGAGAAATAAAACTGGAGGAAGCCCTGGCCACGGCTCTGGAAAACCGGCCAGATCTCAAAGCTGCGAGGATCAACTTGAAAACCAGGGAGTTGAATGCAGACTACGCAAAAAATCAGCTCCTTCCCGAGCTAAACTTCCAGGCTTCCTACTGGAGCCCCGCAATTTCAGGAGACCAGATTTTGTATCTCGACGACGATCCTCTAACCCGGGTTATCGTAGGAAAAATTCATGGAACAGCCACTACCGCGCTCGAAGATGCCTTTAGGTTTAAGTATAACAATTGGTTAATCGGATTGACTCTGAATATTCCTCTGAATACCATTCTGTCTCGAGCCGAATATGCCCAGGCAAAAATCAGTCTGCAACAAGCTCTGTTGAGTTTGAAAGACCAGGAACAACAAATATTCCTGGAAATTAAAACAGCCGTAAGAGCCGTCGACACCAACTATCAAAGAGTTCAAGCCTACAAAGCGGCTCGCGAACTAGCTCAAAAAAAGCTGGAAGCAGAGAAAGAGAAATTTAAAGTTGGAAAATCCACAAATTACTTCCTCCTTCTTTATCAAAGAGACGCAGCGGATGCCCAAATTGCTGAACTCAAGGCAATGGTCGACTACACTCTTTCATTGGCCCACTTGGATAGAGTTTTGGGTACAACATTCGAGACTAAGAATATAAAATTCTCTGCTATTTCATTGAAGTAAAAATTGCTTTTCATGATATATTATCCACAGCAATGCCTGAAAAAAGTAAGAAGATAGAGTGCAGAAGTCATCCTCAGCACAGAAATGATCAGGGAGGGAAAAGGTGAAAAAAAGAAAAATCATACTGATAGTCATCATCATCATTGTTGCTCTGACCGGCTGGCAGGTTTATCGAAAGGCCTTTAGATCCAGCAAGGGGTTTGGCAATCAGAACATGGCAATGCCTGTGCCTGTCGAGATAACGGCTGTAAAAAAAGCCACGATTCATGATTATGGGAATTTCACGGGAACTCTGGTTCCCAAATCTCAATTCATGATTGCCCCTAAGATCTCCGGAAGATTAGAAAAACTCATGGTCAACATCGGGGACAGAGTCGCGCGCGACCAGTTAATCGCGGAACTCGATGATGATGAATACAGCCAACAGGTTATCCAGGCTGAGGCAGATTTAAAAGTGGCTCAAGCCAATCTCGAGGAATCATCGAGTTCTCTGAATGTTTCCAAGCGCGAATTGGAGAGAACTCAGGAACTTCATAAAAGAGGGATTTCAGCCGATTCAGAACTCGATTCAGCAAAAGGCCAATTCGCTACACAGGACGCAAAATACAAGGTAGCCCAGGCTCAGGTAGCTTATAAGAAAGCCGCTCTGGAAGCGGCAAGGGTTCGTCTGTCCTATACAAAAATAAGAGCAACCTGGGAAGATGATAGCTATTCCAGAGTCGTCGGAGAGCGGTTCGTTGATGAGGGAGCCATGCTCACGGCCAATTCTGCCATCCTCTCCATCCTTGATATCAACCCGTTGCTTGCCGTCATTCACATCACAGATAAAGACTATTTCAGGATCAGGAAAGGCCAAAACGCGATTGTTAACTCAGATGCCAGCCCGGGCAGTTCTGTCTCTGGAAAGATCGTCCGCATCGCTCCGCTGTTGAAAGAAACCTCAAGAGAAGCAAGAGTCGAGATCGAAATTCCCAACTCAGAAGAACTTTTCAAACCCGGCATGTTTGTCAACGTCCAGATAGAGTTTGCCACTCATAGCGATGTAACCGTAGTCCCGGTGAGTTCTATCGTGAAACGGGACAATCAACAGGGAGTGTTTCTAGCAGATGTTGAGCATAAAACGGCTCAGTTTGTCCCTGTTAAGGTTGGCATCACCAGTGGCGAGTTGGCAGAAATCATTGACCCTCCTTCCCTCTCAGGATCCGTTGTGACTCTGGGGCAGCACCTTCTTGTGCATGGAAGTCCTATCATCCTCCCACAGGAAGGAGAAGAACCATCTCTTACTGAACATCCTTCTCCACAGGATGCAAAAGGCAGCAGCAAAGTGCAACCAGGAGAAAAAAGATGAGGCTATCGAAATTTTCAGTCTATCACCCGATATTCACAACTATGATTTTTCTTATTGTGATTATACTGGGCGGAGTATCTTTCAGTCGTCTTCCGATTGACCTTATGCCAGATATTACCTATCCCACTCTCAGCCTCTTTACCTCCTATGGAAATGCAAGTCCTGAAGAGATCGAAGAGTTAATAACCCGGCCGATCGAAGAAGCCATGGCTGCAGTTCCCGGTGTGGAAGAAATTTCATCTGTCTCTTCTGAAGGCAGCAGCAGCGTGCGCATTTCCTTTGGCTGGGGAATCGATCTGGATTCCGCTTCAAACGATATTCGAGACCGGTTGGATCGAATAATCCCCTCTCTTCCGGAAGATGTCGAGCGGCCCAGACTGCGCAAATTTGACCCTGCAAGCTTCCCGATTCTCATCATGGGGGCAGCATCTGACCTGGACCCTATTCAAACAAGGCGCATCATCGATGACCAGATCAAGTATCGCATCGAGCGTGTGCCAGGAGTGGCTTCCTTAGATATCTGGGGAGGCCTCGAAAGAGAGATACACGTCAATCTTCAACCAGATAAGATCAAAGCCCTCGGACTGCCTTTAGACCTGATCCTCAACAAAATAAGATCTGAAAATGTGGATGTGCCGGCCGGCACAATCGAGCGAGGTAACTTTGAAGTGCTCATCCGTACTCCGGGTGTATACACAAACCTCGAAGAAATCCAGAATACCGTGATTGCCATCAGGGATGGCGTTTCCATTCAACTCAAAGAGATCGCCAGTGTGGAGGATTCCTGGCAAAAAATCAGGCGGATCGTTCGGGTCAACGGGAAACCAGGAATTCGGCTCTCTATCAGTAAGCAATCAGGCAAAAATACGGTGCAAGTTGCTAAAGCTGCCCTAAAAGAAATCGAGCGTATTCACCGTGACATCCCTCAGATTACCCTAACACCAATCATAGACTCCTCCGAGTATATCCAGAATTCGATTTCCAATGTCGGCAGAGCCGCAGTCTACGGAGGACTCCTGGCTGTTCTGGTCCTGTTATTTTTCTTGCGGAGTTTTCGAAGCACGACCGTTATTGCAACTGCTATCCCGATTTCAATCATTGCGACGTTCGCTCTGATCTACTTCGGCGGGTTTACTTTAAATATCATGACCCTCGGAGGGCTTGCCCTTGGAATCGGCATGCTAGTAGACAACGCCATCGTTGTCCTGGAAAACATCTACAGGCTTCAGGAATCAGGCGAGAAACCCATCAAGGCAGCCATCAACGGCACAGGGGAAGTCACCTCTGCGATTATCGCCAGCACGTTAACCACTCTTGCTGTTTTCCTCCCATTAATTTTCCTCAGGGGCATGTCAGGAATCATGTTCAGACAGTTTTCCTATGTCATTGCTTTTTCGCTTTTCTGCTCCTTAATCGTTGCCCTCACTCTCGTGCCCATGCTTTCGAGCAAGGTTCTCCGTGTCACAAATCTAGCAAATTCAACGAAACAATCATTGAGGCTGAAGCTGTTCCAAATAAGCGGGCAATTTTTTATTAACCTGGAAAAAAGATACAAAGAGCTGCTCCATTATGCTCTGAATCATCGCCTTCTTGTGCTGGGAATAGCCTTTTTGCTTTTCATCGGAAGTCTTTCGCTCATCCGGTTTGTGGGCAGCGAGTTTATGCCAGCATCAGATGAAGGGGAGGTGCGCGTCACCGGAGAGATGGAGGTAGGAACCCGCCTTGGAATCATTGACGATAAGTTCAGGACTATTGCTGCAATCGTAGAGAAGAATGTCCCTGAAATAGAAAGCATGGTAGAGAGCATAGGGGGGTCAAGCTTCCGCGGAACCGGTTCACACGTAGGAGAGATGAGGATTTCCCTTGTTCCTCAATCTCAACGGTCAAGATCCAGCGAAGAAATTGCGGCCAACCTCCGAGGGAAGCTCGCAGGCATTCCAGGAGTAATAACACGGACCAGAGCAGGACAGGGATTCTTTCTCCTTAGGATGGGAACGAGCGGTGGAGACCTGGTTCAAATCGAAATAAGAGGGTATGATTTGGAAATAGCAGACATCCTTGCCAAACAGGTAAAGTCGTTGATAGAGAATGTTGAAGGTATCACTGACGCACAAGTGAGTCGTGAGACAGGTACTCCAGAGGAAATTATTGTCATCGACCGGCAAAAAGCCGCTGATATGAAGCTTACAGTCTCTCAAATTGCTAATACCCTTGAAACATTCCTCACCGGAACCCAGGCGAGCAACTTTCGAGAGGCTGGGGACGAATTCTGGATTCGCGTAAAGGTCAAAGATGCTGAAAAAATGAGCCTGGATGACATCCTGGATCTGACTCTTACCAATACCGACGGACAGCCTGTGATGTTGAAGAATGTAGTAAATGTGAGACCAAGAAAAGGTCCGGTCCGGATTGAGCGTAAGGATCAGGAACGCATCATCACCGTCTCTGCAAACATAAGCGGACGCGATATGGGTTCGATTATGGCTGATATCCGCGATAGAATACGTACCCTTCCAGTGCCCAGGGATTTCACCATTGTCTTTTCCGGCGATTACGAAGAGCAACAGAAGGCCTTTCGGGAATTGTTATTCGGCCTCATTCTGGCTTTGATGCTTGTCTACATGGTTATGGCCTCCCTTTATGAATCGCTCCGTGACCCTTTTGTGGTCATGTTTTCCATACCATTGGCTGCAATCGGTGTTATCTTGATGCTGTTTTTCACCAATACTACCTTCAATGTCCAATCCTATATTGGCTGCATAATGCTGGGTGGAATCGTTGTCAATAATGCCATACTGCTTGTGGATTACACGAACCTTCTTCGTCGCCGTGATAAAATGCCTCTGCGCGAAGCCATTGAGGAGGCCGGTCGCCGAAGATTGCGCCCGATATTGATGACAGCCACCACCACAATCATGGCCCTGATTCCCTTGGCCCTTGGAATCAATGAGGGAGGAGAGGCCCAGGCCCCTATGGCCAGGGCTGTCATCGGAGGCCTGTTCAGCTCAACCCTTATCACGCTGGTGATCATACCAGTTGTGTACTCGATCTTCGAAGGGATGGGGAAGAAGAAAAGAGCGCTTAATTGAATCAGGTATTAAGCTTCGCTTCCTCCTGATCAACCATTTTTCTATAGCCTGTAAGAGTGCACAATTACCCTTTAGGATGAATTTAGGGGTGATTTTTCTTATTTTGATAAGTGAAGACAAATAAAAGGCCGCACAGATTTCTTCTGCAATTCTTGCAACTGGGCATTGTCTCCATAGGAAGTTTATGGGAAAAGAAAAAGGGGATTGAACTCAGGCTAAAAATAGAGCAAAAAGCCCAGGTCGAAGGTCAGGAAATAATCCTGAATATTCCAATCCAGATTGGTAGTGTTGTAAGAAAGCCCCACGGCCCCGTTTAAACCCAAGCTTCCCAATCTGAGCTCCAACCCGCCCAGGAAAGAAGGCCCCCACAGCGTTTTCTGTATGTAATCAAAAACAAAATTATATTGCCAGATCCCTTCGACAATCTGGGCCGCCTCTACGCCAATCCCTCCAAATTGAAGGTCGAGATAGAAGCGAAGGGGATCAGCTCCTAAAGGGAGATAATATTTTATTCCCCCTGTAAACAGGGTGACATCCCTCACCCAATCACAATCAGAGTAAACGTAGCTTGTGGGATAATAGCCTACTCCACCATGAAAAGATATTCCCGATTTGGTGTTGAGTTGGATGAATCCCCCAGCGCCGCCAAGGGATTGCCCGTAGCCCAGACCCAATGTTATCCATTTGAATTTCCTGCCGTCTTTCCTGAGACTTATGGGAAACGGGCTTGTCTTCTGCTCTTGTGGGGATTCTCTCTTCATAGGGTCATTGCTCAGAATCCTCTCCAAGGCCACGGCCTTCTTGGATGGACTCGCTCCTATAAACGACGTGCCTTTGGCTTCACCGAACTGTGCGGTCTCTCGGCTCTTCTGAAAGACGGTACTCTCCATCTCAGAAAGCGGATTGACAGCAGGCAAATCAGGGTTTTTGATCTCAACCGGGGGAGTGGTTATCTCTTGGAAGGCTACCATATTCTTTGTAGGAGACGCCATCAAGGGTATCATGCTCCCATTGCCTCCCTCACTCTGTTCTGTTCTTATCCCTGCGGATGTCAAAGCCCCTTCTCTGGAGAATGGGGTTATGGATAGCTCCTCCACTTTAACTGGTTTTGATACCTTTTTTGCCTGATAAGCCGGAGTTTCCGCACTTGGAGAAGCTTCAACCGATGGCATATGCCTCGCCTTTATCCAAACCGGGGGCTCGACAATGCTCTGGAATGCCCTGTCTTCGAGAGTTGATGAAAGGTTGCTGAGGGAAATCTTCCTTGATTCTCTGGGAAGCGGAGTTATCGAACTCTCTTTAATAACCTTTGCCTGGTTTGCTTCTCTTTGAATCTTGAAAGCCGCAAGCTCCATGGCGGGAGAGGGAAGAACAGTGGGCGCTTTCCCGGGTTTTATCTCCACCAATGGCTTGCTGATTTTCTGAAAAGCTCTGTCTTCTCGGACAGGAGAAGCAATGCCAAATTTTATCTCTTTTGGCTTTATCATTACCGGTGGTTCGGATATTTCCTGAAATGCCACGACCTCCTTTGTCGACGGGACCATAATCTGAATGGTTTGCGCTTTAGAGGGCGGTGTTACCGAAAGCTCTTCCGCTCTTTTCTCCGGAACCGCCCTCTTCTCGGTGGACAATGCCATTTTCTCTGGCTCCGGTGGAGATGAGATGGAGAGGTTCCTCTCTTCTTTTCCTGAAATCTGCCCGACTTTCATGCTCTCTTGAACCTGGTCGCTGTCTCCCACCAAAGTATCATGGATAAAGCCGCTCACCTTGCGCTTTCTCGATTTAGAATCAAAAGCGACATAATACCAGGCATTCCGAATCTTACTCTTCTGAAACAGGGTTAAGACTACTCCCTTGGAGACGGTCTCAATCAAATAGCTGTTGCTGTCGGGTTCAGCGTAGATATGGGCGGAATCGGCGATGACCACCACTTCTCCGCCTCGAGATAGAGCAGAAAAAACCAGAAGCAGTAAAAGAGAGCAGAGCACCAGGCACAATCTTCTCATAATATCTCCATCTATTATATGATGTAATCCCAGACTGAATAGGGGTCAATCGCCTCTCAAGGTGAAAATGGCGGTGATATTCCATCAGCCTGGGTCACCCTATAAGATGATGCCTCTCACTTGGAGAGGAAGCATTTCTATTTCCGTGATGAGTGAAAACATTTCATCTAGTCAGGAAGTGAAGCAGCGGTTCCAGTACGTCCGAAACCCAAGGTGGAGGGTCTTTGGCGAGGATGGAGGGGAACCGGCGCTGTGACTGATTATATTCTTCATCATTAGCTCTCATCGGGAGAAAAAAGAGGGACTGCCACTCCTTTTTTATGTTAGAATAATTTGTCGATGGCACAGTTACGCTATCTTAAGCCAAGAGAGGGCCTCCTTTGAAGATCAAGTACCTGAATGGAAACAGATTGTATTATGCCTTCCTTGCCGGAGGGAATGCTGTCATCCAGGACAAAGACTACTTGAACAAAATCAATGTCTTTCCCATCCCCGATGCAGATACCGGGACGAATCTGGCTTCCACCATGCGATCGATTGCCGAGGAGGCCAAACCCCACCCTTCCCTAAAGCAAACGCTTAGCTCCATCGCCGATGCTGCCTTGCTGGGGGCAAGGGGAAACTCCGGAATCATCTTTGCTCAATTCCTCTATGGATTTAACAACGAAATCCGCAACGAAGTGAAGCTGTCCACAAAGTCCTTCGCCGAAAGCGTCAAAAAGGCTGTCAGCTATACCTATCAGTCTATAGTTTCTCCTGTGGAAGGAACCATGTTAACGGTCATCAAAGATTGGGCAGAGGCTACCTATGAGATGAGGAAGAAGACCAGCGACTTTGCTGAACTCCTTGAAGCTTCCCTCCAGGTAGCGCGGAGGTCATTGAGGGAAACGACCAAAAAGCTTGCTGTCCTGGCCAAGGCAGGAGTGGTGGATGCCGGTGCCAAGGGATTTGTGGATTTTCTCGAGGGAATTGCTCAATTCATCAAGAAAGGCGCATTAAGAAAAGGCCTCAGATTCGAGGGCAAGGCCACCGACAAGGAGCTCTCCAATACCCGTCATTCCTTCCGAGGGATGGTTAAAAACCGCTATTGTGCCGAAGCCCTGATAACGGGTGAGCAAATTCCCATAGACCTGCTTCGGGAGGAGATAAAACCGTTTGGAGAGTCCACTATCGTTGCTGGTTCCCAAACAAAAGCCAGAATCCATATCCATACCAACCATCCTGCAGATCTCTTCTACAAGATCAGAGGATATGGAGACTTCGTCCAGCTTAAGATCGATGACATGAGGAAGCAGTATGAAGTCACTCAAAACAGAAAAGCAGAGATAGCTCTGGTCACCGACTCAGCCTGCGACCTGCCGCAGGATATCATCGATGAGTATCAGATCCATGTGATTCCCTATTATCTCTCTTTCGGAAACAGCCTCTTCCTGGACAAACTCTCCATCACTCCCGAGCAGTTCTACACCCTCCTCCGCACAAGCCGAGAGATGCCCAAAAGCGCTCAACCAAGCGTCAAAACCACAGAAAACCTCCTCTCCTTCCTGGACAGCTACTACAAGTCCATCATCATAGTGAGTATCTCAGACGCCTTAAGCGGTGTGCACAAGATGGCGCAAAATGTTGTCCAGAAAATGGAGACCCAAAACACTCATCTGGTCAACTCGAGGCACATTTCCGTCTCAGAGGGTCTGATTGT
This sequence comes from uncultured Eubacteriales bacterium, assembly GCA_964429795.1. Taxonomy (GTDB): domain Bacteria; phylum Acidobacteriota; class Aminicenantia; order Aminicenantales; family Aminicenantaceae; genus CAYSCW01. Next base: position 26,200 of record CAYSCW010000018.1, read on the forward strand.
TCTCCGGGTGGCTGAGGCGATTCAAGAAGGAAAGGCCTATGAAGACATTGTCGCCTCTGTGGAGGATTGGGTCTCCAAGACAGAGCTTATCGTCGACATCCAGACATTGAAATACATGGTGCGTGGAGGACGGGTTAAGCCGGCCAAAGGATTTCTGGCAAAAGTGCTGAACATCAAGCCCATCATTTCCCTGGACGCTGAAGGAAAAGTCATGGCTTATGGTAAATCCTTCAGCCGCCGGAACAACATGCGCAAGATCCTCGGTATCATCCAACAGTTCGCCCAAAAGGGCAAATTCTGGAAATATGCCATCGTTCATGCCCAGAATCCGAAGCGGGCAGAAGCCTATGCCTGCAAGATAACAGAAATGATCCAGATGAAGCCGGCTTACATCATGGATGTCTCTCCTGTGGTGGGTGTCCACAACGGCATCGGCGCTGTGGGCATTGCACTGATGTATCAATAGGATTTAATTGGGGCATATTAAACCATAGCTTCATCCTCTGGTTTCCAAAAACATAACATCCACCTCTTCCTGCGGAAATTAAAGATGATGGGCAGTGCAAATAGTGTTCAAAGTCCTTTTCAGTCTTCAGCCAATCGGGGATACAGGATATACCCCGGTATTGTTTGATGGGCGTCCACCTGGACCAGATCGGCTTTTCGGGCTGTCCGAAGTATTCCGAGCTTCCCATTCAAGTCAGAGGACTTCCGCCTGTTGTCGCCATTGCCTGCGGGGAAGGCCACACTCTGGCTCTGGATAAGGATGGATACGTCTGGACCTGGGGAGTAAAGGCACTCGCGCCGGAAAAGATTGCCGGCCTCAACCTGTCTTAAGGCCGGCTTTAGTTTCTAATTTTTGCAAAAATAGATCCGTCAACTAAAAAACATTCGTCTTAGAAAATCTAACTGGAAGTAAAGATTTTGTGGATGGCGGTAAGAATCAGAAGAGTCCGAACAATTTCAGGGACATGATGGTGATAGCCACAGCGAGAATGATGCGGATCACCCTTTCTCCACCCTTAACCGCTGCATGTGCGCCCCACCATCCCCCAAAAGCATTGCCAGCAGCAAGCATCAGCCCATATCCCCAGTTGACATTGCCCGTCCAGGTGAAAACCACCAGGGCAGGAAGAGTGTAGATAAGGATGATGAATACCTTGTGCATGTTGACAGTCACCAAATCGACCCTGAGCAGATGATAGAGGGCAGCCATGAACAAAAATCCCACACCGATTTGAAGGAATCCCCCGTAAAAACCAATGGCCACCAGAGCCGGATAGATAAGCCAGCTGGTTGACTGTTCCAAGCGCCCACTCCTTTCGCCGAAAGAGCGGGAGAAGAACATGGAGATGACGATGAAAATGAGCACCACACCCAGAATGCGCTGGAAAAGGAGGTCACTTATCTGGGTGGCCACCAGAGCTCCAACCACTGCTCCGGGAAGAGTGAAAAGAGAGAGGCGGGAGCTTTCCTTGAACTGATGGACCTTGAGTTTGCGAAAAGAGGCCACGGCAAAAATATTCTGGATAATAATAGCCACCCGGTTTGTCCCATTGGCCAGAGACCCTTCAAGCCCCATGAAGATGAGTGCTGGAAGTGTCAAACTGGATCCTCCACCGGCGTTGACGTTGATAAACCCTGCGATGGATCCGATGAGAAAAAGAAGGATAAGATGCAGGATATTCATTTCGCCCTGTCCTCAATCCCCATGAGGGTCAGACAAAATCATAGTGCGCCTCATGAAAAAAGGCAACCATTTATTGATTCCAGAGTACTGGGGTCAGACCTTAGCCCAGGGATTTTTCCTCTGACGAAGGGCAGCAAAGAAACTCTACCGGATGATAAGGCCTGACCCCAATTACTGTTTACAACATGGAAGGAATAGTTTTAAATACTCTATAAGGAAAATGGATATGACTGCCATTCATCCTCTCCTGGACAGGGAAAAGCAGCGCTTGGCCCGCCGTTATGAGAAAGAAAAGAGATGGCTCGGATTGGCCAGCATGGCGCTGGCTCTGGTCATTCTCCTGGCCTTCTGCGCAAGCGGCCTCAGCTTCAAGCTCGCCCATCTGGAAATCGGACGGACATTCATCTTTCCCTTCCTCCTCTATGTCTTCGCACTGCAAGCCACGCTTGCTCTCCTCTCCTTCCCACTCAATTTCTACCGGAGCTACACTCATGAGCATAAATGGAACTTTTCTAACCACACCGTGAAGAGCTGGCTGTGGGAACAGGTGAAGGCCTTCTGGGTTGGACTTGTCCTCTTTTCACTCCTCCTGGGCCTTCTTCTCTGGATCATGGATCTTTCCCCCCAATATTGGTGGCTGATCGCCGGGTTAGGCATGGCCGTTGTGAGTGTCTTGCTGGCAACCATCTTCCCTGTGGTCGTTCTTCCCATCTTCAACAAATACATACCCATCGAAAACAAAGAGCTCACGGATTCTCTGGAAGAAATCCTCTCCAGAGAGGGACTGAAAAGCAGCGGTTTTTTCAAGGAGGACATGAGCCGCCAGACAAAAAAAGAAAATGCCTTTCTGGCCGGCCTGGGGAAAACCCGGCGGGTGGTGCTGGGGGATAATCTGCTGAAGAACATGCGCATCCCTGAAATCCAATCCATCATCGCCCATGAAGTGGGACATTACCGATACCAGCATATCTGGAAGAATGTGACTGTAGGAACAGCCCAGCAATTGATCGTGTTTTTTTTGCTAAGTGTCATCATGAAGACGGCCTTTCATTCTTTTTTATCCTCGGCGCGAGAGAACCTGACCCTTCTTCCCGTCTTTCTCCTCCTGATGGGAGGCATTTCCGGATTTCTCTTTACCCCAATCAATCAGGCCATCTCCCGCCATTTTGAACGAAAAGCCGATCTCTATGCCCTCAGCACGATTGCCAATCCAAAGGATTTCATGACCGCAATGTCTGGATTAGCAGATAGGAATCTTTCCAATGCTTATCCCCAGCGGTGGATCAAAATCTTCTATTATTCCCACCCCCCGGTCGGCGAGCGGCTGGAAATGGCTGAAAACTTCCTCCAAAGCAATCAAAATGTACAGCGCCCGCTCCCACATTGACTAATCTGTCTACAACTATTATTCTATTTTTAAGGAGCGAATGGACTGAGAGCTGATGAAATGTCCTGAATGTCATTCCGAAAATCCCGAAACATATCGCTTCTGCGCTGGATGCGGAACATCGCTCCACCCCGGCGAAGACCTTTCTGCGTCTTCCACTAAAACCCTCCAAACACCCCTTAAAGAGCTCTCCAGAGGAACCACTTTTGCCCGAAGGTATGATGTCATCGAAGAGGTGGGAAGAGGAGGAATGGGCAAGGTCTACAGAGCCATCGATAAGAATGTAGAGGAAGAAGTGGCTCTTAAAATACTCAATCCTGAAGTGGCAGCCGATGAGAAGATGATCGAGCGCTTTCGAAATGAGCTGAAATTAGCCCGCAAAATCACTCACAGGAATGTCTGCCGGATGTATGATCTCAATGCAGAGGAGGGAACCCAATTCATAGTCATGGAATATGTCCCCGGGGAAAACCTGAGAAGCCTGATCAAAAGAATAGGCCGCTTCACCACAGGAAAAGCCATCATCGTAGCCAAACAGGTCTGCGAAGGGCTGGCAGAGGCGCATCGCCTGGGAGTGATACACCGTGATCTTAAGTCACAGAACATCATGATCGATAATGAGGGAAATGCACGCATCATGGACTTTGGGATTGCTCGTGTGATTAAAGCAAAGGGAATAACGGATAAAGAGTTGATCGTGGGAACGCCCGAATACATGTCACCGGAGCAAGTAGAGGGCAAGGAAGTCGATCCCCGTTCAGATATCTACTCACTGGGAGTCATCCTCTATAAGATGGTCACCGGGAGACTGCCCTTCGAAGGAGACACACCTTTCAGCATTGCCCTGAAACACAAGAGTGAAAAACCCCCGGATCCACAACAAATCAACGACCAGATTCCCGATGAGCTCAGCCGGGTGATCCTGAAATGTCTGGAAAAGGATAGAGGGAAGAGGTATCAGAGTGCAGACGAGCTTTCTTCGGCATTGAGCAAACTAGAAAAAGGCATCCCCACTACCGATCGGTTCGTTCCAGAGTGGAAGCTCAAGACAAGAAAGTGGGGTAGAATCGTCCGTAACAAGTTCCTCCTCCTTGGCAGTGTCATCCTTATTGTTGTTTTACTCGTTGCATTAGGGATCTACATTTTTACGGGCCGGCAAGGATTGGGCATAAACTCGATCGCTGTTCTGCCCTTAAAAAATCTTTCCGGTCTCCCTGAACAGGAATATATCGCAGACGGGATGACCGAAGCTCTGATCTCCAACCTCACTCAGATGCGGGCCCTAGCGCGCGTTATCTCCAGCCGGTCAGTGATGCAGTATAAAGACGTACAAAAGCCGCTGCCGGAGATCGCCCGGGAGCTCGACGTGGATGCCGTGGTGGATGGATCGATCATGATATCCGGAGAGCGGGTGCGGATCACGGTGCAGTTGATAGAAGCCCGAACAGACCGTAATCTCTGGTCAAAAAGTTATGAACGGGATCTCAGCAATATCCTGGCTCTGCAAAGCGATGTATCGAGATCCATCGCCAAGGAGATTAAAGTGGCTTTGACTCCAGAAGAAAAAGCACTCATAGACCGTTCCCGTCCTTCAAACCCGGAAGCCTACCAGCTCTATCTTAAAGGTCGCCACTCTTGGAACACAAGGACAGAAGAAGGCCTGTACAAGGCTATAGACCATTTCCAGAAGGCCATAGAACTGGAGCCTGACTACGCGATGGCTTATGTCGGCCTGGCCGATGCATACAATATGCTTGGCAGCTACGATTTACTTCTTCCCCGGGAAGCTTACCAGAAGGCGAAGGCAGCCGCCCTGAAGGCCCTGGAAAAAGACGAACAACTTGCCGAAGCTTACACCTCATTGGCATGGGTGAAATACCGTCTTGATCTCGACTGGTTTGAAGCTGAAGCAGACTTCAACTGGGCTATCGGACTCAATCCTGGCTATGCCACCACTCATCAATGGTATGGCGCTTTGTTAAGAGACATGAGTCGTTTCGATGAAGCCCTGAAAGAAATGAACCAAGCATTAGACTTAGACCCTTTTTCTCTCCCTATTATGACAAGTATTGGCTTTCTTTTCTACCAGGCACGCCAGTATGACCAAGCCATGGAACATTGCCGGAAAGTCCTTGAAATAGATGCTGAGTTCCCCTGGGCCCATGAAGTTCTCGGATTGATTTACATCCAGAAGTCATTATTTGAAGAAGCTATCACAGAAATTCAAAAAGCGGTCAACTTTTCAGGAAGAAGCATCCAGTACTTAGCGGACCTTGCACTTGCCTATGCTTCTGCAGGTGATGAAAATAAATCGCGAGAAATACTAGAAGAATTGCTGGCGCTCTCCGAAGAGAAGTATGTCCCTCGTTATGAAATAGGTGTGATTTATGCTGCCCTTGGGGAAAAGAACAGGGCATTCGCATCTCTGGAAAAGGCAGTTGAGGAACGATCGAGCTCAGTGGTGACCATCAATACGGATCCAAGTCTGGACAGCCTTCGTTCTGATTCAAGGTTTACGCTCCTGTTGGAAAAAATGAGCCTGGATTAGACCTAACTCTCCCCTCCCCTTTATTTTCTGACTGTCCCCTTCACATTTTTTATATTGACGCTTCCGCTTCCGTCATCCTCTATAACAACATTCCCTTCTACTCCATCAATGTTTATCGAGCCTGAACCATCCTCGAGAATAACATTCTCCCCAATATTTCGGACACAAATTGTCCCTGAGCTATCATCTATGGAAAGATTCCCCGAAACATCCTCGACATTGACTGTTCCCGAGCCGTCATCTATATCCACATCTCCTTTGACATCGAAAACTTTAATGTCTCCCGACCCGTCGTCTATAGTCAAATCTCCAGTGATGTTCTTGATATCCATAGTGCCTGATCCATCTTCTATGTAAACCTTCCCAACGATGTCTTCCACCATCATCTCGCCAGAGCCGTCATCAATATTTAAATCCATGTTTTTGGGCAAATTCACGGTAAGGTTGATCACCTTGTTTCTGAAGGAGAAAAAGGAAGAATAGCGTTTCATCTCACTGACCAGCTCAGCCCGGCTCCCTCTCCTCTCAAGAGAAAGATTGACTTTTTCCCGAATGAATCTTTGTGCCTTTTGATCACTCAATCCTTCCAGGATTATCTCTGCCTCCACTTCTATGTTTTGGAGATCTTCCCTGCCATAGACTTTCAGAAATCCTGCGCCACAATCAATCTCCAGTGTGTCGATTCCCTGCGCTGACAGACTCAAGTTCTTGACTTCTTCATAAGCCAAAACAAGAGAAGCGCTTAAGAAGAACAGTACCAAAAAAATGACCTTGAATCTCAATGTAACCTCCTTTTTATAGACTTATCGTTTCATTAAAAATATACGCAATTAAACCTGAAAAGGTTCCTCAAACCGGATGAAGAGGACAAAGAAAATCTTTCTGTGTATAATATCATCTCAAAATCCGGGGAGGAGATGGATAATGAAAATCTGTACCTTCAACGTCAATTCCATAAATGCCCGAAAAGACCTTATCATCCAGTGGGTTGAGCAGAGGAATAAGGATATAGACGTGCTCTGCTTTCAAGAATTAAAATCGGAGCAAGAACACTTCCCTTATCAAGACTTTGAACGCCTGGGGTATTCCTCCATCGTCAACGGTCAAAAAGCCTACAACGGAGTGGCTATCTGCTCCAAGCTCCCCATGAAGAGAATCCTTGAGAAGGAAACCGACCAATATTGGGATCCCCAAAAAAGAATCATTGCGGCCAAAATAAAGGCTATCAATCTGATCAATATCTATGCGCCTCACGGCGATGTGCAGGGAACAGAGAAATTTGACTACAAGAGAGACTGGTACCAGAAACTTGTCTCATTCCTCGATACTCATTTTTCGGCTGACAAAGCCCTGATCATGGTCGGTGATTTCAACGTGGCCCGAGACGATCAGGATGTCTGGTCACCTGAAATCCTGAAGGATTCCATTGGCACTATGCCGGAAGAAAGGAAGTCCTTCCAGGAGCTTCTGGCGTGGGGCTTTATCGATTCGTTCCGTTCCCTTTATCCAGAAAAGAAGCAGTTTACCTGGTGGGATTACATCGGCGGTGCTATCTGGAGAGATCAAGGCATGAGAATCGACTATGTGCTGTGTACCGAATCTCTGATGAAGAGAGCACAAAACATAGAAGTCGACCTCTGGCCCAGAAAGCGCAGAAAACCCACCCCTTCAGACCATGCTCCCCTTATAGTCACTCTATCTGACTAGCTCTGTCGTTTTACGTAGGCTACATTCATCCCTGAACCTGAGAGGATGAAAATTTTTGACGCCCTCTTTATACATTAAGTTTTCTTCCATCAGGCGGATACCCCTGTATAGGGAGGAAGATTATTTTTAGAAAAAATCACCTTTTGAGGTGGGATGAACTCATCAATGTGATGATAAATCAGGAGAAAAAATAGCTAAGGAATTCACCCAAAGTAGCGATTGTCTACCTCTGGTGAGAAGATTATTTTAAATATACAACTGCCAGAAGAAGAGGTCTGGCTGAAAGGGAAGTAAATACTTCCCTTTTGATATTTTTTTGAGGAAGGGCCAAGTGGCCAAAGAATCGAACAAAAAATTAAGAACATCAAAAGCGAGAGGCTTTACTTTTATCGAGATTTTGATAGTGGTCAGTATCTTAGGGATGATGATACTCATATCCTATCCCGATATTCAAAGGACAATCGAGGTGAGAGGAATCGAAAATGAGGCCAGAGAGATCTTAACTACTATGCAAAGGGCTAAATTTCAAGCTGTGAAAACCAAACTCAACCATAGAATAGAGTTCGAATACAAACACGAAGAATGGTTTTTCTATGTAGAAAGAGAGGTCAATCCAGGGCAATGGAGTGTTCCACCGGGATTCACGAGGAATAATATTTCCTCGAAATTCGTTGTCGATGTTTCATTCCCGGATCAGACGGTCGTCTTTTCTCCCTTGGGTTTTATCATAAACTTTGACAGCCAACAGAATAGTATCTCCCTCCAGAGTGAAAAACTAAAAAGGTACGGTCAGCCTGACTTAAGGGTAATCAGTGTTTTTGCTGGAGGGTCAATTCGTTACGTTAAAATGGAAAGCGAATAAAAATATTTAAAAAAACTAGAAAAGAAATCCTTCTCGTCTCTATGGCAAATGATTAAGATGAAAAAAAAACAGACTGAAATAGATTATGCCCTTCAAGTTAGCGGGATTTCCTGGCACCTCTTCACTCTTTCGTTCTTAAGTCAGAGGAAAAGGAAGTGTCCTAAGGCCTTTACCTTGATCGAAGTACTTTTCATCGTCGCCATATTGGGTATTCTTCTCACTCTTCTGGTCCCTAATATCAATAGCCTCATTCTCAAGGGGAAAAACAGCAAGGCCGCCTCAGACATCGCTTCAATTAGTCGAAAGATCGAAGATTATTTCCTTGATAATGGCAATTATCCTAAAACACTCATCGATATAGGAATAAGCGATCTTCAAGATCCCTGGAAAAATCCATACCAGTATGTTGTCATCTTCGGCAAGAAAAAAAACGAAGTCGAAGGGAAGTGGCGGAAAGATCGATTCCTTGTGCCTCTGAACTCAGATTTTGACCTTTACAGCTCGGGCAAAGATGAGAAGAGCAAGCCACCGCTTACCGCCAAGGATAGCTGGGATGATATCGTCCGGGCCAATAACGGAGAATTTATCGGGTTAGGCTCTAAATATTAGCCCAGGTCGAATGTCATGAAGTGGGACAGAACGTTTCTCCGCAGCAAGGTGGCCCGACGCATTGCCCTCCTTTTCGTCCTGTGTGCCCTCCTTCCTATAGTGATCCTGGCTGTCCTCAGTTTCACTCAAGTCACTAGACACCTCAACCAGCAAAGCCAAATACGACTTCACCAGACAAACAAAACCATGGCCATGGCCATTTTCGAACGCCTTCTGGTCCTTGAATCTGAGATGGAAAGAGTCTCATCCAGCATAAACGAGACACCAGACACCTTTCTTTTTAATCCTTCTTCTGACTTCACAACCTACCTGAAGGAAAGGTTCAATGGTTTCTTCCTTTTGACTCCAAAAGGGAAGCCTCTAGCGATATTCGGTGATATTCAAGATCTGCCAGAAATGACTCCTGAAGATAAACAGCATCTTCATTCGGGGGAAACGGTTATCTCCACTCGATTGAACCCTAAAGGTCTAGCCCGCATCTTCATAAGCAGAGCACTCAGGCCTGAGCTTCCTGATCAACACATATTACTCGCCGAAATTGAACCTCTGTTTCTGTGGTATATGGGATATGAAAAACCATTGCCACCGATGACCGAATTCTGTGTTCTGGATCATTCCAATAACATTCTCTTCTCCTCTCTTGAGCTTCCCGTTTCTTTCCTTGAACCGGTGATGAGGGAAATGGATAGTTCTTCCTCTAGCCAATTCGAATGGGAATATAACAATAAGAAATATCTTGCAAACTGCAGAAATATCTTCATGGAATCCCGGTTTTTTTCACCAAATTGGAAGATTGTTCTGAGCGAGGCAAAATCCTACGTCCATGCCCCTATAGTCTATTTTGAAAAGACATTCCCGTTTGTTGTCCTTTTATCCTTGTGGGTAGTCCTCATCCTGAGTGTCAGCCAAATCCGAAGAAACCTTGTCCCTCTAGAGAAGCTTAAGAAAGGAGCTCAGTGCATCGCTAAAAAAGACTTTGAGACTAGGGTTTTAGTTGATAGTCATGATGAGTTTGAGGAGCTTGCCCAGACGTTCAACGCAATGGCCCAACAATTGGGAAGGCAGTTCAAAACCCTGACAACGATCGCTGAAATACACCAAGCCATCCTTTCGACGATGGATACGGACAAGATCATTAACACAGTGCTCAGCCAAATTTCAGCAGTATTCCCCAGCAAAGGGATTGGCTTTACTCTAATAGACTCAAGCAGCTTCGATTCGGGCCAAACATATATCGGGGTGGGCAATCCCTCCCAGAAAAGGATAGTCGAGGAGATTCAAATTACTCCTGATGAGATAAAGAAGATAAACGATAATCCAGATAATTTTATCGTTGAAATAGATGATAATCCTCCGAATTATTTGACGCCACTTGTGTGCCAAGGGCTCCGATCATTCCATGTTTTTCCCATCTTCCTCAACCAGAATTTAGCGGGAATCATAACTATCGGCAATGATGAACAAGAAATCCTCTCCAAGGAAGATCTGAATCAAATCCGCCAATTATCAGATCAAGTGGGAGTAGCCTTATCAAAGGCTCATCTAGTCGAGGAAGTAAAAGGGTTTAGCCGGGGAACTCTTGTCACGTTGGCCCGTGCTATCGACGCCAAGTCACCTTGGACAGCCGGGCACTCCGAACGAGCTACAAAGCTTGCTTTAGAAATCGGCCGGATGATGAACCTTTCTGAGAAGGAAATGGATATACTGCATCGTGGAGGACTTCTCCATGATATCGGTAAGCTTGGAATTCCAAATGAGATTCTCAATAAAAAGGGGAAACTGACTCCTGAAGAAAGGAAGATCATAGAAAAACATCCAGCCCTGGGAGCGCGAATCCTTGAACCCCTAGCTGCTTTCAAGGAGATTATGCTTGTCGTATTGGAGCATCATGAGAATTACGATGGTACGGGATATCCAAAAGGCATTGCTGGAGATGACATAAGCTTGTACGGCCGAATTTTTATCGTGACAGATTGCTATGATGCCTTAACCTCAGAACGACCTTATCGCGGAGCCCTAGATCATGATGATGCTGTTAAGCTGATCAAGAGAGATTCTGGCATCAAGTTTGATCCCAAGGTGGTTAATGCATTCCTCAAGATTGTGACTAGGGTAAAGAAGAACTAGGAGATCATGTATGAGATCACGATCTTGGAGAGTTCGGCATAAAACGAATTCAGCTGGTAAACAAGTTACTCCAGGGTCTCAGGAGAGATAAAGATGAAAAAAAAGACTTTCTTGACAGCAATACTTGTTTTTGCTTTATCGCTGGGATACTCATGTAGCAGGAATAACACTATATCTGATGAGATGGTTGGGATATGGAAGACCTCATCATTCCAATACATAGATACCTATTTCGAGTTGAAAAAAAAATGGATTACCTTTAAGACTAAGACTGGAGACATCAATGTTCATCCTATAACTAAAATAAAAAGGCAAAAAATTGCGAAGGATGAATGGGTTCTCTACACGATCCATTATCGAAACAATGAGATGCAAAAGGTCGAGTTTCCTTTCTTTTATCACACATTGGGTGATGGAATGATCCTCTTTAAGAACCAAGAGAACGTTGTATGGAGAAAAGAGAAGGGATAAGCGTAACCCTGTTCTTATGCATTCAGTTTCTTGATTCTTTCTATCCGATCATGGATACTCATTTTCTTTCCCCGCTCATCAACCAAATAAACACCGCCGTCGATGATTTTTGTCTTCCAATACACAGCCCTGGAAAACTCATCCCTTCCTTCCCACAGATAGGGCACGGGAAAATAGCCCATCTTGAAAATTTTATACAGGCCTTTACTGGTGTAGAGATTCTCTACACTCTTCTCCATATCTTCAACCAAGACCGTGGCATCTTCCCACAGTTCATCGGTCGCCTCAGAGAGCTCCTGGCTTTGGATAATATCGGGAATAAAATTCTTGTTTCGAAATTCGGGATAGTGCTTCAAAGCTGCTTTTGTGATCTGGACACTTTGGTCGACAACTTCCGGGTTGGCCAAGAATTGAGCTTCAGAGAAGCCGACAACATGGACAATCTCTGGACTCTCTTCTTTCTCCACTTCCACATCATCCATCAATGCTCCGACCGCAGCCAGCTGTGCCTTGGCCTTCTCCAGATCAGGAGAGAAATAATCCAAGCCTGCCCTGGGCTGATAGATGACACGGAAAGTACGGTCTTCCAGACCTCTCACCAACCTTAACAGTGCTCGCGCTTTTGCCAGATCCCTTACTCCCCAGGTGGACCGGGGATTGTTGAGCATGTTCTGCAAGACCAGATACTGGATGCCCAGAAGTTTTGCTGTCTTTGCGGCAAGATAAGCTGAGACCACATAGGTCACATCATCGGCTCCCCTGAAAGCAAAGTGGTGAGGAAGGTTGGGCTCATAGGGTTTGCCTTTGCTGGCAATGTATTTTATGGCCTCTAGATGCTGGGTCAAACTCTCCTGCGTACCGAGCGGGCCTCTTCCATCGATCCGATTGAACCACCAGAGGGAAAGAGCATGCCAGGCCATGTTGAGGTTTTCCTCAAGAACTTTGGCCACCTGGGGGATCTTATTGGTCGCCGAATAGGCTCTGACCAGCATGGGGGAAGCATCCTCAAGGATGGCTCTGAGCTCGAAAGCGCTGTTGAAAGGAACGCCTCCTCCGTTAGGCAGATCCCCCCATTCTTCTCCGAACATGGATTGACTGAGTTGAGAAGACCCTACCGAGACAATGTCCAAGAAATGGCTTTTGGACAGTTTCTTCAGCCAATCCGAAAAAAGAGCCAGCGCCTTTTCCCTGTCTTTGAGATAAGGGCCCACATGGGCTCTGGTCAGCGGAAACTGACCCAGCTTCCGGGCAGCGGCTAATCGTTTCACCACATGATCCCTGACAGTTCCGTAGTCTTGGTAGTCATAGTCTTTAAAAGGGGGAATGGAAAGATGTCTTTCTTCCCTGATCAGCTTTTCTCCGAAAGAAAGGCGCGCTTCGTCATAAACAGAGCTTTCTCGAATGGACTTGGGGATGAGATGGACCGGAACTCCCAGTTTTTCCAGGGTCTCCACCGGAGTCTCATCTCCCCGAAATGTCTGGAATTTTCCCTCAAATTCCTTCTCCACAAGCTCGCAGGCTTCTGGCAGGCCGGCGAAGTAAATGGCTTTCACGTAGCCATTTTTCTTGAAGGAGAGCTGAGTATCGCTTTCAATCTGGTGGACCAGCCTTGCGAAGGATTCTATGGCCTGTTTGGGATCCAACCTGTAGCTGAAGCCGATATGGTTGATCCTGTTTTTGATGATCCATCTCTTCAAATGCTCGAAGAAACGAGCACTCCGGACATGATCGATGGCTTCTGCGATCGAAGCGTCGGCAATGAAGACTTCAACCCCGCATTCTTCAAGGAGTTGGGCGACACTGCTCATCCCGAGGGTGTGAGCATCCAGGGCGGATTTCACCAAGCCGTAGCGTATCCGATGTGAATTCTTGTTCTTGGCCGGCATAGTCCTTCTCAACAGCCTTTTATCAACACGTTATACGAGAGGAATTATCGCACAGCAGAAAAATGCGGTCAAAGGTCAATCTCTGCATGCTGAGGTCATATTTTCCTTGACAAGAAATTTTCTCTCATGATATATCCCTTAACGCTCTCTGTAAAACCAGAGAAGAAAGAGCGGGATGAATCACTTCTTCAATAAGCATACCTCAAAATTAGCCCCACCCCTGGGACAGAAGAAGCTAATTTAGCAATAAGACTCATATATAAAATTGCCATAAAAAGAACCTCCTGAAAGGGCAATCGTGAAAAAAACAGTGCTTAAATTCCTTATAAAAGCAGAACACATATAAAGCAGAGGGTGTCATCGAGAATAGAATGAATCTCCAAGCAGAACAGCCAGTACAGCCAAACCTGAGTAAAGGGTTGCAGATATTCGTCACCAGATCTCTGTCGCTCGTTGTGGCGTTTATCATGGCCGTAGTGATTTGTGTAATCAGCCTTTTTCTGCTTAGTTTTCCGGTGATTGCCGGATATTACTATGCTGTCAGATACAGCCGCCGTGAAAGGTACTTCATCGATATGGAAAACATAATGAGAACGACCTTTCTGGTCTTCAGAGGGATAAGAGTATATTTTATCCAAAGCTATGTTTTCGGGCTCCTGGGGCTCCTTCCCATAGCTCTCCTTTTCTTCTCACCTCTACTTCCCTGGATACTGGCAGGGGAGCAAGGGATGTATTGGAGCCTCCTTTTACAACTTCTATGGATTCCAGCTTTTTTTCTCACGGGAATAATGGTCTTCCATGGATACCCGCATCTAATTGCAACCAACGACGGAATCGGATCTCTCCGTTATGCTCTTGCTATGGGAAGGTCGAAACCTCTTCCAGCCATAGGAAGAGGATTCCTTCTTCTTTATCCCATCCCGGCAGCTATTTTTCACTTCTTGATGGTCCTCTCCTACCCAATTCTTGCGGGATGGGCTGTAGCTGCCACAGACGACATGGATGAAAGAAAGCAAGAACTTCAAGCACAGGGCGAGGTCACTCTGGCAAAAGTTCTTCTGACCCTTATCTTTGCTGGGGTGATGTTCGGCATTATCTATCTTCTTTCCTGGCTCTGGGGAGGTTTAGGTCTGTTCATCGGCCTAGGACTCTGCTTGGCCCTCGCTCTTCTGTTTGCAAGAAGACTGACTCGATGAAAGATGCAAAGAGATCGCATTTTATGCTAAAAATTAAGTAAAAATTAAAGGAGGTATTGATGCAAAAGAAAATTTTAATGGGGTCAACAGTCTTCATCTTCGTCGCATTGCTGTTTATGGCCTGCGGAGGCGGAGGGGGCTCGGCTGAGAACATTCCCAAGGCCTTCTATGCAGCCATGGCCAAAGGGAATGTCGATGCCATGCAGAAAATGACCACAGGAAGCTTCACAGCAGAAGCTGTTAGAAGTGCGGAACAGTCCAAAAATATGAAGATTTCCATCTCCGACTGGAAGATGAAAGAAATCAAGGATGTCGGTGAGGACAAGAAAAGCGTTCGGGTGGAATTCGTGAGCAAAATGGAACCCAAAGGAAGAGGCTTCGCCCGTAAAATGAAGCAGGATCAAATCTTCCACCTGAAACGGGTGGACAAGAAATGGCTTGTGGAAAAAATCTCTGTGGCCAGTCCTCCGGTCTCAGTGGATTAAAGACGCTTTCTCATGGGGGTCTAATAAACCGTGGTCATCCACAGAAATTTGTGCTGAGCATCCCCACAGAAAAACAAAAACGCAGGTCCAAACCAGAGTTCGCTGGATCTGTTACCCAGATATTTTCTGGTTATAATCTAAGAAGAAAATAGGCGGCAGCCATTAGATAGAAGACCATGGTCAAGGGATAACTCATTCTCTTGTAGAAAAGGATAGCTGCTGCCGTGCCCATGACTAAGAAAAACAGGATATCGATGTAATTAAAAATGAAGAAAAGAGGTGATAAAAAGCCCAAGAAAAGCAGAAGGGAGATTATCCACCTTGCTCTTTCTCTCTCTACGATAGTGAAGAAGTTCTTAATGCCCATCTGTCGCTCTCCCTCATAATCCTGGGCATCTTTGGTCACGGAACCAACAGTAAGCACAACGAAAACATAAAGAAAGAATTCCAGAGCCACGTGCAGATTTTCAACCCTGAGAAGAGATGTTCCTGAGGAATATCCAATCATGAAAGAGAGAGCAGAGCCTAAACCGATGATGGGATAGGCCAATAATCCCCTCCTCAGGCGAAAGGGAGGAACAGAATAGAGGATGGCCAGAAGGAAAAAAAACAGGCTGCACAGGAGAGCGACATGCCCTATAAGGAGGGAGAGGATTATCCCCAGCAAACCGAGTATAAGCCCTAAAAGCAGGTAATCCCTGGGTTGAATGAGCCGAAGGACCAAAGGCCTCTTTTTGAGATTGGCCCTGTCTATTCGGACATCATAAACATCATTGATGATGACTGAACACTGCCACAGAAAAAACACACTGAGAAGCGCCAGAAGAGCATATATCCAGTCTGGATAAGAGAAAGAGAGCTTTTGGGCCACAACCAACCCGGCAACAGTCAACAGGATAAAATTCATAGTCCTTAAAGGTCGCGTGTTCCTCAGAAGAGAGATAACAAGACTTCGATTCCTCAAAAATAAGATAAGAATGACCAAAAAAAGCGAAGAGAGAAAATAAAAAAGAAAATAAAGAAGCCGTTCTGCAACCGCAAAATAGGGAATCATAGGGGCCAATCCTGCAAATTCAGGCACAGGCAAGTAAAGCTTTGGAGCGGCGACAAGCTGAATGCCTGTATATGTCAGAGCTACGATGATCAGCACTTTAAAAAAAGATCTTGTTCTGTAAAAGATGTAGATAGCGATAAAGACGATGATGAGAGCCAATTCGATGATCAGCCCTTTGCCCACGTTGCTCGACTTCCAGAAGAAATATTTGAAGTTCATCCAGAAATTTTCTGTGAAAGTATAATCGTAAGGCTGGGTCCTGCCGAAAATAAATTTATCCAGAAACGGGGCCAAGATGACCAATGAGATAATCAAGGAGGAGACAGAAAAAAGCCTATCGAGTTTTTCTCTCGTAGATAAACAGAAAAGCGTCAAAATCAGGAAAAAACCCCAAAAAAAGAAGGCTATCTCATGGGCAAAAACAAAGCGGTTTATTTCCAGAGGAAAGAAAGTATTCTCAAAATAGACTCTTAGAAAAAAGAGAATGAATAAGTAAAGGAGAGCCTTGATCCAGTTTCTATTCAGGTTTTCAACGAAATTGATCACCTTCACCGACGCTTTTTCGAAAGTCAATCTCTTTCATCGAGCAGCCTCTTTTCCCCCTCTAGCTTTCTAATCTCTGTGATGTCCTGGGTGACTTCAAGAGCACCCAAATAGCTCGACTGCTTGTCTCTGACCGCAAAATACCTGATGTAGATTTCTCTTCCTTTAAGATTGATCCAGAAATCGACAGAATCCCTCTTCCCTTCTCGAAATGAATTGACGATTTTCTCCACAACATCCACGCTCTGAGGAGGATGGCAGTCCTGGACTCTTCTTCCCAGTACGGACTTCGTCCTGGTAAAGATCCTTTCTTTTCCCTCTGAAAAGTATCTTACCCTGTCGTCTTTATCCACAAAAGTGATATCCACGGGCAATGTGTTCAAGACCGCCATCAACTCTTTCAAAGTGAACATTCCTGTTGGCAGAGTAATTTCATCATCCTGGGACGAGGGGTTTTCCACAAGAGCATCCTTCATTATTTCTTTTTTTTGTCTCCTATCAAGACTTTTACTCATGATTCTCCCTCCTTTTTTTGTCTTTATCTAATCAGGAATGATGAAGCATTTTATTCATTCGTTTCAGCTATCTTTAGATTACGAGCGATGTCTTTTCCGAACTGAACACATGCTTTCAATTTAAAGCAATAAAGTGATTTATGCTTCAAATCGACTGTCAAATTGTTATCGAGCAATTATTCTACCAGAAAAAAATATTTGATGCGACTTCATCCAGTCACTCGGGGACTACCTCAAATATTAGATAAAAAAAGAGGAGGACGAGTGTCCTCCTCATTAAGGCAGGGATAGTAAGGAATTACATCTTTTTCAAATCAATGTCACCGCTGAAAGTATTTAGGATGACCACAGCTCCGCCTCCATTGACTGTACCCTGGATCTTCTTCTTGCTGAACTTTCCGCTGACCATGATCTCGAAATCACTCTCGATATCTCCGCTGAATGTACTGGCTTCGAGATCAAAAGCCGCATTAGAGGGCAGAACCATCTCGATTTCGCCGCTGTGGGATTTCAGCTCATATCGACCTTCAGGATTGATATCGCCCTGATAGGTGATGGAGCCACTCAACGCGTTTCCTTTGACCACTCTGGCACCAGAGACATCTATCAACTCTATGTCGCCGCTCACTGATTCGGCCTCGATGGAACCGTTCATTTTCCCCAGGGTGATATCGCCAGAAACAGTCTTTAAGAAAGCATCTCCATTAATACTGCGAAGCTCCAAATCCCCGCTGACAGCCTTGCAATCCACTCCTTTATCAGCCTTCATCACTTCGATGTCTCCGCTCACCACATCCACTTCTATCGCACCTCCAATCTGTTGAAGTGTCACATCGCCGCTCACGGATTTGATTTTAACGGCCACCTTATCAGGGACGAGCAGGTGGTAATCGATAGAGACATTCAAAGACTTGATGCTCGGCTCAGGGTATTTGGTCTCAATACGAAGAGTATTTCCCTCTTCCATAACCTCAATTTTCACTCTGGCTGCATTCTCTTTTGCTTTTTCTAGAGTCGAGGCTCTGGAGATCTTCTTCGCTTCGATCTTAACTTCGGCCTTATCCCAGCTTTCCACCTCAATATCTCCCGAGATATTCTTTAAGCTCACCTTTCCATCTCTAGCCAAAGAAACGGTCTGCTCAAACTTCTCCTCATACTTTTCCCTGTCAGCCGATTCGGCAGGAGCCATTCCAAGGATAAAAAACATGACGGCTAAGATGGCAACAACGGTTAATGGTTTTTGTAATTTCATATTAAACCTCCTTTTGCAGATTAAAGGGTTTTCCCCGTTCCCCTCTCAGGGGAAGATGTTGACTTGATGGCGGCCATCTCATCAAGCAATTTTAATTTTACATTGTAGGCATATAATAGATAATTTCGTGCTTCGAGATTGTCTGGTTCGGTGAATACAGCTTGTCGGCAAGCATTGATAGAGAAGTCAATAATCTCAAGATGGGCTTGAAAAATCCTTGCTACCCCTGGATCTAGCCTCCCTTTCTGGGTGGACACGGCTTGATCAAGGGCTCTTATCGCTGCTTGATAATGACGTTCAGCCTCTCTCAATTTAGAAAGGGTGTATTGCTGAGGGTCCATGGAGCCGAAGATTCCCTTGCCATACCTCAATCCCAATATCACCCCACCGGAGACGATCACTAAAAGAAGAGCTGCACTCAGAGCATATTTCCATTTGGGTTGGACCTTCAGAAAGTCAAACCACTTCCTCTTTTCCAGTGCAGGAGCCTGAATCGTTTCTGTCCCTTCCTCGATTCGAGACTTTATGCGAAACCAGGTTTGAGCAGAGGGCGAAACCTCCTCTAAATTATGGGCCCTCTCTGTGATATTCTTGAAATCTTCGAGCACTTGCTGGCACTGCGGACAACTTTCAAGATGTTGCTGAAGAGCAGCCTTCTTCTCGCCATCCAGATGGCCATCGATATAATCGCTGATCCATCTCCTTGCTCTTGTGCATCTCATTTTTCTCTCCTACAGTGCATTTTTATCCTTGAGATAGGCCCTGATTTTCATCCTGGCCTTAAAAAGCTGGGACTTGGATGTTCCCGTAGAGCATCCCAGCATCCGGGCAATCTCCTCATGTTTGAAGCCCTGAACATCATGGAGGAGAAAAACGCTCTTCATCCCTTGGGAAAGACCTTCTATGGCTTCATCCAGGGGCTTCCTCATCACTTTTTCTTGAACATCATGACTATCTGCGTTAACAATTTTCTTAGCCTCATCCAAAGGAATGGTATCTCTGAGTTTGCTCTTCTTGCTTCGCAGATAACTGTAACAGGTGTTGAGGGCAATGCGGTAAGCCCAGCCGTTGAAGGTTTCATAATTCTGGAGGCTTTCCAGGCGGGTAAATATCTTAACAAAGATATCCTGCAACAGGTCTTCAGCCGCCTCATAATTGTAAGTATGACGGTAGATTAGGTTGAAGAGAGGGTGTTTATACTGTTCGTATAAAGCATTTATGGCCTGGGTGTCTCCTTCTTGGCTGCCTTCAATCAGATCTTTGAGCACCGGCGCATCTATTTGACCTTTCTCGTCGCCAGGCTCTTTCTTGCGCTGAGACACCACGAAATTTTCTCCAGTCAAAAGCATTTTAGCATAACGGCCGATTCTATAGCTAACTTGATCAAGAACAGGAGTTAGAGCAACCTGACAGTACATCTTTTTCTTCTCCTCATTTACATGAGATGAAAAAGATGGGCAAAAGGTTGCTTTTGAGGAGAAAAAATATGGAAGGCCTGGGAAAATTATATATTCCAGCGGTAAGAAACTTTGATCAGGAAAATATTGTCTCCCGGAGCGGTCAATAGGTCACCCAGGTCACGTCGCAGGTTGAAATCACCAGGATGAGCATAATCTGAGCGGTTCTGAGTCCAAACCAGATAAAGAATCGATCCCGGAAAATATTCCCAGCGCAGCACTACGGTTCCCCGGAGAGACTTCACATTAAAATCAGGATTATAAAAGGAAAATTCATCAGCAGGTCCAGAACCATCCGGGTCGACCGTATACCTGCTATCAGCATAACTTACGGTAGAGATTCCTTCTCCAAAGATATTGAACTCATAGCTCTTTGGTCTGGCCAACTCTCTGAATTGCTCATATTCCCCAACGGCCAGAAGAGGCTGCAAATAAAGCTGAAGACTCAGCTTAGAGGTGAATATCCAGTTCAGCCGAATATCGCTGGAAAGCATCCTCTGATAAAATCTGGCGAATATGTAACGCACTCCGAAGGTTTCCATCATCAAAGGATCCTCCACTCTGGTCACCCACTGGATACTTGACCGCCGGACATAATATTCGGGGCCGATGGAAAGACTGATATTGGTCCTCGGCTTCCAACGAAGAGAAAGACCGCCATCCCAGCTATAGCCATCATCGGGTCTTGAATAGAGATTTGTATAGCCAGAAACAACGATCGGCTTCCGGCTGTCGCTGTAGAGACTGAAATCAATCTGGTACCCATCGGGAATCAGGGCTAACGGACCTCCCCTTGTCAGGCTGTTGCTGACGGTCTGAGGATTATAGGCAAACATGGAGTTAAATTCCCAATAGTTTAGAAACTGGCCCTCGAATAAGATTAAAAATCCATCCCAGTTTTTATTACCTCCAAAGTCATAATTACGAAAAGGTCCACCATAGATATAGATATTTCTGAAAAATTTTCCTGGATGAGGCCAACTGTATCCGGTAAGCAGATGGGCGTTTATTCTGTCTGAGCTCGAGTATTGAAACCCCATGTCATTGGGATCAAATCCAGGAGAGAGGACCCCGAAAGCTGCATTAAAAAGAAACCGACCTTTCTGTTTATTCAGAGTAAAACGTCCACCCCAGCCCTCCATGCTCGTCGCCTCTTCATCGAGCTCGACATGTGCGGCATCGGGCCGCTGGTAGTAATGGAGAGACGATTGCTGTAGAGTGAGTATAGCGGACTGGCTTCCTTCAACCCGGGTCCCTCCAAACCAGCCATTGAGGACCCAGACTTTTTCCTTGTCAAGGAATGTCCAGCCATCAAGGGCCAGACTGAAGGCATTCTTGTTCAGGATATCTTCCAGATTGTCATTCTGTAAATTTCTTATAACAGAAGTAGCCATAAAGCCCAGTCCCTGTCTTCCCTCACTGAATTCCTTCTGGACCCGCAGCACTCCATAATAAGAAAAAGGTTCCACTTCTTCCCTGAAGCGTTCACCAATATAATCAATTTCAGCATACTCCCTGGCAGTTAGAGTGCTGATGAATCCAACATTCCAGTTATGACCTACCCTGCCTGTGAGCTTGAAAGCCCCCAGGATGGAGGTTCGATCGGGAAAACTCACAAAGCCACTCTGTGAAACATAGCCCTGAGGAGCTCTGCCGATGCGGCGGCTGTAGAAGAAGGATGGCATGCTCCAGCTTATACTGGCCTGACTGGTGGCGCCTCCTTCCCCAAAGTTATTGAAAGTGCTGGATCCCTCGATAAAAAACGGTCTTTTTTCCGAATAATAGGTCTCGAAGGCACTCAGGTTAATCACCGCTGGATCAACCTCAACCTGGCCAAAATCAGGATTGACCGTTAAATCCAGCGTCAGGTTGCTCTTGAGTCCGACTTTAAGATCGAATCCTATATTCCCCAAATATTTCTGTCCGGTTTGGAAGGGATTTCCCGGCTCTTCCGGGCTGAATTGAGCATGCCCAACAGAATAGGGTAGAAATTCAACATGCCGTCCGGGATGAATATCCTGGATTCCCACCAATTTGGCAAAGCGGGAGACATAACCACTGTCCTCTTTGGGAACCCAGATAAAGGCCATCTTCTCGTTTTTCCGTTTGATGATCCGCCGAAAATTGACTCCCCAGACGTACTCTTGCTTCTTCGAGAAACGGAGCTGGTTGAAAGGAATCCTGATTTCCACCGTCCATCCTTGCTCATCGACCTGAGCTTTCCACTCCCACACTCCGTCCCAGGTGGAGTCGCTCCATTCATCGTTGTAGAGAGACCAGTCGACGATAGAACCGGCCGGGTTGACAGCAAACTGGAAGCCAGTCCTCCGATCATAGTAAGGATCGACGGCAAATATGAACCAGTCTGAATCCACGAAATCATCCCGTCGCCCCAACCGGCTGGTGATCAACTCAGGCTCTGTGTCAAAAAGGCGGGCAGCCACATACAGAGCTTCTTCATCATAGGCAATCCAGACTACGGTTTTTTCAGTAGGTTTCTCTCCATCATGGGGATCTGACTGGGTAAAATCGCTGTATCCCTCATTCTGCCAGACATTTTCATTCAAGACACCATCGATGGTGACTGATCCGTTGACCTGTACAGCCCGAACAGTTTTCTGTTCTGGGACTTTAGTCTCTTGTGCCGATAAAATAAGAGGCAGTAATGTGATCAATATAACAGCTATCTTTTTCTTCACTTATCAACTCCTCCTCCAGGCATAGTCATGTGTTGATGAAATCTAAATCTGAAATGAAAAGCTCTCAAACCATGCTCATTTTGATTCTTCATCCTGTAATACGTAAGCAAAACAGTATTTGTTGACTTCGTTATTCTTATACGACAGAAAGGCCCTTTTGGTTGCCAAAACATTTATTCCGAACGCCTTCTATCTTTAGTCAAGCCAGAGCGTGGAAATCGCGGAGATCGAACCTATTTTATCCAGGCAAATCCGAGTTTGATAAAGAAGATTCTGTTAGTCTGGCAGCTTCTTCTAAGAAGACTACTCTTCAAAAATATGGGCCTCGTCAAACTGGGGACAGATGAGTCTTTTCCCTATGCTCTTCAAAACATCGAGGGGGGCCTTATACAGAAAAATCTTGATCGGAAACGCACTTTCTGCGTCTGGTTGAAGTTTCAATCCCCATGAATGGCATTCCAGCTCTCCGAAGGCAAGGGGGCCTTCTTCAAGGTGGCTGTAAATCTGGATGGCATCGCCATCGGACTCCTGTTCTTCCTTTGGCCGATCCACATAGCGTTCGTCGGACATGACGGGAAAGGTCATGAAGACCATGAAAAAATCCTGGCCTTTGGCTTTAGCCAGATAGCAGATGATTCCTTTGCAGAATTCGGGACGAATGCCTACTTTATAACGCTGGCTGCCATGGATAAAGAAGGAGAAGGAGTCAGGATTGGGCTTGACGAATCTCTCCGGAATAGGCTCGAAGTAATTTCCTCTCCACTCCCCGCTTTCCACTCTCTGAACGGGAACGACCATGGTTCCTTTAGGCGGAATTTGGATCAAACACCAGAGGGCTAAGATTCGATCCAGGAGAGCTTGGGAATTATTTCTGAGCCTATGAACGAAATCAATCCCAAGAAAACTGTAATGCAATTCTTTAAATCCAGGCTCTCCTTGGAGAGGATCATCAAGATGTCTGAGCTCCCGGGTCAATGTCAAATCATAATCCTCCTTTCCATCATTGGAGGTTGTCCTGAACCTGTTCTGGAGAATCAGATGTTCATTCTCTTCAAAATGGACGACCTTATAGTCTCCTGGATCCATCGCAGAAAAATCTTTTTGTCCCTTCCAATCGGGCCGAAAAATAAAACCTTTTGCTCCTCCCTCAGGAGAAATCCAGCTGCGCTGCCCGCCCTGACCCTTCAGAATATCAGGATGGGTCCAGAAGAGATTTTCTCCGTCCACTGACACAGCAAAAATCCTGGCTCCAAATTTAGGGACCACCAGAAATTGATTTCCCCACTCATTAGAGAAAAGATAATAAGCGATTTTGTGTTCCTTGAGCACATTTATTATGCTGTTTATATCCGGCGCCTGCATCGAGGTATTCTCTGCATCTAAGAATGCAATCGCTCCGTTGCCCATAATCACCGCTAACAAGAAAAAAATCAATCCTCTCATTTTTTCACCTTTTCCGACTTTTGATGTTCTTTCCTGAAAAGCCGAACAGTTTCATCATTGAGCAATATGACGATGGAATAGATGCCCAAAATCGTTCCGAAAGGAATAACAATAAGATTAAGAAACGCCTCAACTAAAACCAGGACTCTTCCCCACTCCTGCCTCTTCAGAAGTCCGATACCGGCAATGACTTCCGGAGCCGAGAGAACCACAAAAAACATGCCCACGCCCAATCCCACAGTCCGGAGAATAACAGGGGCCTCGTATCCCATATCCGGAATGAAAGAGATTCCAAAAAGAATCCCCAGGATGAACAGGCCGAATATGACTCCAATAGCTCCCCAGACTATCCACAGGGCTCCGATCACATCGATATGTTTTTCCATCTGTCCTCCCTTTTATTCTTCATAAACCACGGCTGTACCGCTGGCGCTGACCAATCCCAGATATTTTACGATCCTTTTCCCTTCAATCTGAGGAGTGGTAAGAACTAACATGGTACCTCCTTTTTTAAATATTTATTTATTTGATCCCACACAGCTATCACACCTTGATCAAAGACATCGATTCTCTGCTAGCTCCTTTCATCGCCGGATAATCCTGCCCTCTCTTTCCTTTTAAATATTTCCTGGATTTTGTATTCCATGTCCTGAAAATGAGTCCCCTGCCAGAAAATCCGCTGGCAATTGGGACAAAGGGCAAAGGATTCTGCACGCTCATAAACGAAAGGAGTCACCAGATTTCTGGCTTTTCTCTTGGGCAAATCTTTTAATAGAACGTTGCATTCAATACACCGTGAATTTGGATTGACTTTTTCCCAAAGGTTGAAGGCATCCAGAACCTGCTTTACCTGAATCTTCCAATTTTCGCTTTCGATGAAGAGCTTTTTCATCCTGCCCGATTTTTCGATCAGACCTGTATCTCTGGTGAGAATAACTCTCTCTTCCTGCTTCGCCAATCGCACAAAATCTGAGTCTTCGATCTTACTGAAATAGAGGGTATCAAAGCCGAGAATCTTGAGCCATTTGGCTAATTTACCCAGCATACAGTCAACGATGAACTTCATGGAAAAATGCCCTACAAGCCGAGAAACTGCACGCTCAATCCCGAAACAAAGATCATGGCTCCTGCCAAAGCGTGGACGTATCTTTCTAAACGCCCCAAGCGAAGGAAATTCACCCCCCACGCAGTGATTGCGATGATGGTGAGCATGGTCATTATGGTTGTTAGGCCAAAAGCCAGGGTCACCAGAATAATCCCCCCAGTATTGTGTTTGATCGCAGGATACATGACCAGCGGAATCAGAGGCTCACAGGGGCCGAATACAAAAATGGTGAACAGAATCCAGGGAGTGATGTTGGCTTTCTTCTTCCTGTCATGGACATGAGAATGGTCTGTCTCATGGGTGTGAAGATGATCATGTGTCAGACCATCGGCATGAAGGTGAAGATGCTTATGGGGTTTGTTCTTTATGGCTCTATGCATTCCCCAAATAAAGTAGGCGAAACCAAAGCCTATTAAAAGCCAGGCTGCAATTCCCCCCCGAAAGGACTCTGCACTCTCCAGGCGAGTCACAGCTATCCCTAAAGCTACTCCCGCGAGTCCCAAAACCACAGAACTCAACACATGACCCAAGCCGCAGAGAAACGAGATGAAGAGGGTCTTGGATAGATGCCATCGTCTTGCCCGGGAGATGACAATAAAGGGAAGGTAGTGGTCAGGCCCGAGCACAGTGTGAACCAAGCCAATTGTGGCTGCTGTGCCGATCAGGACCCACATCTCGCCATTCATTTTTTAAGTAACCAAAAACTATGCCTTAACCTCTTTTAATGGTGGACGGTAGGGGATTTGAACCCCCGACCTCAGCGTTGCGAACGCCGCGCTCTCCCACTGAGCTAACCGCCCACTTTGTTTATAATCGCAGAAAGATAATCTTATCAGATTAACTTCCTGATTTCATCTGTATCAGGCAATTGACAAATTTATCACTTTTTCAGCCTTTTTTCCACCACATTCACCGCTCAAAAGATCAATAGCTTTCCCTTGCTTTATGAAACTTGCATTTTTAATCTGTTGATAATTATCTAATTTTTTGTTAGTTAAAAAGACAAAAGAGTAAAAAATGACTAATGTTGAACTTAAAGCATTGAATCATGAAATAGAAATACATCTGGGAGGATTAAAATATTCTGCTATTATAAAGAATAAGCGTTTCAAGGCAATCAATTTCTTAAAAAGAGCATCTCAGGAAAAGCAGCTTTTCATTTTGTTGAAGATATTCCTCAGATCACTGCAACTGGGATGGTTCATGCCTTTCCTGTTTATTCTTAAAAAAATGCCTTTCTGGAATGAATTTGTATTTTTCCAATTGAACCATTGGGGCAAAACAATATGTAAAATTACAAGGGTCAAATTGCATATAATCAACAGAGAAAATGTGTCAAATAACAAAACGTATCTCTTTGCTTCAAACCATTTATCACTGCTAGATATTCCGGTTTTATCCGCTGCAATTCCTGTCAAGAATAAATATATTGCCAACAAGGAGCTCGCTTCCTTTTTTATTACAAATTTATTGATAAAATTCAGTGAGAGTGTGTTGGTCGACAAAAGTGACAGAAAAGGACAGATAAAGGCTTTAAAAGATATTCAAAAAAGTTTACGCAGAGGAAATAATCTTATCATTTTTCCCGAATCGAACATGAGTTATGACGGTAACATACAAAGATTCCAAAGGGGGGGGCTTTCAGCATCAGTATCTGCAAATATTCACATAATGCCGGTATGCATAAAAGGAACCAGGGAAGTTTGCCCCCCCGGAGCTTTTTCTTTTAAATTCGATAAAGATGTATATGTTATATTTGGAAAAGCGATAGATTGTAAAAATCTAAACAGAGAAGATAAAAAAGATATAGATACAATTGTTTATAATAAATTGAAAAAATTGAGTGAAGATATGATTCACAAAATATAGAAGCTATATTTTTTAGCCGCTCATTCGCCTCGCTGTTCTCATTCAAAACATAAAAGCCAGGACATAAGGAGCTCTGGATTCCGCTTGCTTCATACTCTCTTGGATAGTATTTTTTTCTCCTGGGGCAAACGTCAATAAACACTGATAGAGAATCATTTCCTCATGCTGACCAAATCACCCTTTGTCGATTATCTCAAGGTTATATCTCTTTTTCAGCTTCATCCCAGCGGCACCGAGAATAACTCTGATAGCCTGAGCGGTTCTTCCCTGTTTTCCTATAACCTTGCCTACATCTTCCGGAGCAACCTTTAATTCTATGATCGAGGTCTGTTCCCCGTCCAATTGGGAAACCTTAACCTTGTCCGGATTGTCCACTAATGATTTGGCAATCAATTCAATGATTTCTTTCACTGTAACCTCCCTTAATCTTTAAATTGTTTTTTTCCATCAAGCTCATGGACTGTAGTCATTTTTTTCTTCTTCCCCGGCGGGAAGGGATCGTTAGCTTTAACAATGACTTATTTTTTCCGAGCTTTCTGGGGGGTCTCTTTTTCTGCTTGTCCTTTTCCCACTTAGTTTTTCTTGAAAGATTTTCAGACCTCTCTTTCCCAGTGTGAAGAACACCCATTTTTTAACCTCCCCTTTTCTCTTCTTAATGCTGTTAAGTAATTATCAACTCCATTTCTTCCTGCTTTTCTTGAATAATTAATTCTTCTCATTTATACTTACCTGAATTCTTTATCCTCTTTCCTGAATATCCTTCTCATCTATATCATATATCATTGACACAAAAATATGTAAAAAATATCCTTTCAATTCTAAACCTGCATTATTCATAAACATGCGAAAATTGTCGTGGGACATTCTGTGGATAGTTAAGGAAATCAAGGACATGTATCGATCTTCTGAGATCGGTAACGTGTGCCTTGATTTCCATGAATAATGAATGATTTTTCTGTTTTTATAATAGCAGAGGGAAGGTGCCTCTCGACTTCCATATTGATCTTCTTGCTTTTCTCTTATATATTATTGAAAGAGGGAATGAATAAAAAAAGTAAGATATATTTCAATCTGCTCTTCTTATCCTTATTCCTATCTGTTACTTTATTTATCAATTTTTTTCATACCGAAAGAACTATTGAAAGGAATGACAACTGTCCTGCCTGCCAATTTCAATATTCCTCTCTCACAACCTGCCAGATTAATTTTTTCTGCCTTCCTCCACTTTCTTTCTTAAGCACACTACAACCATCAGCATCATTTAATTATACATATTTTTTCAGTATTGATCCCGCCTCCCGTTCCCCTCCTCAAATTTAATCCTCCTCAATCCGTTAACTCACAAAGACCTTTATTTTCCTTTGAATTTTGAGAGTTTTATAAGTTCTCAAAATCTCAAAGGCAGATGAAAATCGGGGAGGGAAACAAATGCGAAAAAAGAAATTATGGATATTATTCATCATTCTAACGTTTATCTCTACTCAACTCACCTTTAGCCATCCGCGCCAGCAAAAGCAACATAGATATGGCCAGCAACAAGGTAAGCTTTTACTGGTAAAAGGAAAAATAGAGGACTGGAATGGCAATCCTATAAAAAAGGCGATAGTTATGATTCCAGAGGTAAACAAATCTACAGAATCAGATGAGTCAGGGATTTTTGAAATCACAGACATTCCACCAGGAAGATACCATATTGAGGTCTATGCTGAAGGATATATGGATTACTCCTCAGATAATTTTGATCTTCAACAGAGCAAACTCAACTACCAGATCGTTTTACTAGAAAAAATCTCAGAGGAAATAGTCGTTACCGCTACCCGCACCCCGAAACTTTATGGCGAAACTCCTGTTAAAATTGAAGTCATAACTGCCGAAGATATTGCAAAGAAGGCTGCATCTACTCTCGCTGATTCTCTTTATCAGACAACAGGAGTTAGAGTTGAGAATGACTGTCAAAATTGTAACTTCAGCCAGGTTCGCATTAATGGTATGGAAGGGAAATACACTCAAATTCTGATTGATAGCTCTCCTATTGTTAGCGCGATGGCGGGTGTTTATGGCTTAGAGCAAATTCCTGCAGAAATGCTTGAGAAGATAGAAATCGTTAAAGGAGGTGGCTCAGCCCTTTATGGAGGAAACGCTGTTGCTGGAGTGATTAATGTTATAACCAGAGAGCCGCAAGAAAATAAGACCACTTTAAAGTTACACCAAGAATCAAT